>CAVEPV010000001.1:0-2164 GCA_963617695.1 Bacteroidaceae bacterium
TGCGCGTGGGCCTCTACGTGACTGACGCGCGCTAAACTGTAACCCTGACCGGCAGACGGGGGAGGCGAGCGCCATGATGTGGTTTACGGCTGATACTCACTTTGGACATTCGAACATCATGCAGCTCGCCCACCGTCCGTTTTCTTCGGTTGAGGAGATGGATCGCCGGCTGGTCGAGAACATTAACGAGCGCGTCGCCGCCCAGGACATCCTGTATGTGCTGGGCGATTTCTCGTTCCGTGCCACCACGGAGGAGGCCTACGCGCTGCGCCGGCAGATCGTGTGCCGTCACGTGCACCTGATTCGGGGCAATCACGACCGGCATTGGTCGGCGGGGCCACATCCCGACGCATTCGAGTCCGAGCAGGATTACCTAGAGGTCAAACCCGGGTTTGCGCACGGGCACCGGCTCTGCCTTTCGCATTACCCGATGCTCTCGTGGAACGGCAAGTGGCGCTCGGCCATTCAGCTCCATGGGCACATTCACAGCGAGGGCTCCGAGTACAACGAGCGCAACCGCGCAAGCGGGATCTTGCGCTATGACGTAGGCGTGGACGCCAACAATTATTGCCCCGTAAGCAGAGATGAGATTCTTGCATTCTTTGACGGCGTAGAGCCGCAGCCAGCACGTTTTGAGTAAGAAGTTTTGAGCAAGCAGATTTGAGGCAGCGATGAATCAGATTAAATGCCCCCATTGCGGACAGTTTTTCACGGTGGACGAGTCTGGCTACGCAGACATCGTCAAGCAGGTGCGCGATGCGGAGTTTGCGCACGACCTGAGCGAGCGCGAAGAGGCGGCCCGTCGCGAGGGTGAGCACGCGCTTGAGATGGAGCGCGCCCGCGCTGCGGCTGAGCTGCAGCAGGCCCTGGGCGAGCGAGACACGCAGATTGAGCGCCTCAAGACCGAGGCCGCGAGCGCGCAGGAGGCGCAGAAGGCGGCCGTGGAAGCGGCTGAGCAGCGCGGTGCCGCGAACGCGCGCGAGAAGCTTGAGGAGCTTGCCGCCGAGCTGCGCAAGACCGTGGCCGAACAGGAGTCCCAGCTTGCCGAACTGCGTGCTCAACTGGGGAGCGCGGAGGACATGAAGAGGGCCGCGCTTGCCCAAGCTCAGGCCGAGGCTGCGCGTGAACTGCAGGAGGCCCAAGCTCAGGCGGATCGCGAGCTGCAAGAGGCCCAGTCAAAGGCCGACCGCGAGCTGCAGGAGGCGCGCTCGGTGGCAAAGTCCGAGGCAGACGGCCTGCGTGCGCAGCTCAAGGAGCAGCAGACCGCAGCTCGGCTCAGCCAGGCTCAGGCGCTTTCGCGCGTGGAGCACGAGCGTGACGAGGCGCGTTTCCAACTTGCTCAGGAGCAGTCGGTGCGCGAGAGCGAGAAGCAGTCGCTGATCGCCTCGCACAAGCTCGAGATCGAGCAAGTTCGTTCGAGCAACGAGACCATCCTGCGCTACAAGGACGAAGAGATCGAGCGCCTGCGCGACATGAAGGCGCGCCTCTCCACCAAGATGGTGGGCGAGACGCTCGAGCAACACTGCGAGACCGAGTTCAACCGCCTGCGCATGTCGGCCTTCCCCAATGCCTACTTTGAGAAGGACAACGACGCGAGCGGCGGCACCAAGGGCGACTTCATTTTCCGTGAGTGCGACGAGGACGGAAACGAGATCATTTCCATCATGTTCGAGATGAAAAACGAGAACGATGACACGGCGACCAAGCACAAGAACGAGGACTTCTTTAAGAAGCTCGACCACGACCGCACACAGAAGGGTTGCGAGTACGCCGTGCTCTGCACCCTGCTGGAGCCGGAAAGCGAGCTCTACAACGCAGGTATTGTGGACGTGAGCTACCGCTACGAGAAGATGTACGTGATTCGTCCGCAGTTCTTTATCCCGATGATCACGCTGCTGCGCAACGCGGCCATGAACTCGCTCTCGTACAAGCAACAGCTTGCTGAGTACCGCCAGCAGAACATCGACGTCACGAACTTCGAGAACAAGATGGAGGAGTTCAAGACTGGCTTTGCGCGCAACTACGACATCGCGCAGCGCAAGTTCCAGACGGCGATCGAAGAGATCGACAAGACCATCAGCCATCTGCAAAAGACCAAGGATGCGCTGCTCTCCTCTGAGAACAACCTGCGTCTGGCTAACAAACGTGCCGACGAGCTGACCAT
>CAVEPV010000001.1:2461-6596 GCA_963617695.1 Bacteroidaceae bacterium
CAAGTCCTCGATGAAGCCGACGCGGTAGTTTTTGAAGATGGCTTCGCCCTCTTCTTGGGTGGCGTCGAGGTCGAGGTCGGCCATGATGCCAAAGTCGTGGTCGGCGTCCTCGTCGGCAAAGATTTGGTGTACATGCCACACGTGCGCTGCCTGCTCATCGCTTTCGTCGATGGAAAACATCGCGGTCGAGCGGGCATCGCCGTCGGTGAGGATCTCTTCGTGCTGCTCGTGATAGGCGTCGAGAGCGCGCTGCCAGCGGGCCTCGGTCATGCCAAAGTCGGCATCCAGGTCGCCCAGCTGATCGGCATGGTCGCGTGCGGCCAAGGTCACGCGGCGGAAGAGCGCGTTGCGCACGAGTAGCGTCACACCGCGGCGGTCTGCCACCACCTGGTTGGCCGCGATGGGCGGGGCGATGTCGAGCGCCGCCGGGTCGCCAGCTGCCTCCCAGGCATCCACCAAGCTGGAGTCCACGGAGCGCACCATAAAGCCCAGCCACGAGATGATGTCGTTCAGGCGCTCGTTGCGCTTAGACGTGGGCACCGTGCGGTCGAGCGAACGGTAGGCCTCTGCCAGGTAACGCAAGAGAATGCCCTCCGAGCGGGCGATCTTGAGCTTTTGCACGTAGCCCTTAAAGTCGCTCGCGCTCTCGAGCATGTCGCGCAGGACGCTTTTGGGCGAAAGCTCGTAGTCGTTGGCCCAAGGCACCTCGGCACAGTACTGGGCAAAGGCGCCGGCGAGCATCTCCTCGAGTGGCTTGGGGTAGGTGACTTCCTGCAGGCGCTCAAGGCGTTCCTCGTAATCAACGCCATCGGCCTTCATGGCCGCCATGGCACGGTCGCGCTCGGCGCGCTCCTGGGCACGCAACACCTGCTTGGGGTCTTCGAGCGTAGCCTCCACCATGCTGATGAGGTCGAGCGTGTAGGTTTCGCTCTCGGGGTCGAGCAGTTCGAGCGCGGCGAGCAGGAAGGGCGAGAGCGGCTGGTCGAGGGCAAAGTCTTCGGGCAGATCCACGGTGAGCGCGTAGTCGTACTCGGGCGCGGTGTCTGCCGGCGCATCGGGCGCGGGCGGCACCTCGGCACGCACGACGACGCCGGAGTCGATCAGGGTTGCAAAAATCTCGTCGGCGCGGGCGTTGAGCTTAAGCTTTTGCTCATCGGTCTGCAGGCTTGCGGCAATGAGTTCGCTCACGTGGGCGCGAGCATCGCCGCCCTGCTCCACCATGGAGAGCACCATGGAGTGCCTGATGCGCATGCGGGGCTGCAGGGTCTCGGGCTGCGTCTCGATCAGGCGCTCAAAGGTCTGCTTGTTCCAGGTCACAAAGCCCTCGGGCGGCTTCTTTTTCTTGATTCGGCGCAGCTTTTTGGGGTCGTCGCCGGCCTTGGCCAGGAGTTTGGCGTTCTCGATGTCGTGCTCGGGGGCCTCGGCAATCACCATGCCCTCGGTGTCAAAGCCCGAACGTCCGGCGCGGCCGGCAATCTGGTGGAACTCGCGGGCGCGCAAACGGCGCATGCGATAGCCGTCGAACTTGGTGAGCGCCGTGAGCACTACGGTGTGGATGGGCACGTTGATGCCTACGCCCAGGGTGTCGGTGCCGCAGATGACAGGCAGCAGGCCCTGCTGGGCGAGCTTTTCGACCAGCAGACGGTAGCGCGGCAGCATGCCGGCATGGTGCACGCCCACGCCGCACGAGAGCAGACGCTTCAAGATCTTGCCAAACGCGGTGGTGAATTTGGTGCCGCGCGACGCCTCCTTGATCTGCTCGCGCTGTTCCTTGCTGGCAATGCCAAAGTTTGCGAGCGACTGCGCGGTGGAAAGCGCGGCGTCTTGGCTAAAGTGCACGATGTAGAGAGGGGCTTCGCCGCGGCGCAGGGCCAGCTCGACGGTGCCCTCCAGCGAGGTGTCCACGTATTCGTAGGCTAGCGGCACGGGGCGCGGCGCGTCAGTGACCTGGTCGACCGGGGTGCCGGTCTGGCGCTCAAGGGCCTGGGCAATCTGCGAGACATCGCCCAGCGTGGCGCTCATCAGCATAAACTGCGTGTGCGGCAGAGTGAGCAGCGGCACCTGCCAGGCCCAACCGCGGTCGGGGTCGGCAAAGTAATGGAACTCATCCATGGCCACGCAGCCCACGTCGGAGTTCTCGCCTTCACGCAGAGCCTGATTCGCCAGAATCTCGGCCGTGCAGCAGATCACGGGCGCCGCGGTGTTGATGTGCGTGTCGCCGGTGATCATGCCGACGTTGTCGCGCCCCAGTACCTCGACCAGGTCAAAGAACTTTTCGGAGACGAGGGCCTTGATGGGAGCGGTGTAGTAGGCGCGCTTGCCCTGGGCCATGGCCATAAAGAGCATGCCGAGGGCCACGAGCGACTTGCCCGAGCCCGTGGGCGTGCCCAGGATCACATGGTCGCCGGCGGCGAGGTCCATCAGGGCCTCTTCTTGGTGCTCCCACAGCTCGATGCCGCGCTCGCCGGTCCATTCGAGGAAGCGCTCAAAGGCGGCATCGGGGGCGAGCCAAGGCTCGGGCTCGCTGCCGTCCTCGGGTTCCCACCAGGTGGGGGAGAGCTTGCCGAGCGAGCCGAACTCGCCGGTGGTCTCGGTGCCACCCGCAAACGAGCTTGCGCTGGCGGGGGCGGCTGTGGCTTGGTTGGTGGCGTCCATGTGCTGCTTTCTTTCGCGTTTTGACGCTCCCTATTATGGCCGAGCTGCGTGCCGCCCGCCGGGAGAGATGTTGGGTTTTGTGATGCCGGGTTGGGTGCGTGCGGAGCCAGGATTGGGGCGCCGTTCGTGCTGAGCTTGAGCGGTGCGGCGTTGGGTTGCGGCATGGCACCGTGGCTTGAGGTTCTGTCGGAGCGCAGGCGGACGCGCGAGGCTGACGTGCGATGCCATCGCGTTTGCTAGTCCTGCGGGCGGGCGGCCTTTCCTTTGGCGAGACGGTTCTTGAAGTTCACCACGGCCTCCTCCATACCGAGCGGTACGTATTCCAAGGAGTCGAGGTCTTGGGGCAGGTAGCAGGCAAGACTTTGTTCTGCCACACGTCCCTGCTCGATCTGCTCGGACGTGGGTTCAGGGCCTACCTCGGCGCAGATGCCGTAGACCACGGCGCCCATCTCACGCGTGCGCGCTTCGTACTCGGTCTCGGGATGCTCGGGATGCTCGGCACGGACGTTGTCGCTCACCCAGCGCGTTTGGTATCCCGCGGCGGTGAACTGGCCGAGCGCGTAATCGCGCAGGGGCTTACTGTCGGTGCGCAGCGTGAGGGTGCCGCCCTGCGCGAGCAGCGGACGGTAGGCGAGCAAGCGGTCAACGTAGACAAGGCGCTGTTCGGCATGGCGCGCCTTGGGGCAGGGCGTGGGAAAGTTGAGCGTGATGGCGCTGAGTTCGCCGGAGGCAAAGACGTTCGCAAGCGAGTCAGCGCCGCGGGGCGTCACAAGGGCGTTACGCAGCCCGGTCTCCACGATGCGCTGTGCCGCGTAGGCGATGCAGATGGGCTCTTGGTCGCAGCCTATGAAGAGCGTATCCGGCTCGGCCTGCGCACGAGCTGCGATGTAGCTGCCCTTGCCGCAACCCAGGTCGAGGTGTACGCGGGTAAAGGGAGCGGTGCCAGCTTCGGCACACACTTCTGCCCAGTGGCCACGCAGGTTCTCGGGTTGCGTTTCGATAGCATCGGCATAGCGCTCCAAGCGCTCTTCCAGCACAAAGTTTTTCGGCGTGCGAATATGCAGGCTTCCCATATCTAGTTCCTTTTCAGGATCACATAGCGGTTGAGGTCGTTGTTACGTCCGTCGGCGGAGTAGCGCTCGACCTCGTGAACGCCGTCGAGGCCAGCGAGCAGCTGATCGATCTCGCGGTCGGTCGTATGATGGCAGTAGCGCAGAACGCTGGTGTCAGATTGCCAATCAAGGAAGTAATCGTCCTCTTCAAGCTGTGAGATGTCGAGTCCGCAGCAAAGCTCTCCCGCTCGCACGGCATCGGTGAGCGCAGAGGCTTTCCGCGCAAGTCGCTCGTCGTTCATGAACTGCCAAAATGAGACAACGACAATCCCGCCCGGCCGCGTTGCGTCGAGAAGCGTTTGCAGCACACGGCCTCGCAGCTCCGCCCCCGGCACATGATGCATAAACCCAAAGCAGGCGGAGAGGTC
>CAVEPV010000001.1:6853-8891 GCA_963617695.1 Bacteroidaceae bacterium
CAAAGCTGTCCGGTTCGTTTGCGGCAGACGCCGAAAACGGCCTCAGCCCAAGCTCCGCGCACGCAATGTCCCAGGCTCTGGACCAGCCGTCCCACCCTCGTTCGCGCGTCCGAGAAAACGAGGACGCATGAACTCGATAAAACAGATTGTCCAACTCAATGATCTGCCGAGCAGACGCCGCGTCCATACGTCACCTCTTCATCATGGATAGAGCTACAGCCAAAACAACAAGCCCCGCCAATAGTACCGAATGCAGGCTCCCATGCAAGCAGGTGCAGGGCGGCGAAACTGTTTATGTAAGCGGACACTCGCAACGCGCTGTCCGTGTTATAAACAGTTCCGCCGCCCTTCCGCGCTCCGACAGGGGCCGTGCAGTCGATTACAATGCCTCTCATGGAACAGATCATCTTGCAGATACTCGAACGCCTGCGTGTCGGCGCCGCCGTGGACGACCGCGCCCTCGTTAAGCTCATCCATGCCGAGGCGCGCCGCGAGGGGGCAGACAAGCGCATGTTGGCCAAGCGCCGCCTGCTGCCGTACTACCAACGCGTAAAGCAGGAGGAACCCGAGCGCTGGCAGAGCTGGGACGTGACGCCCGAGCTTGAGCGCGAGCTGCTGCAAGTCTTGCGCATGAAGCCGCGCCGCACCGCTTCGGGCGTAGCGACCATCACGGTTATCACTAAGCCTTGGCCGTGCTCGGGCGACTGCCTGTTTTGTCCCAACGATCTGCGCATGCCCAAGAGCTATCTGCATGCCGAGCCCGCCTGCGCCCGCGCGGAGCAGAACTGTTTTGATCCGTACCTGCAGGTGAGCGCACGCCTCACAGCGCTTTCTCAGATGGGTCACGCTACAGACAAGATCGAGCTCATCATCCTGGGCGGTACATGGAGCGACTACTCGGAAGGCTATCAGGTTTGGTTCGTGAGCGAGCTCTTCCGGGCGCTCAATGACAGCGCGATCGCGGAGACGGCGGCCAATCCCATGCTGGCAGGCGAGGGCTCAGCCACGCGTGAGGGTGCCGCGGGGCAGCTTTTGGCAACCGACGACGCCGCGCTGCCGGCTGCAGTGCGCGAGCGCCGCGCATTCTATCGAGAGCTTGGCATCGCGAGCGCGGCAGACGAGCTGGCCGAGCAAGTCGCACCGTTCCAGGAGCTGATCGATAGCACGGACGGTGCCACACCGGGCGCCTATAACCGCAGCGTGCGTGCCCTGTACGGGCCCACCACATTGTGGGGTCAAGCTGCCAAGTCGCAGACGGCAACCTTTGAGGAGCTTGTGCGTCTACAGCGCGCCAACGAACACGCGCGGCATCGCGTGGTGGGTTTGGTGATCGAGACGCGCCCCGATGCCATCACGCCTGAGGCACTCACAACCATTCGGCGCTTGGGTGCGACCAAGATTCAGATGGGCATTCAGAGCCTCGACCAGCGCATTCTTGACGCCAACGAGCGCCGCATTTCTGTGGAGCAGATCGAGCGCGCCTTTACGCTCGTGCGCCTATTTGGCTTTAAGATCCACGCGCACATGATGCTCAACCTGCTGGGGGCAACGCCTGCGGTCGACAAGCTCGACTACGAAGCCTGCGTGCGCGGACGCGCCTTTCAGCCCGATGAGATCAAGCTCTATCCCTGCGCGCTCATCGAGGGCACGCGCCTCTGTGCGCACTATCGCGACGGCTCGTGGAGACCCTACACCGAAGACGAGCTGCTTGACGTGCTCGCCGCGGACATCGTGGCCACGCCGGCGTTTTGTCGTATCAGCCGCATGATCCGCGACTTTAGCTCCGACGACATTATGGTTGGCAACAAAAAGCCCAACCTGCGTCAGCTGGTGGAGCTGCGTCTGCGCGAGCGCGGCGAGGGGTCGGTGCAGGAGATTCGCTACCGCGAGATTGCAACTGAGGGCGCCGACCTTTCACAGCTCTCGCTTAAGACGGTCGCATACGAGACTGCGGCCACGTGCGAGCACTTCTTGCAATGGGTGACGCCTGCGGGCAAGATTGCCGGCTTCTTGCGCCTCTCTCTGCCGGATCAGGTCT
>CAVEPV010000001.1:9139-175088 GCA_963617695.1 Bacteroidaceae bacterium
CTGTACCAGCAAAAGGAGCTCTGAGGCACTATGAGAAAGGCCGCGGTAAGAAAAGCCTCTCTGGGATTGATCGCTGTGGGTGGCGTGGGCCTTGCGGTCTCAGCTGCGGCAATGGTGCGCCGCGCACGGGCAGCGCGTGCAGAGACGGATCGCGTGCGCATCAAAACTCTGCGCGCGGAGGACGGTTCTCGCGTGCGTGTCCTCGAGTGCGGCGGCGTGTACCAGTCCGCGACGTATACGGGCGCCCGTTGGGCCGAGCCCGTCTTTGCATATTATCGCGGCTTCGATGTGCTGTTCCGCGCGGTGCCTAGCGCCCGGCGCGTACTGATGCTTGGCGGCGGTGGCTTTGCTTATCCCAAGTGGGCCTTAACTGAGCACGCCTGCCTGCATATGGACGTGGTCGAGCTTGATCCTGAGGTGGTCGCCGCGGCGCGCCGTTGGTTCTACCTTGATCGTCTGTGCGAAGAGGCAGGCCCGCGCCTGCGGATCTTTACTGAGGACGCCCTTGCGTTCCTTTCGCGCGCAGCCGCCTTGCCATATCGCGAGCCCTATGACGCCATCATCAACGACTGTTTTGACGGCGAGCTCCCCGTGCGGGCCCTTTCCACGGTGGATGCTCTGACTCTTGCCAAGCAGAATTTGAGCGAGAGCGGCGTCTACCTTGCAAACATCGTCTCGCGCGACGAGGGCACTGACGTTGCGTTCCTGCGCGATGCTGCGGCGACCGCGCTGCAAGTGTTTGAGCACGCGTGGATCTTGCAGACGAGTGACCCGGAATTTGGCGGCGAGGACAACTATCTGCTCATCGCAGGCGACGCGGTGCATACGTTTTCCGATGCCATTCCCTTTGACGAGGACTTTTTGGGGACTCCGCTGGTAGACTAGGCCCAATAGCATTTGTGACTAGGGGAGTACCATGCCGCAGGATCAACGCCCACGCGCCAGCCAGCGCGCCGACCACGGCATCAACGACGCGCTTGCGAGCCCTGTGTTTTCGCGCCGTGCGTTTGTCTCGACCCTTTTGGCCGGCACGGCGGTCGCCGCGCTCTCCGGTTGTGGTGCGGCAGCAGGCAGCGGCTCGAACCCCGCGCAAGGAACTGTTGTCAGTCAACTCGCTACGGTGTTTGACGGCGAGCAGGAGACCAAGTCCATCACTCTCATGATGGTGGGCGACATGCTCATCCATACAAGCGTGTGGACGAGTGGGCAGCGTGCAGATGGCACCTACAACTTCGACCACTTCTTCACCCATATGGCCGATGAGTTTTCTGGCGCAGACATCTCTATCGTGAATCAGGAGACCATCCTGGGCGGCACCGAGCATGGACTCGAGGACTTCCCGTGTTTCAACAGCCCCCAAGAGCTGGGCGATGCGGAGGTCGCAGCCGGCGTGGACGTGGCGCTCTCGGCCACCAATCATGCCCTCGACCAGGGCTTTGAGGGCATCCAGTGGGATCTTGCCTATTGGCGCGAGAAGCATCCCGAGGTCGTGGTTCCCGGTATTGCAGACTCGCAAGAGGTGGCCGACACCATTCCCATGATCGAGCGAGAGGGCATCAAGGTCGCGCTGCTCAACTATACCCAGCACACCAACAGCATCCCTCTGCCCGACGGCGCCACCTACTGTGTGAAGAAACTGCACCTGAGCGACCTTGCCGGCGACGTGCAGCGTGCGCGCGAGGCGGGGGCGGACTTTGTGATCGCCTTCCCGCACTGGGGCACCGAGTACGTCTACACGGCCGACGAGGACCAGGTCTCCTATGCGCACAAGTTCGTGGACGCCGGCGTGGACGCCATCATCGGCACGCATCCGCACGTGATCGAGAACGTCGAGGTATGGGATGGCACAGACGGCAAGCGCGTTCCGATCTTCTGGTCGCTTGGCAACTACGTTTCGGGTCAGATCGAAAAGCCGCGCATGCTTGGCGGCATGGCAAAGCTCACCCTGCAAAAATCGGGTTCTACCTGCAAAGTTGCCGAGTACTCCATGACGCCCACCGTCACGCATCGTGCGGCGGGCACTGCGATGGGCGTCTACAAGCTCTCCGACTACACCGATGACCTGGCGAGCCAGAACTCCATTCGCAACGCCTCGGGCTGCAGCGACTTTACCGTGCAGTACTGTCGCGACCTGGCGGCCCAGATTCTGGGCGACGGCTACGACAGCGAGGCCTGTGTGCTGAGCGGCCAGCTCTAGAGCGCGCTAGCAGTACCGGTCGCGCCACTCGATGACGCGCGCGCACATGCCCTCGATGTCCAGGACGCCCTCGGCAAAGCCCTTGCGCACCAGCGAGGCGGGCAGGAACTCGTCGTATTTGTTGAAGTAGGGCACCTCTGCTGGATAGACGAGCTCGATCGGGTCAAAGCCCTCCTCGGCGGCATCGGCGCACACCTGGTAGAAGGTCTCTTCATCGGCACTCATGCGGAACTGCATAAAGTAGGGGCGTGAGGGATCCAGACCCTTCAGGCCAAGCTCCTTGGCGCACTTGATTTTAAGCAGTCGCTCCAGCGCCAGGAAGGCGTAGCTACCCAGCCAGGGGATGAGTGCCCAGGTGTCGCCACCTAAGTTGATGAGTGGGCGCTCGGTGATGCCGCCGTTGCGTGCAACATGGCGCGCCTGCGCGAGGCGGGCGCGAGCGTTACCCATGAGGTAGGGGTAGGTCTCGTCTTCTATGAGCACGCGGCGCATGCGTTCGAGCACGTGCGTGTTAATGTCCCCGGGGCAGTCGCCAAAATAGGCCGGCACGCGGCCCTTGACCTGCGTGCAGTACACCAGGCGGCGCTTATGGTCCACCTCTTCGACGATCCAGCAATGACCCGCGATGGCGATACGCTCACCCGCAGGGGGCGGGTTTACGATGGTGCCCAGCTCGGCCGATTCGCAGCGCACCGTGTACTCTTCATTCTCTTGGAACACGGCGTAGAACTTGAATGAGTTAGTTGTCCGCTCGCCCGAGATGCCTACGATGAGGCCGCCGCGCTCCGTCTGCTCGATCTGGTCGGTTTCGAGCAGGTGGTGCAGCAAACAGCGCAGGTCGTCGGTGCTCACGCGGTGGAAGTACGAGAGTGTGAGGACGCGCTGGGCAAGTTCTGCAGGCATGAGCTCGCCGCAGGAGGCGAGGGTCGCCATCACCTGATGGTAAAGCAGGCTGTAGGGCAGGCGGTCGAGCTGAGGCGGTTCCACCCAGCGTTCTTCGCGGTAGAGCTGTACCAGCGCGATGCCCTGTAGGAGCTTCCACGGGATGGTCTCGGGCAGCATGGAGCGCGGCTCGGGCTGTTCTTCGCGCATGACGAAGTGCATCTCGGGCGGCAGATCGCGGCGGCCGGTGCGACCCATGCGCTGCAAGAACGAGCTGACGGTGAACGGCGCGTCAATCTGAAAGGCGCGTTCGAGCCGGCCGATGTCGATGCCCAGCTCAAGGGTCGCCGTGGTGACCGTTGTAAGGGCGAGCTCGTCATCGCGCATGGCCTCCTCGGCCGACTCGCGAAACGAGGCGGAGAGGTTGCCATGATGGATCAAGAACCGGTCGGGCTCGCGGTTTGCCTCGCAGTACTGGCGCAGCATCGTGCAGACGCCTTCGGCCTCCTCGCGTGAGTTCACGAACACAAGGCATTTGCGCCCGCGGGTGTGCTCAAAGATGTAGCCGATACCGGGGTCTGAGTCCTGCGGCGCGGTGTCAGTGGGGGAGAGCAGCTCGGTCTCCTCGACGGCGGGAATCTGCACGTCGGAGGAGTCGCCGGCGCCAGCCGCGCCTTCTGCTGCGCCGTTGTGCGCGTAGCCGGTCGCATTGTCCGTGCCCCAGCGCGCCTCGGCAGCGCATGCCGCGGGGTCGCCTACGCCGCAACCGTATGCGCCGGCCGTCGGGTCAACACTCCCGCCGAGTGCCCCGCGTCCTTCAGGAGTGTCGGAAACTCGCACCAGCGGATTGTGCGTCTCCGCATAGGCTTCCTCGAGCGCGGCAGCGAGCGCATCCACCTCGCCTTCAATCCGCTCGACCGAGATGACTTCTGCCGGCACCGGCTGTCCCGAAGCCGTGTCTCGCGTACCCATGTCTCGTACGCGCTCCTGCGCCTGAGGTCCTGTGATGTAGAAATGCTCCATGGAGAGGCGCCAGATGCGTCGCGGCTCCTCAAAGCGGGGGATGATGCAGCCGCGTCCCGTGCCGGCAGAAAGGAAGGCGCCGGTGCGCTCCGGGTCGCCGATGGTGGCCGAAAGGCCGATGCGCCGCGGGTTTACGCCGGCCATGGCCGAGAGACGTTCGACCAGGCAGAGCGTCTGGCCACCGCGGTCTCCACGCAGCAGCGAGTGCACCTCGTCGATCACCACAAAGCGCAGGTCGCCAAATAGGCGCGACACCGCGGCGTGCTTGTGCAGCAACAGCGCCTCGAGCGACTCAGGCGTGATTTGCAGGATGCCCGAGGGCTGCTTCAAAAGTTTGCGCTTGTGCGAGGCGGCCACGTCGCCATGCCAGTGCCAGACGGGGATGTCGGCCTCTTCGCAGAGGTCGTTCAGGCGGTAGAACTGGTCGTTGATGAGGGCCTTGAGCGGGCCGATGTAGAGCGCGCCCACGCTTGCGGGTGGGTCTTCAGAAAACAGGGTGAGGATGGGAAAGAATGCCGCTTCCGTTTTACCCGAGGCCGTCGATGCCGTAAGCAGGACGTTGTCGTCCGTGTTGAAAATGGCGTCGGCCGCGGCAACCTGAATCGAGCGTAGGCTCTCCCATCCGTTCGCATAGATAAAGTCCTGTACAAAGGGCGCAAAGCGGTCAAACGTGCTCACAGAAACGCCCTCCTTTGCATAACCTTACCTATCGAACATAGGTTCTAGTATAGCAAAGGAGGGCGCAGTCATTCAGCTGGCTGTCGAGAATTCGCTAGTCCTCGTCAGGGCGGAACTCCTCGGTCTCGGGATCCTCGGCCACCTCGGGCTCTTCGGGAGCCTCGTCGGCATCATCGGGGCAGTCGTCGACAGACTCAAGAAGCTCGGTGACATTGAAGATCATGGAGCGTCCGGCCTCATTGCCGCCAACCAGGTCGTCCGAGAAGATGTCGACCTCGGCCTCCTCGGCCTGCTGGGCGTTAGCATCCTCGTAGTCGACGCGCGTGAGCTTGGTGGCCGGGCGCATGCGGGCAAACAGGGGTACGTACTCAAAGATGATTGAGGAGCCCTCAAGGCCGTACCACTGCGCGGGGGAGCCGCACAGGCGGCGAATCGTGTACTTTACCGACATGACGCGGTGGTCGTTGCGGCTGATCTGCGTATCGGGCGAGAGCGTCTTGCGCAGCATGCAGAAGCGGAAGTCGCCCACGGGGCTCGACTTCTCGTAGATGGAGTACGCGTGGTTCTGGGCGGGCAGCTCACCAGACTCGAGCAGCTCTCCGACCACCTGGCGCAGGTAGGAGTTCACACGCTGATTGACCTTGAAGCCCAGGTTAAGCGTCACGCGGAAGAGGAAGTCGGTGCCAAAGTTGTTGACGGTGTAGGTGTGCGTGTAGGGTTCGTCGGTCACGCGGACGTTGATGAACCAGTAGGCCTTGGCGCGCTTGGGGCGCTTGTTCAGGATCGAGTAGAGCACGTCGCGGTCGAGCGTCTCGGGGTCGGAGCTCGAGACGAGGAAGACCAGGTTGTCGGCCAGCTCGGCGTAGGTGTCGTCGTTGCGCAGACGGCGAATCTGGTCTACGTAGTTGGCCACGGGCAAAAAGACGGACTGCGTGCGCTCGATGGCCGTGCCGCGGCGCCAGACGTACATGATGCCAAACAGCAACGCGGCCAGAATGATCATCACGTAGCCGCCCTCGAAGAACATGGTGAGACAGGCGCCAAAGAAGCACAGCTCGATCGCGCCAAAGACCACGGCAAAGAGCACGGCGGCGCCGCGTTTGCGCATAACCCCGGCGATGTAGCTCGTAAGCAGCGTGGTGGTCATGAGCATGGTGACGGTGATGGCCAGGCCGTAGGCGGCCTCCATGCGCTCGGAGGTCTGGAACAGCAGCACTACAAAGATACAGCCCACCCACATGACCTGGTTGACCAGCGGAATGTAGAGCTGACCCTTGGTGTCGGAGGGGTAGTGGATCTGCAGGTGCGGCATGAGGTTCAGACGCGTGGCCTCAGAGACCAGCGTGTAGGAACCGGTGATGAGTGCCTGGGAGGCGATGATGGCCGCCACGGCAGAGAGCACGATGGCAAAGGGCCTCAGCATCTCAGGCAGCATTTGGAAAAACGGGTTGAGGGTTTCGATAGCGAGCGCCTCGGGGTTGTTCTGGTTGGCGAGCAGCCAGGCGCCCTGGCCCAGATAGTTCAGGATGAGGCAGAGCTTAACGAGCGGCCAGCTGGCGTAGATGTTGATCTTGCCCACGTGGCCCATGTCGGAGTAGAGAGCCTCGGCACCCGTGGTGGCAAGGAAGACAAAGCCCAGCACCATGATGCCGGAGTGGTTGACAGGCGAGACCAGGAACATCAGGCCGCGCACGGGGTTGAGCGCGCGCAGGATGCCGGGGTTGCCCAGCATGTTGGCCACGCCGGCGCCGGCCAAAAAGAGGAACCACAGCGTCATGATGGGGCCAAAGAGCTTGCCGATGCGCGAGGTACCGGCGCGCTGCATGGCAAACAGGCCGCAGATAATGATGATGGTGATGAGGATGACGGTGCCCTGGCCATCGCCCAAAAGCGCGTGGCCCATCTCGATGGTGCGCAGACCCTCGATGGCGGTGGTCACGGTAACGGCGGGGGTGAGGATGCCGTCTGCGAGCAACGCGGCGCCACCGATCATGGCGGGCAGAATCAGCCACGGGGCGCATTTGCGCACCAGGCTAAAGAGGGCAAAAATGCCGCCCTCGTTATGGTTGTCTGCCTTCATGGCAATGAGCACGTACTTGACCGTGGTCACGAGCGTCATAGTCCAGATCACGAGCGAAAGCGCGCCCAGAATCATCTCTTCCGAGATGCTCGCCAGACCGCCGTTGTTGCTGACGATGGACTTGAGCGTGTACATGGGGCTCGTGCCGATGTCGCCGTATACGACGCCCAGGGTGACGAGCACCATACCCATAGAGAACGGAATTGCCTTGGAGCCGGTGTTCACAGAGAACGAGCCGGTCTTATCTGCCGTGCCTGCAGCAGGGGCGACGGCGTTGCGTTGTGCCACGGATGGCCTCCTTCATTAAAGGGCGCGATTTCGCTAATTTTAGCCGCTCACGTGGACTTTCGCGGGGCATCGCGTCCTGCCGTTGAATTTCGACGGGAGACATTGTGCCACAATCGGGGAGAAACGCTAGACAAACATAATTCGCAGCCGTGTAAAGACTGGGTCAGCCTATGCAATGGCGTGCTCGCTAGGAGAACAGCAGGCGGGAGAGGGGTGCGAGCCCGGGGCTAGCGGCAACGACGTTTTCGCAGGTGGAACGTCCGGTTATACGTGCGGTCTCCTCCATGCTTTTGCCCATGCGCACCGCGGCTATAAGGCGGTCGATTGCCTGCGAGATCGGGCGCCGGTACGCGCCCAGACGCGGCGAGCTGAATAGCTTAGGGCAAAGAGCGCTCTCGCCGAGCAGGATTCCGCCGCCCCAGAGGGTGCCGTACTCTTGGCAGGCATCTGCGAGAGAGTCGAGCCGGGCGGCATCTGCAGCGCTCGCGTTCTCTTTTATATAAGCGATGAGGTAGACAAGTACGGGCGCGGAATCATCTGTACGGCGGAGTGCTCCTTTGAGTGCGCGTTCAAGCGTGCGGCCGAGTCGCTGCTCGACACCGTCGCCTGCGGGCAGTGCCACCACGAGTGCAGGGGTGTGGGCGGACTCAAGCTCCGTGGCGCTTGCCGCGAGGGCGCTCGTGGGAGAGGCAGAGGTGGAGGGCACGGTTGCGCTTGCATCCGCGGCGGGCTCGTCTGGGGCGTTGGCGCGCTCAGGCTCGTTGATTTTGACTCGCTCGACCTGCGGCTTGCTCGCACCGGACATCCAGGCATAGGCGCGCAGGGCGTCGGCAAAGTCCTCGAGCAGCAACGACGCGATCATGTCGCCCGCATCCGAGCCATCGATCAGCACGATTGCGCGCTCCGCGTGCCGAACGTGTTCCTTGGCTGTACCTGTCTGGCTCTCCACCATGCCTCCCTTCGCCATCAGTCTTGTTGTTCAAGATAATCCGCCATCTTTCAGACAGGCGCAATCGTTGTCGCAGCTGCCCCGTGCGGGGAGTCCTGCGCGCCCCTCGCACGCCTCGGCAAAATTGCCTACTGCACAAAGGCGCGGCGCTGGACTATCCTTTATGCGCAAAAACGAACGTAGGATAGGATCGCCATGCCGCGCTCTCTCAACAATTCGCTGGTCAGGCTCAAGGCATCGGGCATTCGCCGCATCAATGCGCTTGCCGCCCAGCACCCGGGCTGCATCGCGCTCGCGCTCGGTGAGCCGGAGTTCGACACTCCCGAGGCCATTCGCGAGGAGGCCGTGCGCGCCCTAGGCCGCGGCGTGACGCACTACCCGCCCAACAACGGCACACTTTCGCTGCGTCTCGAGATCAGCGACTACATGGGTAAGCAGGGATTTTCTTATGCACCCGAGGACGTCATCGTTACCGACGGCGCCACCGAGGCCCTGCATGCCACGCTCATGACGATGCTCGAGCCTAACGACGAGGTCATCATTCCCACGCCGGCTTTTGGCTTGTACGAGTCCATCGTGCGCGTGAACCATGCGTTCCCCGTCTTTATGGACACCTCGCGTAACGGCTTTCAGATTACCGAGGAGGCCCTGCGCGAGTCGGTGACGCCCGCCACCAAGGCCGTGGTCATCTGCTCACCCAACAACCCCACGGGCTGCGTGCTCGATGCGGCCTCGCTCGACGCCGTGGCAACCGTAGCCGCCGAGACGGGCATCTACGTGATCTGCGACGACGTGTACAACCGCCTGGTGTACGAGGAGGGCTACGAGCGTTTTGCCCTGCGTCACCCCGAGCTGCGCGAACAGACTGTGGTGGTCGACAGCTTCTCTAAGCCCTGGGCCATGACGGGTTGGCGCATCGGCTGGCTTGCGGCCGATTCCTCGCTCGCCGTGCAGATCGCCAAAGCGCATCAATACATGGTGTCCTCCGCGGCAGCCTTCGAGATGCCCGCCGCCGCGCTCGCCCTCTCAGTCGACCCGGCCCCGATGCTCGAGACCTACCGCGTGCGCCGTGACCGCGTGCTTGCGGCCCTGCACCGCATGGGCCTGTCTGTGGTGGAACCCGCGGGCGCCTTCTATGTGTTCCCCTCCATCGCGGGCACGGGCCTTACCTCCGAGCAGTTCTGCCAGCGCGCCATCGAGGAGGCGGGCGTGGGTTTGGTTCCCGGCACCTGCTTTGGTTCTGAGGGCTTTGTGCGCCTTTCCTACTGCGTCTCCGACAGCGACCTGGACGAGGGGCTCGACCGCCTCGACCGCTTCGTCGCCGGGCTGTAGGCTTTTCCGGTTGCCGCGCCTTGGAGTTCGGGTCGTCGCTCGCGCATTCCAGCGCGCGGCGCCCCTCTTTTGGGCGAACCTGCGGCATCGGGAAAACCCTGCAGATTGGCGTAGGCTCAAGGCTTCGATTGCGTGGGGGCTTGCCGCTGCCGCGGCTTCACCTCCCTCGGCTGTCATCGGCGTGCCATCTTGGTTTGTGCGCAAGTCGTGTGCGAGTTGACTAGAGGAGGACGGCTCGCCATACTGTCAAAGGTTCACGCACGAATCCGCTGCCAGAGACAGCCGGTGCCCGGGCATAAGCTTTGGGCTTAATGGGGAGACCCGCCAGCCGAGGTGGTCGAGCAGATATGTCTTCTCGCCCCCGTCGCTCTATGCAGCGCGGGGGCTTTTCTTTTTCTGACATGCCCCCGTCACGTCTTACTTGGCGGGTCCGTGCCCGGAAAAGAAAACAAGGAGGTGTATTTCATGCCACAGCAGTACAAGGTCGACAAGGTCGCAGAGATCGAGTCTCAGATCGAGGCCAACGCTGGTCTGTTCGTTGTTTCCTACAACGGCCTGACCGTTAAGCAGGCCCAGGAGCTCCGCCACACGCTTCGCGAGTGCGGCGCCGAGATGAAGGTCTACAAGAACAACCTCGCCAAGATCGCCCTCAAGAACCAGGAGCAGCCCGAGATCGACGAGATCCTCGCCGGTCCTAACGCTTACGTGTTCTTCGAGAAAGAGCCGGTCGAGACCGCTAAGGCGCTCAAGGAGTTCGCTGAGAAGTCCAAGGGTGTTCTCGAGATCAAGGGCGGTATTACCGATGGTAACGCCGTCTCCGCCGACGATGTTAAGGCTATCGCCGAGCTTCCCACCAAGGATCAGCTCCTCGGTCAGATCGCCGGTCTCATCAACGGTTTCGCTCGCGACATCGCTGTCTGCGTCAACGGCGTTTCCTCTGGTCTCGCCCGTTCGATCCAGCAGGTCTCCGAGCAGAAGGCAGCCTAAGGGCCGCTTTCACCCGCGGCGGCAACGCCGCGTTCCTGATGCGCGCCTGCGCATCGTGACACTTACAGATCTCTGCACATACCGTGCAGAAACCGAAAGGACTTAGAAATGGCTAAGCTTACCACCGATGAGATCATCGATGCTCTTAAGGAAATGACCCTTCTCGAGGCTTCCGAGCTCGTCAAGGCTATCGAGGACACCTTCGGCGTCTCCGCTGCCGCTCCTGCCGCCGTCGTGGCTGCTCCTGCTGCTGGCGCTGCCGCTGAGGAGGAGAAGACCGAGTTTGACGTCGTGCTCGAGGGCTTCGGCGAGAACAAGATCCAGGTCATCAAGGCCGTCCGTGAGCTCACCAGCCTTGGCCTGAAGGAGGCCAAGGAGGTCGTCGAGAACGCTCCTAAGGCCGTTCTCGAGGGTGCCAAGAAGGAGGACGCCGAGGCTGCCAAGGAGAAGCTCGAGGCTGCCGGCGCTGCTGTCTCCCTCAAGTAACTTCTTGCAGACTTGATGTCTGCGGAGTTTGCAACATAGCTTGCATCGGGCGGGGTTCGGGAAACCGGACCCCGCTTTTGTGCGTAATCCCTGCGTATTTCGTTTTCTTTCAGGTCTGTTACAGGGACATTGCGCTAGCCTTATGCGGATATTCCGCGCGGCCGCGAGGCCCGCGACGAGTGAATGCCCCGCGCGGGCATCGAAAGGACTACACAGGCCATGAAGGCAATCATCCCTGCCGCGGGTCTCGGCACCCGCTTTCTGCCCGGCACCAAGTGCACCCCCAAAGAGATGCTTCCGGTGCTCGATAAGCCCGTTATCCAGTACGTCGTGGAGGAGGCGCTCGATCCCGAGGAGGTCGATGACGCCATTATCGTGACCAGCCCCGGTAAGCCCGAGCTGCTCTCGTATTTCCAGCCCGACCGTTCGCTTGAGAACCTGCTGCGCGAGCGCGGCAAGAACGCCTATGCCGATGCCGTGGCCGAGGCCGGCAACATGCCGGTCGACTTCCGCTATCAGTATGAGCCGCGCGGCCTGGGCCACGCCATTCGCTCCGCTGCAGACGCCACCTCGGGCGAGAGCTTCCTGGTCCTGCTGGGCGACTACATCGTTCCCGCGCACGACATCTGCAACAAGATGCTCGAGGTCTCCCGTGCCCACGGCGGCGCGAGTGTGATCGCCGTTGCCGCGTGCGCCCCCGAGGAGGTTTCGCGCTACGGCGTCATCGCTGGCGAGTGCGTGGGTGCGCTCGAGGGTGCCGAGCCCGAGGACGAGACGGCCCCCGGTTCGGTCTGGCGCGTCTCTGGCCTGGTGGAGAAGCCCTCTGCCGAGGAGGCTCCCTCCAACCTCTACATCGTTGGTCGCTACCTGCTCTCCCCGCTGGTCATGGACCTGCTGGGCGATCAGGAGCCGGGCAAGGGCGGCGAGATTCAGCTTACCGACGCCATGGCGCGCAGCCTTGAGCGCGAGGCCATGTACGCCGTGGTCATCGACCCGCTCTCGGGCTACGACACCGGCACCCCCTCTGGCTGGATGGCCACCAACGCCCTTATGGCTGCCGAGGACCCGCGTTTTGCGAACGCCTTCTGGGAGGCCATCGACGAGCGCGGCGGCCTGAAGCGCTAAACGCGAGTCGTACCTATACCCTTGATTTAAGGCGGAGTCGTGGTTGCGGCTCCGCCTTTTGCGTTTCGGCGGTGTTTCGCGTGGGCCGCGCGGCGCGCATGAACATGGCTCACGGTATAGGCTGCTGTTGTGCACGTAACTTTCTCGCATTGAGTTGCAAGGGGGAGGGGAATGGGTCCTCTCCGGTTGCGGGGCACGGAAGGGGTCTTACAACAAACCGGAAGGAACGACCATGACTGACCTTTCTCGCCGCTCATTTATTAAACTTGCGGGGCTCTCGACCTTTACCGTCGCAGGCGCCACGTTCCTCACCGGCTGCGGCCCTGCTGCTCAGAGCACCGACTCTGCAGCTGCCTCCGGCTCTACCGCCACGACCGCCACGGGCGTGCTCGGCGACGGCAAGACCCTGCGCATCGGCATGGAGGCTGCCTACGCCCCCTACAACTGGCAGGAAGAGTCTGAGTCTGACACCACCATCCCTATCGAGAATGTCTCGGGCGCCTATGCCGACGGCTATGACGTTCAGATCGCCAAGAAGATCGCCGAGGCCCTGGGCATGGAGCCCGTCGCCGTCAAGATGGAGTTCGGCGCGCTGGTCGACTCCCTCACCAACGGTAACATCGACATCATCTGCGCCGGCATGTCCGTGACGCCCGAGCGCGCCGAGTCGGTCGACTTCACCGACTCCTACATCGACGACGAGGTCGTCATCGTGGTCAAGAAGGACTCTCAGTACGCCTCTGCCACCAAGCTTTCTGACTTTGCCGGCGCTACGGTGCTGGGCCAGAAGGACACCTTCTACGACGACCTGATCGCCGAGATCCCCGATGTCAACCACCTCACCCCGGTTGCCACCGTGCCGCTGGTTGTCGACGGCATC
The DNA here is from genome assembly GCA_963617695.1 of Bacteroidaceae bacterium. Lineage (GTDB taxonomy): Bacteria > Actinomycetota > Coriobacteriia > Coriobacteriales > Coriobacteriaceae > Collinsella. The sequence continues at coordinate 22,047 of CAVEPV010000001.1, forward strand.
GAGAACGGCACCTGCGACGCCATCACCTTCTCGTCCATGTCGCTGCCCAACCTGCTCGAGAACTACCCCGACCTGGTTAAGGTCGAGCTGGAAGACGGCGAGGGCTTCTCTGACCCGGGCAACCCCGACAACGCCGCCATCGCCAAGGGCCAAGACGAGATCCTGGATCAGCTGAACGAGATCATCGCCGGCATTTCTGAGGACGAGCGCCTCGAGATGTGGCAGGACTGCATGGACCGTCAGCCTGCATAGCGGCCGCTCGGCACCCATAGTTTGCGTTGAGGGCGGGGGAGACTCCGCCCTATTTCACCTAGTGGAGTTGAGGTTTTCGTGGCTCGCACGTTTTCACGTTTGGCGAATTTTGTTACGGCGGATCACCGCTACGTGCTGCTCGGCACGTCGGTCATCGCCGCTATAGGCATGTGGCTCTCGTCATGCCCGCGCTCTGACATGAGTTTTTTGGCCGGCTCGTTCGCAGTTGAGCTGGCGCTTTACTACATCCTGGGCGCATGGCTGCTCCTCGCGGCGGTGGGCCTGGTGTTCAAGCTGGTGCGCTGGCACGATTATGCCGCGGTCGCCCCGTTTGCCAAAGAACCCGTGCGCGCGGTCCTGCGCTACCTCTCCTACGCGGTGTGCGCTATTACGGCGGTGTTTGTGGTTGACCGTGCCGTGATGGGCTTTGCGTCTGCGTGGACGCATGCCGCGGCTGCCACCTCTATGCCCGACGACATGTTGGGCCAGGTACTCTACATGTTCCAGCAGGGCCACCAGACCTACCTGACGGGCATCGTGACCACCATCGAACTGGCTGTGTTCGGTACCGTTATCGCATTCTTCTTGGCGTTGCTGCTCGTTGCGGTGCGCCTCATGCGCATCGACCGTTCCGACAACGACTTTGTTCGCCTGCTCAAAAAGGTGGGCGTGGGCTTTGCCAAGGTCTACTCCACCGTGGTGCGTGGAACGCCGATGCTCGTACAGGGCGTCATCGTCTACTACCTGGGCTTTTCTGTGGTGAGGAGCTTTGGTCTCTCGATCAGCGAGGCGAACGCCATCTGGTCGCGCTTTGTGGCGGGCCTGGTGGTTATCTCGCTTAACTCCACTGCCTACATGATGGAAGTGCTGCGTGGCGGCGTCGAGTCGGTCGATGCGGGGCAGATGGAGGCTGCGCGTTCTCTGGGTCTCTCGCAGTGGCAGGCCATGATCAAGGTCGTGTTCCCCCAGGGCATTAAATACGCCATCCCGGGTCTCTCCAACGAGTTGGTCATCAACATCAAGGATTCCTCGGTGCTCTCGGTCATCGGCGTGTTTGACTTGGCCTTTGCCGCCTCGACCATGGCAGGTATCTACTACAAGCAGATGAACGCCTACCTGGTGGCGGCCGTGTTCTACCTGATCATGACGGCGATTGCATCCTGGCTGCTGGGTCGTCTGGCCAAGCGCATGAACGTAAAGAGCGAGCCGGTGGGCAGCACCTCAGACGCCACGGTGGCTCCGGCAAAGGCGGAGGTGTAGATCATGGAGAACCTGGAGAAGAACGCAGCGGCCGAGCCGGTCATCCGTATCGAGGGTATCGAGAAGTCGTTCGGTGCCAACCGCGTGCTGCGCGGTGTGGACTTTGAGGTCATGCCCGGCGAGGTTGTGACCATCATCGGCGCCTCGGGTTCGGGCAAATCGACGCTTTTGCGCTGCATCAACCTGCTGGAGACGCCCGACGCCGGCCACGTGTGGTTCCATGGCGAGGACCTGGCCGCCGAGCACGTGAATGTGAACCGCCTGCGCGAGAGCATCGGCATGGTCTTTCAGGGTTTCAACCTGTTCAACAACATGAACGTGTTGGACAACTGCACGCTCGCGCCCGTGACACTCAAGAAGTGCTCGCGCGCCGAGGCCGAGCAGCGCGCGCTTAAGCACCTTGCCGAGGTGGGGCTTGAGGACTTTGCCCGCGCTTCGGTCACGCGCCTTTCTGGCGGCCAGAAGCAGCGTGTGGCCATCGCTCGCGCGCTGTGCATGGAGCCCGAGATCATGCTCTTTGACGAGCCTACGAGCGCCCTTGACCCCGAGATCGTGGGCGAGGTCTTAAATGTCATGCGCGATCTGGCCGCCGGCGGCATGACCATGGTCGTGGTGACCCACGAGATGGCGTTTGCCAAGAACGTCTCCGACAAGGTGATCTTCATGGACAAGGGCGTGATCGCCGAGGCCGGCGACCCGGCACAGATCTTCACCGCGCCCAAGCTTCCGCGTACCCGCGAGTTCCTCTCGCGCTATCTGGAGGATTAAGAACAGATGGGGGAGCGTCGTGTGTGCGGCGCTCCACTATAAACCCATGAACGTCTGTTCGATAACAGGCTTCTGACCTGCGCAAACAGCACAAAATAATTTTGCTACTCTAAATAGCGAATAGGGTCAAGAGTTTTCTTGCCCAGCGGCTTTTACCTGATAAACTGGGACGTTGCGATAACTGGCACAACTCTGTGCCGACCAACCGCTTTCCCGCGAAGGAGGAAACACCTGGTGCAGAAGACTACAGAAGCCGTGACGGCGACCGAGCGCACCCGCGTAAACTTCGGGAAGATCCCCGAGGCGATGGAGCTGCCCAACCTCATTTCCGTTCAGAAGCAGTCCTTCCAGCGTTTTATGGACGAGGGCCTGCGCGAGGCGTTCAATGAGTCGAGCCCCATCCAGAGCTCTAACCATGTTCTCGAGGTCACGTTCGGCGAGCATCAGTTCGGCGACCCCGCCCACGACGTGGAGGAGTGCCGCGAGAAGGACATGACCTATCAGGCGCCGCTGCTGACCGACGTCCGTCTCACCAACAAGGAGACCGGCGAGATCAAGGAGCAGCTCGTCTTCATGGGTGACTTCCCCATGATGACCGATCAGGGCACCTTTATCATCAACGGTACCGAGCGCATCGTCGTCTCGCAGCTGGTTCGCTCCCCGGGCGTGTACTACAGCTCCGAGATGGACGGCGGCAAGCAGGTCTACAAGGCGCAGATCATCCCCGCCCGCGGTGCCTGGCTCGAGTTCGAGGTCGACAAGCGCGACCAGCTCGTGGTCTCCATCGACCGTAAGCGCAAGCAGTCTGCCACCATGTTCCTGCGCGCTCTGGGTATCGCCGTTACCAACGACGACATCTACGAGCTGCTCGGCGACTCCGACGTCATCAAGCGCACCATCGAGCGCGATACCGCCCTTACCCGCGAGGACGCCCTCATCGAGATTTACCGTCGTCTGCGTCCGGGCGAGCCGCCCACCGTCGACGCCTCCCGCAGCCTGCTCGAGGGCCTGCTGTTCAACCCGCAGCGCTACGACCTGGCCCGCGTGGGTCGCTACAAGGTTGACAAGAAGCTCGGCCTGGACACCTCCGAGGACGTCACCGTCCTTACCGACGAGGACATCGTGGCCACCCTGCGCTACCTGCTGTCCCTCGCCGCTGGCGAGCCCGGCTTCAAGGTCGACGACATCGACCACTTCGGCAACCGCCGCATCCGTACGGTGGGTGAGCTGGTGGCCAACCAGTTCCGTATCGGCATGAGCCGTATGGAGCGCGTCGTCCGTGAGCGCATGAGCTCCCAGGACATCGACGAGATCACCCCGCAGAGCCTCATCAACATCCGCCCGATCGTGGCGGCCATCAAGGAGTTCTTCGGCTCTTCGCAGCTCTCCCAGTTCATGGACCAGTCCAACCCGCTGGCCGGCCTGACCCACAAGCGCCGTCTGTCGGCTCTGGGTCCTGGCGGTCTTGCTGGCCACAAGTCCGGTTCCAGCCGCCGCACCAACGTGCCTACGGCCGTCCGCGACGTCCACAACTCGCACTACTCTCGTATGTGCCCCATCGAGACCCCCGAAGGCCCCAACATCGGCCTGATCGGCTCGCTGGCGCTCTATGCCCGCGTGAACGAGTACGGCTTCATCGAGGCTCCGTACCGTCAGGTCCACAACGGCGTGGTCACCGACATCATCGACTGGATGACCGCCGATGAGGAAGAGGACCACATCATCGCCCCGGCGAACACCCCGATCGACCCCGTTACCAACGAGTTCGTGGCCGTGGACGCCGATGGCAACACCCACCGTCCTCACACCGTCATCGCCCGTACGCGCGACTTCGACGGCTCCTTCGGTGCCCCTGCAGACGTGCCGACCGACGACGTTGACTACATGGACGTGAGCCCGCGCCAGATGATCTCTTGCGCCGCCACCCTGATTCCGTTCCTCGAGCACGACGACGCCAAGCGTACCCTCATGGGCGCGAACATGCAGCGTCAGGCCGTGCCCCTGGTGCACCCCGTCGCCCCTTACGTGGGTACCGGCATGGAGCGTCGCGCCGCTATCGACTCCGGCGAGGTCGTTTTGGCCAAGCACGCCGGCGAGGTCATCTTTGCCGACGCCGCCAAGATCATCGTGAAGTCCGAGGCCGGCCTGGACGAGTACCACCTGCCCAAGTACGAGCGCTCCAACCAGTCCACCTGCATCAACTACCGCCCGCTCGTGCGCGTTGGCGATCAGGTGTCTGAGAACCAGCCGCTGGCCGACGGCCCCTCGACCGATCACGCCGAGCTTGCCCTTGGCCAGAACCTCACCGTGGCCTACATGCCGTGGGAAGGCTTTAACTACGAGGACGGTATCGTCGTCTCCGAGCGCCTGGTCTCTGAGGACCTGCTGACCTCTGTCAACATCTCCCGCCACGAGATCGACGCCCGCGACACCAAGCTCGGTCCCGAGGAGATCACCCGCGAGATCCCGAACCTCTCCGAGGACATGCTTGCCAACCTCGACGAGGACGGCATCATCCGCATCGGCGCCGAGGTCGGCCCTGGTGACATCCTGGTCGGTAAGGTCACGCCCAAGGGTGAGAGCGCGCTGACCGCCGAGGAGCGCCTGCTGCGCGCCATCTTCGGTGCCAAGGCTCACGACGTGCGCGACACCTCCCTCAAGATGCCTCACGGCTCCTACGGCCGCGTGGTCGATGTCGTGCGCTTTAGCCGCGAGAACGGCGACGACCTGGCTCCCGGCGTGAATGAGCAGGTGCGCGTCTACGTCGCTCAGCGTCGTAAGATCCAGCAGGGCGACAAGATCGCCGGTCGTCACGGCAACAAGGGTGTTATCTGCGAGGTTCTGCCCGTCGAGGACATGCCCTACATGGCTGACGGTACCCCCGTCGACGTCATCCTTAACCCGCTGGGCGTTCCCTCCCGTATGAACGTCGGCCAGCTGCTCGAGTGCCACCTGGGCTGGGCTGCCGCCTGCGGTTGGGATCCCGAGTCCGACGATTCCGACACCTACGTGCCCGGTCCGTTCTTCACGGCGACCCCCGTCTTCGACGGCGCCAAGGAGGACGAGATCGCCGCTGTGATCCGTCGTGCCAACAAGAACATGGTGAACCTTGCCCGTGAGCGCTACGGCGAGCACATGCGCACCGAGTTCGTCACGCAGCTCGACGACCGCGGCAAGACCGTGCTCTACGACGGCCGCTCCGGCGAGCAGTTCCGCGAGCCCATCACCGTGGGTACCTCCTACATGCTTAAGCTCGGCCACATGGTCGACGACAAGATCCACGCTCGTTCGACGGGCCCCTACAGCCTCGTGACCCAGCAGCCGCTGGGCGGCAAGGCTCAGTTCGGCGGCCAGCGCTTCGGCGAGATGGAGGTCTGGGCGCTCTACGCGTACGGCGCCTCCAACGTGCTGCAGGAGATCCTCACCGTCAAGTCCGACGACACCCAGGGCCGCGTCAAGACCTACGAGTCCATCGTCAAGGGCGAGAACGTCCCCATGGCCGGTATCCCCGAGTCCTTCAAGGTTCTCGTCAAGGAGATCCGTTCGCTGGCACTCGACATCGAGCCGCTTCAGGACGCCGAGCCCGAGGTGCCCGCCGCGCTCGAGGCCGCTGATGCCGAGACCGTGACCGACCTCACCGACCTGGCCGACCTCGACACCGACGCCGCCCTCGACGCGACCGACGCTCTGCTCGACGAGCTCGCCGCGACCACGACCGATAAGGAGTAGTTGACTGTGGCAGATTTCGAAGCTACTGATTTTGATGCGGTAAAGATCTCGCTCGCCTCCGCCGACAAGATTCGTTCTTGGTCCCACGGCGAGGTCAAGAAGCCCGAGACCATCAACTACCGTACCCTCAAGCCCGAGAAGGACGGCCTGTTCTGCGAGAAGATCTTCGGTCCTGCCAAGGACTGGGAGTGCTCCTGCGGCAAGTACAAGGGCATCCGTTTCAAGGGCATCGTCTGCGAGCGCTGCGGCGTCGAGGTCACCACGGCCAAGGTTCGCCGCGACCGCATGGGCCACATCGAGCTCGCCGCTCCCGTGTCCCACATCTGGTACTTCAAGAGCCCCACGAGTTTCCCGATGAGCCGTCTTCTGGACATCAAGTCCAAGGACCTGGAGAAGGTTCTGTACTTCGCCAGCTACATCGTGACCCACGTGGACTACGAGGCCCGCGAGGCCGACGCCGAGGACCTGCGCGAGGAGCTCGCGGCCGATCTGGAAGAGATCGATGCCGAGTGCGCCCGTCAGATCGAGAGCCTGAAGGAGCAGGGCAACCCCGAGAACTTCGACGAGTTCTCCGACGAGGAGCCCCTTACTCCCGAGGAGATCGCTGCCGGCATCGTCGACATCGAGGAGGAGTGCCGCGACGAGAAGCAGCTGCGCTCCGACGCCTTCCAGGCCTTCATGCAGCTCTCCGAGCGTGACCTCATCTCTGATGAGCCGCTGTTCCGCGAGATGAAGCGTTACTACTCCATCTACTTCAGCGGTGACATGGGTGCCGAGGCTATTCGCGAGCTGCTCTCTGCGATCGATCTGCCCTCCGAGGCCGAGAAGCTCAAGGCGATCATCGCCGACGAGGACGGCCAGAAGCAGAAGCGCGAGAAGGCCGTCAAGCGTCTTGAGGTTGTCGACGCCTTCCTGAAGGGCGACAACGACCCGGCCAACATGATCCTCGACGTCATCCCCGTCATTCCGCCCGATCTGCGCCCGATGGTGCAGCTCGACGGTGGCCGCTTTGCCGCCTCCGACCTGAATGACCTGTATCGTCGCGTCATCAACCGCAACAACCGTCTGAAGCGCCTGCTCGACCTGGACGCCCCCGCGATCATCGTGAACAACGAGAAGCGCATGCTCCAGGAGTCCGTCGACGCTCTGTTCGACAACGGCCGTCGTGGTCGCCCGGTCTCTGGCCGTGGCGGTCGCCCGCTGAAGTCGCTGGCCGAGGCCCTCAAGGGCAAGCAGGGCCGCTTCCGTCAGAACCTGCTGGGTAAGCGTGTCGACTACTCTGGCCGTTCGGTTATCGTTACCGACCCCAAGCTGCTACTGCACCAGTGCGGCCTGCCCAAGACCATGGCGCTCGAGCTCTTCAAGCCCTTTGTCATGAAGCGCCTGGTGGAGCTTGGCAAGGTCGAGAACATCAAGGGTGCCAAGCGTGCCATCGAGCGCGGCGCCACCTTTGTGTGGGACATCCTCGAAGAGGTCATCGACGGCCGTCTGGTGCTGCTCAACCGCGCCCCGACCCTGCACCGTCTGTCCATCCAGGCCTTCGAGCCGGTTCTTGTTGAGGGCAAGGCAATCCACCTGCACCCGCTGGTCTGCTCGCCGTTCAACGCCGACTTCGACGGCGACCAGATGTCGGTGCACGTGCCGCTGTCGCTGCAGGCTCAGGCCGAGGCCCGCGTGCTCATGCTCTCCTCGAACAACCTGCGCTCGCCGGCATCGGGCAAGCCCGTCAACATCCCGTCGCAGGACATGATCATCGGCGTGTACTACCTGACGCTCGCCCGTGACGGCATGCCCGGCGAGGGCCACGTGTTCGCCAACTTCGATGACGCCCTGGGCGCCTACGACTCTCGTGCCGAGGTCGACCTCCAGGCCAAGATTCAGGTTCGTGTCTCTGCCGCCGATGCCAACGTCGAGCTGGAGGACGGCACCAAGATCTTCCGTGTCATGAACGGCAAGAACGAGGCCGTGGACTTTGACGTGACCGGTTCCAAGACCGTGCGCTTCGAGACCACTATCGGCCGCATCATCTTCAACCGTCAGTGCCTGCCGGCCGACTACGAGTTCATGAACTACAAGATGGTCAAGGGCGATGTGGCCAAGCTCGTCGCCAACTGCTGCGATCGCTATCCGCAGGCCAAGGTCGCCCCGATCCTGGACGCCATCAAGTTCGCGGGCTTCCACTTCGCTACCCGCGCCGGCCTGACCATCTCCCTGTGGGACGCCCTGATTCCTGAGGAGAAGCCCCAGATCCTCGATGCAGCCCAGGCTCGCGTCGACCAGATCAACGAGTACTTCGAGGAAGGCTTCATCAACGAGCAGGAGCGCCACACCGAGGTCGTTAACGAGTGGACGGCTGCTACCGACGAGGTTGCCGCCAAGATGCTCGGCCTGTTCGATGAAGAGAACCCGATCTACATGATGGCCGACTCCGGCGCCCGTGGTTCCAAGACCCAGCTGCGTCAGCTCGGCGGCATGCGTGGTCTGATGGCCGACATGTCCGGCGAGACGATCGACCTTCCCATTAAGGCGAACTTCCGCGAGGGCCTGCTGCCCCTGGAGTACTTCATCTCCACCTACGGCGCTCGTAAGGGCCTGGTCGACACCGCGTCGCACACCTCCGACTCCGGTTACCTCACCCGTCGTCTGGTCGACGTCGCTCAGGACGTTATCGTCCGCGAGCAGGACTGCGGCACGACCGAGGGCGTGAGCTACAACCTGATCATCCCGGGCACCGACGACATCAACGCCGACCTCGTGGGCCGCTGCTACTCCGAGGACGTCGTGGACGCCGAGGGCACCGTGCTGTTCGAGAAGGACGCCTACATCACCTCTGTGGACGACCTTCAGACCATGATCGACGCGGGCCTCAAGAAGGTTAAGCTGCGCGCGCTGCTCACCTGCCGTTCCAAGTACGGCGTGTGCCAGAAGTGCTACGGCTGGGACCTCTCCACCCGTCGTCCGGTCGCCATCGGCACCGCGGTTGGCATCATTGCCGCCCAGTCCATCGGCGAGCCCGGTACGCAGCTGACGATGCGCACCATTCACTCCGGCGGCGTGGCTGGCGTCGACGACATTACGCAGGGTCTGCCTACGGTTGGCCGTATGTTCGACGTCGTCGGCAACGTCAACGAGAAGATCCTCGGTCGCGAGGCCGATCTGGCTCCCTACTCCGGCTTTATGTCCATTAAGCCCGAGAAGTCTGAGTACGTGATCACCATCGCCGACGCTGACGATCACTCCCGTATTCTCGACGAGCGCCGCGTTCCCGCGTCCGTGCGCTTCATGCCCGGTATCGAGGACGGCTGCACCGTCCGCGCCGGTGACCAGATCACCAAGGGCTTCGTGAACTTCCGCAACCTGCGCAAGCTCACCGATATCGAGACGACGATGCACACCTTCGTCGAGAACGTAAAGGACGTCTACACCTCCCAGGGCGTCGACCTGAACGACAAGCACATCGAGGTCATCGCACGTCAGATGCTGCGCCGCGTTCAGATTACCAACCCGGGCGACTCCAAGTACCTGCTCGGTCAGTACGTGGACCGCTACGAGTTCGCCGACGAGGTCGAGAGCGTTGCCCGCCGTGGCGGCACCGCCCCCGTGGCTGAGCCGGTGATCCTGGGTACGCTGAAGGTCGCCTCGAGCATCGACTCCTGGCTCTCCAGCGCCTCGTTCATCCGTACCGCCGGTGTCCTTACCGAGGCTGCCATCGAGGGTAAGGTCGACCACCTGCTGGACCTCAAGTCCAACGTCATCGTGGGCAAGAAGATCCCCGCGGGCACGGGCCTGAAGCCCTACGACCGCGCGGTTCTGACCTACCGTACCCCCGAGGGCTACGTGAGTGTCGACGGTCCTGCATCGTCCATGGCCAAGTCGCTGCCCGACTGGGCTCCCGAGGAGCTCAAGGAGCTCGACGAGCAGCTCCCGCAGCAGCTCGACTGGGCCGGCTACGACGACTTCAACGGCGAGGGCGGCTCCTTCAGCCGTAACGGCCGCACGATCTCTGCCGAGGATGCGCGTCTGTACCTGTTCGACGACCTGGGCGTGTCGCAGCGCTGGACCAACAAGTTCAGCGAGGTCGGCATCGAGACGGTCGGCGACCTGGTGGGCAAGTCCGAGGAGGACCTGCTGCGCATCGACGGTATCGGCGCCAAGGCTATCGAGGAGCTCCGCGACGGTCTTGAGAGCCACAACCTGCTGCACATCCTCGACAACACCAACGACGACGTCGCTGATGAAGAGGATCTCTCACAGCTGCTCCAGATGGTGTTCTCGCCCGATGGTCCGGACGACATCCTTCTGGGCACGAGCGCTCCGCGCCATCACTTCGACTCCGACGAGGAGATGCTTGGCGCTCCCGCTCAGGAGAAGAAGGACTCCGGCTCCGACGTCATCAACGAGGACATGTCCTCGCTCGACGAGCTGCTGAACCAGCTGGTCGACTCCGATGACCTGCATCCGGAGGAGCAGGAGGACTAAGTCCGGCCTGCACCCGATCGCAAGATCTTAAGGGCTCGCTTCCTGCAAGGGGAGCGAGCCCTTTTTCATGCATCGTCGAGCCCGTATTCATTTGTGAAGGTTGTACGGATTTGGCCGAAAATACAGATACGCCCGGCGGCGTGGTGTGTTGACACTGCAGGTCGATGCTCGTATTCTCATGAACTGCGTGTTTCGCAGGGGGATGCTGACCCCTCGATTCAAGCCGTTGCACAGTAAAGAGCTGGAATCATTTCGAAAAGGAGTACGCTTTGCCTACTATTAACCAGCTGGTTCGCCAGGGCCGTCATTCCGTGCCCAAGAAGTCCAAGAACGCTGCTCTGCAGCACAACCCGCAGAAGCGCGGCGTGTGCACCCGCGTGTTCACCACCAGCCCCAAGAAGCCGAACTCGGCTCTTCGTAAGGTCGCCCGTGTGCGCCTTGTCAACGGCATCGAAGTCACCGCTTACATCCCCGGTGAGGGCCACAACCTCCAGGAGCACTCCATCGTCGCCATCCGTGGCGGCCGTGTGCGTGACCTCCCCGGTGTTCGCTATCACGTCATCCGCGGTTCCTACGACGCTGCCTCCGTGCAGAACCGTATGCAGTCCCGCTCCAAGTACGGTGCCAAGCGCCCCAAGAAGTAAGTACTTACCTGATCTGATAGCTTGATCGGCGGGCACGCCCGCTGATTGACAATAGCAAGGAGATTTCACATGCCGCGTCGTGCAGCAGCAAACCGCCGCGAGGTCCAGCCGGATTCCGTCTACAACAACCGCCTCGTGACGCAGCTCATCAACAAGGTTCTGCTTGATGGCAAGAAGGCCACCGCAGAGCGCATCGTCTACAGCGCCTTTGACATGGTTGCCGAGAAGTCCGAGGACGGCGACGCCCTCGCTACCTTCAAGAAGGCCATGGACAACATCCGCCCGACCCTCGAGGTCAAGCCCAAGCGCGTTGGTGGCGCCACCTATCAGGTGCCTATGGAGGTCAACTCCCGTCGTTCCACCGCGCTCGCCATCCGCTGGATGGTCAACTTCAGCCGTGCTCGCAAGGAGAAGACCATGGCTGAGCGTCTCGCCAACGAGATCCTCGACGCCTCCAACGGCGTGGGCGCTTCTGTGAAGAAGCGTGAGGACGTCTTCAAGATGGCCGAGGCCAACCGCGCGTTCTCTCACTATCGTTGGTAATCCGGGAAGGAACCGAGACTTATGGCTAAGGCTAAGTACAATCTCGCCGATACCCGCAACATCGGCATCATGGCCCACATCGACGCCGGTAAGACCACCACGACCGAGCGCATCCTGTACTACACCGGTAAGACTCACAAGATCGGTGAGGTTCATGACGGCGCTGCCACCATGGACTGGATGGTTCAGGAGCAGGAGCGCGGCGTAACCATTACTTCCGCTGCTACCACCTGCTTCTGGAAGAAGGACGGTACCGACTACCGCATCCAGATCATCGACACCCCGGGCCACGTGGACTTCACCGCCGAGGTCGAGCGCTCCCTGCGCGTTCTCGACGGCGCCGTGGCTGTCTTTGACGCCGTTGCCGGCGTTCAGCCCCAGTCCGAGACCGTGTGGCGTCAGGCTCACACCTTCAACGTCCCCCGCATCGCCTTCATCAACAAGTACGACCGCGTGGGTTCCGACTTCTTCAACGCCATCGAGACGATGAAGGACCGTCTGGACGCTAACGCCGTCGCCGCTCAGGTTCCGATGGGCGCCGAGGACCAGTTCTGGGGCCTCATCGACCTCGTCACCATGGAGGCTTGGGACTTCAAGGCCGACGACAAGGGTATGACCTACCCCGAGAAGATGGACGAGATCCCCGCCGAGTTCGCCGAGATCGTCGCTGAGAAGCGCGAGGAGCTGCTCGACGCCGCCGCCAACTATGACGACGCCCTCATGGAGAAGATCCTCATGGAGGAGGAGATCACCGTCGAGGAGCTCAAGGCTGCTCTTCGTAAGGGTGTTCTTTCCAACGAGCTCAACCTCGTCTTCGTGGGTTCTGCCTACAAGAACAAGGGCGTGCAGGAGCTGCTCGACGCTGTTGTCGACTACCTGCCCAGCCCGCTCGACGTCCCCGCTGTCCAGGGTACCGACCCCGACACCGGCGACACCCTCGAGCGTCACGCGAGCTTCGACGAGCCCTTCGCCGGCCTTGCGTTCAAGATCATGACCGACCCGTTCGTCGGTAAGCTCACCTACGTTCGCGTGTACTCCGGCGTTGCCGAGGCTGGCTCCTACGTGGTCAACGCCTCCAACGACAAGCGCGAGCGTCTCGGCCGCATCCTCGAGATGAACGCCAACGAGCGTATCGACCGCGACAACGCTTCCGCCGGCGACATCGTCGCTTGCGTGGGCCTCAAGAACACCACCACCGGCGACACCCTGTGCGCCGAGGGTAGTGAGATCGTCCTCGAGAAGATCGAGTTCGCCAAGCCCGTTATCGACGTTGCCATCGAGCCCAAGACCAAGGCCGAGCAGGACAAGATGTCCATGGCTCTGACCAAGCTCGCCGAGGAGGACCCGACCTTCCAGGTGTCCACCAACCACGAGACCGGCCAGACCATCATCGCCGGCATGGGCGAGCTGCACCTCGAGATCATCGTCGACCGTCTGCTCCGCGAGTTCAAGGTTGACGCTAACGTCGGTAAGCCCCAGGTTGCCTACCGTGAGACCGCTGGTCACGACGTCGAGAAGGCTGAGGGCAAGTTCGTCCGTCAGTCCGGCGGTCGCGGTCAGTACGGCCACGCCGTCATCAAGCTCGAGAAGATGGAAGAGGGCTTCGGCTACGAGTTCGTCAACGCTATCGTCGGCGGTGTCGTGCCCAAGGAGTACATCCCCTCGATCGACAAGGGCATCCAGGAGGCGCTGCAGACCGGTGTCATCGCTGGCTTCCCCGTCCTCGACGTTAAGGTGACCCTGTTCGACGGTTCCTACCACGAGGTCGACTCCTCTGAGGCCGCCTTCAAGATCGCCGGTTCCATGGCTATCAAGGACGCCCTCAAGAAGTCCGATCCTAAGCTCCTCGAGCCGGTCATGGCCGTTGAGGTTGAGACCCCCGAGCAGTACATGGGCGACGTCATGGGCAACATCTCCAGCCGTCGTGGCAACATCGAGGGCATGGAGGACCGCAAGAACACCAAGGTCATCCGCGCCAAGGTGCCTCTGGGCGAGATGTTCGGTTACGCTACCGACCTTCGCTCCCAGACCCAGGGCCGCGCATCCTACACGATGCAGTTCGACTCTTACGAGCCCGCGCCCAAGTCCATCGTGGACGAGGTCATCAGCAAGAACGGTGGCCAGGCCTAAGTCCTCGCTGTCCCTTAGTAACTAAGCGAGGGCATCCTCGCAGCCATTTGGAGGTTTACGTTGTCTAGCCAGAAGATCAGGATCCGCCTCAAGGGCTATGATCACGAGGTCGTCGATCAGTCCGCGAAGCTCATCGTTGACACCGCTCAGAAGACCGGTGCCCGCGTTTCCGGCCCCATCCCCCTGCCCACCGAGCGCAACCTGTACACGGTCATCCGCTCGCCGCACGTGGATAAGGACTCCCGCGAGCAGTTCGAGATGCGCACCCACAAGCGCCTCATCGACATCCTCGACCCCACCAGCGGCACCGTCGATTCGCTGATGCGTCTCGACCTTCCCGCCGGCGTCGACATCGAGATCAAGCTCTAAGCTTGTATCCCGCACTTTGACTCGGAAAGCCCCGCAGCCTTGGCGCTGCGGGGCTTTTTGCGTTTCACGAGGCCTTATCGTGGCAGCTCTCGCATGCGGGGTTTTCACGCTAGCGATTTTTAGACAAACGGTGTGCGCTGTGTGTTGCGTTTGCGCATAAAGATGTTGACCGGTTAACAAAGCCTCTACAAAAGAGTATTCTGTCTACCAGATGTTAACCAGTCAACAAATAGGAGAGGGGTGAGCATGGGTCTGCGTGTGATAGGGACGGGCTCGGCATTGCCGGAGCGCAGCGTCAGCAACGCTGAACTTTCCGAGTTCCTAGACACCTCGGACGAGTGGATCTTTACGCGTACGGGCATCAGGAGTCGTCGCGTATGTACGAACGAGACGCTTGACGACCTTGCCGTCACGGCATCTGAGCGTGCCATGTCGATGGTGGGCGTCGCCCCGTCAGATCTTGATCTGATCATCTGCTCCACCACAACGGGCGACCATCTTGTTCCGGCTCAGGCGTGTGCCATCGCAGAGCGCCTGGGTGCTACGTGCCCGGCATTTGATGTCTCGGCTGCGTGCGCGGGATTTGTCTTTGCTCTCGACGTTGCAGAAGGCTATCTCGCGCGCGGACGCGCCAAGAATGTGTTGGTGGTCGCCGCCGAACAGATGAGCCGTGTGCTCGATTGGAGTGATCGCAACACCTGCGTGCTCTTTGGAGATGGCGCCGCGGCAGCGGTGGTGGATGCGGGCGGCGACTCGCCGCTGGCCGTCTCACTCAAGACCCTACCCGAGGTGGAGACATTGGAAGTCCCGGGTATCGTAGGAACCTCGCCTTTTAGGGAATCTCGTGGCAGCGAGGGTCCGGCTGCGAGCGTGCTCAGCATGAACGGCCGCCGGGTATTCAAGTTCGGCGTTTCTGCGATTTGCGACATGGTGACCGAGCTTGCCGGTGCGGCCGGGGTTTCTGTTGGGGACATCAACCACTTTGTATTCCATCAGGCAAACGAGCGAATTTTGGCCCAGGCCGTCAAGAGGCTGGGGGTCGAGGATGCACGGGTTGTGCGCACGCTCGAACACACCGGAAACATCTCAAGCGCCTGCATCCCGTATGCGCTCGATAGGCTCAACCGCGCCGGTGCGCTCAAGCGGGGCCAAATCGTGGCGCTTGTAGGGTTTGGCGCGGGCCTTGATATAGGTGGTTACCTGCTGCGTTGGTAGCAAGAACACATAGATAACCGTACAGGGGCGCATATGCCCACAACAAAAGGAGAACAACATGGCAGATCAGAAGACCTTTGAGCGCGTTTGCGAGATCATCCGCGAGACGGCTGGCCTCGAGGACGTCGAGATGACGCCCGCCTCTACGCTGGAGGAGATTGGCCTCGACAGCCTTGGCACCGTGGAGATTGTCGTGGCGGTGGAGGACGAGTTTGGCATCGAACTCGATCCCGATGAGAGCCCCAAGACCGTCGGTGCGTTTGCCGATGCCGTCGAGGCCCTTCTGGAGAAGTAACGATGCTTAAGACTTCTCTTTGCGCACTGCTGGAAATCGAGGCACCGATCTTTCAGGGCGGCATGGCGTGGATCGCCGACGCCTCGCTCGCATCGGCGGTGTCTGAGGCAGGTGGCTTGGGCATCATCGCGTCGATGAATGCAGACGCCACGTGGTTGCGCGATCAGATCCGGCAGCTGCGAGCAGTGACAGACAAGCCGTTCGGCGTCAACGTTATGCTCATGAGTCCTCATGTCGATGAGGTTGCGCGGGTTGTGATCGAGGAGAACGTGCCTGTGGTGGTTACCGGCGCCGGCAATCCCACCAAGTACATGAAGGCGTGGAACGAGGCCGGAATCAAGGTTATCCCCGTGGTTGCTTCGGTGGCGCTGGCGCGTCTGGTTGAGCGCGCGGGGGCCTTTGCCGTGGTGGCCGAAGGTGGCGAGTCGGGCGGGCACATAGGCGAGACCTCGACTATGGCGCTTGTGCCGCAGGTTGTGGACGCCGTTAAGATTCCCGTAATCGCAGCCGGAGGTATTGCGGACGGCCGCGGTGTGGCGGCAGCGCTCATGCTCGGCGCCTGCGGCGTTCAGGTTGGAACGCGTTTTTTGTTGGCCGACGAGTGCACGGTTTCGGAGGTCTACAAAGACCTCGTCATCAAGGCGAAGGACACCTCCACGCGTGCCACGGGTCGCTCGACCGGGCATCCCGTGCGTGCACTCAAGAGCCCCTTTAGCAACGAGTACGCCCGTCGCGAAAACGCCGGTGCTTCGGCAGACGAGCTTGCCACGTTTGGTACGGGTGCGCTTCGCAAGGCGGCACAAGACGGCAACTACGCCGAGGGCTCCTTTCTGTGCGGGCAGATCGCCGGCATGGTCGACAAGCGTCAACCTGCGCGCGAGATCGTACAAGACCTGGTAGAAGGCGCGGAACGCGTCCTTGCGGAGGCTGCTGCATGGAGCGCGTAGCCTTTCTGTTTGCGGGACAAGGTGCACAACACCCCGCCATGGGCGTTGACCTTATCGACGCGTCGCTTGCTGCATCTGCGGTGTTTGCAGCGGCCGAGCAGGTGCGCCCGGGAACCACCGAGATGTGCCGATGCGCGTCTCAGGAGGAGCTCTCGCAGACGGAAAACACCCAGCCATGCGTCTTTGTGCACGACCTGGCAGCGGCTGAGGCCCTGCGCGAGCGCGGGGTGGTTCCCGTAGCATGTGCAGGCTTTTCGCTAGGCGAGGTGGCGGCACTCACGTTTGCCGGCGCGTTTGAGATGCGCGAGGGCTTCGAGCTTGTGTGCGAGCGGGCGCGGCTTATGGCCGCGGCGGCGACGTGTCACCCGGGCGCCATGCGCGCTGTAATCAGGCTCGACGCGGAGCGCGTAAAAGAGCTTGCCGCGCAGGCGGGAGAGGACTGCTGGGCCGTGAACTTCAACAGTCCTAAGCAGACGGTGGTGGCGGGCTCGCTTGGCGCCTGCGACGCACTCGACGAACTCGTCAAAGAGGCGGGTGGCCGCTCGATGCGCGTTGCGGTTTCCGGCGCGTTCCACAGCCCCTTTATGGCAGATGCCGCAGCGGGGCTTGGTCAGTACTTCGAGCATGGCAACGGATTGCGCCCGACGGCGATCCCGGTGATCGCGAACGCGACAGCGGCACCGTATCCGTCTGATGCGCGGAAGGCCGCGAATCTTTTGGCGCAACAGGTGTGCCGGCCCGTTCAGTGGGTTGAGACACTGCGCGAGCTGGAGCGGCAGGGGATCACCACGTTTGTCGAGGTAGGCCCCGGCAAGACGCTTGCGGGGCTCGTTAAACGAACACTCAACGATGCGCATGTGTTGAGCTGCGAGACGGCAGAAGACGTGGCACGTGTGGCTGCGGAGTTGGCATAGGAGAGGGGCCAGATATGGCTTTGGATACCACGGGCGCGATTGAGCGCGATGCGTCGAGGCGTGTGGCTCTCGTGACGGGAGCCTCGCGCGGAATCGGGCGCGCTTGCGCGGTCGGGTTGGCGCGCGATGGCTTTGATGTCGCGATCGTCTACGCGGGCAACGATCAGGCTGCGCGCGAGACGATGGAGGCATGCGAGCAGGCGGGCGGCACGGCGCGGGCATATCGCTGCGATGTTGCGAACTCCGAGGAAGTAAACGCCACCGTGCGTGCGGTTCTTGATGATTTTGGCTCGGTCTGGGCGCTCGTCAACAACGCAGGTGTCACACGTGACGGGTTGCTCATGCGCATGAGAGACGATGCCTTCGAGCGCGTGTTGGACGTGAATCTCAAGGGGGCTTTTAACACCGTGCGTGCGCTCAACAGGCAATTTATGCGACAGCGCGGCGGCCGCGTGGTCAGCATCGGTTCGGTGGTGGGCCTTATGGGCAATGCGGGCCAGGTGAACTATGCGGCCTCCAAAGCAGGGCTTATCGGCTTGAGTAAGGCGGCGGCCCGCGAGCTGGCTCCGTTTGGTGCGACTGTCAACGTGGTTGCTCCAGGTTTTGTGAAGACCGACATGACCGATGCGATGCCTGTGCGTGCGCGCGAGGAGAGCGAGGCGCGTATCCCGTTGGGCCGTCTGGCTGCGCCCGAAGAGGTCGCGGCGGTCGTGCGCTTTTTGGCAAGTGACGCCGCCGGCTACGTGACCGGCGAGGTTATTCGTGTTGATGGCGGCATGGCCATGTAGCGCCGCCCGCATGGTGCATGTTTTGATAAGGGAGAACCATATGGAACAAAGGGTTGCGATCACGGGCATGGGCGCTATATCGCCGTTGGGCAATACGGCGCTTGCGACCTGGGCCGCTATGTGCGCCGGTACGTCCGGTATCGGCCCGATTACTCACTTTGATACCGAGGGCTTTAGCGTTAAGGTCGCCGCCGAGGTAAAGGGGTTCGATGCGAACGCCTATTTTGGCAAGCGCGAGGCAAAGCACCTCGACCCTAACGTGCAGTTCGCACTTGCCGCTTCTGACGAAGCGATGCACGACGCAGGACTTGACGTGCAGGGCGCGATCGCGTGCGAGCGCTTGGGTGTGTATGTGGGCTCTGGCGTGGGCGGCATGACGACGCTCGTCGAGAACGTGCTTACGATCAACGACCGTGGCCCGCGCCGCGCTTCGCCCTACATGATCGCGATGATGATCTCGAACATGGCGGCCGGCAACATCGCTATCCGCCATGGGGCGTGCGGACCCACGTTGCCGGTGGTGACCGCCTGCGCGACTTCGGCTCACGCGATCGGCGAGGCGTTCCGCGCCATCAAGCACGGTTACGCCGACGCCATTCTCGCTGGCGGTGCGGAAGCCTCGATCATCCCCGAATCCATCGCGGGCTTTGCGGCCTGCCGCGCACTGACAACCAATCCCGACCCGGCAACCGCGTGCCGTCCCTTCGACGCGCATCGCGACGGCTTCGTGATGGGGGAGGGCGCCTGCGTGCTCGTGCTCGAGAGCATGGCTCATGCCGAGGCGCGCGGTGCGCACATCTACGCCGAGGTGGTGGGCTACGGCAACACCGATGACGCCTATCACATCACGAGCCCCGATCCCGAGGCCGCGGGCATCGCGCGGGCAATTTCGCTGGCGGTTGCCGAGGGTGGCGTAAAGCCGGCGGAGGGCCTCTACATCAATGCGCACGGCACCTCAACCAAGCTCAATGACTCGTCAGAGACGGCGGGGATTAAGCGCGCACTTGGCGAGGACGCGGCGCGCGCGGCGCATGTGTCCTCAACGAAGTCGATGACGGGGCACATGATCGGCGCCACGGGTGCGATCGAGGCCATGGCCTGCGCTATGGCGCTTGAACAGGGGATTATTCCGCCGACCATTAATTACGAGACGCCCGATGCGTCCTGCGACCTCGACTACACGCCCAATCGTGCCGTGCGCGCCGATCTTGCCTGGGCCATCTCGACCAATCTGGGCTTTGGCGGGCATAACGCCGCCCTCGCGCTGCGCAGATACCAAAGGAGCTAAGCATGGATTCCAAAAGGCTGGCCGAGATAGCCGATGTCATGGAGGGCCGCGGGCTGACGCGCGTGCGCGTTGAAGAGCCCGATGGCTCGGCAATCGAGCTTGAGCGCGGAGTGGGTGCCCTGCCCGCCGCTGCACCGGTTGCCGGACTGGCGCCGGTGCCTGTAACGGTTGCAGCGCCGGCAGCGCTCGAGCAGCGCCCCACTCCGGCGGTGCAGGGGGAGCCCGGCTCCGCAGATGAGGCTAAAGCTGGGACCACGCAGACGGCCTCGAGCGCCCTTGAGGTCTGCTCGCCCATGGTGGGTGTGTTCTATGCCGCCCCGGCACCAGATGACGAGCCCTTTGTGCACGTGGGCTCAAAGGTCGAGGCCGGGCAGACGCTTTGCATTATCGAGGCCATGAAGCTGCTCAACGAAGTGACCGCTGAGGCAGATGGCGAGGTCGTTGAGATATGCGTTGCCGACGGCGACCTTGTTGAGTACGGCAGCTGCATCATGAGGATCGCGTAGGAGGAGCCATGGACAAAGAGGAACTTAAGCGCTTGCTTCCGCATCGCGAGCCGATGCTTCTGCTCGATGAGGCCGAGGTCGTAGACGGCGAGGCACATGGCCGCCTGCACATCACCGGCGAGGAGTACTTCTTGCAAGGGCACTTCCCGGGCAACCCCGTGGTTCCCGGCGTGATTCTGTGCGAGATGCTCGCGCAGAACTGCTGCGTGCTTCTGGCAGACGATGAGGACGCCCGTGGTGCGACTCCCTTTTACGCGACGCTCGATAAGGTGCGCTTTCGGCATGCCGTGCGACCGGGCGATACGGTCGAGCTTGCCTGCAAGATTACGCGGGCACGCGGCCCGTTTCGCTTCGCGGAAGGCACGGCGAGCGTTGCGGGCACGGTGTGCTGCACGGCGAGCATGTCGTTTGCGCTCGTGCGGGAGGAATAAAGAGGGGGCCACGTGTTCGATAAGGTGCTGATCGCCAACCGCGGCGAGATCGCGGTGCGTGTGATCCGCGCGTGCCGCGAGATGGGCGTCAAGACCGTCGCGGTCTATTCGACGGCCGATCGCGATGCGCTCCATGTACGCCTCGCCGACGAGGCCTACTGCATCGGTGGGCCGCGGCCTGCCGAGAGCTATCTCAACGACGACGCCGTGATCACCTGCGCGATCAAGTCCGGTGCTGCGGCGATCCATCCGGGTTACGGCTTCTTCTCGGAGAACGCGGCCTTTGCGCGCGATTGCGAGAAGTACGGTCTTGCGTTTGTGGGACCCGCGGCCGAGGTGATCGAGCGTATGGGCGACAAAGACGCTGCGCGGCGTACGGCTGCTGCGGCAGGCGTGCCCATCGTCCCCGGTTGCGACCTGCTTAAAAGCCCCGAGGAGGCGGTTGCCGAGGCCGAGCGCATCGGCTGCCCGGTGCTCATCAAGGCGCGGGCGGGCGGCGGCGGTCGCGGCATCCGCAAGGTTGAGCGTGCAGAAGACGCCGGCAAGGCCTTTGCCGAGGCGCGCGCCGAGGCCGAGGCCGCCTTTGGCGACGGCGCGTGCTACATGGAAAAGTTCATCGCGCCCGCGCATCACGTCGAAGTTCAGGTCATGGCCGATACGCATGGAAACGTATGCTCGCTTGGCGAGCGCGAGTGCTCGGTGCAGCGTCGAAACCAGAAGCTTGTCGAAGAGAGCCCCGCGCCCTGTCTGACGCAGCGCGACGACATCCGTGCGCGTATGCACAAAGCCGCGCGCGACCTTGCGCGCTCCGTGGGATATACGGGCGCCGGCACAATCGAGTTTCTCTATACAGATGATGGCAGCTTCTACTTTATGGAAATGAACACGCGTCTGCAGGTGGAGCACCCGGTTACGGAGTTCGTTACCGGCGTCGACCTGGTGAAGTGGCAGCTGCGGGTGGTATCTGGCCAGGAGCTGCCCTTTGGGTACCAAGACGTTCCGGTGTGCGGCCACGCCATCGAATGTCGCATCAACGCCGAGACGCCCGATCTGCTGCCATCGTGCGGAACGGTGAGCAGCCTGCGCGTGCCGGGCGGCCCCTGCGTTCGCTTTGACAGTGCCCTTTTCCCGGGGGCCACGGTGCCGCCCTACTACGATTCGATGCTCGGCAAGGTAATCGTGCACGCTTCTACGCGCGACGGGGCCCTACGCAAGATGCGCTCGGCGCTCGGCGAGCTGGCGATCGAGGGCGTGCAGGAGAACAGCGAGCTCCAACTCGACATCCTTCAGAACCGGGAGTTCGTCTCCGGCAACTACCATACCGACCTGATGGGGCACCTCTATGAGGATCAGTAGAAAAGAGAAGTCTGCCAACGTCCTCGAGGGGCCGCTGACCGAGGGCGCGGCGGAGTTCCCCGAGCGCCACGTGTTCGTTAAGTGCCCAGCATGCCGTCGCATCATCGACGAGGCACGTCTTCGCGAAAACCTGGAGGTCTGTCCGCGCTGCGGTAAGCATCAACGCGTTTCTGGCCGGGCTCGCCTGCAGATGACCGTCGACGCCGGGAGTTTTGAGGAGTGGGATGCCGATCTGGCACCCAAAGACTTTCTGAACTTCCCGGGATATGCCAAGAAACTCGAGGCCGCGCACCGCGCCTCGGGTGAGGCCGACGCTGTGGTGTGCGGGCGCGCTCGGATCTGCGGGAACGATACCGCGATATTCTGCATGAACGCCGAGTTCATGATGGGTTCCATGGGTTCTGTGGTGGGCGAGAAGGTCTGCCGCACGTTTGAGCGTGCGCGCGACCTGGGGCTTCCGGTGGTTGGGTTTACCGTTTCGGGCGGCGCGCGCATGCAGGAGGGCATGACCTCGCTCATGCAGATGGCTAAGGTCTCTGCCGCGGTTCGGCGTCATTTTGAGGCGGGAGGTCTCTACATTACGGTCCTTACCGACCCTACGACCGGCGGCGTGACAGCGAGCTTTGCCATGGAGGGCGACATCATCCTGGCCGAGCCTGACACCCTTGTGGCCTTTGCTGGTCCGCGCGTGATCGAGCAGAACATGCACCAGCGCCTGCCCAAGGGCTTTCAGCGCGCGGAGTTTTTGCTCGAGCACGGTTTTTGCGACATGATCGTCTCGCGAGGCGAGATGGCGTCCACCGTCGGCGAGCTGCTGGCGCTCCATGCGGGGAGCATTCCCGTGGCCGGCTCTCCGCACGAGATGACGAATGCGGGCAGGCTCCCCAAGCGCGCTCGTTCCCGCCGTAGTGCCGCCGCGCCCGGATGCGCGCTGGACATCGTAAAGATGACGCGCTCGGCCGATCGTGTGACCGCAGCCGAGGTCTTGCGTCTGGGCCTCGACGGTTTTATTGAGCTGCATGGCGATCGGGCCTTTGGTGATGACGGGGCGATTGTCGGCGGCATCGGGTGGATTGGCTCCGTGCCTTTGACGGTTATTGCGATCGAGCGGGGAGTGACGACCAAGGAGCGCGTGTGTCGCAACTTTGGCATGCCCCATCCCGAGGGTTACCGCAAGGCGCGCCGGCTCATGCAACAGGCCGAAAAGTTCGGACGCCCGGTGCTTTGCCTGGTCGATACCTCGGGTGCCTTCTGCGGAGTCGGCGCTGAGGAACGCGGCCAGGGCGAGGCGATCGCGCGCAACCTCATGGAGATGAGTGGCCTTGCCGTGCCGACTGTAGCCGTTGTGACGGGCGAGGGCGGTTCGGGCGGCGCGCTCGCACTTTCGGTGGCAGACCGCGTGTACATGCTGCAGAGTTCGGCGTTCTCGGTCGTGAGTCCCGAGGCCTGCGCATCCATTCTCTGGAAAGACGCCAAGCGCGCCGACGAGGCCGCCGAGGCACTTAAGCTCACGGCCCCCGACCTTTTGGGCCTCGGTCTCATCGACGGCATCATCGACGATACGGGGATGACTCACGTAGAGATTGCTCGCGCGGTGGTTGCCGAGGTGCGGTGTGCCTTGGCTGCGCTTGGGCGCCTTGATGTCGCCGATCTTGTGGAGCAGCGCTACGCCAAGTATCGCGCCATGGGGCATGACCGTATTGAGAGCGGGGCGTGAGCCGGACAACGCGGCGGGGCAAGCGCTAAGATGGCGGGAATGTCATCGCTTCCGGTTGCGGGAAAGGGAGAGGCCCTATGAAAAAGCTGTACCTCATGCGTCACGGTCAGACGGAGTACAACGTGGCCAAGCTTGTGCAGGGCCAATGCGACTCACCTTTGACCGAGGCGGGGGAGAGGCAGGCTCGCTGTGCTGCTGCATGGCTTGCCGCGCATGGGGTGCATCCCGATGCGATCGTGACCTCTCCTTTGGGCCGCGCCCGTGCCACAGCGGCCATCGTGGCTGCGGGCATTGGCTTTGCCGGTGAGGTTGAGCCTGAGCCCGGTATCATCGAGCGCGCCTACGGTGTCTTCGAAGGCGGCCCTCACGCCGACCTCCCCACCGACGTCTGGGATCCCGGCGAGGAGCTCGTGCCTTATGGCGGCGAGGGCAACAAGGCCTTGGAGGCTCGCATGCTGGCCGCCCTGCGCGCCCGCATGAACAACGAGTCCACGGGCACGCTCCTTGCAATCTCCCACGGCAGCGCCTGCCGCCAATTCATCCGCTCCGCCGCCCCCGCCCCCGAGGCCCTCCCCGGCCGCCTCCCCAACTGCGCCATCATGCTCTTCGACTACAACGAGGAGTCCGAACGCTTCACCTACAGAGGCCTCGCCGACCCCGCCAAGGATTGACCGAGGTAAAGCCTTCGGAATCGCAGGGGAGAGGCCGTCTTCTTTAACCTGCTCATCGCCTGAGGGATGTTTGCGGTAAAAAATCCCATTGCGACCAAGGTGGAAAGATAAAAATCTCCACCCCGCAACCCAAGAGAGCTCCTCGGCAGAAGTTTGACCTGCAACCAATACCCTTGCCGCTTCGAGCAAGTATTCGCTGTGCAGGGTGGCGTCAGGGTTTTGGACCCGGCTAGGTTAACGCCATGCGAGGCGCGGAGAGTCCTTTGTGCCAAATAAGTTCCGCACGAGCCGAAGACGCCAGTGGCGCCTTCGTGCGAGCAGGACTGTCCGCAATTTGACACAAATGACTCTCCACGCCCCCGCCAGCAACCGCAGGCCGGCACTAAAACCCCGGCGACACCCTCCAGGAGCAGCGAAAACATTGTGAGAGAAATATGGATACGCCCGCCCGCGTGTATACTAAACAAGCTGTGCCTGACCAGGGGAGGATTCTGGCTGGACATTTTGCCTGCGTAAATGGGTTGTCGCGAGCAAAATGGACGCGCCTAGGATGCAAGGCTGGCGGCACAAAAATGTTCGTAGTGGTCCTCTAGGGGGTAAGCGCAAGGGGTGCTTACGTTGTCCCAAGACCACCGGGAGTTAGGATCAATTTTGATCAGCATGATTCTCGGCCGCAAGATCGGCATGACCCAGGTTTGGGACGAGGACGACAACATCGTCCCCGTCACGGTCATCCAGGCTGGCCCCTGCACTGTCTCGCAGGTTAAAACTGAGGCAACCGACGGCTACAACGCCGTCCAGATCGGTTTCGGCGACATCAAGGCCAAGAACGTGAACAAGCCCATGGCTGGTCACTTCGCCAAGGCTGGCGTCGAGCCCGTCCGCTATCTGCGTGAGGTCCGTGTCGCCTCCGCCGATGAGCACAAGGTCGGCGACGTCGTCACCGTCGCAGACTTCGCTGATGTCGCTAAGGTCGACGTCATCGGTACTTCCAAGGGTAAGGGTTTCCAGGGTCGTATTAAGCGCTGGGGTCAGCGTCGCGGTCCTATGACCCACGGTTCCCACTTCCAGCGTCACCCGGGCTCCATCGGTCAGTGCGCCTACCCCGCGCGCGTCCTCAAGGGCGTTAAGATGGCCGGTCACATGGGCAATGAGCGCGTGACCGTGAAGAACCTCACCGTTGTCCGCATCGATGCCGAGCAGAACCTCATTCTTGTCAAGGGCGCTGTCCCGGGCGGCAAGAATGGCCTGGTCGCCATCCGTATGGCCTAAGGGCCCAGACCCATCAGGTCCAGAGTCATACCAAGGAGAACACTTACATGTCTAAGTTTGAAGTAAAGAACAGCGAGGGCAAGACGGTCGTCGAGACCGAGCTCGCGCCCGCGGTGTACGGCATCGAGCCGAACATCCACGTTATGCACCACATCGTCAAGTGCCAGCAGGCCTCTTGGCGTCAGGGCACCCAGTCCACCAAGGGCCGTTCCGAGGTCTCCGGTGGCGGCAAGAAGCCTTGGCGTCAGAAGGGCACCGGTCGTGCCCGTCAGGGCTCCATCCGTGCCGCTCAGTGGCGTCACGGCGGCGTCGTCTTCGGCCCCAAGCCCCGCACCTACACCAAGCGCATGAACAACAAAGAGGTCAAGCTCGCTATGCGTTCTGCCCTCTCCGCTAAGGTGCGCGACAACGAGCTCGTTCTCGTTGACGACTA
Organism: Bacteroidaceae bacterium; assembly: GCA_963617695.1. Lineage (GTDB taxonomy): Bacteria > Actinomycetota > Coriobacteriia > Coriobacteriales > Coriobacteriaceae > Collinsella. Next base: position 48,054 of record CAVEPV010000001.1, read on the forward strand.
CGGCTTCGAGAAGCCGTCCACCAAGGCCGCTGTCGCCATGCTCAAGGCTCTCGGCCTTGAGGGCAAGCGTCTGACCATCATCGTTCGCGATGAGGACGTCAACGCTTACCTGTCCTTCCGCAACATCCCCAAGACGTTCATCATCACGCCGAACGAGGCCAACACCTATGACCTCCTGAACAACGGCGCCCTGCTGATGCCCGCCGATGTTGCCGCTCACTTCGGGGAGGTGCTTGCTTAAATGACCGCACACGAGATCATCATCCGCCCCATCGTTTCTGAGCAGTCCTACGACATGATGGAGCAGAACAAGTACACGTTCGAGGTTGCCAAGTCTGCCACCAAGCTGCAGGTTCGCGACGCGATCGAGGAGATCTTCAACGTGCACGTTACCAGCGTGAACACGCTGAACGTCAAGCCCAAGACCAAGCGCGTGCGCTACGTCGCCGGCAAGACCCGCTCTTGGAAGAAGGCCATCGTGACCGTCGCCGAGGGTGAGTCCATCGAGATCTTCGCCGCTCAGGCCTAAGTCTTGTTTTGTCCGAGCCTCCCGAGAGGGAGGCGAGGGTACTTTTCCGGGTACTCAAAATGGAGCCGCCCGGTACCGTGGTAAATCCGGTGTCATCGCATCCGCGATCCCCGCTTGCGATGGCTAGCGGATTGATTCGAAAGGGATAGGTAATGGCTGTAAAGCACCTTAAACCGACCAGCGCCGGTAGGCGTTGGCAGACGATCTCGGACTTCTCTGAGATCACCACGAGCAAGCCCGAGAAGTCTCTTCTCGAGCCGCTCCCCAAGAAGGCTGGCCGCAACAACAGCGGTCACATCTCCGTCCGTCACCAGGGTGGCGGCGTTAAGCGTCAGTATCGTCGCATCGACTTCAAGCGCAACAAGGACGGCGTGCCCGCCAAGGTTGCCACGATCGAGTACGACCCCAACCGCTCTGCTCGCATCGCTCTCCTCCACTACGCTGACGGTGAGAAGCGCTACATCCTCGCTCCCAAGGGCCTGAAGGTCGGCGACACCGTCACCTCCGGTTCTGATTCCGACATCAAGCCGGGCAATGCTCTGCCCCTCGCTGACATCCCCGTGGGTACCCTTATCCACGCCGTGGAGTTCCAGCCGGGCAAGGGCGCCGCTATCGCCCGCTCCGCCGGTAACTCCTGCCAGCTGATGGGCAAGGAGGGCAAGTACGCCATCGTGCGTATGCCGTCTTCCGAGATGCGCCGCATCCTCATCACCTGCCGTGCCACCGTGGGTGAGGTCGGCAACGCCGATCACTCCAACATCGTCATCGGCAAGGCCGGCCGTAAGCGCAAGATGAACGTCCGTCCTACCGTCCGTGGTACGGTCATGAACCCGGTCGACCACCCGCACGGCGGCGGCGAGGGCAAGAACCACACCTCTGGTCGTCCTTCTGTTTCTCCGTGGGGCAAGCCTTCCAAGGGCCTGCGTACGCGCAAGAAGAAGAAGACGTCGAACGCCCTCATCATCCGTCGTCGCAAGAAGTAGTCGATACCGAGTTTTTAGGAGTTAGCACTTATGAGCAGAAGTCTCAAAAAGGGCCCGTTTGTGGAGACTCGCCTCCTCTCGCGTATCACCGCGATGAACGAGGCCGGCAAGAAGGACGTCGTGAAGACCTGGTCCCGCGCGTCCACCATCTTCCCCGAGATGGTCGGTCACACCATCGCCGTCCACGACGGTCGCAAGCACGTGCCCGTGTATGTTACCGAGTCCATGGTTGGTCACAAGCTCGGCGAGTTCGCACCGACCCGTACGTTCCGTGGCCACAAGGCCAAATAGGGGGGTTCATCGTAAATGGCAACTAATACCGAGACCCGCGAGGTCCGTGCCACGGCTAAGTACGTGCGCGTGTCCCCCAGCAAGGCTCGCCTTGTGGTCGATTTGATCCGCAACAAGTCTGTCGCCCAGGCTTTCGAGATCCTTCAGTTCTGCGACCGCCACGTGGCCGTCGACGTCGAGAAGGTTCTCCGTTCTGCCGTGGCCAACGCTGAGAACAACAACGGCATGCGTGCCGACGACCTGGTCGTCGCTGCCACCTATGTCGACGAGGGCCCCACGCTTAAGCGTATCCGTCCTCGCGCCAAGGGTTCCGCGTCCCGCATCCTCAAGCGTTCCTGCCACATCACCGTCATCGTCGCTCCTCGAAAGGAGGCATAAGCGCAATGGGTCAGAAAGTCTATCCTACTGGCTTCCGTCTCGGCATCACTGAGAACTGGCGCTCCCGCTGGTTCGCCGATAAGGATTACGCCACCACCCTCGGCAACGACCTTGCTATCCGCAAGTTCCTCGAGAAGCGTCTCGCCCGCGCCGCCGTCTCCCGCGTCGAGATCGAGCGCGCCGGCGACAAGGTGAAGGTCATCATCCTCACCGCTCGCCCCGGCGTGGTCATCGGCAAGAAGGGTGCCGAGATCGACACTCTGCGCACCGACCTCGAGAAGGTCGCCGGTGTCCAGAAGGGCCAGCTCTCCGTTGACGTCATCGAGGTCAAGCGCCCCGAGCTCGACGCCAGCCTCGTTGCTCAGTCCATCGCCGAGCAGCTCGAGGGCCGCGTTGCCTTCCGTCGCGCCATGCGCAAGGCCGTTCAGTCCGCCCGCAAGGCTGGCGCCAAGGGTATTCGTATCCAGTGCTCCGGTCGTCTTGGCGGTGCCGAGATGAGCCGCCGCGAGTGGTACCGCGAGGGTCGCGTGCCTCTGCACACCCTGCGTGCCAAGATCGATTACGGCACGGCCGTCGCCCGCACCACCATGGGTTCCTGCGGCGTGAAGGTCTGGATCTACCAGGGCGAGAAGCTCCCTGGCCAGCCTGTTCCCAACATGGCTCTCGAGGGCACCTCGCGCCCCCGTCGTCGTAACAACGAGAGGAGGGGTCAGTAGTGCTTGCCCCTAAGCGTGTTCTTCACCGTAAGGTGCAGCGTGGCTCCATGAAGGGCCAGGCCAAGGGTAACACCCAGCTGCATTTTGGCGAGTATGGTCTGAAGGCTCTCGAGGCCCACTGGATCACCAACCGTCAGATCGAGGCCGCTCGTGTCGCTATGACCCGCTACATGAAGCGTGGCGGCCGCGTCTACATCACCATCTTCCCGGATAAGCCCATCACGAAGAAGCCTGCGGAGACCCGCATGGGTTCTGGTAAGGGTAACCCCGAGGAGTGGGTGGCCGTTGTCAAGCCCGGCCGCATCATGTTCGAGATCGCCGGTGTGAGCGACGAGATCGCTCGCGAGGCTCTTCGCCTTGCCCAGCACAAGCTGCCCATCAAGACCAAGATCGTTGTCCGCGAGACCGCAGAGAACGAGGCCGATGAGGCCGAGGGGGAGAACTAATGAAGCCCGCAGAGATTCGTGAGCTTTCGGACGACCAGCTTGCTGAGAAGCTGAAGGAAGGCCGTGCCGAGCTCTTTAACCTTCGTTTCCAGATGGCCACCAGCCAGCTGGACAACACCGCTCGCGTTAAGACCGTGAAGAAGGACATCGCTCGTGTCCTCACGGAGCAGCGCGCCCGTCAGATCGCAGCGGAGAAGTCCGCTGCCACAGAGTAAGGCAGGAGTAGAGCATGACTGAGACTGTCGCGCGTAACTCGCGTAAGGTCCGTACGGGTGTCGTCGTCTCCATCTCGGGCAACAAGACCATCGTTGTCCAGATCACGGAGCGCAAGCGCCACCCCAAGTACGGCAAGATGATGACCAGCACCAAGAAGCTTCACGCTCATGACGAGGAGTGCACGGCTGGCGTGGGCGATACCGTCCGCGTTATGGAGTGCCGCCCCATGTCCAAGATGAAGCGCTGGCGCCTCGTCGAGATCATCGAGCGCGCTAAGTAAGCGTAATCGACGTGTAACGCTTCCTCGATGATGTGCATCCACTCGGGCGGCGATCCGCCGCCCGCATTGGGTGCCTGCACCTCTCATCGAACTCTCTTTCGGAGGAACTACCATGATTCAAATGCAAACCATGCTCACGGTTGCCGACAACTCCGGTGCGCGCAAGGTTCGCTGCATCAAGGTGCTCGGTGGCTCTAAGCGCCGTTACGCCGGTGTTGGCGATGTCATCATCGCTGCCGTGCAGGAGGCCACCCCGGGCGCTAATGTCAAGAAGAAGGACGTCGTTCGCTGCGTCGTCGTTCGCACCGTGAAGGAGATCCGTCGCAAGGACGGTTCCTACATCCGCTTTGACGACAACGCTGCTGTTGTCATCAACAACGATGGTTCGCCCGTCGGCACCCGTATCTTCGGGCCCGTCGCTCGCGAGCTTCGTGACCGCAAGTACATGAAGATCGTCTCGCTTGCACCCGAGACCCTGTAGTAAGGGGAGACCGTTATGTCTATGTCCATTAAGAAGGGCGATAACGTCAAGGTGCTCTCCGGTAAGGATCGCGGCAAGACGGGTACCGTCCTGCGCGCGCTTCCCTCTGAGGGCAAGGTCGTTGTCGAGGGCGTGGCCATCGCCAAGAAGGCCGTTAAGCCCAACCAGCAGAACCAGCAGGGCGGCATCATCAGCGTTGAGGCTGCTATCGATGCTTCCAATGTCCAGCTCGTCTGCCCCAAGTGCGGCCAGGCTACCCGCGTTGGCCACAAGAAGGACGGCAAGAACAAGCTGCGTGTCTGCAAGAAGTGCAACGCTGAGTTCTAAGCCATCCGGCACAGAGCTTGTAAGGACCTCGAGGTTCGTCTCGGGGTCCTTTTTTTGTTTGGATCTTATCGATTGAGATGCCCCTGGGGTTCGATGCCGGGGAAGAGCTTTTTGTAACGTGCCGGTATCGGCGCTTGAATGAGCACATGTTCGCCGGTTACGGGGTGCTCAAACTCCATGCGGTACGCGTGCAGCATAAGGGGATAGGGCTTTCCAGTGGCTCCCGCGCGCACGGGTCGTCCGTAAAGGGTGTCTCCTAGAAGGGGGAGGCCCTGCGAAGAGAGGTGCACGCGGATCTGATGCTTGCGTCCGCTGAGGAGTTGAATATCGAGCAGCGCCAGATCGGGTGCGGTTGAGGCTCGCTTGCGCGTCTGCAGGACGGTGACGCTCGTCTGAGCCGGTTTGCCTGAGGGGCCGGTGCGCATGCGGCGACCGTCATGTCGGTCGCGTGCAATGGGGGTGTCGATGAGCGATCTCTTCCAGGTGGGGATGCCGCAGCATATGGCGAGATAGTGCTTCTGCGTATCGTGGGCCGACGCGAGCGCATCGAAGGCCGGCTGGGTCTCCTTGGAGAGCGAGAACAGGACGATTCCTGTGGTTTCGCGGTCAAGGCGGTTAACTGCCTGCAGCTCCTTTGCTGCCTGGGTCTCGTCGTGCTCAATCAGCATCGAGCGAACACTATCGCTAAGCGTATGTGTGCCTGTGCCGTCTGCGTGCACGATGGTGCCGGCGGGCTTGTCTACCGCGAGCAGGTACTCGTCCTGGTACAGAACCGCTATGGAGCTTGCATTCGTGGTGCTCACGGCTATGAGATTCCCACGAACAGGCAGCCAGAGGTTGCTCCCTGAAGGCGCGGTGCGGGCTTGCGTCCTGCCTTGGCTGCAGTTACGGCGCGCTGTGCGCGTGCTACGAGGCGCGCCAGTTCGTCAGGACTGCACAGCGTGCCATCCACGGCAAAACGGGTCACGCCGCAGGCCATGAGCGCCGGGATTTGCGGCGCCAGGTCGAGTGAGTAGGCATCAAAGAGGTGCGAGCGTCCCTCGAGGCTCGTGCGAACGGGCAGAATCTTGCCGTCGATGTTCTTAAGTGCAAAGGCGCGCTTGCGCAGGGTGCAGCGAGAGCAATCGTGAACGCATCGATCCATAACTTGCAAGATGCAATGCTCGCTTGTCATGACGCGCGGGCGACCAGAGACGATGAGCCCCAGTGGCACCTGCGCATAGGGGGCAATCTGTTCGATCTCGGCCAGGGTGAGCTCGGGGGAGAGCCAGATGCCAGCGGCGCCGTGCTCCTCCAGGGCGCGCATACAGGCTACGTTGTGAACGGGTAGGCACCCGCGGATCTCGGGTGCGGCGCCCATGTGTTGAGCCAGTGCGAGCTCGGTGATGTTGCCGATGGCAACAGGCACGCATTGCGCCACCCAGGGGTCCAGGCGCGCATGGTCGACCGCGCGGCACACCTCGTCGAGGACGGGGATGATGTTTTGCTCCTGCGCGGTTTGAGGCGTGAGTTCCGCCTCCACCAGGGAGTCGACAGACATATAGATGCGCTCTGCGCCTGCCTCGCGGGCAGCTTGGGCTGCCTCTAAGGAGGGGGCAACGGCGCAGATCTCGACGGAACGAGCCTTTGCGCTCTGCCCAGAACTCGCAGGCGCGGGATCTGCGGTTTTGGTATAGCAAGCGGTTTCGCTAAAAGCGGGGAGTGCCTGGAGGTCCTCGGCGCGTTCGGCGTAGCCCGTGAGCATCTGCTGCTCGAGCATTTCACAGGCATGCGCGCGCACTTTGTGCACGGCCGAGAAGCCCATGCCGCAGTTTTCGTCGAGCGAGACATCAAAGCTTGCAGCCTCAAAGGGGGAAGAGCCCATGCGACCTACGTGCTCGATGAGGTCATCGGCGCTTACCGCGCGGCTGCGCGCGGCCTCAACGGTAAAGCCGGTGGCGGTGGCGCGGAAACTCGGGTCGTCGGCACACGTAAGGGTGACCGAGAACGGCTCGCCCAAATGCGAGACAATCTGGACATCAACGGCGCGCTTGCGGGGAATCTCGCGCTTGAGCGCGGCGTCGGCTGCATCGAGAGCCGCTTGGCTACGAATGAGGCGAACGATGCAGCCCTGGGGCATGACGCGCGCTGTTTTGGCCGTGATGGTTGAGCCCGCGGTGGCGTCCGCTTGGGCGATGACGGTCAGGAACTTCTCGGGCTCGTGGTCATGGCGGAGCTCAAGCAGGTCGCCGGCGCCCACGGGCTCACTGAGCTTGATGGTCGTCATGGCGGCGCGCGCGCGACGGTCATCGGCATGCAGGCCGGTTGTCTTTACACGCTCGCTGGCAAGGGTGGTGCCCACAATCTGGCCGCGGTTGTTCGAACGCTCGTAGCTCATCATCGAGTCGTCCGAAATTCCATGCTGGTAGGCCGTCGTAAAGTCGCGGTTGAAGCAGCGCTTAAGCGTGCGGTGACGCACGTCGACATCGGCGGTGGCGGGAGTCTTTCCTGCCAGGACGTCGTCGAGCTGGCCACGGTAGGCGTGGCAGATGGAATGCACGTAGTCGGGTGCTTTCATGCGGCCCTCAAGTTTGAGGGCGCCGGCGCCGGCCTCAAGCAGCTCGGGGAGCAGGTCGATTGTGCAGTTGTCTCGTGGGCAGAGCGCGCGCTCGCGCCCAGACGTGGGAACAACCTGGCCGTGCTCGTCAAGCACCTCATAGGGTAGGCGGCAGGGTTGAGCGCACATGCCTCGGTTTGCCGAGCGACCCGCGCAGGCGAAGCTCGAAAGCTCGCACAGGCCGGAGTAACAAAAGCAGATGGCGCCGTGACTAAAAATCTCGAGATCGATGTCGACGGCAGAGATTTCCTTGATTTCCTCGAGCGAGAGCTCGCGGGAAAGCGTCACGCGGTCTGCACCGGCACGGCGGCACCACTCGGCACCTCGCTTGTCGTGGATGTTTGCCTGGGTCGAGATGTGGGTCTCGAGCTGAGGCATCAGCCGCCTGGCCTCAAAGAAGAGACCCCAGTCCTGAATGATGAAGGCATCTGCGCCTAAGCATGCGCAGCGTCGGATCAGCTCGAGGGCCTGTGGCATCTCCTCATCCTTGATCACGATGTTGACGGTCACGTACACGCGCGTGCCGGCGAGGTGCGCGGTGCGGCAGGCGACCCGGAACGACTCGTCGTCAAAGTTGCGCGCTTTACGCCGTGCGTTGAACTCGCCCATACCGCAATAGATGGCGTCTGCCCCGGCCGCCACGGCGGCGGCGAAGGGCTCGGGCCCTCCCGCCGGCGCGAGTAGTTCGGGGTGGACCGGCCGGGCAAGGTGATAAGTGCGCGCGTTGTGCGTCATGAGCTGCTTTCTTGTTTGAGGTTTGATTTAAACGAGTATAGCGTGCTGGGCATTTCGTACCGGCAAGGCTGCTCTTCTGCACGCAGATTGCGGCTGTGGTGAGCATGCGGATCGATTGAGCTGTCGGATGCGCGGGGCGATACGGCGGGTTGTTATGCGCCACATCGTGCGGACTGCTAGTCACACGGCATTCTGAGCAGAGCCCGATGATTAAGTTGGGCGGGGGAGGGGTTGCTTAGAGCGGCCGGACCCGGAGCCCTTGGGTTATGATTGCGGGCAATGTTGTTTCACCTTTGATTGGAGACCTCATGAACAAAGAAGCCATCTTCTCTGATAACGCCCCGTCCGCCATCGGCCCGTACTCCCCGGGTGTCAAGCTGGGCAACATGCTGTATATGTCTGGTCAGCTGGGTCTCGACCCTGCAACCGGAAAGCTCCCCGAGGGCGTTGAGGCGCAGGCTGAGCAGTCTCTCACGAACATCGAGAATCTGCTGGCCGAGGCCGGTGCGACCATGGCCAACGTGGTCAAGACCACGGTCTTTCTGGCTGACATCGCCGATTTTGCCCGTGTGAACGAGGTCTATGCCAAGCACTTTGAGGCCCCGTTCCCCGCCCGTAGCGCCGTTCAGGTGGCCGCCATCCCCGCCGGTGGCCTTGTGGAGATCGAGGTTATCGCTGCTCTGTAAGCCGATGAACTAAGGGCTTGGTTTTGCACTTAGCTTCGCGCTGCCTATCTGCTTGGCGCGCGGCAGGTCTGGCTACGCAACGCCCCCGCTTCTCGAACGGCGAGTGACGGGGGCACTTTTATGCACATGGTTATCGTTCGAACGGGGTTCAATCCCCGTGGACGGGCAACAAAAAAGGCTCCAACCGAAGTTGAAGCCTTTGAAGTTACTAGTGGTGGAGACGAGGGGGATCCGCGTGCGGCGAGGCCGCCCGCCCTCGCTGCGGAGGCCTGCGGCCTCCTTGCGAGCTTCGCTGGAAAACGCTTCGCGTTTCCTCAGCTCCGCGCCCCGAACGGGGTTCGATCCCCCGTGGGGAGATAACAAAAAAGGTCCCAACCAACGTTGAGACCTTGAAGTTACTAGTGGTGGAGACGAGGGGGATCGAACCCCTGACCTCTTGACTGCCAGTCAAGCGCTCTCCCAGCTGAGCTACGCCCCCAAGCAACGAGAAAGAACTATACGGGATGAAAACCGTTTGCGCAAGAACTTTTTTCAAATTTGTTTGAGACGGCTGAGCTCTGGACGCTTTTAGGCGTCTATGCTCGTAAAACGTTGACCCATGTGCGCGCTGAGCGCTAGAGTGGGCGCGTGTGCGCGGACTGGCCGCGAGGATCAAAGACAAGGGGAGTCCATGTCCATCAAGCTTATCCTGAGCGACATCGACGGAACGCTGTTGCCGCGCGGTGGCAGCGTAGTTGAGCCCGCCGTCATCGAGGCCTTCCACGCAGCTCTCGACGCCGGACTCTATACAGGTCCCGCGAGCGGCCGCGCTCTGCCGGCGATCTTGCCGGCGTTCGGTGGCGATACCGCGTGCGTGCAGACGGCCCTTGCTACCAACGGCATGCAGGTTTATGCAGCCGGCGAGCTGATTCACGAGGAGTATCTCGATCGCGAGGGATTGTGTTCTCTGGTCGAGGCGGTCCGCGAAGTTCCACGCGCAGGCGTAATTTGTTTCCAAGGGGCGCAGGTCTTTCTTGTTTGCGGCGAGCGCGACGTGCTTGCGCCGATCTTTCCGTCCTACGCCAAGAGCCCGATCGTCTGCGACGAATTGCCGGACGTTCCTATCGTCAAGGCGAACGTCTTCATCGATGCTGACGCTGCTGGCACCCAGCGTTTTTTGGAGGAGCTGACCGCTCGGGTCCCCAGGCTCGGTTTCAACACGCCTATGCCCGGCTTTATGAACGTGGTGCCCGTGGGCTACAGCAAGGCAACGGGCATCGACATCATCTGCAGACACTTGGGTATCGATCTAGATGAGGTCGTCGTTTTTGGCGATGCCGACAACGACCTCGAGATGCTTACCGCTGTGCCCAACTCGGTCGCGGTGGCAAATGCCACGCCCGCCGCTACGGCCGCCGCGCGCTGGCATATCGGCTCGGTGGGGGAGGGCGCCGTACCCGCCGCTATCGAGCAGCTCACTGCCGGCGTCTTTCCGTTCACGGCCTAGCAGTGCCAGATCTCGCCGTATCTCAGCCCTCGCTCGGCCGTTCGCTTTTTGCTTTCCCGTGTACGCCCGCATCGCGTATATGTGGATTTCGGCAGATAGCAAAGCTTTTTGTGGCGCCTTTGCGTAAAGGCGCGTATAGTAACGACTGTTTTGTCGGCTCCTGCCGAGGAATCGTTGTGCCCAAACATAGCCATGATGGGTACGGCGACGGTAGGAGGCACGAGGACAACCCGCAGCTCACAGCATGTGTGCGAGTGGCCAAGCCCCGTGCTTAAAACCCCATGAAGGAGTGAAAATGGCTGAAGAGAAGTACGTCCCGCGTCTCAAGACCAAGTACGAGAACGAGGTCAAGCAGTCCCTGCAGGACCAGTTCAACTACCCCAACGTCATGATGATCCCGAAGTTCGAGAAGATCGTCGTGAACATGGGCGTCGGTGAGGCCGCTACCGATTCCAAGGCGATTGAGGGCGCTGTCCGCGACCTGCGCACCATCACCGGCCAGCAGCCGATGGTGACCCGTGCCCGCAAGTCCATCGCTACCTTCCACCTGCGCGCCGGTATGCCCATCGGTGCCAAGGTCACCCTGCGCGGCGACCGCATGTGGGAGTTCTTCGATCGTCTGACCTCTGTGGCGATCCCCCGTATCCGCGACTTCCGCGGCATTTCCGCTAAGAGCTTCGACGGCCGTGGCAACTTCTCCATGGGCGTCACCGAGCAGCTCATCTTCCCTGAGATCGACTTCGACTCCGTCGATCACCAGCGCGGCATGGACATCACCATCGTGACGACCGCGAAGACCAACGAAGAGGCCAAGGCCCTTCTGGACGCCTTCGGGTTCCCGTTCAAGAAATAGGTTCATCTGCTCCGATAACGCGGGGCGCGAGCACCGGCTTGCGCCCCGCGCGGAGCGAACAATACTCAATGTGAGGAGGAAATAAGTGGCTAAGACATCGATGATCGTCAAGTGCAACCGTGAGCCGAAGTTCTCGACCCGCAAGTACACCCGCTGCCAGCGTTGCGGCCGTCCGCATTCGGTTTACCGCAAGTTCGGCCTGTGCCGTGTCTGCTTCCGCGAGCTTGCACTGAAGGGCGAGCTTCCCGGCATCAAGAAGGCCAGCTGGTAAGTCACTACCAGTGCGCGCGGTGTGCAGCCGCGTTGCAAGGAAGAACGTGCGAGGCAGGCTCTCTCGCTAGGGGCGAAAGAGAACCACTGCACGTGTTCATCAAGAACGAAGGAGAATCTGCATGAACGTCACAGACCCGATCGCAGACATGCTTACGCGCATTCGTAACGCTAACTCTGCGAACAAGGCCACCGTCTCCATGCCGAGCAGCAAGAAGCTCGTGGAGATTGCTCGTGTCATCTACGAGGAGGGTTACATCGAGGGCTACACGGTCGAGGATACCGAGCCCCAGAAGACCCTTCACATCACCCTTAAGTACGGTCCCAAGAAGGCTAAGGTCATCAACGGCATCCGCCGCATCTCCAAGCCTGGTCTGCGCAAGTATTCTGGCGTGAAGGACCTCCCCCGCGTCCGCGGCGGTCTTGGTACTGCGATCGTTTCTACCAGCAAGGGCGTTATGACCGACCGCGACTGCCGTGCCAACGGTGTCGGCGGCGAGGTCATCGCTTTCGTCTGGTAATAGATTCGGCGCGTAGAAGGAAAGGAGATCACCGTGTCTCGTATCGGTAATAAGCCTGTCCAGATTCCCGCCGGAGTCGAAGTGACAGTTAACGGCACCCACGTTGCCGTCAAGGGCCCCAAGGGCACCCTTGAGAACGATTTCTATGAGAAGCTGACCATCACGGTCGAGGATGGCGTTCTGACCGTCTCTCGTCCCGACGATGAGCGTGAGACCCGTGCCCGTCACGGCCTCACCCGTGCCCTGATCGCCAACATGGTCGAGGGCGTCTCCGAGGGCTTCACCAAGTCCCTCGAGCTCGCGGGCGTCGGCTACCGTGTCCAGCTCAAGGGCAAGGACCTCGAGCTGTCCCTCGGTTACTCTCACCCCGTCAACTATGCAGCTCCCGAAGGCATCACCTTCGAGGTGCCCGACAACACCCACATCAACGTCAAGGGCATCAACAAGCAGCAGGTCGGCCAGGTTGCCGCCGAGATCCGCGGCAAGCGTCCGCCCGAGCCCTACAAGGGCAAGGGTATCCACTACGTTGGCGAGCACATCCGCCGCAAGCTCGGCAAGGCTGCCAAGTAGTAGATCGTCTGCACTGCGCAAAGTCCGTCACCCCGTTAGGTGCCGGCACTAATCTCTAAGGAGTTTTTAGCATGGATAAGCATAAGGCGAAGAGGGAAGGCCTCAAGCGTCGTCAGCGTCGTGTCCGCGGCAAGGTCGCCGGCACCGCCGAGCGTCCGCGTCTGCGCGTTACCCGCACCAACGCCAACATTTACGCCCAGATCATCGATGACACCGAGGGCTCCAAGACCCTGGTGTCTGCTTCGACGCTCGAGGCTGAGTTCGAGGGCATGAGCACCTCGAACAAGACCGCTGCCGAGAAGGTCGGCGAGCTCGTCGCCAAGCGCGCGCTCGAGGCCGGTATCGACACCGTCACCTTCGACCGCGGCGGCCGCGTCTATCACGGTCGCGTCAAGGCCCTCGCCGACGGTGCTCGCGCCGCCGGTCTCAAGTTCTAGGAGGTTTGTAGCACATGGCTCGTAATCAAAAGCAGCGCGAGGCCTCCGAGTTCGAGGAGCGCGTCGTTTTCATCAACCGTGTTTCCAAGACCGTCAAGGGCGGTCGCCGCATGTCCCTCGTTGCCCTCGTTGTCGTGGGCGACGGCAAGGGTAACGTCGGTCTGGGCATGGGCAAGTCCGCTGAGGTGCCCCTGGCTATCTCCAAGGCTTCGCTCGACGCCAAGAAGAACATGTTCCACGTGCCCGTGACCGAGGATGGCACCATTCCTCACGAGGTCATCGGCCACTTCGGCGCTGGCCGCATCATCATCAAGCCGGCAGTCGCCGGTACCGGTGTTATCGCCGGTGGCGCCGTGCGTCCTCTGTTCGAGCTCGCCGGCATCAAGAACGTCCTGTCCAAGTCTCTCGGTACCGACAACGGCCTGAACATCATCAAGGCCGCTTGCGAGGGCCTCAAGGAGCTCTCTGCTCCCGAGGATGTTGCCGCTCGTCGTGGCATCACCGTTTCCGAGATGTTTACCGGGAAGGTGAAGTAGGAATGGCTAACACCATCAAGATCCGTCAGGTCCGCAGCACCAACGGTTGCAAGGCCGATCAGGTCAAGACCGTGCGCGCCCTCGGCCTGCACCGCATCCGCGAAGAGCGCGAGATCGTTGATAACGAGAGCGTTCGCGGCATGCTCTTCAAGGTCAAGCATCTTGTCGAGATTGTAGAGGAGTAGTAATGCAGCTTCACGATCTTACTCCCGCACCGGGCTCCACGCACAAGCGTAAGCGCGTCGGTCGCGGCAATTCTTCGGGTAACGGCACCACTGCCGGCCGTGGCCAGAACGGCCAGGGTTCCCGCTCCGGTGGCACCAAGGGTGCCGGCTTCGAGGGCGGCCAGACCCCGCTCGCGATGCGTCTGCCTAAGCTCCCCGGCTTCCGCAACCCCCGTCGTATCGAGTACACCGCTGTGAACGTCTCCACGCTTGACGTGAAGTTCGAGGACGGCGCTGTGGTCGACGGTGCGGCTCTCAAGGCTGCCGGTATCACCAAGAGCGAGTTCGAGCCCGTCAAGGTGCTCGGCAACGGCGAGATCTCCAAGAAGCTCACGGTCAAGGTCGACAAGGCTTCGGCTTCTGCCAAGGCCAAGATCGAGGCGGCCGGAGGGTCGGTGGAGCTCCCGTGCTAAATGGTCTCAAAAACGCATTCCGTATCAAGGAGCTGCGCGGCCAGATCATTTTCACCATCGCCATGCTTGTGCTGTACCGTATTGGTGCGCACATTCCCGTGCCCGGTATCCCCTTCCAGGGGATAACGGGCCTTTTCGCGAGTACCGAGTCTAACTCGGTCGCGTCCGGTGCCATGGCCCTGCTGAACCTGTTCTCCGGCGGCGCCCTTGCGTACGTCTCTGTGTTCTCGCTGGGCATCATGCCCTACATCACGGCTTCCATCATTCTCCAGATGCTCCAGGCCGTGGTTCCCTCCCTGCACGAGCTTGCCCGCGAGGGTGAGGTCGGCCAGACCAAGATCACGCAGTACTCGCGCTACCTGACGCTCGCTCTGGGTCTTCTGAACTCGATCGGTTACCTGTTCCTGTTCAAGAGCTTTGGCATCAGCTTCACCGGTGCCGAGGCTCCCGAGATCATCTTCGACATCATGATCGTGGGCACGCTCACTGCGGGCGCCATGCTCATCATGTGGATCGGCGAGCTGATCACCCAGCGCGGTATCGGCAACGGCATGAGCCTGATCATCTTTGCGAACATCATGGCCGGTCTGCCCCAGTCGATCTACTCCAGTGTCGAGAGCGGTGACTCCGGCCTGATCACCACCCTGGTGGTCTGCCTGGTCATCCTGATCGTCATCCCGCTGATCGTCTTCATCGAGCGCGGTCAGCGTCGCATCCCGGTGCAGTACGCCAAGCGCGTTGTGGGCCGTCGCATCATGGGTGGTCAGTCGACCTACCTGCCGATCAAGGTCAACACCGCCGGCGTCATCCCCATCATCTTCGCGAGCGCGCTGCTGTACTTCCCGGCTCAGATCGCCGTGTTCTTCCCGAACATCGAGTGGATCCAGGTTGTGGCCAATGCGCTCTCTTCGGGCTGGATTAGCTGGATTCTCAACGTGGTCCTGATCGTGTTCTTCGCGTACTTCTACACCTCCATGGTGTTTAACCCGGACGACACGGCCGACAACCTGCAGAAGCAGGGCGGCTTTATCCCCGGCGTGCGCCCCGGCCGCGCTACTGCTGCCTACATCAAGAACGCGCTCTCCAAGATCACGCTGCCCTCTGCGGTCTTTCTGGCCGTCATCGCCATCGTGCCCTCGATCGTGTTCAGCTTCACCGGCAACACGCTCATCCGTGCCTTTGGCGGTACCTCGATCCTCATCATGGTCGGTGTTGTTCTTGACACCATCGCTAAGGTCGAGAGCCAGATGAAGATGTACGACTACGACGGATTCTTCAAGTAAGGAAGAAGGAGTCATCCTATGAACCTCGTACTTTTGGGAGCCCCCGGTGCCGGTAAGGGCACGCAGGCTCAGCGCCTTGTTGCCGAGTTCGGCGTTGCTCACATCTCCACGGGCGACCTGCTCCGTGCTGCCGTTAAGGGCGGTACCGAGCTGGGCGTTCAGGCCAAGAAGTATATGGATGCTGGCGAGCTCGTTCCGGACCAGCTTGTGATCGACCTGGTCAAGGAGCGCCTTGGCGCCGATGACGCCCAGAAGGGCTTCATCCTCGATGGCTTCCCGCGCAACACCGCTCAGGCCGTGACTCTCGATTCCGAGCTTGCCTCCATGGGCCGCTCGCTCGACTGCGCTCTTCTGGTCGATGTGCCTGCCGATGTGATCATCGGTCGTCTGTCTTCGCGTCGCACCTGCCGTGAGTGCGGCTACACCGGTACCGCTTCTGATGCCGTGTGCCCCACTTGCTCTGGCGAGATGTACCAGCGCGACGACGACAAGCCCGAGACCATCAAGAACCGTCTCGATGTTTATGAGAAGAGCACGAGCCCGCTGGTGGAGTACTACCGCGGTCAGGACATTCTCAAGGCTGTCGATGGCAACCGCAACCCCGACGTCGTGTACGCCGAGGTTAAAGAAGTTCTCGGTCTATGATCAAGATCAAGTCTGCGGAACAAATCGAAGAGATGAAAAAGGCTGGAGCGCTATCTAAGATGGCGCTCCGCCATGTTGGGGCCATGGTTCGTTCCGGCGTTTCGACCTTCGAACTCGACCAGCTCGCCGAGCAGATTATCCGCATGCACGGTGGCATCCCCGCCTTTAAGGGATACTGCGGGTTCCCGGGAACCATCTGCGCTTCGGTCAACGACCAGGTTGTTCACGGCATCCCCAATCCCGACGTGATCCTGCGCGAAGGCGATATCGTTTCGGTTGATACCGGCGCGATCGTCGACGGCTGGGTGGGGGATAACGCTTGGACGTTTTTCTGCGGCACCCCTAAGCCCGAGGTCGTTGAGCTGTGCTCTATCACTCGCGACTGCCTGAAGGCAGGCATCGAGGCCGCGGTCCCCGGTAACCACATCGGCGATGTGGGCTATGCCATTCAGACCCTCGCGGAGTCGCACGGCTACGGTGTGCTGCGCGATTACGTCGGTCACGGCGTGGGCCGTGCGATGCACGAGGAGCCCAACGTCCCCAACTACGGCAAGCCAAGTAGGGGAGTGCTTCTGCGCGCGGGCATGGTTATCGCCATTGAACCCATGATCACCTTGGGCTCCAACCATGTTTCCACCGGAGCTGACGGTTGGGTTGTTTCCACCAACGACCACCTGGCCGCTGCGCACTATGAGAACACGGTCGCCATCACGGAAGACGGCCCCGTGATTCTCACCGCCGACGAGCGCGGCGAGTGGTGCAACATGCAGGGTGGTGCCATGTAATCGTTCCAGTTGTGGAACGATTACGAATTTCCATGTTCTATGCACGCTGTGTTATAGAATGCTCAATTGCTGTCGTTTTCTAGAGAAAGATGATTGCTTGTGAAGAAGGAAGATGCTATCGAACTCGAGGGTACGGTCACTGAGCCGCTCCCTAACGCCATGTTTCGCGTTGAGCTCGAGAACGGTCATTCGGTCCTCTGCTCCATTTCGGGCAAGATTCGTATGAACTACATCCGCATTCTCCCGGGCGACAAGGTTGTCGTGGAGCTTTCCCCGTACGACCTGACGCGCGGTCGCATCACCTATCGCTACAAATAAGATAGCGAGCATAGTGCAAGCCCCACGATCGCAGGAGTGCTCAGCCCGCGGTCGCGTTTGCATGTGTATCCAGCCTATCGTTTTTAACGCCTGCGGCTGGGCGAGTAGATATGTACGTTTGTAGTTTGAGCACTACCGAGAGGAAGAACGATGAAGGTACGTCCTTCGGTCAAGAAGATGTGCGATAAGTGCAAGATCATCCGACGCCACGGCAAGGTTCTTGTTATCTGCGAGAACCCGCGCCACAAGCAGCGTCAGGGCTAAGAGAGGAGACCAACGTTGGCCCGTATTAATGGTGTCGACCTTCCGCGCGAGAAGCGTGTTGAGATCGGTCTGACCTACATCTACGGCATCGGCCGCACTACCGCCACCAAGATCTGCAACGAGTGCAACATCAATGTTGACACCCGCGTTAAGGATCTTACGGAAGACGAAATCGATGCAATCCGTAAGTACATCGATAACGAGCACCTCATGGTTGAGGGCGATCTGCGCCGTGAGCGCAACCAGAACATCAAGCGTCTGATGGACATCGGCTGCAACCGTGGCCTCCGTCACCGCAAGGGCCTCCCTGTCCGTGGACAGCGCACCCACACCAACGCTCGTACCCGCAAGGGTCCGAAGCGTCAGATCGGTGCCAAGAAGAAGAAATAAGGGAGACTGACGCAACATGGCTACTGCTAAGAAGAACGTTCGCAGCGCCCGCATCAAGCGCTCTGATCGTAAGAACATCTCTGTTGGACAGGCGCACATCCGCTCCACGTTCAACAACACCATCGTGTCCATCACCGATGCCCAGGGTAACGTCATCGCCTGGAAGTCTGCCGGTACGGTCGGTTTCAAGGGCTCCCGTAAGTCCACGCCGTTCGCCGCTCAGATGGCTGCCGAGGCTTGCGCCAAGATCGCCATGGAGCACGGCATGCACAAGGTCGCCGTCTTCGTGAAGGGCCCCGGCTCTGGTCGCGAGACCGCGATTCGCTCCCTCCAGGCTGCTGGCCTCGAGGTCTCGAGCATCCAGGACAAGACCCCCATCCCGCACAACGGCTGCCGCCCCAAGAAGCGTCGCCGCGTGTAACTGAAAGGATCGATAAACTATGGCAATCGATAGGACTCCGGTTCTCAAGCGCTGCCGTCAGCTCGGGATCGATCCCGCTGAGCTCGGTTACAGCAGCAAGAAGGAATCTATCCGCCAGCCCAAGCGTCGTCGCAAGGAATCTGAGTACGGCGTTCAGCTGCGCGAGAAGCAGAAGGTTAAGTTCATCTACGGCGTGCTGGAGAAGCAGTTCCACAGCTACTTCGTCCGCGCTCGCAAGATGAAGGGCGTCACCGGCGAGAACCTGATGATTATTCTCGAGACCCGTCTCGACAACGTCGTCTTCCGTCTGGGCTTTGCCCGCACCCGTAAAGAGGCCCGTCAGACCGTCCGTCATGGTCACTTCACCGTGAACGGCAAGCGCGTCGACATCCCCTCTTACCTCGTCAAGCCCGGCGACGTCGTCGCCGTGGGCGAGAAGTATCGCGATCTTCTCCCCATCAAGGAGGCTCTGATCTCCTCCGAGCGCTTCGAGGTCCCCGGCTGGCTCGAGGTTGATATCGAGAAGCTGTCTGGTAACGTGCTCGCTCTGCCGACGCGTGAGCAGATCAGCGGTGATATCAACGAGCAGCTCATCGTCGAGCTCTACTCTAAGTAGTCCATTTGGGCTGCTGAAGCTGGAGGTAATACATGTCAGAATTCATTAGGCCCCAGGTTCAGGTCGAGGAAATCAACGAGACGTCTGCGCGCGTGTCCGTTGAGCCTCTCGAGCGTGGTTATGGCGATACGCTGGGTAACTCCCTGCGTCGCGTCCTGCTTTCCTCGCTCGAGGGCGCTGCGGTCGAGGCCATCCAGATCGATGGCGCTCAGCACGAGTTCATGGCCATCCCCAACATGGTCGAGGACGTCACTGACATCGTCTTGAACGTCAAGGGTCTGGTGTTCCGTTCGCTCGGTACCACCGACGAGGCCACCGCGACCATTTCGGTCGACGGCCCCTGCGAGGTCACCGGCGCCGACTTCTTCATTCCTTCGGAGTTCGAGCTCGTCAACCCCGAGCAGCACATCGCTACCCTCAACGAGGGTGGCCACCTCACCATGAGCATGCGCATCGGCTACGGCCGCGGTTATGTCTCCTACGAGGCTAACAAGCGCGAGAGCGACCCCATCGGCGTTATTCACGTCGACTCGCTCTATTCCCCCGTGCGTCGTTGCGCCAAGCTCGTCGAGGCGTGCCGCGTGGGCCAGCACACCGACTACGACCGTCTCGTCCTCGAGATCGAGACCAACGGTGCGCTTACGCCCCGCGATGCAGTCGTGCAGGCCGCCAATATCATCAACCAGCATATGACGGCTTTCATGAACCTTGCCGAGGCTCCCGAGGAGGAGGAAGAGGTCTCGATCTTCGCTCCCGAGCAGACCAGCGATAACGCTGAGCTCGATAAGCAGATCGAGGATCTTGACCTTTCGGTTCGCTCCTACAACTGCCTGAAGCGCGCGAGCATTCACTCCGTGCGTCAGCTTGTGGAGTTCTCCGAGAACGACCTGCTTAACATCCGTAACTTCGGTGTTAAGTCGATCGAGGAAGTCAAGGACAAGCTTGAGTCTATGGGCCTGAGCCTCAAGGCATAGCGCCCCTTTGTTAGAGGAGAAACCAGACAATGCGTCACAACGTTAAGAAAGGCCTGAAGCTCGGCACTGACGCCAGCCACACCAAGGCCATGAAGAAGAGCCTTGCTCAGGCTCTCTTCGCCAACGATCGCATCAAGACCACCGAGACCCGCGCCAAGGCCCTGCGTTCCTATGCTGAGCCGATCATCACGTGGGCCAAGAAGGGCGACATTCACTCCCGTCGTCTCGCTATCGCCAAGCTCGGCGATAAGCAGCTCGTGGCCGAGATCTTCGATAAGGCCGCTCAGGGCATGTGGGCCGACCGCAACGGTGGTTACACCCGCATCATGAAGCTTGGCCGTCGTAAGGGCGACAACGCCGAGATGGTCATCATCGAGATCGTCTCTGAGCCTGTCGTCAAGAAGGCCCCCAAGAAGGTTGCCGCTAAGCCCGCCGCCCCCAAGAAGGTTGAGGCTAAGGTCGAGGAGGCTCCCGCCGAGGAGACCGTCGAGGCTGCCGCTGAGGAGACCACCGACGCCGAGTAAAGGCGAGTCCGAATTTGATCGGATGTCTGGAGGGGTGCGCATGTGCGTGCCCCTCTTTTTGTTTATCGGGCTGCTGTTTGTTTGTGGCTGCTGTTTTGTCTATCGAGCCGATGGCTATTGACCGTTGCCCTTCGGCGAGTTTCGGGTGAGGGCATCGGGCGAGAGCTGCCTGTACGTGGCGTTGAGGGCACAGTTAATCTGCGGGCTACGGCTTTCTAGGTCTGACCCGTTCTTGCTGCTCTCTGGACGTCGAAGGCTGTTGTATAGAAATCTGTTAGGGGGTGAGCGACTTGCTCGAAGTTGTTGATGCGCATTTGACGCTGGGGGAGGGCGCTCGCCCTTGCGAGGTTCTGCACGGCGTGTCGTTGGCTGTTCGTCCAGGCGAGATCGTTTCGGTCATTGGCGAAAACGGCTGCGGTAAGTCCTCGCTGGCGTCGCTGTTGTGTGCGGGGAGGCTCTGCACGTCGGGGCGTGTGCTTGTCGAGGGTATCGACCCCGCCTTGGGCGAGAAGGAGCGCCTTGATGTGCGCCGCATGGTGGGGCTGGTGCAGCAGAACCCGGTAGATCAGATTGTCTCTTCTACCGTGGGCGACGAGGTGGCCTTTGGGCCGCGCAACCTCGGTCTTGTGGGAACCGAACTTGACGCTCGCGTTGCCGAGGCTCTTGGCGCCGTGGGCTTGGCGGGATTTGAGGGCCGCGACACCAACGCGCTCTCGGGTGGCGAGCAACAACGCCTGGCTTTGGCCGGCGTTCTTGCCATGCGCCCCTCGCACCTTGTTCTTGACGAAGCCACCTCGATGCTCGACCCCGCCTCGCGTCGCGCGCTGCGTGAGCTGATTTGGGCTTGTGCCCATACGCATGGTATCGGTATCGCGCAGATCACGCATGAGCCGGTGGAGCTGTTCGAGAGCGATCGCGTGGTGGCCCTGAGTCGCGGAGAGGTTTTGTGGGAGGGCACCCCTCGAGAGCTTCTGCTGAGCCGTGCGAATATTCCCGGCAATCCGCTTGCATCTGACGCTCTTTCTGCGGGCATGAGAGCCGCTCTGGAGCTTGGGTACGGTACCGAGGCCGCCAATACGTTAGAAGGCGCCCTAGGGCCGTCTGAAGAGAGCCTGGGCTGCGCACACGCCGCTCTTACGGAATCTACTGCCACAGCAAACGGGCATGCGGGCGTGGCGGGTGCGACTGCAGTGTCTAGCCTATCTGCTGGCCGGGCGCGCTGCTCTCGGTCGCGCGACGAGGCTCCTGTGACGCCGGAAGGCGCTGCCGTGTGGCTCGAAGAAGGTCTTAAGGACGGGCGCGTGAGTCCGGCAGGAGTTGCTGCTGTCGCGCAAGTTTTCGCGGGCGCGGGCTGCTGGACTGCGCGCACCGCAGAGGATGAATCGGCCGCGTGTCGACGGGTTCCGGTGAGCAGCGCTTCCGCCCACAGCCTCTCGGCCCGTGGTCTAACCTATTCTTACCGTGCGGGCGAATCGGTGCTTCGGAATCTCGACTTTGAGGCACCGGCGGGTTTCGTGACCCTGCTGGCCGGTTGTTCTGGCTGCGGAAAGTCCACACTGCTAGCGCTGCTCAGCGGGCTTGTTGCACCCGACTCGGGGCAGGTGACAGTGTGTGGAAAACCGGCGGTTCCCGGCGTGTGCGGCATGGCCTTTCAGCGCCCGGAGAGCCAACTGTTCCTGAATACCGTGTACGACGAGGTCGCACTGGCGCCTCGCTGTGCCGGCGCTTCTGAGGCCGATGTGCGAGCCCGCGTGTTCGAGGCGACTTCGCTCATCGGCCTCGATGAGGAGCTGCTCGACCGTTATCCGTTTGAGCTTTCGGGTGGGCAGGCGCGCCGTGTGGCGTTGGCCTCTATCCTGTCGCTCGATGCGCGGGCGTACCTGTTCGATGAACCGACGGCGGGCCTCGATGCGCGCGGTCGTGCCGACATGCACGCGCTGGCACGCACGCTTGCGGAGCGCGGCTTGCCGGTGGTTGTTGTGAGCCACGATCTGACAGAGTGGCTTCCCGTTGTTGACCGCGTGGCGTGTATGGCTCACGGGGCCATTGCATGGCAGGGCTCGGCCACGGCGGCGGAAGGCTCCCCGGAGGTCTTTGAGGAGGCCGGGTTGGAGCTGCCGCTGAATCTCGCGCTTGCGGCGCGCCTGCGCGCGGCTGTGCAAACCGCAGAGGAGGCAAGCCATGCGTGCTAATCCCCTGGGCTCGTTTGTGGCGAGCGACACTCCTCTGGCCCGCCTCGACGCACGTGTCAAACTCCTGCTGTTGCTCGCAATCACCGTTGCGGCTTTCTCGTCGGCAAACCTGCCCGTGCTCATCGTGTGGTACGCGCTGCTTGCAGTCTCGATGCTCTTTGCGCGCATGGATCTGGCCGACGTTGTGCGCTCGGTGCGTCCCGTACTCTTTGTGTTGCTCTTTACGCTTGTGGCCAATGTGCTGGTCTTGGACGGCAGGGGAGACATCGCGCTGGTGGGTCCCGTGGGCCTGAGCGTATCGGGCGGCCTGCGGGGCTTCTCGGCCGTTGCGCGAATCGTTTTGCTCGCGGGCTTTGCCTGTGTGGTCTCGGCCTCAACGACTCCTCCCGAGCTTTCGGATGCTTGCGTGCGCCTGCTCAAGCCTCTTGGGCGTCTGGGCGTGCCTGTGGCAGACATCGGCCTGGTGCTCTCGCTCGCCTTGCGCTTTATCCCCATCGTGGCGGAGGAGTACCAACGCATTCAGCTTTCTCAGCGCTCGCGCGGTGTGCGCTTTGACGAGGGCTCTCTGGTGCAGCGTGTGCGCGTGTGGGTATCGGTCTTGACGCCGCTTTTGGTAGGGCTGTTCCGCCGCGCTGACCGGCTTGCTGAGTCAATGGCGGCTCGCTGCTATGCGGACGGTTCGGCCGCGCAGGTCGCTGTGCGCCGTCTGACGCATCGGGACGTGATTGTTTTGGCGGCGGGCCTCGTGCTCACGGCAATCATTGGCATAATGGCCTACGTACTGGGCTAGACGGCAAAGGAGATGAAGATGGCTGAGGCAACGTATCCGGAACCTGAGGTTCTAGACGGCACGATTGTGCTCAAGCTCGGCTATAACGGGAGCGCTTACTCGGGTTTTGCTGAGCAGCCGGGTCAGACCACGGTGGCCGGAGAGATTCGTCGCGCCGTGGAGACGTTTCTACGCCGTCCCATCGAGCTGACCTGCGCGGGCCGTACCGATGCGGGCGTGCATGCGGTGAGCCAGTACGTGAGCTTCCCGGCCTACGCCCCGGAGCTTGAAATTCCTCGGATGCGCTGGATGCGTGCCCTGGTGGCCCTTCTGCCGCGCGACATTGCCGCCCGTGAAATCTTCCATGCTCCGGCAGGTTTCTCCGCGCGCTTTGACGCTCGCTCGCGTACCTACACTTATCGCATTGCTACGGGCGACGCCCCACCGCTGCTTACACGCGACGCCGTATGGTGGCATCGCCCGGCGCTCGACGTTGCCGCCATGGAAGACGCTGCCAATCGCATGCTCGGCGAGCGTGACTTTAAAAGTTTCTGCAAGGCCTCGTCTGCCGAGGGCAAGCCCACTCATCGCTGCGTGCAGTACGTGGGCTTTGGGCGCGAGATAAACATGGGCGAGGAGTGCATCACCTTCACCATCCGCGGCAACGCGTTTTTGCACTCGATGGTCCGCACCATCGTGGGCACACTTGTCGAGGTGGGCATGCATCGCCGCGAGCCCGCATGGGTGGACGAGGTCTTGGCGGCCTGCTCTCGCCAGGCGGCTGGCCCTACCGCACCTGCCTGCGGCTTGTGCTTTATGGAGGTCGCCTACGACGAGGGAGCGCTGACCCGAGCCGAATAAGGCGGGATTGCTACCGTTTGCGATGTGGTTATTCTGCACGCGCGCAGACGACACCAAGCGTTCATAAACGCACGTGGGGCAGGTGCTACCATCGGCTCAGACCACCTCATTAATTCGGAGGCTCAGCTCTTGGCTCACCGTGCATCAAAGCGCCCGTTTGTCTCTGTTCTCATGACCGTTCACGATGCCGAGGACACTGTTGTCCGTGCCGTCGAGAGCGTGCTTGGCCAGTCCAGCGACGACCTAGAACTCGTAATCGTCGACTGCGCGTCAACCGATCGCACCGCCTCCATCTGCGAACGCTTTCACGAGCGAGATATTCGCGTGGAGTTCATTTCCCTTGATTCCGATAACCGCTCTGTGGGTCTGCATACGGCAGCCTGCGCGGCGCGTGGCTCCTATATGCTCGCGCTGCGTGACGTTGACTGGCTTGGCGCGGGCCTTGTGGCCGACCTTGCGCGCTATACGCGCGAACACGACCTGCAACTATGCGTGCCCGAGCAGTCTCGCGACACGTATACGGGCAAGAACCGTGAGCGCGTGTCGAACGTGGTCTCGTTTGAGACCCATGCCTGGGATTCTGCGACCGAGTTTCACAAGGCGGTAGGGGAGCTTTTGATGCTGGGCGTGCTAGACGACCCCTTTGGCATCCTGCTTGAGTCTTCTTTGGTGCGCGAGGTTCTTATGGGCCCTGTGGGCACTGGCCCCATGGATGGCATCATTGCCTGTCTGGAGCATGTGGAGCGCGCCGGCGTTATGGCAGGATCGAGCTATCATGTGACCCTTGAGACCGATGCGGCCGCGGCATTCGATCCCGACCGTTATGCGGCTTGTGAGCAGGAGCATGCTGAGCTGATCGACCTGTTCCGCACCTGGGGCTTTGACCTGAGCGATGCCGAGATGGAACCGCTTTACCGTCGCTACCTGCTCGAGGTGATTCGCTGCATCGACAACGCGAGCATCGGCAAGAGCTCCGTCTCGTCTATGGAGCGCACCCAGCGCGTGCAGGACATGCTCGATGACGAGGCAACGCAACAGGCGCTGGCGGCCATGAGCCACGCCGCGCGCGACTTTGGCTGCATGTACAAGCCCATGAGCCGTCGAAACGCCGTGGGCTGCTGCATTGGTTCTCGTTTGCGTGAGATTGCCCGCGTCTCTCACATTCCGCTTGCTCCGGTTCTGTAAGGGCATCCAGCTTTCGCATACGCGTACGCGCGCATGCGTTCGTTTGCGGATACAGGTTTGAAATATTCGAAAATTTGTTGGATAGCCCAAAAAATATGCAGCTATAATCGCCTTGGCGTCGCCGCTGTTCTCGCGGCGGGCGCAATGGACTGAAACATCGGGGGAGAGTAGCGCCGGGTATGGCTAAAAAACGCAACGGGCGACAGGATTCGATCAGAGACATCGTCCGCAACAAGGATGTTCGCACCCAGCGCATGCTCGTGGACGAGCTCAAGGCCTGCGGGTACGATTGCACCCAAGCGACCGTTTCGCGCGATATTGCCGAGATGGGACTGCGCAAGCTCCCCGAGGGCGTTTACGTTTTGGCTGAGGATCTGCATCTGCAGCGCATGGTCTCGGAGCTTGTTGTAGACGTTAAGCGTGCCGACAACCTCCTGATTGTGAAAGCCCAGCCTGGTACCGCTAACGGAATCGCTGCGGCCATCGACGCCGCTGAGTTGCCCGACGTGTTGGGTTCGCTTGCGGGTAACGATACGATCCTCGTTATCTCGCAGACCGTGCAGGACAGCGAGCGCCTGGAGGCCCTGATCAAGAAGCTGGGTAAGACCAAGCGGTAGAGGTTTCTCGGACAATCTGAGGTTGCTTATAGGGCACCGGCGTCAAGCCGGTGTCCTTTTTGCTGGCGGTCGGGTCGACTGGCGTTTGGGCCGGCTTTCCTTAAAGCGCGAGCGCTGGCGCCAGGCGCCAACGCGGGTGTCAAACGTAAACGCCGGTACCGACCGTGGAGTCGACACCGGCGTTGGTCTGCCTGTATGTGCGAGCTTTAGCTCAGAGGTCACGCTACTGCGTGGTGGTGTCACCACCCGTGTCCGGCGTGGGCGTCGGCGTGGGGGTAGGGGTTGGAGTGGGAGTGGGCGTCGGCGTGGGGGTTGTGCCGCCGGAGTCCGTGCCACCGCTCGTGCCGCCAGAGTCGGTGCCGCCGCTCGTGCCGCTGTCGGTACCGGAACCGTCTCCGTCGGCCGCGGTATCGTCTTCCTTCTCCTCCTCGGTCTCGTCGGTCTCCTCTTCCTCGGTAACGGGGACGGAGGAGTAGTTGCCGCCCACGAGCTCCCAAGTGGAGTTGTCCTTGTAGGTGGGAGTCTCGCCGGTGGGGAACTCCTCGCGCTCCACGCCCTCGAGCACCGTATTCATGAACTTACGAAAGATAGGCAGCGTGATCTGCGAGTTGTGCCACTCGGTGATGCCGGCGTTGGAGTTGGAGCGACCCGTCCAGATAGAGACGGCGTACTGCGGGGTGTAGCCGCAGAACCACAGGTCGGTGGTGGTGCTGGCGTCGCCTGCGGTGCCGGTCTTGCCCGCGACGGGCTGATTGACGGAAAGGGCGCCCTGCGAGCCGGTGCCGCCGGACTGCATGACGGTCTTGAGGACGTCGGTCACGGCCTCAGCCTCGCCTGCGGTGAGCACCTGGTCGTACTTATCGGTGTGCTCGTAGAGCGTGGAGCCGGTGCGCGAAAGAATCTCGGTCACGGCGACGGCGTTGCGGTGCTGACCGCCCGCGGCAAAGGTGGCGTAGCCCTCGCACATCTCGATCGCGGTGAGGCCGTTGCTCATGGCGCCCAAGGTGAGCGAAAGCGCCGACTGATCCATGCCTGCCGCATCGGTGTCGATGCCCAGGTCGCTGCACATAGAGATGATCTTGCTGTTGCCGATCGCCTTGGCGACCTGCACGTAGCCGGTGTTGGAAGAGACCGCCGTTGCTTGCGCGAGCGTCTTGACGCCGTAGTTGTAGCCACCGTAGTTCTGCACCGTGTAGCTATCGGTGATCTTCATGGGCGAGGTGCAGTTGAGCAGGATGCTGGGGTTCATGCCGGCTTTGATGGCGGCAGCGAGCGTAAAGCCCTTAAACGTGGAGCCCACGGCACGGCGCGAGGTGGTGTGGTTGATGTGCGCGTCGTTGGCGTAGTAGTCGCGGCCGCCCACCATGGCCTTGATGTAGCCGGTCTTGGGGTCGATCACGATCATGCCCACGTCGAGCTCGTCAGCACCCACGCTGGTGAGCTGCTCGGTGGCAATCTGCTCAGCCGTCTGCTGAATGGTGGGGTCGATGGTGGTCTTGATGGTCAGGCCGCCCTTGAACAGGACGTCGGTGGAGAACTGCTCCTGCAGAAGGCTCTTGACGTAGTCAACAAAGTAGGGATAGGCCAGCGTGCCGCTCTGAGTCATCTCGGTGACGTTGAGCGTAAGCTCCTCGGCCTGCGCGGCGTCGTGCTCCTCCTGCGTGATGGAGCCCAGACGCAGCATGTTGTCGAGCACCTTGTTGCGGCGCGCCAGGGCGCCTTCGGGGTTGCTCGTGGGATCAAGGTAGGAGGGCGAGTTGGGCAGGCCTACGAGCAGCGCCGCCTCTGCGAGGGTGAGCTCGTTTGCGTGCTTGGAGAAGTAGGTCTGACTTGCTGTCTCGATGCCGTAGGCGCCATGGCCGTAGTAGATGGTGTTGAGGTACATGTCGAGGATCTCGTCTTTGGTGAAGATCTTCTCCATCTGGATGGCGATCCAAGCCTCGCGAACCTTACGCTCGATGGTGTTGTCGAACTGCTCCTCAGACAGGATGGTGTTGCGCACGAGCTGCTGAGTGATGGTCGAGGCGCCCTCGGAGCGGCCGGCGAGCTGGCTCAGCACGGCGCGACCGATGCCGATGATGTCCACGCCGTTGTGCTCGTAGAAGCGCTCGTCCTCAACCTCGACGGTGCCCTTGAGCACGTAGTCAGAGATCTGGTCGATGGTCACGCTCTGACGGTTCTGAATGTAGAGCGAGGCGATCTCGTTGCCGTTGGCGTCTAGAATCGTTGTGGGCTCAGAGGCCAAATAGGCGTTGGTGTCCGTGTAATCGGGCAGGTCAGAAAGCCAGCGGGAGACGTTTGCCATCATGCCGATGCCAAAGGCGATGCAGATGATGACAAAGAACCCGAAAAACGAGCCGATGACAACGGGGAGCGTATGCGTTTTTGCGCGCTTGCGCGACTGGCGCTCGCGTGGGCCCATAAAGACCTCCTATCGATTTCCGCGCAGGTGGCCGGCACCGTTGCGGAACATGCACTCATACATGCAAACCAGAATACCGCATCGGGTGGGCCGCGGCCCTCGTGTATGCTTGAGGGTGCCATATTCCAGAACGACTGCATACCGCGTGGAGGCATCTGCAAGACGCCCCGCCGGTACAAGAACGGTGCTCTTGATCCATGACTGATTCGCTCCCCGAACTGCTGGCTCCCGCCGGCTCGCTTGACGCGTTTTTGGCCGCTGTAGCGGCCGGGGCTGACGCCGTGTACTGCGGCCTGGGCGCCTTTAACGCTCGCGCGAGCGCGACGGACATCGATCCTGCGGTGTTTGGTCGCGCGGTTCGCCTCGCCCATGCGCACGGGGTGCGCGTGTACGTGACCTGCAACGTGTATCTGCGCGAGGGGGAGCTGGCTTCGGCACTCGAGCTGGCACGCACAGCGTGTGCTGCAGGTGCGGATGCCCTGATTGTGGCGGATGCCGGCTTTGTAAGCTTGCTGCGCCGCGAGATCCCCGGAGTTGAGATTCACCTCTCCACACAGACCGGCGTGATGTCCGCCGCGGGCGCGTCTTTCGTGGCACGCGAACTGGGCGTCGAGCGCGTGACCGTCTCGCGCGAACTCTCGGTGACAGAGATCGCGGATGTGGTGCGCGCGGGCTTGCCTGTGGAGGTCTTTTGCCACGGCGCCATCTGCGTGTGCTACTCGGGCGCCTGCGCGTTCTCGGCTCTACGCCGGGGACGCTCGGCCAACCGGGGCGACTGCACCCAGCCCTGCCGTATGACTTATGACCTGCAGGACGCGCAGGGTGCCTCGCTTGTGTCGGAGGACGAGAACCGTTTGCTGTGCCCGCGCGATTACTGCAGCATCGAGCATGTCGACGAGCTGGTGGCGGCGGGTGTCTCGGCTCTTAAGATCGAGGGGCGCATGAAGAACCCCGACTACGTGTACAACGTGGTGTCGACCTACCGCGCGGCGCTCGATGCGTATGCGGCCGGAACGTGCGATGCGGCCTTCGCTCGCGCCTGCAGGCAGCGTCTGGGCATGTCGTTTAATCGCGGCTTTACCGATGCCTACCTGCGTGGGGTCTCCGGCGCGGAGCTCATGAGCTTTGAGCGGGCCTGCAACCAGGGTATGCCGGTGGGCGTGTTGGTCGACCGTGGCCGCGACGAGGTTGTGGTTGCGCTTGATGAGGACGTGTGCGCGGGGGACATGTTCGAGATTCGCTCGACTCCCGGCCCGGATGCCCCCAAGGACGTGCCCAAGCGCTGGCCGCAGGTGCCCTGCCCGGTGAACGCCCCGGCGGGCGCGCGGATCACGGTTCACTGCAAGCGCAAGGTCGAGGTCGGCAGTGCCGTTCATCGCATCAGCAGCGTGGACGTGCTCGAGCGCTCGCGCGCCGCGGTTGCGCGGATGCATGCGGAACTGGAAACGCATGCGGAGACGGCGGGTGCATTGGCCCCCGGCCTTTCGACGTTGGCGGGGGAGACGGAGGCGCTGGGCGCCGCCGAGTTGGTGCCTGCCGCGGGCGATGCCGCGTGCGGCGCAGAGCCCGCTTGCACGTCGGCTGCGTGCGCGACGGGAGAGCCGTTGGCCACGGCGCCGGCTGGTATGGCGGCGACGCTTGCTTGCGCGGCGGGAGAGGTGCCGGCGCCGGCCGCGATGCCGATCGACGCGGCGTCGGCGTTTACCTGCGCGTCGGGGGAGACGGCGGGCGGCTCTCCGTCGCTCGAATCTCACCTGTCTGTGCTCGTGCGCGACGCCAGGGCGGCCGCCGCGCTTTTGGATGACGTCCGCGTGGAGCGCGTGCTTGTGCGCGAGTCGACCGTGCTGGAATCTCTCGATACGTGGGAGGAACTGCTGGGTCGCCTCGTGCTAGTTCTGGATGAACCTGCTCGCTCGCGCGATGAAGGGGCGGGGCGGGAGCTTGCGCTCAAGGCTGCAGGCGTCGTGTGCCGAAACTATGCTCAGCTCGAACGTGCCCAGGCTCGGGCCGAGGACGAACGTGTGCCCTTTGACGTGGCGGCTCCGCTCTCGGTAGCCAACAGTGCGAGCGCTGCGTGGTTCGCCGCGGGCGGCGCAGACTGTGTGTGGCTGCCCGACGAACTCTCGTGCGAGGAGATTTGTTCACTTGCGCGCTCGGTGCGGCCGGCCGGCACGGCCCGTTTAGGCGTGCTCGTCTACGGGCGCCCCCAGCTTATGGTCTGCGAGCACTGCCTGCTCACGGCAGAAGGCCCCTGTGCGGAAGAGTGCTCTACGTGTCGCCGGCGTGCTGCCGAGCGCGTGCTGGCCGAACGCGACGGAAGCCGGCTGCCCGTGCGCGTCGATACTCGAGGCTGTACGCGCATCTATAGCGATACGCCCCTTGATCGCATCTCTGACCTGCCGGAGCTCCTTGCGGCCGGCGTGAGTGACTACCTGATTGATGCGCAGCTGCTTGACGCCGGCGAACTCGACCGTGTCCTTGCTGCTCTCGCCGCCGAGCTTGGTCTAAACACCTCGCTGCGCTAAGGCAGCTGAAACGAAGTGCGTCTTGCTGCTCTCGGCCGCGGCCAAGTTTTGACCCCGTGTCGTTACAAGTGAGGGCGCTCTCTGCGCGCGCCCATCGTCTCTGCCGACGGCCTCAACGCCGGCACTCCTTCTCGCATTAAAGCGTGAACTCCGCAAACGGCACGTCGCCCGTACCCTCGCCGGCCGCACCTCCCGTGGCGCTGGCGCCCACGCCTCCGCTCGCGATAGCGCCTTCATCGCGCAGCAGCTGCGAGATATCCTTCTCCGGGTTCTGGAACGCGATGTCCAACAGTTCGATAAAGTCGCGGATCACCTCGCGCGGCGTCAGGTGCGTGTCGGCGCCCACGCGCCCGAACTCGATCTGCAAGAAGGCCGCGAGATCCTCGTCGGTGATGGTGTCGGTGTAGCCAAAGTAGCCGGCGTGGATCTGTCCCAGCTTCTCGATCAGCACGAGCAGCTCCTCGTAGGTGAGCGGGTGCAGGCGAATGATGGGCGCAAGCATGTCGCGCATGTCCTCGCGTGCAAAGCGCCCCTGGGTAAGGCGGCTGCGCAGGGCCTCGTAGCTAAAAACGCCGCGCCGACGATCTTCGATGGAGGTCGGCGTGCCGCCCATGATGATGCCCAGGTGATGCGCCTTGCCCTGCAGGGTGTCGTTGTACATCGTGAGAATCTTCTCGTAGTTGTACTGGCGCGTGATGGCGTTAGGAATCTTGTAGAGGTTTACCAGCTCGTCGATGAGCACGAGCATGCCCTTGTAGCCACTGAGCACCAAAAAGCGCGCGAGCAGCTTGATGTAGTCGTACCAGTCGTCGTCGCCGATGATGGTCGAGCAGCCCAGGTCTGCCTTGGCTTCGCTCTTGGTGCGGTACTCGCCGCGCAGCCAACGGGTCACGCAGCTCATGGTCTCCTCGTCGCCCTCGAGTGAGGCCGTGCGGTAGCGCATGAGCATGCGGGAAAAGTCAAAGCCGTGAACCATCTCTTCCAGGCAGGAAAGCTGTTCGCGGAGTGCCTGGTTATCGGCTCCGGCTGCCTCGCTTGCGTTCGCCCCCTGGGTGTTTGCGACCCAGCGATCCAGAATCAGATTGAGCGCGCCGCCTTCGGGGCGTGTCTTGGTGGAGAGGTTGCGGATAAGTTCGCGGTAGGTGGCAAGGCCCTGACCCTGGCCGCCCTGCAGGCGGCGCTCGGGGGAGAGGTCGGCGTCTGCCACCACAAAGCCCTCGCCCATGGCATGTGTGCGGATAGTCTGTAGCAAAAAGCTCTTGCCCGCGCCGTAGCGGCCCACCAAAAAGCGGAAGCTCGCGCCGCCGTCGGCGATCAGGTCGAGGTCGGTGAGCAGCGCACGAATCTCCACCTCGCGTCCCACGGTGATGTAGGGCAGGCCGATGCGCGGCACCACGCCGCCCTTAAGGGAGTTCAAGATCACGGCGGCGACGCGCTTGGGCACACGGGGCGCGGCGGCGGTCTGGCTGGTATCAGGCATGCTGGAGAATCCCTTCCACGTCTTCACGGTAATCTTCGATGAGTGCGGGGCCGTCCGCGGCGTACTCGATAACGGTGTCGCCCACGGTATCGAACAGGGCATCGTTGACGGCATCGACCATCATATCCTCGCTTGTGGACGCGAGTTTGAGCGCGACGTCCATGGCGGGAGCGTCGCTGCTGAGCAGCGCTTGTAGGTAGGCGAGTTGGGCTGCGGAGAGCGGGCCGGATTGCTGAGAGGCCTGCGGCGGAGTCGGCTGCTGAGCCTCCTGCGGGTCTGGGCTCGGAGCTTTGACCTCTTGGGGTGCGGACGTCGTCTCGCATGCCGATGCGACCTCGGCCGGCTCGGCGTCCGCAGCCCTGGTCGCCTCCATGCCGATCCCGACGGTTGGCTCGGGCGCAGCGCCTTTGCCGTGAAGCCCCGCTTCGTGCGGCAACGTATCTGTGCTCCCGTCGGTCTCAGGTTCGGCTCCGTCCGTGCTTGCCGTTGCGCACGCCACCGCCGGACCAATCGGCGCGGGTCGAGCGGTCTCTTCGGTAGCACCGGAGGCGCCCTCGCCCTGCCGTAATCCCTCGCCGCGCGCGGGCGACTCAATCCCGCGCTCCTCATCCGTGAGGAGCGCCTCGCGGCTGCGAGCGGCGGCGTCGCGGATTCCGCGCAGGGACGAGAGGTCAATATGCACTTCAACGGGCTTGTGCGTCTGCGCCCAGGCAAAGCGCTCCTCGACGGCCTTCTCTACCATCTTGAGCACGTATTTGGGCGCGCCCTCGGCTTTGAGTGGGTGAGGGTAGTTCCAGGTTTCTCGCATCACGCGATCCACTGCGCGCATGATCAGGCCTAGCTGGCTGCTGCGTGCGCGGCTTCCATAAAAGCGCTCGCAGGTCCACAGGCCCTGTTCGCAGCGGTAGCGGTGGATCTCGTCCAGTTCGTAGGTGCAGTCGGGGTGACGCTTGGGGTCAAAGAACACCGCCGAACCGAACATGGTATAGGGCAGGGCCAGCTGTTCGCCAAACAGGCTCTCGATAAGCCCGAGCTTGCGATGCTTGGCATAGTGCTCGGCAAGCTGCAGATACACGCAGCAGGTCACGTGGCGCACGTCCTCGTAGTGGTCTTTGGCAAAGCGCGACTCGGCAATTCGGTACGTCGAAAGCTCGTTGATGGCCAAAAAGAGCGCCTCTTCGGTCTGGGGCGTGAGTGAGGTGCCCACCGCGGTCTTTCGCCTTTTGCCCCCGGCGCGCGCTCCGTTGTGCTCTGCGGCCGCCGCCGCGTCCTGCGCGCGCTTGAGTGCGGTGAGGGCGCGGTCAAAGGCGACAATCTTGTTGTCTTGTAGCAGCTCAGACGGCAGGTTGTGGTAGATAGTGTAGTCGAGCAGCCAAGTGCGCACATAGCGGTCGAGCTCGGGGGCAAAGGTGCGATATGTCTGCCAGAACGACTCGATCGCCCGGTAACCCGAGAGCGGATCTGCAACGCCGATGCCGCAAAGCAGCTCGTACAGGTACAGGTAGGCAAAGGAGGTCGAGGTCTCCTCGATGTTGCCCGCGCGCACGCGGGCACGCCAGGTAAAGTATCCGCGCAGCTGGCGGTCGCTCATAACGCTGTAGGTGGGGAAATACGACTTAAAAGAGCCGTGATAGGGGCAGTCGTCCTCAAAGTCCGCCATGGCCATGCCCTGACGGTAAAAGAGCTCGGCCTCGGAGAGCCAGCGGCCGCGGGATCCGTTCTCGCCCTCTTGCCAGCGCGAGATGGCGCGCATCTCACGGTACTCGTCGGGCAGGTACGAGCCCATCTGTCGCGCGGTGGTGAGGATGGGCTCATCCTTATAGACGCGCTGCGAGAAGTGCGAGTTCGAACGGTAGCGCTCGCTCATCACGATGTCTTTAATAATCGCATCGATATCGATGTCGGACACAGCAACGCACTCCTTCCCTTCGCCCTCGCGCCAGCACATTAGGTGACTAGCCATCATACCATATGGGGCAAACACCTGTTTGGGATTGTGGGGACGGTGCGATAGGGGTGACACGACGGGAACGTGCTGACGGAGCAGCCTTGGCGTAGTTCCCTGGAGCCTCGTCTGCTTCTGTAACTTTTTCGGTGCGTATGCAGCCCGTTTGGTATCATTAGAGCGTCTATTTGTACCGTTGAGCGCTTTTGCCAAAAGGGCGCATGAGATTTGATCGTTCGGCGTGCGAGGCTTCAGGTTCTTGCAGGCCTATGAGGTGGAGGAGAAGCGATGGGAAAGAAGTTCCTTGGAGCCGCCGGGGCGGTTGCGGCAGTTTTTGCCACGGTGCTTTGCCTGCTTCCTGGGGGGGCGGTTGCCGAGGCGTCGTCCCAGACGTACGACCTCTCTAACGGAAGCATTACGATCACAGCTAAAAGTGACGGCTGTCAGTATGTCACGCAGGTAGGTGGCGTAACCGATGAGCTGCAGACCGGTGAAACCATCATCACAGACGGCTCTATGCAAAACACCATTTCCATTGTGGCTGAGGAGGGCCAGACTGCTCGGGTCGCCTTTTACCAGGTCTACAATGATCTGAGCGGCACGGGCGGCGAAGCGACCGTCGGAGACGCTGCTGTTTCTGTCTCGGGAGAGGGCGACGCGGTCATCGCGCTGAGCGGCTCCAACGTGCTCAAAAGCGGATTGGGCCGTGCCGGTATCGAAAAGAGCAACACCGGGAGCTTGACCATAACTGCCGACAGCACGGCCTCGAGTCTGCTCGTTACGGGCGGTGCTGGCGGCGCGGGCATCGGAGGCGGAATCAGTACCGGTGCGAGCGACATCATCATTTCTGGCGGTTTAATCAAGGCTACGGGCGGTCAGAACGCTGCAGGCATTGGTGGCGGCGGAGCTGGAGACGGCAGCAGCATCACGATTTCGGGTGGCTCTGTTACGGCCACCGGCGGTCAGTGCGGTGCCGGCATCGGTGGTGGCGGTGGCGGCCGTGGTACCGGCATCAACATCACCGGAGGCACGGTTGTGGCTAAGGGTGGCGAAGCAGGCGGTGCGGGCATTGGCGGCGGCGCCGAGGCCTCAGGCAGCAACGTCACAGTCTCGGGGAATACCGTCTTGATTGTGCAGGGTGGAATCGCGTTCAGTATGTGGGGCGCGGGCGCAGGAATCGGAAATGGTGGCAGCCAGGACAGTGAGAGCCAGCCCACCGGCTCTGAGGTCAAGCCCAACACCGATGAGTTGACCTCCTACGGAGAGATCAACTATTACAGGCCTGGTGCGGACACAGGGAGTGATGACCCGGTTCGGACCATCTATGGACACGACCACTCTTACACGAAAGAAGTGGTTGAGGAGAGGTACTTCAAGTCTGCTGCGACCTGCGCGTCTGGGGCGACCTACTACAAGTCTTGCGCCACCTGCGGGCGCAGCGCTGAGGGCAGCGACGAGGATGCGACGTTCGAGTACGGCGATAAGGATTCTAACAACCATGTGAACATCGTCCACCACGATGCTCAGCAGGCAACGTGCACCGAGGCGGGCTGGAAGGCCTACGAGGCCTGCACGGGCTGCAACTATTCCACTTACTCGGAAATCCCCGCGACGGGCCACAACTTTACGGCCGAGGTGGCCGAGTCCAAGTATCTCGCGTCTGCCGCTACCTGCACGGCCAAAGCGACCTACTACAAGTCTTGCTCCGTCTGCGGGCTGAGCTCCAAGGGTACCGAGCGCGAGGCGACGTTCGAGTCCGGCGATAAGGATCCCAACAACCATGTGAACATCGTCCACCACGATGCTCAGGAGGCGACGTGCACCGAGGCGGGGTGGAAAGCCTACGAGGCCTGCACGGGCTGCAACTACTCCACTTACTCGGAAATCCCCGCGACGGGCCATAGCTTTACGGCCGAGGTGGCCGAGGCCAAGTATCTCGCGACCGCAGCAACCTGCACGGCCAAGGCGACCTACTACAAGTCTTGTTCCGTCTGCGGGTTGAGCTCCAGGGGTACCGAGCACGAGGCGACCTTCGAGCACGGTGAGGCTCTTGGCCACACGCCCGAGATCCTCCCGGCCAAGGACGCGACCTGCACCGAGGACGGCCTGACCGAGGGCGAGAAGTGCTCCGTCTGCGGCGAGGTCCTCAAGGCCCAGCAGGGCATCCACGCCACCGGCCACAAGGGCGGCACGGCGACCTGCGCGCACAAGGCGAAGTGCGAGACCTGCGGCGAGGAGTACGGCGAGCTGGATCCCGCCAACCACGAGGCGCTGACCCACGTGGCGGCCAAGGAGGCCACGACGACCTCCGAGGGAAACATCGAGTACTGGTACTGCCCCGCCTGCGGGAAGTACTACGCTGATTCGGCAGCCACCAAGGAGATTTCCCATGCCGACACCGTGATCGCCAAGAAGTCCGACTCCAAGGGCGACGAGAAGGGCGACGGGGACTCCGACAAGAAGTCCGACGGTGATAAGGCCGATGGCGAAGATTCCGACAAGAAGGATGGCGGAGAGAAGAAGTCCAACAAGAAGGCGCTCCCCGCGACCGGCGATGACGCGGCAGTCCAGATGACCGTCCTGCTCACTGCCGGCATCACGGCCCTCGGCGCTGCTTTCATCACCAGGAAGCGCGCGGCGTAGGACTCGTTCGACATCAGGCATAATTCCAAGACGGGGCAATGCAAACAGTCCGCATTGCTCCGTCTTGCCGTTCCCGCCATGAAACGCGCCGTTCATCGGTCATCTGGCGTTTCTTTGTGCATGAAGTCCCTTTGGTATCATTTCGGAAGTACTATGCACTGTTCGGCATAGGCGTAATGGGAAACGCGAGCTGTGATTCGAGTACAGTCCGCATTTCTCTTTCCGAACAAGTTCAATCGAGTTGCCGTAAGGCCGATGGAGCGGAGGAACAATGGAAAAGAAGTATTTCGGAATGGTGACCGCTTCGAGTGCGCTGCTTATGGCTCTCTGCCTGGCGCCGGG
The DNA here is from genome assembly GCA_963617695.1 of Bacteroidaceae bacterium. Taxonomy (GTDB): domain Bacteria; phylum Actinomycetota; class Coriobacteriia; order Coriobacteriales; family Coriobacteriaceae; genus Collinsella. The sequence continues at coordinate 85,229 of CAVEPV010000001.1, forward strand.
AGGAGCGTTGGCCGAGGCATCTGCCCAGGAGTATGACCTCACGAACGGCAGCATCACCGTTACGGCGAAGGCCGACGGCAAACAGTATGTTACGCAGGACGGTGGCGTGACCGACGAGCTGCAGACCAGCGATCTGCTCATCACGCAGACTGAGTTCGACCGCATCGCCAACACCATCGTCATCGACGCTGAGGCCGATCAGACCGCTGCGCTTACGTTCCAGTGGGTGAACATCGACGCGAGCGAGGCCGGCAAGGCGGCCGTGACCACGAGCGGCGAGGGCGACGTGACTATCAACCTGCTCAAGGCGAATACGCTCATAAGCGCCGACAAGCACGCCGGTCTTGAGAAGGGCAACACCGGAAATCTGACCATCGCCGCTGACAGCACTGATCAGCACCTGACCGCCACGGGCGGCGAGTACGGCGCGGGTATTGGCGGCGGTGCCGATGCTGGCGCCAGCAAGATCACCATCTCCGGCGGCATGGTTACGGCCAAGGGCGGCTACAGGGGCGCGGGTATCGGCGCCGGCTGGGCTTCTGCTCGCGACGCCGTGGGCAGCGACATCACGATTTCGGGTGGCGTCGTTAAGGCGTCCGGCGGCTGGGGCGCTGCGGGCATCGGTGGCTGCTTTGGCGGCAACGGCGTTGACATCAACGTTACCGGTGGCGTCGTTACGTCCAGGGGCGGTTCGCACGGCGCAGGCATCGGCGGCGGTAGCGACGCCGACGGCACCGGCATCAGCATCAGCCGCGGCAAGGTCACGGCTACGGGCGGCCCGTGCGCCGCGGGTATCGGCGGCGGTCTCACGGGCGCCGGCAATAACGTCACGGTTTCTGGCACCGCTCAGGTAAAGGTCCAGGGCGGCATCGAATTCAGCATGTGGGGCGCGGGCGCAGGCATCGGTAACGGTGGCTACGTGAGCGACGATGGCCGCGCCACTGGTGCAGAGGTCGAGCCCAACACCGAGAACCTGGCCGATGGCGGCCAGATCGAGTACTTCAACCCCGGTGCGAACTTGGAGAGCGCCGGATCCAGCAAGACCATCTCTGAGCCGCAGCGCACGGGTAGCCTGCTGCAGACCCTGTTTGGTCTGCGCTAGTTCTAAGGGCGTGCGCCCCCCTGGGACGGCTTGCCCTGGGGCGACTGTAAAGAATAAGCGGGCGGGCCCGGAAGCGATTGCTCCGGGCCCGCCCGCTTTGTGTTGCGACCTTTTGCCGTTGGTGCTATCCGGCTGAGCGCTATCCGAGCCAGGCAAGGACGGCGTCTTCGCTTTCGGCGGCCTTTGAGCCCTTGACGGCAAGGCCATCGGCAACGGTTGCTCCGGGGCAGACGCGGGCGATGGCCTGTTCGGTCTCGGCCAGGCCACTGCCCTCGTGCGTGCAGACGGGGCAGATGGTCTTGCCTGCAAAGTCATGCGCCTCGAGCCAGGTGTAGACGGGCATGGGCATGGTGCCGCACCAGTTGGGATAGATGAGGACAATCTTGTCGTAGAGCGCGGGGTCAAAGTCGCTTGCGAGCGAGGGGCGTGCAGCGGCCTTGAGCTCTGCGGAGGCAGCGTCAACGCATTCCTGGTAGACGGTGGGGTAGGGTTCGGCACGCTTGATTTCAAAGAGGACGCCCTCGCATGCGCGGGCGGCAAAGACGGCGAGGCGCTCGGCGTTGCCGCGCTCGAGGGTCTCGATGTTGCCAGAGACATAGTTCTCTCCGGCATGGCTGAAATAGGCGACAAGTGTTTTTGGCATAGCTGCTCCTTGGTTTTGGCGTTCGGGCCTTTGGGTCTGGGCCTCGGGCGTGCCGGTTCTCATAACGCGCCCATTCTAGTCTTCGGGCGGTGCGCGGTTCGCGGCCGTTCGCCCAGTGGCTGCGCTTTCAACGGTAGTGCTACCAACGATGGCACTGGGGGGCAGCGTGGCGCGGCGGGGTAGACGCCTGTCGCGCCACGCTGCTCGCAACGCAGAGCGGCTGGGCCGTTACTTGCGGCGTTGCACTACTTGTGGCGCAGGGCGGCCGGGTCTACTCCACCAGCGCCTTAACGCTTTCGATCCAGCTATCTATCTCGCGCTGGTCAGACATAAGGTTGGAGCCGCCAGTGGAGTCGAACTGGATCTCGAGAGCGGAGCCCGTCGTGGCACCTTGCGCGGCAGTCTCGATGTCATCAATCGTGCTGCCGGGCCAGCCGGCGTTGGTCTGGAAGGCGATAACGGTCTTGCCAGCCCAGTTCACGCCGTGCATGAAGCTAGATACTGCCGGCGCCATGGTGTACCACCAGGTGGGCGTGCCCACGGCGATTATGTCGTAGGCGTCTGGGTCAAACTCGAGCGGCTCAATCTCAGGCTCAAAGCCGGCGTTGACCTCGTCTTGTGCCTGTTTGACCGTGGTGTCGTAGTCCTCGGGGTAGGGCTCGACGGTCTCGATTTGCGCAAGGTCGGCTCCGCAGGCGTTTGCCAGCTGCTCGGCGATTTTCTCGGTGTTTCCGTTGGTCCAGGTGTAATAAACGACCAGCATGCTCTTGCTCATGGCCTAGGCCTCCAATGCGTTGTAGGTGGTGTCGTCGACGGGCTCGCACCACTCGTTGCCGCAGTCCTCACCGGGGAAGCCAAAGGCCACGTGACTGAACCAGGAATCCTTGCGCGCGCCGTGCCAGTGCTTGATGTTCGCCGGGATCTCGACGATGTCGCCGGGCTTGAGAGGCTGCGCGGGCTTGCCCTCTTCTTGGTACCAGCCGTAGCCGTCGGTGCAGATGAGGACCTGGCCGCCGCCCTTGCTGGCCGTGTGGATGTGCCAGTTGTTGCGGCACCCCGGCTCGAAGGTCACGTTGTGCATGGGCAGGTAGTCATCCTCGCCGGTGAGGTTGTTCAGGTAGCTTTGGCCGATGAAGTACTGCGCGTAGGCGTCGTTGGGCTCGCCCAGGCCAAAGGCGCCACCGTGGGATTCGGGGGTGTCGTCGGCCGTGGGGGCCGCGGAGGCTGCCTCGTCCCCGTCTTCCGCATAGACTTCCTTGGCCAAATTGAACGTTGCCCAGGCCTTGGGCCAGCCGGCGTAGAAGGCAGCGTGAGTGATTGCCGCCGCCATCTCCTTGCGAGTTACGCCGTGGGCGCGGGCGTTGGCGATGTGATAGGAAAGCGAGCTGTCGGTGATGCCCTGCGCCATGAGGGTGATCACGGTGATAAGGCTGCGCGTCTTGAGGTCGATGTCGGTATTGTTCCAGTTCTCTCCAAAGAGCACATCATCGTTGAAGTGCGCGAACTCGGGGGCAAAGCTGCCTAGCTGATCGCGGCCTGCGGTCTGTTTGATGGTCATGGGTTTCTCCTTTGGTTGACGTGGTGTTTGTTGTGCTTGGGGCTGAGGTGTCGTCGTGCACGCCGTGCGCGGATGGAGCTCGGCTATCGGAGCCTCGGCTTTGAGCGGCGCCTGTTGCGCGGAGGTACGGAGGGCGGGCTATGCCGCGAGCCGTTGCTTGCTTGCCGCATCTATTTCCCCCGCTCGCCGCACGGCCGGTCGATATCGCAGCGCAGCTGGTAGATGAGGTAGTCGAGGCATTCGAGCCGCTTTTGCCCAGCGTGAATCTCATCGAGCAGCTCGCGTCGGTAGGTCTTTAAGCGGCATAGGCGCGCGCACGTGCTGGGCAGAGTCTCGAGCTCGGCGATCAGTGCTTCACTGCAGCCAGCGTCTCGCAGGTTGTTCAGGGTTTTCTCGTCCATGGCGGCGACGCCTAGCGGGTGAGTTTGACCTTGGTGGTGCCGGCGAGCGCCTTCTCGCCCGGACGGCCCTTGGGCCCCACAAGGTTATGCGGCTGGTAGAGCTCCTCGAGAAACTCGACCTCCTCGGCGGATAGCTTGAGGTCGAGGGCGACTACGGCATCGTCGACGCGTTCGGGCTTGCTGCAACCCACGATGGGGGCCTCGACACCACGTGCCCAGTGCCAGGCCAGTGCCACCTGGGCCATAGGCACGCCGTGGTTGGACGCGACCTGGGCTACGCGCTCGATTACGGGCATGTCGATCTCGCGGTCGCGGTCGTACTTGTTGACCATGGTGGTATCGGTGGTGCCGCGTACGCTGGGGGATTCCCAGGTCGGGCGGCACAGGTGGCCACTTGCCATGGGGCTGTACGGGGTGATGGCCATGTTGTACTGACGGCAGACGGGAATCATCTCGCGCTCGTCCTCGCGGTAGAGCAGGTTGTAGTGGCACTGCATGCTGGTGAACTTGGTCCAGCCGTTGGCCTCGGCTGCAATTTGCATGTTGTGCAGCTGGTAGGCGTACATCGCGCTCGCGCCCAGGGCGCGGACCTTGCCGGCGTGGACGAGCTTGTCGAGCGCCTCCATAGTCTCTTCGATGGGCGTGTCGTAATCAAAGCGGTGAATGATGTAGAGGTCAAGGTAGTCGGTGCCAAGGCGCTTGAGGGAGCCCTCGATTTCGCGCTCGATGGCTGCGGCGGAAAGACCGCCCTCGTTGAAGTGAACCTTGCTGGCGATGACGACGTCCTCGCGAGCTACGCCCAGGTCGCGCAGGGCGGAGCCGATGTACTCCTCGCTCGTGCCAAAGGCGTAACAGTTGGCCGTGTCGATAAAGTTGATGCCGGCTTCGAGCGCGCGTTTGATGACCGCGCGGGTATCGTCTGGGCCGATGGTCCATTGGTGGAAGTCGGGGCTGGCCTCGCCAAAGCTCATGCCGCCCAGGCAGAGCTTGGAGACCTTGATGCCGGAGTGGCCTAGGGTTGTGTATTGCATGTTTGCCGCCTTTCTTTCGTGCTGCGCGATACACGGCGTGTGACGCTCGAGGGGTGCCTGGGACGATTCCGGGCAAATCCTCGCAATTAACGATAGAGCGGTGCGACTATGATGTTAAATGCCTATTGCAACTAGTTGGATATACGGATAATGAATGGGACGGAGTGCGCGGAAGCGGCTCTACCGAGGCTCCGAAGCAAAAAATGCGAAAGTTAGAAGCAAAATCATGGATTGGCGAGTAGCCGGTTCATTTCTATGAGAGAAGCCGCAGGTCAGAGAAGTGCGTTTTGCGGGTCTACTCGAGGAATCGCGATTTCACTTCTAACTTTCGTTAAAAATGTTTCTCGGGCGGCTCGGAGCGATTCCGAAACGCCCTTTGCGGCGCCTTACGGGGGCTCGCGGACAAGGATTGCTTCGCTCGAACGCCCCGCCGCGCGTGAACGCTGCAAAAGAAATAAAATACGGCCTGGTGCCTGCGGCTCTGGCTTGAGGCTGCAGGACGATACCTGACCTTGAACATAGAAAGTGGCTATGAGAAGAAAGACATTACTGCGCCTGGCTTGCGTTCTGTTGACGGCGCTGCTCACGTTGTCCTCGCAGGTCAGCGCCTTTGCTGCGGAGCGGAGCGCGGCTGACACCGAGAAGCTTGCGACACTTGCTGGCAAGACGGCTGGCGTCATGACGGGAACTCCGCAGGACTCGATCGTAAAAGAAAACGTGGACGGCGCAGAGATTCTGTATTTCAACTCGCTGACCGACCTTGTTCTTGCTCTGCGCGCGGGCAAGGTGGACTTCTTGTGCCTGTCTTCGGTTAACTATTACACCTTGGCCGAGGAGTACCCTGATCTGGCCTATCTGGATGTGGCGCTCAGAACCTACGACGTGGGTTCGATCTTTCCCATGAACAGTGACGGCGAGGCCCTGAAAGCCAAGTTTGACCAGTACATCGCCAAGATCGAGGCAAACGGCGAGCTCGCGCGTTTGCAGGAGTACTGGCTCAAGCCCAATAGCTGGGAAAACGTCGACATCCCCACAACGGGCGAGAACGGCGTCTTGCACATGGCGACCTCGAACACCATGAAGCCGTTCTCCATGGATCTAAACGGCAAGGACGCCGGCTTTGACATTGCCATCGCGGCGGGCTTTTGCAAGGAATACGGCTACGGCCTCGAGATCAGCAACGTTGACTTTGCGGGCACGCTGACCGGCATCGCTGCCGGAACGTACGACTTTGCTGCCGGTCAGATCTCGTGGACCGAGGAGCGCGCCCAGAGCGTGCTGTTCTCGAGTTTCTACTACACGCAACAGATGGTGCCGATCGTCCGTGCGGGCGACTATGCAGCCGGCGAGGTGGTTCGCGCCAGTGGCTCGAGCGATTCTGAAGATGCGGACGGCACGCCTGCGGCTCAGGCGGAGGGTAAGACTCTCTGGACCAGCATTCGCCGTACGCTGCTTGATCAGGAGCGTTGGAAGAGCGTGCTTAAAGGCCTGGGAACCACGCTCGTCATTACGTTTGCGGGCTTTGCCTTGGCCAACGCCCTCGGCGCCCTGCTCTGCGCGATGTCGCTCTCGCAAAGCCGCGCGCTTAGGGTTGTGTCGCGTCTGTATGCGGGCTTTATGCAGGGACTCCCTAATGTCGTGATCCTCATGGTGCTCTACTACGTGGTGCTTGCGAGCGCGCGGCTCAACGGTGTCGCGGTGGCCTCGCTCGGCTTTGGCATGATTTTCGCCGCCAACATGGCGCAGCTCTTTGAGGGCGCGATCCGTGGGGTTGAGGTGGGGCAGTGGGAGGCCGCGCTTTCTTCCGGCCTCACCAAGCGTCAGGCCTTCCGTGGCATCATTTTGCCGCAGGCGGCGCGCGCGTCACTTACGGCCTACTTTGCAAATCTCATCAGCCTGATGAAGGGAACCGCCGTGGTGGGCTACATCGCGGTGAGCGACCTCACGCAGGTGGGTGACATCATCCGCAGCTCCACCTATGAGGCGTTTGTGCCCATCCTTACGGTGGCCGCGATCTATCTTGTTATAACTTGCCTGATCCTGCTGGTTATGACGCTTGTTAAGCGGGCCATTACGGCCCCGCGTGGCGGGCACAACGGAAAGGCGGGTGTTCGCGCATGAGCCTGATCAAGATCGAGCATCTCTCTAAGAGCTACGGTGAGGTCACGCCGCTCAAAGACATCAACGCCGAGGTCAACAAGGGCGATGTGATTGCAATCATCGGCCCTTCGGGCACGGGCAAGTCCACGCTGCTGCGCTGTCTCAACCGTCTGGAAGAGCCCACATCGGGCACCGTCTACTTGGACGGCCAGGATCTGGGCGCGCCGGGGTGCGACTTGGCTCAGATGCGCCGCCGTATGGGCATGGTCTTTCAGTCGTTCAACCTGTATCACCACATGAACGTCATCGAGAATATCATGTACGCGCCGATAAAGGCCTTAGGGCTCTCGCGACCCGAGGCCTACGAGCGCGGCATGAAGCTGCTGCGTGCGGTGGGTCTCTCCGACAAGGAACACTGCATGCCCGACGAGCTCTCGGGTGGGCAAAAGCAGCGCGTGGCCATCGTGCGCACGCTTGCCATGGAGCCCGAGGTGATCCTGTTCGACGAGCCCACGAGCGCACTTGACCCCACGATGGTGGGCGAGGTTCTGGCCGTCATTAAAAAGCTCGCGCAGCAGGGCATGACGATGCTTATCGTTACGCACGAGATGCGACTGGCTCGCACCGTCGCCAACCGCATCTTCTACCTTGACCAGGGCATTGTCTACGAAGAGGGCACGCCGGAGCAGATTTTTGAGCATCCGCGCGGCGAGCGTACTCGACGCTTTATTAACCAGCTCGACGGCGTCAAGCGGAGCTTTGTGGTGGGCGCCTTTGACTACCTCGGTTTTATTACCGAGATCCGCGAGTTCTCGCTCAAAAAGATGTTCGCGCCGACCTATGTGAACCGCATCGAGATGGTGATCGAGGAGGTCTACCTGCAGACCATTTTGCCGGTGCTGCCTGCGGGTACGCATGTGGACTTTGCGCTCGAGCATTCCGACAAACTGGGCTCGTGCTCTATCGAGTTTGCTTGGGGCGGCACGGCGACAAACCCGCTGCTCAACATGAACGAGCTTTCGCGCAAGCTTGCCGAGTACGTTGCCGAGGACATCTCCTACGCGTGCGAGGACGGCATCAACACGGTGAAGGTACGGGTGCTGGAGTAGACCGGCCGGGGCTTTGGTTGGGGTCGAGGTTGCGTCCCGGATTAGAACCGGGGCCGCGTGGTGGGAAGGAGACGTGCCATGACGAGGCGATCAGCCGCGATTCGCCGGGGCATTTCATGGCGCTCCTGCCCGCTGGCTCCGTTTGCAAGATCGGGGGCGGTAACCATGCCGGTTTTGGCGACTACGGCCCGCGGTCGGGCGACGGCGTGGCCACCATCACCGCAGATGAGCGGCAAGAACTCGCCGTCCAGGCGGTGGCCGAGGCAATGCTGAAGGAAAGGACCTAACCCAGATGGAACTTCGCACCCTGCGCTACTTTCTCGCCGTGGCGCGCGAGGAGAACATGACCGAGGCGGCCAACGTCCTACATGTGACGCAGCCCACGCTCTCGCGCCAGATTGCCGATCTCGAGCGCGAGCTGAACGTGACGCTGTTCGACCGCACCAATCGCTCCTGCGTGCTCACGGGTGACGGCATGCGTCTGCGTCAGCGCGCCGAGGAGATTCTCTCGCTCGTGGATCAGGCCGAGGCTGAGCTTGCCGACGGCGAGGGTGCGCTCTCGGGCGCCGTGCGTGTTGGGGCGGGGGAGACGCAAGCCATGCGCTTTGTGCTCCAGACGTTCGCCGCCCTGCGCCGCGAGCATCCCGGCGTGCAGATCGAGCTCTATACGGGCAATGCCGATGCGGTTGAGGAGCGTCTGGAACGTGGCCTTTTGGACTTTGGCCTGCTGATCGAGCCAGTCAACCTTGAGAAGTATGAGTGGCTGCGCATGCCCGGCGCCGACCGCGTGGGCGTGGCCGTATCGAGTGCGAGCGCGTGGGGCGAGCTTGATCGCGCGACTCCGGCCGACGTAGCACGCATGCCGTTGCTCCTGAGCTCTCGCACATCGAACAAGTCGGTCGATCTGGAGGCGTGGTCGGGCGGCCAGCTTTCGCTCGAGTGCCTAAATGTGGTGGGGCGCTTTGACCTGCTGGGTAACGCGGCGCATCTGGTTCGTACAGGCGAGGCCTGCGCCATGGGCATCGATCATCTGCTGCAGCTCGACGGCTCCGACATGCGCTTTGTCCCGCTTGACCCGCCACTCGAGATCGGCTCGTACCTAGTGTGGAAAAAGTACCGCCTGCGTAGCCGCGTCTGCGAGGAGTTCCTGCGTCGCCTGCAGGCGTAGGGGCGAGGCGGCGCTCTGTCCTACGGCGCTGCGATGCGAACACGAATGGCGTGGCCGGTCTCGCGCCCGCATGCCCGCACACAACCACGCCCCAAGGACGTTTCACGCCTGCCATGTGGTTATCACGGGCGGCCCCTTGGCCGAGAGAGCGGCGAGGGCTGCAGCGATACAATGGCGGGCATGGAACCTATCGCACACATTCGTACCGACCTGCCGCAGAAGTTCGGTATTCCCCGGAACAGCTTTTTGGCCCCGCACCTGCAGGGGCGCATCGTCTTTGAACCCGAGTTTGCCTGTGCAGACGCGGTGCGCGGCCTGGACGAGTTCTCGCATCTTTGGCTGCTCTGGCGCTTTGAGAACGGGGCGCCGGGCGGCACGGCAGGTGACATTGCGATCGATGCCGCGGCGCACGACCACTCGGGCACTCGAGCCGACTGGTCTCCTACGGTGCGTCCGCCGCGCCTGGGCGGCAGCGAGCGGGTGGGCGTATTCGCCACGCGCAGCCCGTTTAGGCCCAACCCCATTGGCCTCACCTGCGTGGAGCTGGAGCGCGTTGAGCTTGCCGAGTGCGGCCCCATCATCCATGTTCGGGGCGCCGACCTGCGCGATCGTACGCCCATCTATGACATCAAGCCCTACATTCCCTTTGCCGACTGCCATCCGGACGCCTCAGGCGGTTGGATCGAGCGCGCGCCGTGGGCGGAGCTCGAGGTCGAGTTCCCCGAAGAGCTATGCCGCCTTGTGGAAGAGGACAAGCTTGCGGGCCTCATCGAGGTACTGCGCCAAGATCCCCGCCGCGCCGGCAGCAAGCACGAGCCCGAGCGCATCTACCACCTGGCCTACGCCGGCCACGACGTCTCCTTTACCGTCGACGGCCGCGCCCTGCGCGTTGTGGGCGTCGACTAGCCGCACAGCTTGCCGCACGCTTTGCTACACTTCGGGGTCTAAAGCGACGCGTAGCTAAACGGGGAGGCAGCTATGGGCGATATGAACTTGGATGACATCACGATCCGGCACATCACGGCGGCAGACGATGAGGCCATGGGCACGATCGCCCGCGAGAACCTCAAAGCCCATGGCCTGGACGTTCCCGGTACGGCCTACTTTGACCCCGAAATCATGCGTCTGAGCACCTTCTACAACACCGTGCCCGAACGCCGTACCTACTTTGTCGCTATCGCTCAAGACGGCACGGTTCTTGGCGGCGGCGGCCTTGCCGAGTTCGAGCCGCAAGAAGGCACGGCGGAGCTGCAGAAGCTCTACCTGAGTGATGCCGCCAAGGGCCATGGCTTGGGAACGCGCCTGGTTGAGCTTATTGAGCAGCGTGCCCGCGAGCTGGGCTACAAGCGCCTCTACCTCGAGACGCACTCAGCGCTCAAGGCCGCCATCCACCTCTATGAGAAGCTCGGTTACGCGCCAACGGAGCCCGTAGCCACCAACCACGCCACAATGGATCACTTCTTCATCAAGGATCTTTAGAGCGGCACGCGCCGGCAACTAAACACGCATAACCGATTGGGCCTGAATAAGAACCGCGGGCTCGGCTGAGGTTGTAAATTCACTCTTTGGGGTGTTAGCATTTACCCTTATGTAACTCTTGATTGGCGTAGTTACTAGTTGTGATAAAGGCGGTATCCAAATGGAAGATTCCACCAACAGCATAGTGAACCATCTGGGCGGATACCATAGATGCTTTTTGAGCGACCCGATCCATTTAGAGTTTGTGAGCGACAATCTCTGTTCGATGCTTGGTTACGGCAAGTATGAGCTTGAGAAATTGATCGGCTCCGTATACACGGCTCTCATACATCCGGACGACACGTCCATCTTTGAGAACTTTGTTGTAGACCTGGCCGCGAAGGAGGACTGCCAAAGCGTTGCCTACCGTCTTATCAAGAAGGACGGTTCGATCATTAGGGTTGTTGACACCATGGCGTCTGTTAGGGGCGACGATGGGTGCATGAGAGGCTACTCTGTCGTGTGCGAGATCCCCGATGAAAATGGCAAATCAGGTGCAAGCTCTTCAAGCGAAAAGATTGCCGTTATACGCATTGCCGGCGGTGTAGATCCAGTAATTGAGAGGGCGTGCGGTATTGGGCAACAGCTCCTAGGGATTGGCGGTGAGGCAGAGGGCCTTAGGTTTCTCGACTATGTGTCGCTGGCTGACCGTGACAAGGTCAAGACGGCTCTGAAGCGGGCCTATGAAAACGGGTACTCGGGCATGGAGTTCTGCACAATCGTGTCTGCTGCGGGGCACGGAGAAGGGTGCGATCTTTGGGTTGAGTGCGTCGACCCGGGCACCTGCCTGGAAGACGCCTCCTTCTGCGTCAAGGCCGAGATGGGCCTTGGCTACCACAAAGAGGACAGTGAAATGCTGTCCTTCAGTAAGATGCTATTCTCCAGCTTTTCGGAGGACGTGTTCGAGGTCGATCGGCTTGAGAACACCGTTCGCTACATCTGTCAGAGTGACGCGTATTCGATAGAGGCGCCTATCAACGTACGCATGAACGCTAACGATTTCCTTGAATGGTTCCTTTACTTTGTCTCCCCTAAAGACAGGGATGCGGTTAAAAGGTTCTGCACTGAGACGAAGTCGTTGAATCTGGATTGGTCCAAAGAATATTCCGGGCCAACGAAGATCAGGTTCGAGATGATCGAAGAGTACAACCTCGGTAACTCCGTCGCGCTGGTGATGGTGCCTATTTCGCAGTCCAAGTATTTCCTATGCTTCAATGTCGACTTCACGTCAATGGGTCCCGGCTTCTGTTCGGCGGCCGTGGCGGAGAGAAAGCACATCGTTGCCAGGCTGTTTGACTCCTTCAGCTTGCTTGTGGACGGAAAGGCCGTTCACATCAAATGCGAGAAGGGCAGGGAGCTTCTTGCCCTTCTGATAGAGAAGCGAGGGGCCTACCTGACCACCCGCGAGGCGATCACCTCGCTTTGGGAGTGCGAACCCGACGAGACGACGAGGGCTAGGTATCGCAAGATCGCTTCGCGACTGCTGGCTGAGCTTAAGAAGAGCGGTATCGACTACATTATCGAGAGCGAGCGCGGAGCCCGTAGGATCATCCCCGAGTTTATCGAGTGTGACTACTACGATTATCGTGACGGGCTCATCGAGGCTCCAGGCGATCTTCTTCCCGAGTACGCATGGGCAGAGTACGTGAGGGTCGACTGACCTTCCGGCTCGTTGTCGAGCGGGCTAACTAGGGCGTCTTCCTCGGGAGTCTGATGGCGCATAATACGGTCTCTCTCGCCAACGCAATGACCTCTTTCTTCCCCTGGACTCTCTTCTCATGGCTTTACGATAAGGGCGGAACTCGCCGTTGGGCATGATCAGCCTATCGACACGGTGTTGAAAGCGCCCTGTTCAGCTGAGGTGGCACGCTGGTGTCACGTGACAGATGAAGTGGAACGGGGGGTGTGGTCTCATGGCTACATTTGAGAAAGGGCCATGAGTTGGAAAATGAAAGCGTCCCCTCTGCAGAGCCTGAGGATAAAAAACTGGTCAGGACCATTGTCAACCGCATCGGCGGGTACCGCAGGTACCGATTGGGCAAACCTGTCCGGCTTGATTTCGTGAGTGACAGTTTCTGCTCGATGCTCGGCTTTGGCAAACGTGAACTCGCTGACCTGGTCGGAGGGTCTTACACGGCACTGATTCACCCGGATGACATTCCAGCCTACGAGACGTTCATTCAGAAGCTGTCCAAGGAGGAGGGCTGCGAGAGCATCGGCTACCGTCTCATCAAGAGAGACGGGGCCGCCTTGAGCGTCATCGACACCATGGCCTCTATCGGACTGGACGATGAGTTGACAAGGGGCTATTCCGTCGTCTGCAGGGTTTCTGACGACAAGGGGGCGGAGTCGCGCGACTCCGGGAGGAAGTTTGCAGTCCTGAGAGTCTCAGACAGCGCGAGCCCGAGAATCGAGAAGATGTCCGGCTTCGCCGAGAACCTTCTTTCGGTTGGGAGTGGGGCCGAAGTTCCGCTGCTTACGGACTTCGTATCCCTGGCCGACAGGGAGGGCGTGGCACGCGCTCTGCAGCGCGCACATTGCGACGGGCACTCGGAAATAGGGCCGTGCACCATCGTTTCGAGCTTCGGAGAGGGTGTCGAGTGCAGCCTCTGGATCGAGCGTGTGGGAGAGACGGGCGACCAAGAGGTCAGCTCCTTCATTATCAAGGTCGAGGCGATTTCAAAACATCAAGATAGGCGGGACCAAGAGGCGCTGGCTTTTGGTAGGTCGTTCTTCACCTGTCTTGGGGAGAACGTCTTTGTGCTCAGCAGGCTCGACAACACCGTCACGCTCGTCTGCCAAAGCAACGAGGCCCCCACAGGCCTCCCGCTCAACATCCGCATGAATGCGGATGACTTTCTGGATTGGCTCCTCGGTCTTGTCTCCCCGAGGGATAAGTGCCTCGTGCGTAAGTTTATGATCGACGCAAAGGCGTTGGCATCCGGACGGGGGAGTGGCGACCCCGATTCTTCGAAGCTGAGGTTCGAGACGAGCGGGGAGAACGGACTCGCACCGCTCGGTGTCCTCACCATGATTCCCGTTTCATCTACAAAGTGTTTCCTGTGCTTTGGTGTCGTCTCTTCCCCGGTGCCTCAATTACCTGCAAAAGCGTCTGAGAAACGTATCGTCGCGAGGCTGTTCGGATCGTTCAGCCTAAGCGTCGGCGGTAGCCCGGTCTTCATCAAACACGACAAGGGCAGGGAGCTGCTCGCCTTGCTGATCGAGAGGCGAGGGACGTTCCTGACCTCGAGGGATGCTATCGCCCTGCTTTGGGAGCGGGAACCCGACGACGTTCTGAGGGGCAGGTATCGCAAAGCTGCCTTCCGCCTTATGGAAGACCTGGAGAAGAACGGGATCGCGCACATCGTCGAGAGCGACCACGGTGCTCGCAGGATTGTCCCGGAGCTCATCGAGTGCGACTACTACGACTATCTGGACGGCCTGGCGGAGCCCTCCGGGGACTTTCTCCCCGAGTACACCTGGTCTGAGTACGTGCGGATCGACTAACTGACTTCTTTGAGGCTCCGGAAGCGAACTGACGCGTGCGTGCGCTGCAGGCGTGACACCGCCCCGATGCACAGGCGGAACGCGTGCGTCCGAAGCGGAACGGGGGGTCTCTACTCTTAATCAAGAAGCAACGGCTGTGAAGGCTGCTAACAAAATCGTAGGAAAGAGCCGAGGTGAAACGATTTGCTCCGTGGCGGATTGAAATACAGCGAGGACGGACAGGCTGCTGTCGAGTTCGCCATTGTGGCGATCGTGCTGGCGCTTCTCATTGCTATGCCCATCGACCTGTATCGTTATGCGGCCGCCAAGACGGTTCTGAGCAGCGCCACGTCTGAGGCGCTGTCTCAGATAAATGCTGATGAGATCGACGACACCTCTGCGCTCTCCGTTCATGCCCTTGATGTCGCGAGCGACATGTACGGCGACAGAATCGCAGGGCTTGCCGTGTCCGGCGTGTCGGTTTCTCCTTCAAGCCAGAAGGTGGACTACGACTACCGTGTCTACTCCAGCGACCTTGCAAACGACTCGGACCAGTTTGAGGCCCGCTCGTCCAACTACTCCTACAGGACCGTAAAGCTTTCTCTCTCCTGCGACTGGTCGGCTGTGACCGTCTTGGGGACTCTGGTCTTCGGCGACGGGAGCATCCGGATTGAGGGCGACGCCCTCACAAAAGACGTCCTCGTGGAAGGGTACAGGCAGTAACGATGCGTATCCTAACCGCGACATATAGCCTTGTTGGGCAGGCCAAAGGGGAGCACGCTGAAGAGGGTCAGTCTATGGTCGAGTTTGCGCTGGTCCTTCCCCTTCTTTTGGCGCTGATCTTCGGAATCATCGACGCTGGGTGGATGGGCTACCAAGCGGCGGCGTTTAACTATAGCTATGCCAACGCCAGCTGGGATGTTGCGTCGAGCAGTATCGTGGACTATGACTACGACGCCGTGAATACGGGAACTGTTCCCGACTATGTCGCGGAGGCCGGTATCAAGGAGAGCTTGCGAAAGTCCGCGCTCCCTGGCTGCGACCCCGACGACTCGATCGTGACTATCCACGAGGCGACTCTCTCCAACGAGCGGTCGAGCTATACGGTTCCGGACAGGAACGGCGATGAGGCCCCTGCTTCAAGGGTGGAGCGTAGACTGAGCGTACACGCGACCATCGTGTACTACACAAAGCCCCTTGTCGGCTACTCGCTGTTCTCGACACGCATCGAGAAAGAGCTCGAGTTTACGCGTCTCGTAGGGGTTGAGAACCGTGAATAGGTACGTTATTCCCAACGGGTGCCGTGGCGAGCGCGGATCGGTTTCCGTGATCGTCGCTCTCACCATGATCGTGATGATATTTTTCGTTGGCCTTGCCCTTGACATGAGCATGGTCCTGATGGACAAGAGCGAGCTCGACAATCTCTGCCAGGTGGTGTGCGACGACCGCTACGTCCACGACGATATGGTTCGTTTTTCCGACAACCCTGCCCAGGCAACGGTCGGTTACGCGACCTCTGCCTTGGCCAGTAACGGGTTCTCGGGCGATTACGAGGTCGAGTTCAACGAATCCGCTCGCTCCAAGGATAAGCGTGTCATTGACGTCGACGTGACTATCACGCGCGAAAGCCCGCTTTACTTCCTTCGCATCTTCGGTGCGTCCTCGTTCGAGATTTCTTCTACCGTCTCCTATGAGGATGTGTACGGCGAGGGCGGCGACGATGTCGTTTGGGCCCCCTCGGCACCGGTAAGCTCCTACAACGGCACGTATAGGGGGTCGGTGTAGGTGAGCAGATACACTCATGCCAACTCGCCCAAGGGTCCTGTCATCGACAGGAGGATCTTCCTGGTCCTTGCTGGCGTTGTGGCCTCCGGTTGCGCTGTCGCCGGCGTCAAGGTTCTCGTCGATGGTAAGAGCGCCGAGTCGATCGACGTGCTTGCGAGCGATGCCGTTTCGGGCGACCTGCTCGATAGCATCATCGAAGAGCTGGGCGCCCTGTTCCGGGACGTGAACCTGTCTGTGCTTAGCGACTCGGAAATGGATGGGCGGCTGTCCTCTATGGCGTCCGGCTCCCGCCCGTGGCTTGTGATTGGGGCCGATGAAGAGCGCGTCAACGCTTTTTCGGATCTAGACTGCCGCGACTGGGCGGACATGGCGGCGAGCTTACAGGAGTCTCTTGCGTTCTCGCTTGGCTCTCCGTTCCTGTCCGCCTTCCCCATGGAGGGCGATGTTGGGCTGCTCCTATGCAACAAGGAGCTGCTTGACTCCGCCGGTGTTGGTACGACCTCGAACGTCGATGACTTTGCTTCCATCTGCACCTGTCTCTCAGATTCCGACGTCGAGCCCCTTGCACTCGAGAAGGTGAACGCTGACTCAAGCTCGCTCAGCATTTGTCTGGACGCCTCGCTTGCCTACTGGTCGAGTGCCGAGGGCGCAGAGCCCGAATCGTTGGACGAGGCCGTAGCGATTCTTGCCGCGAATGCTCTTCGCTGCGGCAAGAGGGAAGACGGCTCGGCTCCCTTCGAGACGAGAGAAGACGCGCTTAACGCATTCAAGGAGGGGAGGGCAGCGATGGTGTTCGCCTCGAGTACCGAGGCGGCTGCTCTCGGCGACATCGACTTCTCATGCCTTTGCGTGCCCATCCCCACCGTGTCTGACGATGCGCCCCCGGCGCTCCGCCCGACACGGAGTGTTGTCTGTTCCTCGATGCTTGACGAGGACGCCTGCACGGCGGTGCTCGAGTGCTTGCAGCGCGCTGGCGGGGTTGGAGCCTCGGGGACCTTGGCTCCCTTCAGAAACGAGAGCGGCGGGTTGACGGTCGTTGACCTGCCGGAGACGGCAACTTTGAGCATCATGCCTCCGGTTCTACTCGATAGCAATGTTCTGGATGACCAAGAGCGTCAAGGCTATCAGGAGCGAATTGTCACTTTGTGGAGTCAGGCAGATAACGAATCGATTACTTACGAGGACGGAGCGGAGGTCGACGTATGAGTGCGATTAGAAAACAGATACTCGCAATGTTTGTAACGCTCGCGATGATTGCCGGCGCGGCCGTGCTGGTCGCTCCCGAGTGCGCCTACGCTACGAACTTTAAGGTGGATGTCGAGTGCGTTGTCGACAACGCTGATGATATGCCCGCAGATCAGGCAACAGCCACGTTTAATTATTCGATGAGGCCTGTACTCAATTTCACC
Source organism: Bacteroidaceae bacterium (assembly GCA_963617695.1). Classification (GTDB taxonomy): domain Bacteria; phylum Actinomycetota; class Coriobacteriia; order Coriobacteriales; family Coriobacteriaceae; genus Collinsella. The sequence continues at coordinate 102,539 of CAVEPV010000001.1, forward strand.
AATAACTCCAGGAATTGGTTTTATTACCCAAGCTCTAATATCGCGCCGGAAAATCTAAATCTAAGGAATGGCGAGACCCAGTCCGTGTTCCTTCAGCTTCGCGGCTCGGCTTTCCCGCTTCTACTATTCCAGCCCGGAACGAACTCCTCCGATCGGTTTGCGCTTGCGTCGATTGAGATCGCAAGCGGCGGTGAGCCCTATACGTACGACAACAAAGGCCAGGCTTCCGTGACGTGCACTCCTTTCAACTGGGTGCAAATGACCGAGGGCACATGCCGTGTCGTGCTCCACTTCACCTACGTAAAGGACCTTGAGGCGAAGAGTTTCGATTACGACATCGCTCTTAGCGGAACCAAACAGATTGACTACCTCGGTGACGGGGTCGCGAATGCCGATACCAACAGGAGCGGATCAAACGACTACCGCCTGTACCTGAGTGCGGACACGGGTCAAGAAACCCAGGACAGTTACAAGAGCAAGAACATCATTTTTATCGTCGATGTTTCTGGCTCCATGGCCTACAGCCTCGGGTCTTCCACTCGTCTGGGTGTTCTAAAGCAGAGCGCGCAAAGGATGCTTGCGGCGCTCTCTGCCGATTCGAACAACACCTACTCCGTGGTTGAATTCGCCGCAAGCGCGAAGATCGACGTCAGTAGGGGAACGGCTGATGAGGCCGCCCGTGCAATCAATAGCTTGAGTGCAAACGGCGGCACTGCCTACTACCAGGCACTGACCAAGGTGTCGGAACTTCTTAAAGACGATGTGCGTGACAGCGTTATCGTGTTCCTTACGGATGGCTGTCCGACGGACGTCGGCAAGGCTGCCATCGGCGGCGAAGGTGGTTATGATTACCAGACGCCCGTCGCCGCCCCTTATGCCGCTATGGCCGCCGAGGGCCTATCCGGTTGCGACAGCTTTTACGCTGTGTACACGGGAAGCGATAAAGATGCCGCGACCTGGACCCAGATCATCACGCAGAAGATCTCTGTGACTGACGAGAAGTTCTCGGTCAACGCCACGAACCAGGATGAGTTCGAGCTCGTCATCAACCAGCTTACCGCGCGCCTCCAAAAGCCGAAGGCTCATGTCGAACTCACGGATACCCTTTCTGAGAATGTCGTGTATCGCACGGGTTCCGACAAGGTCGTGAAAACCGCTGCCGATGGCTCGACGAGCGTGCTCACGCGGGGGAGCGACTACACCCTCAGCTACGACTCTGCGACGAGGACCGTCAAGGCGACCGTTACGGAGACCGTGCAGGAGAACTCCTCCTACGCGCTCTCGTTTGACGTGACGGCAAGCGTCAGCGCGGTAAAGAAGTGGCTTGCGGAGGGCTCGTACTCGGATGTCGGCGACGCCGGCACGGACTATGCGCAGACCGGCAACACCACAAGCTCGGGACAGCCTGGCTACTACTCGAACGCAGGCGCAATGGCGGCCGTTGTTTGGGATGGCGGCGGTAAGAGCGTCGACCTTGGCAAACCTGTCATCCAGGTCTCGTTCAATGCGGATTCCAACGCTGTCATCAAGGCTCATGTGCGGCTCTACAACATGGAGCTCTCGCAGTCGATGTTCCTCTACGAACTTTTGGATGACACCGGCTCCGTTGTCGCCATCGCTGGAAACGATCTGAACGGTGACATCTTCTTCCCAGATCTTGGGTTCGACTCTGAGGGCGAATGGGACTTCACCATCAGACCGGTTGTCCCGAAGGAGGGCGAGTCCGGATGGATTGAGCACATGGAGTACGACGATACCGAAGTGAAGGCCCACGTGAAGGCTTCCGTCTCGGGAGACTCCAGCGGCGCCGCAGATCAGATGAAGCTAGACGTCACATATGACAAGGAAGCGAAGTTCTACTGCGAGTATTCGCTGCGTAAGACCCTGCAATAACGAGAGGTTTACCCGAACCATCATGATTAACGCGTTGGACATATCCATCTCGCTCGTGAGCGCTGCGGCGTGCGGCGTCCTTATGCCCCTCTGGATTCAGGGCATGGAAAGGCAAAAGGCTGAGTTCTACGGAAAGGCCCTTCCTTATGAAGAATGGTCCGTTAAGCGCACTGTGGCTTTGGTTGCCATCTTTGTCGCGTGCGCCCTTTTGTGCACGTTTTCCTTTGATGCCCTTCAGGTGGCTGTTGCGTCGGCTCTTCTGTGCGCTGGCGTGAGCTGTGCGGTCATCGACTTGGATCTGCGCCTCATCCCCAACCAGACGGTGATTGTGATGGCGGTCCTGGGAGTTGCTCTGAGGATATCTTTCGGTATCGAGTCGCTGCTCTTCGGACTGGCGGCCGCGGCCGTTGCTTTCATCTTCCTTTTGGCAAGCGTTCTTATTTCCAAGGCGCTGACCGGCAGGATCGGCATGGGCGCCGGAGATTTAAAGCTCTTGGTCGTGGTCTCGTTGGCTACCGGATGGCCCGGCGCGCTCTTCATGGTGGCGGGATTTTTCTGTGCCGTAGCGGTCATGGCCATCTATCAGCTGCTCTACCTGAGGCTCGGCCTCCAATCGACATTTCCGATGGCTCCGGCAATTGTTGTCGGACTCGTTTGCGGGATTTCCTATCAGGTTGTCCCCGGAATATCCGGTCTGCTTTCGATTTAAAGCTTGCCGGTACCTTTGATGTCTTCGCCCGTCCTTGGGCACGACATATGCATTGTCCACATCTGACCGGGAGGAAAGGAGGAATCCCCATGAATGAACTCATGAACTGGATGGCGTCCGAGGAGGACGGCCAGGGCATGGTCGAGTACGGCCTCATCATCGCGCTCGTGTCCGTTGTCCTGATCACCGTTCTCGGCACCATGACCGGCTCGCTGGAGGGCATCTTCCAGGCCGTCAGCAACACGCTCAAGGGCGTCACGCCCTAAGGCGGACTCTGGGAGCTGGGGCGCGGGCTTTGACTGTGCCCCTCTCAGCCAGCCCCTCGACCGAAAGGAAAGGAGGAATCCCCATGAATGAACTCATGAACTGGATGGCGTCCGAGGAGGACGGCCAGGGCATGGTCGAGTACGGCCTCATCATCGCGCTCGTGTCCGTTGTCCTGATCACCGTTCTCGGCACCATGACCGGCTCGCTGGAGGCCATCTTCCAGGCCATCAGCAACACACTCAAGGGCGTTACGCCCTAAGGTGCGAGAGCGCTTGGCAGAAAGGAGATCCCCATGGGGGAGCGACGTTGCGGCTTGCACGTGAGGAGAACGGTCGGGGCACGACCGAGTGCGGCCTCATCATCGCTTCGGTCTCCGCTGCGCTCTTCGCTGGGCTTACGGGACTGGAAGAATGCCCGGGGCGCTGTGTCCCAGGGCATCAGCAAAGCGCTCGCCAACGTGGCGGGCAATGTAACACCCTAGCCTAAAACCTTGGATTGCCGCAAGGCTGGCGAGCGATGAGCCCGAAATCGAAACCTAACCACGCGACTCGGTTGAAGCTCGGGCGAGCGTGCTCGTCAATGTACGGGAAAGAGAGGGGCCTCACTCCCTTTTCGACGATTCGTTGTACGCCCGGCAGTGTTCCTGTCGGGCGTACAGGTCTTGCCCTTGCTCAGAGCGGAGAGGTTCCTCACGGGCAGCCATGTTCATAACGGGCGGGCTGTTCGAGAGGAGCTCCTCATCGAAGTGGAAACGAAAGGAAGCCAATGAAGAAGATACGCTTGATTGCCGCTTGCCTTGCGGCGTTGGTCGTGATCGTCATCTGCATCGTCGGCCTTAGCGGAGGCGGAGAGAAGCGGAAAACGGAGGAGGCCGTCACGCAGGTCGTGACGGCGAAGACGGATATCCCGGCTTATTCGCTGATAACGGCCGACATGGTCACGGTGTCTGATGTTGCTCAGAACTCCCTGCCCGAGGGTGCTACTACGTACAGCAAGGTTGAGGACGTTGTCGGGTCGATTGCGTTGAGCTCAATCGCCGCCAACGAGACCGTTCTGGCTAATCACCTGAGGGGCGCGAGTAGCGCAACGGTTACACCGAGCATCGAGACGGACATGCGCGCAATTACCGTCGGAGTGACCGCGACCACCGGAGTTGCCGACCTTATTCGCGTGGGCAACAGGGTCGACCTCTTCTACGCGGCTGAAGACTCGGAGCACGCGGGGGACACGGTTTCCACCCTGATCGTCGAGAACGTTACCGTGCTGGCTCTCGATCAGCAGCTTTCCGATTCGACGGCAAAGACAGGCGGCGATGAGGACTCGTCAAGCGAGAGCACGAGTTCGGGCGGGGTCGTCTACGAGACGGTGACGTTGCACGTCAGCGTTGATCAGGCCGCCAAGATTAGTGCGGCTGAGCAGGGGAGCGGAGCTATCTACCTTGTCCTGAGAGCCCAAGACGACAACAACTCACCCGGTGAGAACACTGCAACGACCTTCGACTTCCGATAAGGAGCTCGCCATATGAACGCATTGCTTTTCGGCCCCGAGAATATCAGGGATGCCGTCCGCGAGGCCCTCAAGCGAATTGATGATATCGATATCGTCGGCGAGACCTCGAAGGAGTCGGAGGTCCTCGGCCTTATCGACTCCGGTGCTGCGGAACTCTTCCTGGCATGCATCGACGGCACGCAGCGCCCCTACCGCGCCTCTCAACAGGTTTACCAGCTGCGGCCAAAGACCATTGTGATGGGGGTGACCGCCGGCGGTTCGTTTGCGGTTGACACTGAGGAAGCCTTGCACTCGGGTATGCGCCATGTAATCGAGGCATTCGGAGACCCCGCCCAGCAGACGGAGCGACTGCACAGCGCATGCGAGGTCGAGAGGTCTCGCCAGTCCCTGCTGTCCGACGAGAACTTCACCATATCGGACTCGAAGGTCGTTTGCGTGTACGGCCCGAAGGACGGCACCGGCAAAACCTCACTTGCTTGCAACGTGGCAGCCTTGCTTGCCAGACTCGGCAGGAAGACTTTGCTGCTGGACCTAGACATGCAGTTCGGTGACTGTGCCTCTCACCTCGGAATGAACCCCTCACGCAACCTCACTGACCTTCTCCAGGAAGGTGAGAACCCGACAATCGACCGCGTCAGGCAAAACGTGTCGATCCATTCCACGGGACTCCATGTCCTGCCCTCCCTTGGGAACATCGAGTACGCGGATCAGACCACTGCTTCGCAAATTGACGGTGTTCTTAACACCGTGGTCGGCTACTACGATTTTGTCATCGTGGACCTGCCATCCGCCCTGAACGACATCGTGGCCGCATGCGTCGAGCGCGCGATCACGGTCCTGGTTCCCGTGCGCCCGACCGTACCCTCACTGCGCCACACCAAGCGCTCGCTCATTCTATTCGACCTGCTCGGCGCGAAGGACAAGATCCAATGTGTCTTGTCACAGCAAAAGAAGAACGACCGCATCGGTCCGAAGGACGTCGAGCGCGTCCTCGGAATCAGAATTTGCGTCTCGATCCCGTACGCAGTGGACGAGGTTGACTCCGCGCTCAACCAGGGCAGGTTGATTTCGATGGAGAGTCCGCGGAGCGATGCCTCCAAGGCGTATATGTCGCTCGCGTCGGCGATTGCGGGAGGCGAGGTCTCTGCGGGCGGTGAAAAGCGTGGGAACGGTCTGATCGGTCGTTTGAAAAAACGGAACAATGCCGCCTCTGAGTTTGATGGGAGACCAGATAAAAGGCACGGTGGGCGCCGCTCAGGCCGACATGCAAGGGGTGATGCATGATGAGCCTCGCGGACAGGATAGGAAAGGCTAAGGAGGAGAGGCAGCCGGGCTCGAGACAGACCGGCTCCGATGCTCAGGACGCGCTGGGCCAAAAGGACCAGTATGCCGAGTTTCGCAGGCTCCTGCAGGAGGACTTGATTTCCCAGGTAAACTCCCTCTCTTCTGAAGAAGAGGCGAAGGTGGACTTCGAGACCGTCATTGAGGAGGCCATCAGCCGCCGCGCGCTTCCGATTCCCCGCAGGGATCGGGCGCGTGTCGTCTCCGAGGTTATAGCCGAGGTTTCGGGTCTAGGCCCTCTGCAGCCCCTTATGTCGGACAATTCGATCACCGAAATCATGGTCAACGGTCCGAAGGACGTCTTTGTCGAACGCCGAGGGAAGATCGAACCGGCAGACGTCGAGTTCGAGGATCAGGCGCACGTGCAGAAGATCATCGAGAGGATTGTGTCGCCGCTGGGCAGACGCTGCGACGAAGCGAGCCCCATGGTCGACGCGCGTCTTCCCGACGGATCACGTGTGAATGCGGTTATATCTCCGGTCGCGCTACGCGGCCCCTACATAACCATCCGTCGTTTCTCCGCGACGCCGCTCGAGATTTCTGATCTCGTGCGCTTTGGCTCGCTGTCCTACGCTATGGCATCGTTCCTTGAGGCCGCGGTCAAGGGCAAGGCGAACATCATCGTCTCGGGCGGCACGGGCAGCGGTAAGACCACACTGCTCAATGTTCTGTCGGGCTACATCCCGGAGGATGAGCGCATCGTGACCATCGAGGACGCCGCAGAGCTCAAGCTCACCCAGACGCATGTCGTGCCTATGGAGGCCCGTCCGGCAAACGCGGAAGGCGCCGGGCGCATTACCATCCGAGACCTGGTGGTAAACGCGCTGCGTATGAGGCCTGACAGAATCATCGTCGGTGAGGTGCGTAGCGGCGAGGCCCTCGACATGCTCCAGGCTATGAACACCGGCCACGAAGGTTCCCTTACCACGGCTCACGCTAACGCACCGCGAGACGCGCTCTCCCGTATCGAGACCATGTGTCTCATGAGCGGCATGGAGCTGCCCCTCTCGGCGATTCGCGTCCAGATTGCGTCGGCGATCGACATCGTCGTCCAGCAGTCCCGTTTCAGGGACGGCTCCAGGAAGGTTACGAGCATCTCGGAGGTCGTCGGTATGGAGGGTGACGTAATCACGCTCCAGGACATCTTTGTCTTCAAGAGCGACGGCATGAGCGCGGGCGGCAAGGTCCGGGGGCGGTTCATGCCGACGGGCATCAGGCCGAAGATCGTGACCAAGCTCCGTGATGCTGGTGCGAGCGTTAACGATAACTGGTTCACGGAGTAGGTGGTCACCATGACATCGATCCTCATACCGGTTGCCGCTATCGCGTTTGCCGTTGTGTACCTCCTCGTTTTTCTGGTCCTTAGCGCGTGGGAGAAGCAGCGTCTGGTTGCCAATCGGCTAAACGACATCGAGAAGACCTCAGCCAGCATGACAGAGGCCGAGCAGAACGCAGCCACCAGGAAAAGGAAGCGGATCAAGCTAAGTCACGTCAGGGTTCCCGAGGAGGTTCAAAAGACGGTGGTCGCGGCGGGCATCGACATCGAGCCGGAAGAGTTCTTCATGCTGTGGATTGTCGCCACGTTTGTCCCGGCGGCCTTGGTCAATCTCGTGACTCAGAGCCTGCTGGCTACGCTTCTCGCCGTGGTGGTATTCGCGCTCGTTCCGCCCTGGTATATCAGGAGTCTTAAGAAAAAGAACTCGGAGGCCTTTGAGGAGCAGCTGAGCTCATGTCTCATGCTCATCTCTAACGGCCTGCGTTCGGGGTTCTCGTTCGAACAGGCTTTCGAGTCTTCTGCGGAGGACAGCAAGGATCCCCTTAAGAAGGAGTTCGGTCGCGCCTCCCGTGAGATGAAGATGGGTATCGGCCTCGAGCGGGCCCTCAACGGGGTCTCGGAACGGACGGACAGCAAGAATATGAAGCTCGTCACATCGGCCGTCCTCGTACAGCGCCAGGTCGGCGGGAACCTCGCCGACATCCTGGACAACGTGTCGGACACCATTCGCGAGCGAATCACGATAAAGAAGAACATCAAGACGCTTACCGCGCAAGGGCGCATCAGCGGAATCATCATTGGTGCGCTGCCCGTGTTCATGCTGCTCGTTATCGGCATCGTCAACCCATCGTACGTAAGCGTCTTTACCACCACGTCGGTCGGACGGCTCATGCTCGCGGCATGCGCTGTTTTCGAACTCGTTGGCGCGCTGGTCATACGCAAGATCATCGACGTGAAGTTCTAGGGGAGGGTGAGCGATGGTAATAGTTTGGGCGTTGATGCTGGGCATCGCCCTCTACGCCGTGTTGGTGCTCGTTTTGAGCAGCAGGGCGCAGGAGAACGACAAGGTTCTGACGCGTCTCGAGGAGATCAAGGCGATGGACTCGCTGAGGAGCTTCGAGGTGGCCCCCGTCCAGTCTTTCAGGCGAAGGATCGTTGACCCCGTCATGCGGTGGCTCTCGAACGCCATTGGCTCGGCGGTTCCTACGAACGAGGCCCAGACCTCGATGCTCAGGAAGCAGCTGGCCGCGGCGGGCTACAACACGACTCCCCGGCAGTATATCGGCCGTGTCGGGGCCATCATGATTCTCTGTACTGTGGGCGGACTGCTCGTGGGCCTGCCGGCGGGGCCGCTCCAGGCGATGGAGTTTGCGCTCATGGCGGCCGCATCCGTGTATGTGCTCGCCCGGTTCAATCTCAGCTCGCGCGTCACAAAAAGGCGTGAGGCCCTCGAGGCGAACATGCCGGACGTCCTGGACATCATGAGTGCGAGCGTCTCGGCGGGACTTGGCTTTGACCAGGCACTCTCCCATGTTGTGGATCACTACAACGGGGCTCTCGTCGACGAATTTCGCGTTGTCTTGAAGGAGATGTCGGTGGGCCGCTCGAGGGAGTCGGCGCTCGAAGCGATGGCAGAAAGGGTGGACACCGACGCCATTAGCACGTTTGTCAATGCGATTACCCAGGCTGACAAACTGGGCATCCCGATCGCTAACGTGCTGCAGACGCAGGCTGTTTCTATCCGGCAGTATCGGCGCCAGGCCGTTGAGGAGAAGGCCGCGAAGTTGCCCGTCAAGATTCTACTTCCGCTCGTGGCCTTCATTTTCCCCTCCCTGCTGGTTGTCCTTCTTGGCCCCGCGATGCTGAACATCATGAGTGCGTTCTCGTAGGAGGGGCATGAGATGAGAAACGTAATTTCCAGTGCGGATGTGGTTCGCAGCGGCGCCGTGGTGGCCTGTGTTCCTGTCGCCTGCACCTTTGGTACGAGGTTACGGGGACTGATGGGTCGATCTTCCCTTGGCGAAGGGGAAGGGCTTCTGCTCGTTGATTGCCCCCAGGTGCACACCTGTTTTATGAGGTTTCCGATTGATGTTTTGTACCTTGGGTCCGACATGAGGGGCATCGAGGTCGAGACTCTGACGCCTTGGCGGCTCGGTGGGAGAGTCGAGGGCGCTCGTCACGTGCTTGAGATGCCGGCTGGGTTTTTTGACGGCATAGAGCCCGGCTCCATCAGGGTTAACGGGGCCGGGAAGCCAGAGAACTAAGCGACTAAGGAGGAAAACAAGATGACGCTTTTCAAGGAGAGGACTTCCGCCAGGGAGGGCGACGATATACGCGAGACTTTTGAACGCCTGGCGAAGCAGGCCGGCTACTCGGGAACATTTTCCGTGTTCGACGAGGACGACTTGGGGACAGACGAGTTCGAGCTGGAGAAACCATCCATCGAGGTAATGGATGGAGGCGCCAAAACAGAGCCCCGGAGCGAATGCTCATCCGACACGGGGCGCGACAAGGGTGAGGCCCGGCTGGAATTCTTGTCTGCCGGGGCGCGCGAGGAAGCTGAGGCGGAGTATTCTGCCGCTCCGGGCGAATCCGAAATGCTTGCCGCCGAATCCCTGGGTAAAGAGATCGAGTCGCTTGTGACACGTGACACTCACTTCAGGAACGCTCTGGTCGGTGGCTTTGACAAGAACAGTGTCTGGGAGTACGTGGACGAGATGGACGCGGCTCTTGTGGGCATGCAGAACAGCTACGAAAAACAATTTAAAGACCTCTCCGCCGAGTGCACTCGGATTTCTGCCGAGTGCTCCTTGGTTCACGAGCAGATGGACGAAGTCGAAAAGAAGTGCAAAGAGAGCGAAGAAGAGCTTTCGAGGAAGTGCGACTCTCTTGATGAAATGCTTAAGGAGCGGAACCGTCGGATAGCTGAGCTTGAGAGCGAGCTGGAAGAGTGCGACCGGACCATCGACGAGCAGAAGACGGCGTTGGAGAAAGGGGAGACCCTGGAGTCCCAGTGCGCCGCCATGGAGGAGGAGGTCGAGCGTCTTACCCGGGAGAAAGATGGGCTTGAAGCCTCGCTATCTGCGATGAAGGCCTCCGTGGACGAGATGACCGCGAAGATGGAGGAGGCCGCGCGCAAACGCGAGGAGCTGCTCTCAGAGATTGAAAACGCCAAGTGCGAAGCGGAAGAAGCGGGGAAGAAGGCCGCTGCCTCTGCAGAGCGCTGCAAGGAGCTGGAAGAGGCGCTATCCGACGGGAAGCTGAAGGAGCAGGAGCTCGAGAGCAACAAGGAGTCGCTACGCGAGGCACTCACGGAGCTTGAGGAAGCTAAGAACAGGGCGGAGTTCCTTAAGACCGAGAAGGCGAGCCTGGTCGAGAAGGCCGAGGGGCAGGCGAGACTCTACGCTCAGACAAGGGAGAGGGTATCCTTGCTGGAGCAGGATCTCGGCAAGGAAAGGGACGCGAAGGCAGAACTGGCCAGCACCCTTGACTCCCTCAAGACCAGTCTGAACGATACGGAGCTCGAGAATGAGGAGCTCCGAACCAAAGCACAGGAGCTTGTGGCCACTAAAGAGTTGCTCGACGAGGCAATGACTAAGAACGAGAAGCTCGTTACCGAAGCCGGCACCCTGAAAGACCGGCTCAGCGAGGTGGAGTGGGAGAGCGTTAGCTTGCGAAACATGGTCAGAGACCTGACCGCGCAGAGGGATGAGACCCTCAAGAAGCTCTCCGAGGTGAACCAGTCGATGGAGAGCCTCCTGCGCGACAATCGCCGCCTGATGAGCGAGGTCGAGAGCTTTGCCGAGAGCAGACTCAAGATTGCTGCCGTCCTCGGCGTGGAGGGCGATGGCCCATCGGAGGCAGCGGCGAGCACGAGGAGCTATGGCGGCATCGCATAAAGCTGGGTGTCTGCAGCCCTGCCCGTATGGAGCGGTTCGGGTGAGCCGGAACGCTCGTGGCACGGAAGCGGAACGCAGATTCCTGCAAGATGATGTCTACTGAACTTAACGCTGGAACGATAGGGGTTTGCATGTACGGATACGGCAGGGGCGCCTCGATGACCGCCCGCGAGCTCATCGACCAGATGGCCGTGGAGATGGAGAAGAAAGCGAAAGAGTGCGCCGCACTTCGATGCGAGCTGGCCAGGATGGACTCACTGCTCAGGGCGGCCGAGAGCAACGTCGCGTCCCTTCGCCAGGAGCGCGATGAGGCTCGCTCCGACCTTGCCACCGCACGGGAGGAGAAGTCGAGAATCGCCTCGATACTGGGTCTTGATTACTCTGGGGCGAGCGGCGCGCACTTTGCATCGGGGTGCGCCGGTGAGCCTGAGTACCGTTGTGCTACCGGCGGACCTGCAGGTCGGCATGCTGCTAGCGAGCCTGCAGGCCAACGGGCTGCAGGCGATTCGCGGAACGTCGAAGAGCCGGGACTGTCCGACTACGCAACGGCGGTGCTCGAGCGTATGCGTGAACTCAACCGCACGCTACCGGTCGTCTAGCCTGTGCTAGTGGATCTGAGTCCACCTTAGATTCTTTTCTGCTGCCTGTCTCGTGTTTCTCAAATACACAGCAAAAGGCACCGTTCGTCAAGAATGAACTGCGCCCCTCATATTTACTCGGCTTCTCGGTGTCTCCCCTCTGGCTGGGATCCAAGAAGAGAGGCCCTTTGAGAACCCGTGCGAGAGGAGCGGGGGCCATCTGTTCGAATGAGGTCGCGAATCAACAACCAACCAAACACGCTTCCTCCTTGCGTGTGTTTACCTTGGCCTTGACTAAAAGATGCTAGAATCATCGGGTTGTGACTACTGCAAGCACCGCCAGATACCGGCGAGGGTGCTATGAGCAAAAGGAGGATGCCATGCTGCCTGTTGACGAGCAGATGCGTATCATCACCTCGGGAGCCGCTCAGATCGTGCCCGAGGCCGACCTCAAGAAGAAGCTCGAGCGCGGAGAGGCGCTCAACATCAAGCTGGGCGTAGACCCCACCAGCCCCGACCTGCACCTGGGCCACGCCGTGCCTCTGCGCAAGATGCGCCAGTTCCAGGATCTGGGTCACACGGTGACCCTCATCATCGGCAACGGCACCGCGCTGATCGGCGACCCCTCGGGCAAGAACTCCACGCGCCCGCAGCTCTCGCAGGAGCAGATCGAGGCCAACGCCGAAACCTACGTCAACCAGGCCATGAAGATCCTCGACCCCGAGAAGACCACCATCGTGCACAACGGCGACTGGATCTTGCCGCTGAACCTCAAGGGCATGCTCGAACTGTGCTCCAAGTTCACCGTGGCACGTATCCTGGAGCGCGACGACTTTACCAAGCGCTACCAGTCGCAGACCCCCATCGCCCTGCATGAGTTCCTCTATCCCGTGATGCAGGCCTTCGACTCCGTCCAGATCAAGGCGGACGTCGAGATGGGCGGCACCGACCAGCTCTTTAACCTGCTCGCCGGCCGTGAGCTCATGGAGAAGATGGGCATGGAGCCCCAGGTGGCGCTCACCATGCCGCTGCTCGAGGGCACTGACGGCGTGCGCAAGATGAGCAAGTCCTACGGCAACTACATCGGCCTCACCGACGAGCCGGCCGACATGTTTGGCAAGACGATGTCGATCCCCGACGAGATGATCGGCAAGTACTACCGCCTGGCGAGCTCGCTCTCGCCGGAGGAGGTCGACAAGATCGACGCCGCCCTCGCCGACGGCTCGGCCGACCCCTACGAGCTCAAGCGCGCCCTTGGCCGCGACCTGTGCGACACCTACCACGGTGCCGGTGCCGGTGACGAGGCCCAGGCCGCCTTTGACCGCGTGTTCAAGGAAGGCCAGCTGGCCGACTTTCCCGAGGCCCACGCCGATCTTTCGCTGAACGATGAGGGCAAGATTTACCTCGCCGGCCTGCTCAAGGATCTGGGGCTTTCTTCTTCCGCCGGTCAGGCTCGCCGCGACATCGACGGTGGCGGCGTCAAGATCAACGGCGTGGCCGTGGCAAAGGGCGCCTACAACATCGAGGCCGACGCGCTTAAGGTGGGCGACGTGCTCTCCGTGGGCAAGCGCAAGGGCTTCAAGCTCGTCTAGTTCTTTTACCAACCCATCTAACAAAGAGGGATGAAGGTTCGCATGAGTGAATCGCGGGAGTCTGCCGCCGAGTCCGCACGTCGCTGTCCGCGGCTGTGCGTGGTTGTGCCCTGTTACAACGAGGAAGAGGTTCTGCCCGAGACCTGCCGTCGCCTGGGCGCCAAGCTTGTGGCGCTCAAGGCGATGGAGAAGATCGCCGCAGACAGCCGCGTCCTCTTTGTAAACGACGGCAGCCGCGATGCGACCTGGCAGATCATTCGCACGATGGCAACCGAGCCGGGCGTCTACGCGGTGGACGCCCCGGCCGACACGTTCTCTGGCATCTGCTTTGCGCACAACCGGGGACATCAAAACGCGCTGCTCGCCGGCCTTATGAGCGCGCTTGAGCGCGGCTACGACTGTGCCGTCTCGCTTGACGCCGACCTGCAGGACGACATCGACGCCATCGACCAGATGCTCGTGCAGTACGCCGCCGGGGCAGAGATCGTCTACGGCGTGCGTAACAACCGCGACACCGATACCGCCTTTAAACGCACCACGGCCGAGGCTTTCTACGGCTTCATGCGCTGGCTGGGCGTGGAGATGGTCTCGAACTCCGCCGATTACCGTCTGATGGGTCGCCGCGCCCTGCGCGCCCTTTCGGAGTATCGAGAGGTCAATCTGTTCCTGCGCGGTATCGTGCCCACGCTCGGCTTTAAGACGGCTGAGGTCTACTACAAGCGTGCCGAGCGCTTTGCGGGCGAGTCCAAGTACCCGCTGGGTAAGATGATCTCGTTCGCGCTCGAGGGCATCACCTCGTTTTCCGTCAAACCGATCCGCTGGGTCACGGCTTTGGGCGGTCTCTCCATCTTGGTGAGCGTCGCGATGATGATCTACGCTCTGGTGAGCGCCGTGACCGGGCACGTGGTGGCCGGATGGTCGAGCCTCATGATTTCCATCTGGCTGGTGGGCGGCTTTATCATGGTGTCGCTCGGCATCGTGGGCGAGTACGTGGGCCGCATTTACCTTGAGGCCAAACAGCGCCCTCGCTACGTGATCGCGGAGTGCGTGCCAGAAGTCGACGACAGCGAGTACTAAGCAGCTCCAAGCACAAAGGCTGTACAAACGAGGGGGAGCCATTATGGCCGCTGAGCTCAAGACGCATCCCGACTACGACAAGGACGTGGAGCGCGATGAGCGCGGTGGCGCGTTCTCCCGTCTGCGCGCGCAGGGTGCGCTACCGCTGATCTGCCTGCTCGTCGCGCTGGTTCCGGTGGTGGTGATCTTTGTGCTCGCCACGCCCAAGTACGCCATGAACCCCGATGACCATATCCAGCAGCTCTATGCGAGTGGCCGCTTTTTGGGCGCGAGCGCGGGTTATCTCATGCCCTACAGTTTGCTGCCGGTGAGTGCTCCGCTCTCGGCACTCTATCGCGTGCTGCCGAGTGTGCCCTGGTATCCGCTACTGCTCGCGGGGCTGATTGTGATCTCGTATGCCGTGGCGGCGGTACAAGCCCTGCGCTCACGCTTGAGTGACGCGATGGCCAAGGTTGCCTGCATCTTGCTGCTGATGTTCGAGATCCTTACGACCTTCTATCTCACCTATACCGTGGTGGCGTTCCTCGCGTTCGGCGCGGGTCTTATGTTGGTGCTGCGCCACGCGGCCTTTGAGCGCCGTGCGGGCGTGACGGCATCTGACATTTTTGGTTGCCTGCTGGTGGTTGTGGGCTATGCGCTGCGTCCCGAGTCGGGCTTGGCCGCGCTCGTGGTCTTTTGTCCCTTTGCCTTTTGGGTGCTCATCAAGAATCGCAACGTCGCTTCCATCGCGCGCGGGCTGGTTGTGCTCGCGCTCATCGCGTTGACGACGGTCGGGTCGAACTTCGCCTACAACTCCGCGTCGGGCTGGGAGGGCTACACCGCCTACCTCGACGCCGGCCGCAATGTGATGGACTTTCCCATAAGCACCACCGAGCGCCTGCGGGCGGCAGACCCCGACATGTCCGAAAACGACATCGACATGCTCTACGACTGGCTGTTCATCGACAAAGACGTGTTCAATACCGAGTCGTTCGAGGAGCTTGGCCAGGGTGTTGATCACTACGCGCTTGGCAACCTGGTGAGCGCCCTCAAGGCCAAACGTACCTACCCGGTCTTTGCGATCATCGGCGTGGTGGCGCTGGCCGCATGGGCCGTGGCGGCCGACCTTAAGCGCCGCGGGTCGCACGTGGGCGGTCTGGCTGCAGCCGTCGCCGTGGCTTTTGCCGCGAGCTGCGTGCTGCTCATCATCCGGGCACGCGTGCGCACCCACGTGCTGCTGCCGCTGATCATCATGGCCCTGTTCGCGCTCATCATGTGTGCCCACGCGCCCAAACGTGCCTCCGGTGGGTCGCATGCGCGTGCGACGGATGCTGAGTCGGGATTGCTGCGCGGTGGCGCACGCATCGCGGTGCCGGTGCTCACCTGCGTGCTCGCGCTCGGCATCTGCGGTGGCTTTTGGTACAAGGAGATCCGCTCCCTTAACGCCGAGACCTCGGCCGCGACGGTTGAAGCCGTGAACTCCTATATCGAGGAGAATCCCGACGAGCTGATCGTCTTTGGTGGCAACGCGACGCTTATGTACACCTCGCAAAACGCTTTGAGTTTTGAGTCTTGGGGCTGCCCGGAGAACGTCTTGCCGGCCGGTTCTGTCTGGGGCACCTACACAGCACCCTGGCAGGAGTTCTGCGAGCGCTGGGGCATCACGAACGAGGACACCTTCTCACAACTGCCGGCGCTTAAGAACGCCGTGTGCATCGGCGTGCCCGAGAAGATGGAGCACCTGCGTACCTACATCGAGGAGCACACGGGCAAAAGCGTAGAGCTTGAGCTGGTTGAGGAGCTGGGGCCGGGTCTGGTGGATTCCAGCGTGAACCTGGGCGTCTATCGCTTCAGCTTTACGGAGTAGGGGAGGCCGGCGCGGCGGCGACCCTCTGCTCGTATGTGTAGACAGCCTGCTTCCTGTCCATCGACAGCAGCACCTCGCTTCCGAGCGCGCGGTATATCTGCTGCCATTGTTCCACAGTGCCCCTCGGGACGGACAGCCTCTTGGCGACCGATCTGTAGCCGCGGCACGAGCCGAAGAGCTCGGCCGCCCGTCTCCTCGCCTCTATGTCGTGCTTCACCTTGAGGTCCGTTCGCATAAGAATGCCTCCCATTTCTCGTGTCCAAGAAATGGGAGGCAGTTCGCAGCGGCACACCGGGGCCCTGAAATTTACGCCTCGTCTTTACAACACGTCTGCGCCCGCGGTGCGGCAGCGGTCAATGAACTCCTGTGGCATGTTGCCGTCGGTCACCACCACATCGAACCGGTCCACGTCACAGATGGAGAAGGTCGAGGCCTTGCCCACCTTGGTGGAGTCGATAAGCAGGATCTTCTGCTCGGCCTGCTCTAGGCAGCAGCGCTTGAGCTCCGCCTCTTCATCCGAACCGCAGGACAGGCCCGTCTCCTTGCTGTACGATGCCGCGCCGATGAACACCTGGTCAAAGCGCAGCTTGCGGATCTCGCGGATGGCGCGGCTTCCGTGCAGGCACATGTTGTAGCGGTTGAGCGCTCCACCCGGCACGATAACATCGATGTTCTCAAAGCGCCCAAGCTCCATGACGTTGTAGATTCCGCAGGTGAAGACCATGAGGTGCTCGTCGGGCAAGCTGGCCGCAAATTTGGCGAGCGTGCTGCCCGAGTCAAGGTAGACGGTGGTGTTGGGGCGCACGAGGCCGGCCGCCTTGGCGGCGATGGCGGCCTTGGCGTCAACGTTTTGGTTGCGGCGGATGTCGAACAGCCCGTCCGCACCCACCGCACACTCCAGGGAGCGCACCCCACCGTACACGCGCACGAGTTTATGCTCGCGGTCGAGCGCCTTGATGTCGTTTCTGATCGTCATCTCCGAGACCTCGGGAAAGGCTTCTTTGAGCTGGGCGATCGAGACGCTGTTCATCTTGTTGACCAGCTCGACGATCGCGTTGCGGCGCTCTTTCATGGTGTACTCCGTTTTAGAAACTAAAGGTTTTGTTGCTGATAAGTATAGAACCGAAAGTCTCGGCAGCCATAAATAAAGTATTTCTACAGGCCTATATTGTAGAAATAACCATTCACAGGCTAATTCAAGCCGTTTGCAGCCCCAAGTTTTACAGTTTCTACAATCAGAACTATATATTTCTATAGCAACACGCGGCGGAAGGGACTCCGCTGCACCTAAGCGAAGACGAGGGGACTGATTCGCATGCTCGAACCCATGAAAGACTTGTTGGTGGAGGCCAAGCGCGGCGGATACGCGGTGCCGGCGCCCAACGTCTTTGACAAGGAGAGCGTCGAGGCTGCGTTCAACGCCGCCGAGGAGCTCGACTCCCCGGTGATCCTGGACGTGGGTTACGCCATGGGCATCGAGGAGACGGGCGAGATCGCTAAGTACTACGGCGGCCGCCACCCGCGCATTCCCTGGGCGCTCAACCTCGACCACGGTGGCCCCTTTGAGCATGTCATCTTGGCTATCCGTTCGGGCTATAGCTCGGTGATGGTCGACCGCTCCACGCTCTCGTTTGAAGAGAACGTTGCTCAGACGGCCGAGGTGGTGCGCATCGCGCACGCCGTGGGCGTCTCGGTTGAGGCGGAGCTGGGTCACGTGGGCCAGGGTGTGGAGTACGAGGCCACGCGCGACGCCGGCCTGACGCACCCTGAGGAGGCCGCCGAGTTTGTGGAGCGCACGGGCGTCGACTGCCTGGCCGTGGCTGTGGGCACCTCGCATGGCGTGTACAAGGGCACGCCGCACCTGGAGTTCGACCTGTTGGAGACCCTCGCACGCGACCTGGAGATTCCGCTGGTACTCCACGGCGGCTCGGGAACCGGTGACGAGAACCTGCACCGCGCCGTTACATGTGGCATCCAGAAGGTGAACCTCTACACCGACCTGGGCGAGGCCTGGCTGCAGGCCCTCAAGCGCGAGATTGCCATCCACGAGGGCACGGCCGAGGAAGTCACCGAGGACGAGTTCAAGAACGCCAAGAAGAAGATCACCCAGCTCATGGAGGACAGCTGCCGCAACGGCTATCAGGCAAAGCTGATGCACTACATGGAGCTGTTCGAGTCCGCCGGCCGCCTGTAGGCCTGGCCGCGGCGCCGCTCCAGCGCGCAGCCCGACCGCCCGTCCGCTCAATCGCCCGATCCTCACCATCGCTGAACCTAAAGGGAGAACCACCATGAAACCCATCGTTACCGAAACGCGTACCGCCATCATCAACGCCGCGCACGACGCGCAGATCGTCATGCGCTCCATCCACGACCTCGGCGAGCACGACGTGCTCATCAAGATCCTCTCCTGCAACCTGTGCACCTCTGAGTACGGCCTGTGGAGTGGCGCGCGCACCAACAAGCCGCTGCCCATGACCTTTGGTCACGAGTGGGCCGGCGAGATCATTCAGGTGGGCGAGAAGGTCTCGGGCCTTGCCGTTGGCGACTTTGTGGGCGGCTCCTACACCTTTGATCCGTACTCCGTCGAGGCACTCGAGGGCCGCACCTCCGAGGCGCCGGGCGTAAAGCCCTACGACACCCAGTGGCCCGACGGCTACTATGGCCGCTACGACGGTTGCGCCGAGTACCTGGTGCAGTCCCAAGAGTCCATCTACAAGTTCGAGCAGCGCATTCGTCCCTCCGAGGCCGGCTTTTTGGAGCCGCTCGCCACGGTCATCAATGGCATCAAGAAGCTCGACATCAAGCGCGGCGAGACCGTCGTGGTCATCGGCGGCGGCACGATGGGCGTGCTGAATGCGCTGGTTGCCAAGCAGAAGGGCGCCCGTGTGATCGTCTCTGAGCTCATGGAGAAAAAGCTCCAGGTGGCTCGCGACATGGGCCTCGAGGTCATCGACGGCTCAAAGGTCGACCCGGTGGAGGAGGTCAAGGCTCGAACCGACGGCCGCGGTGCCGACACCGTGATTTTGGCTGTGGCGGCAACCGCCGCCAACAAGCAGGGCTTTGCCATGCTCAAGAAGCTCCACGGCAAGGTGCTCATGTTCGCCGCCGGCTATCCGGCGCCCGAACTGGGCGTGGACGCCAACAAGATCCACTACGGCAAGATGCAGATTTTTGGCACCTTCCTGGGTGAGTTTGCTGACTTCAAGGAGTCCTGCCACATGCTCGCCACCGGCGAGGTGGACGTCTCGCGTCTGGTGGACAAGGAGTACCCGTTCGATCAGATTCAGGAGGCGTTTGAGAACGCCATCATCCCGGGCGGCTATCGCACCACCGTCGTTATGCACCAGGAGGACTAGAACATGTCACGTAACTTTTTGACCCCGTCGCGCATCGTCACCGGCGAGGGCGCGCTCGAGGATTCCGTCGAGCTGCTGGCCGGCCTGGGCACGCGTGCCTTTGTGGTGACCGACCCCATGATGGTCAAGCTCGGCAACTGCAAGAAGGTCACCGACGTCCTTGAGCAGGCGGGCCTTGGCTACGAGGTCTTTGACCAGATCACGGGTGAGCCCTCGGACACCATGATCGAGGCGGGCATCGCCGCGTTCAAGGCTTCGGGCTGCGATATGTACGTAGGTCTGGGCGGCGGCAGCCCCATCGACGCCATGAAGGCCATCGCCATGATGGCCGCCTGCGACGGCGACATCGATGAGCAGATGGGCGTGAAGCTCGACTTTGATCGCCCGCCCTTGGTGGCTATCCCCACTACGGCGGGCACGGGCTCCGAGGCCACGCAGTTCACGATCATTAACAACACTCGTGCTGGGGTAAAGATGCTGCTCGCGGGCGCTAAGGTGCTGCCCGACGTGGCGATTGTCGACCCGCAGTTTACGGCCACCGCACCGGCGAGCGTGACGGCCAACACCGGCGTTGACGCCCTGTGCCATGCGCTCGAGTCGGCCACGTCGCGCAAGGCGCAGCCCATGAGCTACACGTTCTCCGTGAGTGCCATCAAGCGTATCCTGGCGAACCTCTACACCTGCTATACCGAGCCGGATAACATGGAAGCGCGCTCGCAGATGGCCATTGCCGCCACCGAGGCGGGTATCGCGTTCAACAACGCGAGCGTGACGATCATCCACGGCATGAGCCGTCCCATCGGCGCGCTCTTCCACGTGCCGCACGGTCTCTCCAACGCCATGATCATGCTGGAATGCCTGCGCTACGTGGTGGACGGCGCCTATCCCGAGTTCGCCGCCGTGGCGCGCGAGGTAGGTGCCTCTGCCGCCGAGGACGACAAGACCGCCGCGACCGAGCTGCTCGATGTGATCGAGGGTTTGCTGCGCGACCTCAACATCCCTACGCTGCGCGCTTACGGTATCGATGCGGACGAGTTCCGCGCCCAGGTCCCTAAGATGGCACATGACGCCATCGAGTCGGGTAGCCCGGCGAACACCATCAAGCCCCTTGAGGCGGCAGACCTCGAGACTATTTATGAGCGTCTGATCTCTGCCTAACGTGTGTCGCGCTACTGCCATTGCCGGCAGCGCCTGACCCGTAGCGCAGCCGCCATGGCCGTTCCATATGCCCCCTTTTCATATGCGCCCGCTTGTGACAAATCATCGCAGGCGGGCCATTTGCTTACACGGGGCCTACGCGATTTGGGTATCCTTCTTCGTGACTAAAGACGTGTTGGGACAAACAGCAAGGAGGCTGTTGCGCATGATCAAACTGATCGCCTCTGACATGGACGGAACGCTGCTCAACGAGCACAGCGAGGTGCCGCCCGAGACCTACGAACTCATTGTCGCGCTGCGCGAGAAGGGCGTCCATTTTGCCGCCTCTTCTGGCCGCCGCTACGACCGCCTGTGCACCTTCTTTGAGCCGGTGGTGGACAAGATGGACTTTGTGGCGTCCAACGGCGCTCAGGTCTATGCCGAGGGCGAGCAGATCGACCGCGAGGTCTATTCGCATCTGGCTATCCGCGACCTGGCCCGCGTGATCGGCATGTTCGACAACCTGCACCTGGCGCTCTTCGACCGCACCAAGTCGTTCTTGATGGACGACGAGGACAAGTTCGTACGTGAGGTGGACAAGGACCTGCCCAACGCCGAGCGCATCTGGGAGCTACCCGATCCCGAGGTGAACATCCTTAAGGCCTCGATTTTCTGCGACGACGGCAACGTGATGGACAACGCCTACGTGCTTCAGCGCGAGCTGGGCGAGAAGTTCGTCTTTGCGCCCTCTGGCAACTGCTGGATCGATGCGCTGCAGGTGGGCGTCACCAAGGCGAGCGGCATCGCGCAGATCATGGACCACTACGGCATCGCGCCCGATGAAGTCATGGCGTTTGGCGACTCCATGAACGATTACGAGATCATCCGCATGGTGGGTTGCGGCTGCGCCATGGCCAACGGTCGCCCGGCGCTCAAGGCTGTGGCCGACCGCGTGGTGGGCTACAACTACGAGCAGGCGGTGCAGGCCGAGATGAGGCGGATTCTGCTCGAGCAGAAGTAAGTTAGGGCGTTGGGGGAGAGGGGAAGACCCTTATACCTCCATGCTCAAACATACTCGAGAGGGGGGCCTGGCGCGGTGGCGCCAGGCCCCCCTCTCTGCGTAACTGCGCGTGGAGGTATAAGGGTCTTCCCCTCTCCGTGCGCGGGTGACTTGCTTCTGTTTGTGCAGCGGGTTCCCGAGGCTTCGAGAGGGCGGGGTGCGCGCGGACCTTTGGTTGCGGTTTGCCTTGGCTTGGTGGGGGCTTGGGCTCCTTCCGTGGCGTTAGCGGTATATGCGAGCGGGTGCGTCTGTTTCGGCGGTGGGGCAAGCGCCCTTTCCTTTCCTCAAAGTTTCGGCATGGTTCATGAGGTTGCTGGCCGAGGGGTTGGGGCCGGTGGCGGTTTGTTTGTGCAGGGTGCTCATGGGCGGTGCGCTTGCGGCTGGTAGCTTGAAGGCGTCTGGGTGAGGCGACTGGGGCGGTTAGGAGTCGGCGATGTCAAAGATGGAGCTGGTCGATACGATCGTGCGCTACGAGTGGGAGGACTTCACGAACGTCAACAACGAGGGTGGTGCCGCCTGGTGCCAAGAAAGCCCCGACACGTTCAAGCGCTTTCGCCATGCGTTGCTCGAGACATACTCGAACGAGCTGCTTGAGTCATATCTCGAGGACGTCTCGACGGCACGTGCGTGCCACCGGTCGCTCATGACCGAGAAGTACGCTTGGATGATGGAAGGCACTGACTACGACCGCTTTATGGAGGTCGCCCCCTCGCTGCCGCTTATTGATTACGAGACCTGCGAGCGCATCGAGCACATCATTAAGTTCTTCTTGATCTGGCAGGCGCAGGCGCACGTGCTCTTCCCCAACGTTACACGCGGTGGCCGTCCGCTGATCTCAGAGAATGACCAGCCTGGCGACACGTCGTTTGAGACCTACCTGCGCGGCGAGCTCAAGAGCTACTCCGCGCGCACCGTCGCCATCTACGACCGCTATGTGATGAGCTGCTGGCAGGCCAACGTGAACCTCGCCATCGCCAACCTGGACAACATAGCCCGCTCCTACGGCTACGCCAACGCCACCGACGCCGAACGCCGCGCCGGGTAGATGAGGCGCCTTGTCGCGTCGTGAGCATAACGCCGCCATAGCGAGCCTGTGCACCGACCGGAGCGCCATGACCGAGTCAGCTTTTTAATGCTCCACGCGTGACGCACGAAACATGTACGCCCTTACATAGAGAGGCGACCCACAACCACACCTCCCGCCAGAAGCCCGTGGGACGTAATGGCACGCCCGAGGAGGCGGCATACATATCTCCACGCGCAGTTACGCAGGAAGGGGGCCGACGCTACGCGTCGACCCCCTTCCGAGTATGTTTGAGCATGGAGGTATGTATGCCGCCTCCTCGGGCCCAGGCGCCTTACAGCCCCAACTTCGACATAATTACCTTCGCCACGCCGTCCGCGTCATTGGTGTCGGCGATGAGGTCGGCAGCGGCTAGGTTTTCCGGCTCGGCGTTCTTCATGGCCACACCAAGTCCGGCGGCCTCGATCATCGAGATGTCGTTGATGTTGTCGCCAAAGGCCACGGAGTCGGCCACGTCCTCGCCCAGGTAGCCGCACAGCCAGGTGAGGGCGCCGCCCTTGGTGGCCGTGATGTCCGAGACTTCGATGTTGTTGGGCGCCGAGCGCACGAGCGCGAGGGTGGGATCGCAGGAAAGCGCGGCGCGAATCTGCTCGGCGTCGCTCTCGTGCTTCCAGTACATGGTGATGCGCTCGTAGTTGTCGTGGTTGGCGATGAACTCGTCGGTGCTCTCGTCGTAGGGCGTGCGGTTGGCCTGTAGCGACTCCAGGGTAGAGAGAACGCCGGCGAACTCGTCCAAGCGGTCGTAGCGGGCGCGCTGCGCAAAACAGGCGCCGTTGGAAAAGACGTCGAACGTGATGTCGGCAAAGTCGCGTGCGACCTCCCAGACCTGTTGCACGCGTTCGCGCGAGAGGTGCACGGCGTGGATCTGCGTCTCGGTCTCAAGGTCTACAACCGAGGCACCGTTCGAGGCAACCACATAGCGCACAGAGGGGTGCGCGAGCAGCTCGGCCGGCACGCCGTTAAAGGCGCGCGCCGTGCAGGGCACGAACTGCATGCCGGTCGCGTGGATGGCATCGAGCGCCGCCCAGGTCGCCGGGCTGATGCTCTTGTCGGTGGCCAGAAGGGTTCCGTCCATATCGGAAAAAAAGATCACAGCTGTCTCCAGAATCTAGCGCTCGGCGAGCGGCACGTAGGTCTCGTCGTTCATGACGGACTGGTAAGCGGGGCGGATGATGCGGTGCGCGCAGAAGAGTTCCTCCATGCGGTGGGCCGACCAGCCGGCCATGCGCGCTACGGCAAACATGGGCGTGAACAGCGCTTCGGGCACGCCGAGCATCTTGTAGATAAAGCCGGTGTACAGGTCGATGTTCGCGCAGATGGGCTTGGTGATGCCCGAGACATCGCGCATGACCTGCGGCGCCAGACCCTCGATGCGCTCGATAAGGGCAAACTCCTCGCCCAGGCCCTTGGCTTGTGCGAGCGAGCGGGCGTAGGTGCGGCACAGTTCGGCGCGCGGATCCGAGAGCGTGTAGACCGCGTGCCCCATGCCATAGATGAGTCCGGTTCCGTCAAAGGCCTCGCGGCGCAGAATCTTGGCAAGGTATGCGGCGAGCTCGTCCTCGTCCTCCCAGTTGGAGACGTGCGCGCGGATGTCCTCGTGCATCGAGACCACCTTGGCGTTCGCACCGCCGTGGCGCGGGCCTTTGAGCGAGCCGATGGCCGCCGCGTAGGCCGAGTACGGGTCGGTGGCAGAAGACGAGAGCACGCGGCAGGCGAAGGTCGAGTTGTTACCGCCGCCGTGCTCGGCATGCAGCATGAGCATGACGTCGAGCAGCATCGCCTCGTCGCGCGTAAAGTCGTCGCCGCCGCGGAGCACCTGCAGCACTGCCTCGGCTGTGGAAAGGCCGGGGGAGGGCTGCGGAATCTGCGGCATGCGGCCCTCGTTTTGCGCCACGCGCGCCATGTGCGCCAGCGCGGCGATGCGCGGCAGACGCGCAATCATGGACATAGCGACGTCGATCTCGTGCTCGGGCGAGATCTCGTCCGGCTCGGCGTCAAAGCGGTAGAGCAGCAAAACGGCGCGCGCCAGTGTGTTCATGATGCTCTTGGAGGGCGTGGTGAGCGGGAACTCGTGCACGTAGTCGCCGGAGAGATGGCGGAAGGCCACCAAGCGCTCGCAGAAGCCAGCGAGTTCGTCGGCGTCGGGCAGCGAGCCAGTAATCAGCAGGTAGGCGACTTCCTCGTAGCCAAAACGATCCTCGGCCTGGGCGTGGTTCACCAGGTCTTCGATGTTGTAACCGCGCAGCATCAGGCGGCCGCGGTCGGGCACCACGTGGCCGTCCACGCGGTTGTAGCCGTGGACGTCGGAGATGCGCGTAAGGCCGGCCACCACGCCCGAGCCGTCGGCGTTGCGCAGGCCGCGCTTGACGTTGTGCTCCTCAAAGAGGCGCTCGTCGTAGGGCTCGTTGGGAAAACCGTGGTACAGGCGCTCGCTGTCGGCCTCAATCTGGCGGCTGGCCTCGTAGTCGAGTACCAGTCGGCTCAGGTAGTCGTCAAAGCGGTAGTAAATCTTTTTTGCGTCGTAGGCCACGGTGGCCCTCCTTATATACGCAGGTTACAGGCGGTACATGAAGTTGAAGACGTCCTCGCGCTGGATGCTTACCGTGACGCCGGAGAGCTCGCCGGCGTGGGCCAGGGCCTCCTGCAGCTCGGTGAAGCCGAGGTTCGACTCCGAGATGTCGGCGAGCATCGTCATGGTGAAGATGCCCTCGAGGATCGACTGCGTGATGTCCTGGATGTCGACGTTGGCCTCGCCCAGCACGCGGGTGACGCCGGCGACGATGCCGGGGCGGTTCTTGCCCAGGACGGTGATGACGATACGGTTGGATGCGGTCTCTGCCATGTGTGTCCCTTCGGTGGGGCTCGGATAAATAGTGGTCTCGCTATTGTAGCCTGCTGGGCGGCGCGCGGGCAGCGTTTCACGGGGGTAACACGGCCGAAACTCTGCTCTTTGAGGGTGGGGGGCCGGGTTGGGCTGGCCTCACGTGGTGCTTTTGTGGGGTTCGAGACGCCGATTTGACCCGTGGTAGACTAGGCAGGCTGTTTTGTCTTGGTCGGAAACCAAGACACCCCTAGCTCTGGTCGGAAACCAGAGCGCGATTTATAGAGGAGCCCTGCCATGAAACAAGGAATCCATCCCGAGTACGTTGAGTGCACCGTCCGCTGCAGCTGCGGCAACGTGTTCACCACCCACTCCACCAAGTCCGAGATCACCGTCGAGCTTTGCAATGAGTGCCACCCGTTCTACACCGGCCAGCAGAAGTTCGTCGACAACGCCGGCCGCGTCCAGCGCTTCGCCGACAAGTTCGGTGGCGCCGCCGCTGCCCAGCTCAAGAAGGCCGAGGAGGCCAAGGCTGCCAAGGCCGCCAAGGCTGCTGAGGCCGAGGCTGCTCGCAAGGCTGCCGCTGAGGCTAAGGCCGCCGAGAAGGCCAAGCGCGCTGAGAAGTACGCTGCCGAGGCTGCCAAGAAGGCCGCTGAGGCTCCCGTCGAGGAGGCTCCTGTCGAGGAGGCCGCCGCTGAGGCCGAGGCCACCGAGGCCGCTGCCGAGTAACGCACTCGCGCACATCGCTTAGAGCGAACAAGGGCTCCGCAGCTTCTTGCTGCGGAGCCCTTTTGTGTTCGCGGAGGCGTTTTGGAGGGCTTGGGGCCGTTATTCGGGGCTCATCTGGCCATATGCATTTTCAAGCCCAAATAAGGCATCTTTATGCATGAAAAATCGCCCATCGGCTTTCTTGGCTGTAAGCAGCGGAGGAATATTACCTTTTTGTACGTCTGCATTAGATATGAACGGCGTTCACGTTCCGTTTCGACCAGAATTGCACCCCAAAGGCCCTTCGCAAGCTCGTTCTTAAGCGTCTGGAGCCCTATTTCGCCCTGCATAACGTACAAAAACGCAATATTCCTCCAGTGCCGAGCGACACTTCATCCATTCTGGGCGTATGTGCCGGTAGGGGAGTCAGATTATGTTGCCGTTCCATTGGTGTTGCCGTTTCATTGGGATGGCGTACCGTCCGAGCGCGCTGGGGCGCCTTCCTATCCGGTCGGCGGTGGCTTTCGGTCCTGCAGATATCGTCTCGTCCTCTCGTCTGCATCGCTGGGTTGCGCTCACATGATTAATGCGTGAGAGCGGGGGATGTGGTACCTGCGCGCCCGCCGATTGGTTAAAGTAGGTTCCAATTGTTTATTTACGTCCCGTTTGCTGCTTTGGCAGGACGTTTAGGGTAAGGGAAACCATATGGGATTCATGTCCAAGCTTCTCTCGTTCGGTTCTGATAAGGACCTCAAGCGTTATGAGAAGACGGTCCAGAAGATCAACGATCTTGAGCCGACCTTCGTCAAGATGACGGACGAGGAGCTCAGCGGCCAGACCGAGGTCTTCCGTAAGCGCTATGCAGACGGCGAGACCCTCGACGACCTGCTGCCCGAGGCCTTCGCCGCCGTGCGTGAGGCTTCCAAGCGCACCGTGGGCATGCGCCACTTTGACGTGCAGCTCGTGGGCGCCATGGCCCTGCACGACGGCAACATCGCAGAGATGAAGACCGGCGAGGGCAAGACGCTCGTTTCCACGCTCGCCGGCTACCTCAACGCCATTCCCGCCAAGGGCGTGCACGTGGTCACGGTTAACGACTACCTGGCCAAGCGCGACTCCGAGTGGATGGGCAAGATCTACCGCTTCATGGGCATGAGCGTGGGCCTGCTGCAGAACGGCATGCCGCTCGAGGACAAGCTGCCGGCCTACGCCGCAGACGTCACCTACGGCACCAACTCCGAGTTCGGCTTTGACTACCTGCGCGACAACATGGTCGTGCGCGCCGGCCAGCGCGTGCAGCGCGGCCACGCCTACGCCATCGTCGACGAGGTCGACTCCATCCTGATCGACGAGGCCCGTACCCCGCTGATTATCTCCGGTGCGGGCACCAAGTCTGCCGGTACCTACAAGGACTTCGCGCGCGCCGTGCGCGGCCTTGAGCGCGGCGAGGAGGTCCAGCATGACATGCTGGCCGCCTCTGAGCCCCAAGAGGAGACCGGCGACTACGTGATGGACGAGGCCAAGCACACCATCGCGTGCACCGAGCGCGGCCTGAAGAAGATCGAGCAGCGCCTGGGTATCGAGGACATCTACGCCGACCTCTCCGGTCAGCTGGTGAATCACCTGCAGCAGGCCCTCAAGGCCCAGTACATGTTCCACCGCGACAAGCAGTATGTGGTGCAAAACGGCGAGGTCAAGATCGTCGACGAGTTCACCGGCCGCATCATGGAGGGCCGTCGCTACTCCGAGGGTCTGCACCAGGCCATCGAGGCCAAAGAGGGCGTGCTCGTGCGCGAGGAGAACCAGACCCTTGCCACCATTACCCTGCAGAACTACTTCCGCCTGTACGACAAGCTCTCCGGCATGACCGGTACCGCCCTTACCGAGGACGCCGAGTTCCGCGAGATCTACAAGCTGCCCGTTCAGGTGATTCCTTCCAACAAGCCCGTGGTTCGTAAAGACCACGAGGATCGCGTCTACCGCACCGTCAGCGCCAAGTTCAACGCCGTGGCCGACGAGGTCGAGGCGCGTCACGCCAAGGGCCAACCCGTGCTGGTGGGCACCGTCTCTATCGAGAGCTCCGAGCGCCTGTCGCGCCTGCTCGATCGCCGCGGCATCAAGCACGCCATCCTGAACGCCAAGTTCCACGAACACGAGGCCCACATCGTGGCCCAGGCCGGCCGCTACGGTGCCGTGACCATCGCCACCAACATGGCCGGTCGTGGTACCGACATCCTGCTTGGCGGCAACCCCGACGAGCTGGTGCGCGAGATGCTCGACAACGCCGGCATCGAGATGGCCGACGCCACCCTCGAGCAGCTCGAGAGCGCCCACGAGAAGGCCGTGGAGATCTGCAAATCTGAGCGCGAGCGCGTGCTGGCCGCCGGCGGCCTGACGGTCATCGGCACCGAGCGCCACGAGTCGCGCCGTATCGACAACCAGCTGCGTGGCCGTTCCGGCCGTCAGGGCGACCCGGGCGAGACGCAGTTCTACCTCTCCCTCGAGGACGACCTGATGCGTCTGTTCGGTGGCGACAAGATGGACCGCATCTCCAACATGATGGTCGCGGCCGACATGCCCGACAACGAGCCCATCCAGCACAAGTTTGTCTCCAAGGCCGTCGAGAGCGCCCAGCGCAAGGTCGAGAACATCAACTTCTCCATGCGTAAGAACGTGCTCGAGTACGACGACGTTATGAACAAGCAGCGCCAGGTCATCTACGCCGAGCGCAACAAGATTCTGGACGGCAAGGATCTGGCCGATCACGTCTCCGAGGTCATCACCGACACCGTGGCCCGCTGCGTGCAGGAGTTCTGCGCCAAGGACAGCCATGACGGCGAGCGCGACCTCGAGGGCCTGCACAAGTGGGTTGTGGAGCTTACCGGCAATATTGACGCGCCGCAGTTCAGCGACGAGTCCTACGACGAGCTGAAGGACGAGGTCCTGGCCTACGTGCAGAAGTGCTACGACGAGAAGGCCGAGCGCCTGGGCGAGGAACTCATGCGCGAGCTTAACTGTCAGGTCATGCTGCGCGTGATTGACACTCGCTGGATGAACTACCTGCAGGAGATGGACTACCTCAAGACCGGTATCGGCCTGCGCGGCTTTGGTCAGCGCGATCCGCTGGTCGAATACAAGTCCGAGGCCTTTGCCGCGTTCCAGACGCTCGTTGACACCATGTACGAGGACTACCTGCGCACCGTCCTGCGCATCGAGGTTAAGCGCGCTCCGGCCCCTGTGGAGACCGAGCAGCCTGAGCAGCTCGAGGGCGCTACGTACTCTGGCCCGGCCGACGTTGACGGCGAGGCCGCGAGCGACACCGTGCGCCGCGAGGCTGCGGCACGCGCCCGCGCTGCCGTCTCGGGCGGTAGCGGCTCTGCCGACTCGTTCGGTCACGTGCAGACCTACCGCAAGGCCGAGTCTGACGACCCGTACGTCAACGTGGGCCGCAACGAGCCCTGCCCCTGCGGTAGCGGTAAGAAGTTCAAGAACTGCCACGGCAGGAATCGCTAGGTTTCCGCCTATGGAGTTGAAGACGATTGCTCCCGAGGCGCTCGACGCCTTGGAGGCTCGCCTTGCCGAGGTCGAGTCGTATTTCCATCTGGACGAGAAACGGGCGCGCGTGGGCGCGCTTGAGGCCGCGAGCGCCGCACCCGATTTTTGGAACGATGCCGATGCCGCGCGCAAGGTGATGGCCGAGCTCTCCTCCTGCAAAGAGGACATCGAGACCGTCGAGTCTGCCCGTGCGGGACTGGCCGACGCCCGCGCCGCCCTGGAACTCGCCTCTGAGATGGGCGGCGACGAGGACCTGGTGGCCGAAGCCGCCCAGACCGCGAACGAGCTCGAGCACAAGATCGACGAGATGGAGCTCTCGAGCTGGTTTACCGGTGAGTTCGACCACGGCAGCGCCATCGTGAGCATCAAGCCCGGTCAGGGCGGCCTGGAGGCCCAAGACTGGACCTTCATGCTGTTCAAGATGTACATGAAGTACTGCGCGCGCCGCGGCTGGAAGGTCACTATCAACGATTGCCCGGCGGCCGAGGTCATCGGCATCGACCGCGCGACCTTTACCGTCGAGGGCAAAAACGCCTTTGGCATGCTGCGCGCCGAGGCTGGCGTGCACCGTCTGGTGCGCATTTCGCCAACCGATGACAAGAAGCGCCGCCAGACCACCTTTGCGGGTGTCGAGGTCATCCCCGTGCTGCCCGACGATATCGAGATCGAGGTTGATCCCGGCGACATCCGTGTGGACGTGTACCACGCGAGCGGCCCGGGCGGCCAGGGCGTCAACACCACCGACTCCGCCGTGCGCGTGACGCATATCCCTACGGGCATTGTGGTGACCTGCCAAAACGAGCGCAGCCAGATTCAGAACAAGGCCGCGTGCATGCAGATCCTCAAGGCCCGCCTGTACGAGCTGGAGTTGCAGAAGCGCGAGGATGCCCTGGACGAGATCCGCGGGCCCAAGCACACCATCGGCTTTGGCAACCAGATTCGCAGCTACGTGCTCTACCCCTACCAGATGGTGAAGGACTTGCGCAGCGGCGTGGAGACCGGCAACCCCGACTCCGTTTTGGAAGATGGCGACCTGGATCCGTTCATCTTTGGGTACCACCGCTGGGCCACCGGCAATGCCGAGGGCGCCGACACGACCGACGCCCCTGAGGACTAGGGTTCCCCTTGGGCTCTCGCTTTCCATTCGGGTGAGCTCCGGTGCGTTTCACCTTGCGCGTTGCCTTCGCGAGAGGCTGCTACCGTACATCCCCTTTGCGGCTGCGCGGCGCGGGCTCCTCGCTGCGAGGCGCGCCTGCCGCACGGAGCCACGCGAGGCGCGTCGGCAACATCCTTCCCGTGTTAGACTGCGGGAGGTTCTTAAATTCGATATCGCGCCTGTTTGGGCACGGCGACCCGGTTTGGCAGCTGCCGCATCGGTCGTGCGCGGTGAGGAGGAAACATGGCGCGACGCGTCGATTTTGAGCGACTGATCAGGTCGAATTTTGTCCGCGATCTTCCCATGGTCGTGCTTGGCTGCGCGATTGCGGCCTTTGCCACCGACACCTTTATGATCCCCAACGGTCTGGCTGCCGGCGGTGTGACGGGCTTAGCGACGATCATCCAAGAGGTCGCCTCCCGTGCCGGTTTCTCCCTGCCCGTGGGCGTGCAGACCATTGTCATCAACGCCCTACTCCTGCTTGTGGTGGCGCGCGAGGGCGGCTTGCTCTACGTGGTACAAACCGCGACGGGCTTTGTGCTGCTCGGTGTGTTCTGCGACCTGTTCGCGCTCATTGACAACCCGTTTGCCGGGCAAGACCTCATGCTCTCTGCCCTGTGGGGCTCCATCCTTTCCGGCATCGGCTACGGCCTGGTGCTCCGCTGCGGCGCCAACACCGGCGGTTCCGACACCGTTGGCCAGATTGTCTCGCGCAAGACCTCGCTTTCTGTGGGGTCCACCACCATGGCGATCGACGTGGCCATCTGCGCCCTCTCGGCCCCGGTCTTCTCGCTTAAAAACGCCCTGTATGCCGCGCTTGGCATGGTGCTTTTGGGCTACGTGGTCGACGCCGTGGTCGACGGTGCCAATCGCCGCCGTGCCGCCTATATCATCTCGAGCGATTTTGAGGGCATCGCCGACGACGTCATGCACGGCCTCGATCGCGGCTGCACCAAGCTCTCCGCCACGGGCATGTGGAGCGGGCAGGAGCGCCCGATGCTCATGGTGATCCTTGAGCGTCGCGAGCTCGCTACGCTCAAGGCCATTGTGGCCGAGCATGACCGTGACGCTATCGTCATCATCTCCGACGTCACTGAGGCCTTTGGCGAAGGCTTCAAGGAGCTTGGCGCGTAGGGACCGCCTCGCAAGGCACGTCTCTGACTGTCCCGGCCTCAGCTTGATGGCAAAACGTTTGTGCCCACTGGCCGAATAGCGGTTACGAGGGTGTGTCGAGGCGCGCGCCGGCAACAACATCGTTCATAATGGAGCGCGTGCGTGCGTTTGCCCCGGGAGGGCAGGGCACCGCGCCTGCATGGACATCGCATAACCTGAAAGGAAGGCATGATGAGCGACGAGGAGCTCAAAAACCTTGCCAACGAGGTCAGAAAGGGAATCGTGACGGGCGTTCACGCGGCCAAGTCGGGGCACCCCGGCGGCTCGCTCGGTGCGGCCGAGATCATGACCTACCTTTACTTTGAAGAGATGAATATCGACCCGGCCGACCCGCGCCGCGCCGACCGCGACCGCTTTGTGCTCTCTAAGGGTCATTGCGCGCCCGCGCTCTACGCCGTGCTCGCCGAGCGTGGCTACTTCCCCAAGGACGACCTGCTCACGCTGCGCCATATTGGCAGCCATCTGCAGGGCCACCCCAACATGAACGATACCCCGGGCGTTGACATGAGCACCGGTTCGCTTGGCCAGGGTATCTCGGCTGCTGTGGGCATGGCGCTTGCGGCTCAGCACTGGGGCGACACCTACCGCACCTACACGCTGCTCGGTGACGGCGAGGTGGAAGAGGGCCAGGTGTGGGAGGCCGCAATGTTTGCCGGCAACCACCAGCTCGACAACCTTTGCGTGATCGTGGATCACAACGGCCTGCAGATCGACGGCAGCATCGAGGAGGTCAACTCCGCGATGCCCATCGCCGACAAATTCCGCGCCTTCAAGTTCCACGTGATCGAGGTGGCCGACGGCAACGACTTTGCCCAGCTGCGCGACGCCTTTGCCGAGGCTCGCGAGACCAAGGGCGCACCTACCTGCATCGTCTGCGAGACGGTAAAGGGCAAGGGCGTCTCCTTCATGGAGAACCAGGTTGGCTGGCACGGCAAGGCGCCTAACGACGAACAGTACGCCCAGGCCATGGCCGAGCTCGAGAAGGAGGACAAATAATGTCCGAGGTGAAAAAGATCGCCACCCGCGCGAGCTACGGCGAGGCCCTGGTCGAGCTGGGTGCCGAGCACGATGACTTTGTGGTCTTTGACGCAGACCTTGCCGCCGCCACCCAGACGGGCAAGTTCAAGGCCGCCTATCCGGAGCGCTTCTTTGATGCCGGTATCGCCGAGTCCAACCTGATGGGCATGGCCGCCGGCGTGGCCACCACCGGCCGCGTTGCCTTTGCGAGCACCTTTGCCATGTTCGCTGCCGGCCGCGCCTATGAGCAGGTGCGCAACTCCATCGGCTACCCGCACCTGAACGTCAAGATCGGTGCCACCCATGCGGGCATCTCGGTTGGTGAGGACGGCGCGACCCACCAGTGCAACGAGGACATTGCCCTTATGCGCGTAATTCCCGGCATGACGGTCATCGTGCCTTCTGACGATGTTGAGGCCAAGGCCTGCGTTCGTGCCGCCTACGAGGTTGACGGCCCGGTGTACATGCGCTTTGGTCGCCTGGCTGCACCTGTCATCAACGATCGCGAGGACTACAAGTTCGAGCTTGGCCGCGGCGTTTTGCTGCGTGAGGGCGCGGACGTGACCATCGTTGCCTGCGGCCTTATGGTTGCCGCAGCGCTCGAGGCGGCCGAGACGCTTGCTGCCGAGGGCATCGATGCCGAGGTCATTAACATCCATACCATCAAGCCGCTCGATGACGAGATCATCCTTAAGAGCGCGACCAAGACCGGACGCGTCGTTACGGTTGAGGAGCACTCGGTGATTGGCGGTCTGGGCGATGCTGTGGCCGACGTGTTGGTGCAAAACCACCCCGTTCCCATGAAGAAGATCGGTGTGGAGGATGTCTTTGGCTACTCCGGCCCCGCACTCGATCTGCTGCACGAGTTTGGCCTAGACGCCGAGGGCATCGCCGCCAAGGTCAAGGCCTTCACGGCGTAACAGCCGCCTGCATACAATCGCTTCGCGCTAAGACCCCGCTCGCGTCTCTGAGCGGGGTCTTTTTTGTTACGAAGCGCCGTTCAGCTCTCAATTATTTCCACTTATTTAATAGGTAGAAATTAATGCAGCACATTAAGTTTAAATGCGCTATAAAAGATGACAGAAAGGAGGTGCGCCATGAAAGGGAAGAGGCTCGCACTGGTCGTCGCTATAGTCGTTGTTCTTCTGGGCGCCGTGGGTGTCGGTGTCGCCACAAGTGTTGTTCCGCACGAGCAGACGCTTCGATTCTCGGGCACGGTGGAGTCGGTTATCCATCCGGATTCCGAGACAACCGTTTACGGTGTCGAGGTCGAGTGCCATTTCACTTCGGAGAGCTGGACGGGTCCTGCCCATTTGACCTTCGGGGTCAAGGACGAGACCACCATCCAGGATGCCCAAGGCAACGAGCTAGCCGTTAAAGACCTTAAAGAGGGCGATGAGGTTGAGGCCATCGTGAACGTGATCTGCTCCGATGCCGGCGACCCCCACACGATCGCCGCTGTGTCAGAAGCTAAGTCCATTACGGTCAGATCGTAGGGGATAGCTGAAACGCTCAAATATAACATTGTAGAGAGAAGGAGATAGTCATGAGGAAAAGTTCTATTGCGCTCGCGCTTGCGGCGAGCCTGATTTCCATGACCGGGATGGCTCAGCCACTCTATGCATCCGATATCGTTCAGGTTGGCACGCCGGCTATTGAACAGGCTGCTAGCCCTCGTGCAACCATTCTCACCAAAAGCAAGAAGCTTTATTTCAGTGACAATGTAGTTCTTGAGGTTACGTATACCGTTAACGACGGCTACAACATCATCACGGGCATCAAGAAAGTTCGTGACAAGACGACTTCGGCTGCAATTAGCAACGTGTCCTGGACGTACAGGCAGGGTCTGAACAACAAGAGCTATGTCTTTACAGTGACTTATTACAAGAGTGGCTCCGGCTGGAAGTCGAGCGCCAAGACCATGTACGCGTAGGTGATTTTGCATGGTTGAGAAAGCTTCTGAAGCTCCGATAATTCGTGTGGGCCTGGTGGTTTCTTGTTTGGCGTCTGTGGCGTGCGTTGCGTTTGAGCTGGTCTGCTTGGGGCGCGATTTGCCGTTGCTCTCCAACGCGGACGCGATTGAGCAGACGGGCGGAATGTTGCAGCCACTCATTGCTGCCGTGACCGTGCGGGACGCCCTTCAGGCGGCCGCAGTTGTGCTGTACTGCCTCTTTGTTTTCAAGGCCCTGACGGAAGAATTGTTCCATAGAGCCCAGCCGCGCCTTTTGCTATCCGTTGCGCTGCTGATTTTCGTCGCGGCTGTGGTTTCCGTCGTCTGCTCTCTATTGCTTCCAGATGCGTGGGAACAGGGGTCGGTATTCATGACATCGCTAATTCCCCAAGCAGATCCGATGCAGTTTTCCTTCTCCTTCATGGTACTTGCCCTAGCCGGAGTGTTTAAATATGGGGGCGCCCTGCAGGAGGACTCTGATGACATCCTGTAAAAGCCGAGGGGCTGCAATGGAGGGAGGTTGCTAGATGCCAATAGTCATGCGGCTCGATCGGGTAATGGCCGATCGAAAAATATCGTCTCAAGATCTTGCCGAGCGCATCGGCATCTCTCCCGTCAATCTTTCTCGTATAAAGACGGGGAAACTCAAAGGCATTCGTTTTTCAACGCTTGAGGCCATGTGCGTCGAGCTTAAATGCAAGCCCGGTGACATCATCGACTGGATGAGCGATGAGGAGTACCTCGAAGCATTCGGTTCTCTTCCGGAGCGCGAGAAGTAGGTGCATGGGTTCCGATGTGCGTTTCAACGTGTGTCGGAACCCATGCTTTTGGGGCGCCTGATGTGCCCCTTTGGTGTCGTGCGTGCATCATTGCTACAATACGAGAGCATATGTAGTTTAAACGCACGACACGAAGGAGCTCCAGTGGGTAACCACTTCCGTAAGCCCGGAGACGGGCAGGCGGCGCCGCGGGTAGAAGACCCCCGGCTGTCGGTTGTCTCGGATGACGTGAGCGTCGCTCCGGAGGAGACGGCCGCAGTGCCCGTTTCCGATCCCTTTGAGTACACAACAGCAACTACCGAAGCGCCCGAGGCCGCAGTGACCGACCTCACCCCGGCACTCGTTGACGTGCCCGCGCCGGCTCAGCCCGAGACCGTGGATGCCACGATCGCGGCGGCCGTGCCCGAGCCGGCGACCACGCAGGTTGATCTGCTGAACATTCCGTCGCCCGCAGAGCCTGCCTCGCCCGCAGACACCGGCGCCTTTGTCGCCTCTGCCGCGGCAGACCTCGCTGCTTCCAACGACTCGGAGCAGCAGCAGGTGGCCTCTCTTGACGAGGCCCTGCAGAACCCGGACTTTACTTCGGTGTTCGCGCCCGTGGGTGACTCGCGCAAGAAGATGGCCCGCGAGGCCGGTGTGGAGCCCGTCATCTTGATGGAGCACCTCACCAAGATCTACGACGCGCAACCCAACAAGCCCGCGCTCGATGACATCAACATCGAGATCTACCCCGGCGAGTTCGTCTTTCTGGTTGGCCACTCCGGCTCCGGCAAGACCACGCTGCTCTCCACGATGATGCGCGACGTCAAGCCCACCTCCGGTCGCGTGCTGGTTGCCGGCCAGGATCTGATGCGCATCAAGAACCGCAAGGTTCCGTTCCTGCGCCGCCAGATCGGTGCCGTGTTCCAGGACTTCAAACTGCTGCCCAACAAGACGGCCTATGAGAACGTCGCCTTTGCCCTCGAGTGCATCGGCAAGCCCAAGGGCGTCATCCGCAGCCAGGTTCCCGAGGTGCTGCGTCTGGTTGGCCTGGCCGACCAGATGGACTCCATGCCCGATCAGCTCTCCGGTGGCGAGCAGCAGCGCGTGGCCGTGGCCCGCGCCATGGTGAACCGCCCGCCGCTGCTGATCTGCGACGAGCCCACCGGTAACCTTGACCCCGCCATCTCGCTCGGCATCATGAAGCTGCTCGAGCGCATTAATCGCACAGGCACCACGGTGATCGTGGCCACGCACGACCGCGAGATGGTCGACTCCATGCACCGTCGTGTTATCGCACTGGAAGCCGGTCACGTTATCCGCGACCAGGAGAGGGGAGGTTACGGCAACTATGGCGCCTAGTAATCTGGGTTATTCCATCAAAGAGGCTAACAGCCACTTCTTCCGCAACCTGACGACGTCTCTGGGTGCGGTCATCACCATCTTCTTGTCCCTGTTCATCATCGGCCTGTTCATCGTTGGCTCCGCCATGGTCAACGCCGCCATCGGCACCGTGGAGCAGGAGGTGACCATCAACGCGTTCATCTCTGACGATGCTACCGACGAGCAGATCGAGCAGTTCCAAAGCGAGCTCGAGAGCTGGGATAACGTCAAGAGCGTGACCTTCAAGACCAAGGAGGACGCGCTGGCCGACTACAAGAGCAAGGTCTCCAACAACGCCGACGCCACTATGTCTGCGCTCGACGGCGAGAACCCGCTGCCGCGTTCGTTCGTGATCGAGATGGAAGACCCCTCCGATGTTGCGGACACCGCTGAGCAGATCAAGGAGAGCTCCCTGTTCCGTCAGATCGTGGACGACGCCGACCCCAACGTTGACGACAAGGACACCGACGTCGATGAGAGCGTTCTGTACGGCAAGGAGGAAGTGGGCCGCCTGTTCCAGGTGACTAACTACATCCGCATCGCCGCTATCGTGATCGTGGCCCTGCTGACCTTTATCGCCTTCATCTTCATCAACAACACGATTCGCCTGTCCATCACCGCTCGCCGTCGCGAGATCGGCATCATGCGTCTGGTGGGCGCCTCGAACGGCTTCATTCGCGGACCGTTCATCACCGAGGGTGTTATCCAGGCCGTTCTGGGTTCGCTGGTTGCTATCGGCGTGCTCGAGCTGATCCGCAACTTTGGCGTGCCTGCGCTGCAGAACAGCGTCAAGTTCCTCTCGTTCACGCTTCCGCTCGAGATGTACCTGGTCACTTACGCTGCGCTTTTGGTCGTGGGTATCGTGATCGGCCTGTTTGGCTCCGCTATCGCCATGAGGCGCTACCTCAAGGTGTAGCCGCGAGTTAAACCAGCAACAAGAAACGGGACGAGCCGCTTTCGCGATTCGTCCCGTTTTTGCTAAGTTCCGAGTTGAAGGAGGCCTTGTGGGGCGTAAACGGGGGCGCGGGGGACACCGCAAGCCGACGCGTACGGAGCGGCGGCCGCAGCTGTTGGGCACGGTGCGCATGACGCCGGCCGGTGCCTTTGTAGAGACGGCCGAAGGCTCGTTCAAGCTTACCCAGCGCGGCATGCGCGAGGCCATGGCGGGCGACACCGTGTCTGTAAGTCTGCACCGCGGGCCGGGCGGCGAGCGTCGGGCGCAGGTCGAGTCGGTGGAGGAGCGCTCGCAGCTCTCCATTGTGGGCACATACTCGCAGGCGGGGCCGCTCGGCGTGGTGCGCCCGTTGGGAGGGCGCGCCAAGCAGGACTTCTTTGTGCCGCCGCGCGACGACTCACCGCGCCGGCTGGGTGTGGGTGAGGGCGACATCGTCTCGGCTCGCATCGTAAGTTACCCCTCGCGTATGGAGTCGGGTGTGGTGACCATCGAGCGCCGCATTGGCGGTGCGGACGCGCCGGACTTGGGCGTACAGGCCGTGATGGCCCGCTACGACTTGACGGACGCCTATCCCGAACGCGCCTTGGCTGAAGCCGAAGGGCTCGCGCTCGACGTGGAGGCAGCGCTCGAGGATCCGTTGCGCCGCGACATTCGTGACCGCTTTGTGCTCACGATCGACCCGGTGGATGCTCGCGACTTTGACGATGCCATCTCGATTGTGCGCACGCTCGCGGGCGGCTGGAACCTAGGCGTGCATATCGCAGACGTTTCGCACTACGTGGCGTGGGAAAGCTCAATCGATCTTGAGGCCCGCTCGCGCGCGACGAGCGTGTATCTGGCCGACCGCGTGTTGCCTATGCTGCCCGAGCGCCTCTCAAACAATCTGTGCTCGCTTGTTCCCAACGAGGATCGCTTGGCCTTTACGGTTGACATCGAGCTCGATGCCCATGGTCGCGTGAAGGGGAGCCGTGCCTATCCGAGCGCGATTCGCTCGCGTGTGCGCCTGGACTATCAGGCGGCAGATTACCTGCTCGCCGAGGATGCCGATAAGGCCTCCCTTCTTGCCGAACGAGAGCCCGGTGTTGCCGATCGAGCGCAGGCTGCCTGCGCTGCCGCCTCTGCATGCGGTGTGGACGTTACGGCCTTCCTGCGCGACGCCGATGCGCTTGCAGCCGCTCGCCGGGAGATTCGCCGCCGCCGCGGTGCCATCGACTTTGAAACCTCAGAGACTCATGTGCGCCTGGATGCCCGGGGCCTGCCCGTCTTAATCGAACAGCGCCAACGCACCGCGGCGACCTCGCTTATTGAGGAGGCCATGCTTTTGGCCAACGAGTGCGTGGCTAAACAACTTGCCGTGCATGACGTGCCGGCGGCCTTCCGCGTGCACGAGCCGCCCTCGCCCGATGAACTTACTTCCGCCGCACACGTGCTGCTTGAGACGGGCGCCATCGACCATGACGCCGCCTGCGGCATCATGGCGGCCGAGCCGCGCCGCATCGAGCGCGTAATCGAGGAGGCCTCCGGCACGCCGGCGGCGGCTCTTGTGAACGCCCTGTTGCTGCGCGCCATGCAGCGTGCCGTATACCGGCCACACAACCTGGGGCACTATGCGCTGGGAGCTGAGGCCTACTGCCACTTTACGAGCCCCATCCGTCGCTATCCTGACCTGCTCGTGCACCGGGCTCTCAAGCTGCAGCTCGCGCGCGAGCGCCTGGGCCGTCGCGAGGCCGAGGCCCGCATGCCGCGCTTGACGGGCGTGGGCCAGCAATCTATGAGTGCCATCATGCCCGAGCTCTGCCGTCAGGCCTCCACGCGCGAGCGTATAGCAGACGCTGCGGCCTCGGCTACGCAAAAGGTCAAGGTCGCCCAGTTCTATGCCGAGCGCATCGGCGAGCGCTTTGCCGGTACGGTGGTGTGGATCGACACCATGGGCATGTTCGTGCGCGTTGACGAGACGGGTGCCGAGGGCCTTGTGCGCATGAAAGCGCTGGGCGGCGGCGAGTGGTGGGACTTTGACGAGCCCCGTATGATGCTCATTGGCGAGGAGAGCGGCCGGCTCATTCGCATGGGCCAGCGCGTGATTGTGGAACTTACTCGCACCGACGCGGTGCGCGGCCACGTGGACTTCAAGCTCATACAGATATTGGGCACATAAGTTACACTGTTAGCCTGCAAAACCAAGCATTGGGAGGAACCGTGGAAGAGACCCCTATCTCTCTTCAGGACATTGAATACGCCGAGACTTTTTTGGCTTCGGGAGACCTGTCGACCGCGCAGCAGATGCTCGCGCGCTACATCGAGCTTGTCGAGGAGTACATCGCCGAGTACTGCGAGGTTACCGACAAGGTGCAGTACTTTAGCTTTGCCGACCCGTTCGAGCGCCTGTGCTACCGCCGCGTGGAGCGCGACCCGCGCCAGCTCGTGCAGGTAGACGTGCCGTTTGACCGCCTGTATTCGGACATGGCCTTTGTGTACATCCGCGAGGAAGAGTACGAGTCTGCCCGCGACGCGCTCATCCAGGCTGTGCGCTGGAACCCCATGAACTGCAACTATCGACTGGATCTGGCGGAGCTTTTCCGCGTGCTGGGCGATGTGCAGGAGTGGGCCGCGCTCTCCAACTCGGTGCTCGAGCGCGCCTCTGATGGTCGCGTGGCGGCTCGCGCCTATGCCAACCTGGGTCAGCTCTTCTTGGAGCAGGGTAACCCGAGTGCGGCCTCTGCCTGTGCCCGCCTAGCGCAGCGTCTGGCTCCCACCGATCCGCGCGTGGGCAAGCTTTTGGATCGCATGGCCAAAGAGCAGCCCGAGGTGGCCCAGGAGACCGACGACCACGTGATGGGCGAGCTCTCGCTGCAGGGCATCGCTACGAGCCCTTCGGCCGACGTGGCCGTGTGCCTGCTCATGTGCGCGACCGATGCCGCGTCTGCCGGCGACACCAACGCGGCGACCGACTATACCGTGCGCGCCAACGGGCTGATCGGCAAGGAGGCCTGCGCGGCCCTGATCAAGCTGATTCACGAGTCCGACGAAGAGCTTGCTGCCGAGAAGGACTCCGCTGACGGCGAGGACAAGGCCGCCGCCGCTGAGACCGCCGGCGAGGTCGAGACCGAGGCTGCCGTCGACGCTGCGGAGGGGGAGTAGCCCCATGCCCTCTAAGCGAGATTACAAGCTCATCTCCAAGAACCGCTCGGCGCACCACGAGTACTTTATCGACGAGACCTTTGAGTGCGGCGTGGAGCTTTCCGGCGCCGAGGTGAAGAGTATCCGCGAGCGCGCGTGCCAGATCACCGACACCTTCGCGCTGATCCGCGGGGGAGAGTGCTGGCTGGTGGGTGTGCATATCCACCCGTATTCCAACGGGGGCGTGTGGAACCGCGATCCGGATCGCCGCCGCAAGCTGTTGCTCCATCGCAAAGAGATCGACTACCTGGACGGCAAGCTGCGCAACCGCGGCTTTGCGCTGGTGCCGCTGGAGCTCTACTTTAACGAGCAGGGCCGCGTAAAGCTCAAGCTGGGCCTGGGCCGCGGCAAGAAGCTCTACGACAAGCGCGAGGACATGGCTAAGCGCGATGTCCAGCGCGAGATCGAGCGCGCCCTCAAGAGCCGCAGCCGTTAAGCGCGGGGGAAGCGCGGTTGTGGGGGGAGGCGCCCTTGCCGTGCTTCTCCTAGCCAACGTTTTCTAGTTGCGGGGCCGTCTGCTGTTCATGCAGGCGGCCCCGCTTTGACTCCTCGTTCGCCCGCCACGCCGCCGCGCCGTCGCGCCGGCACGCCATCGCCCGTCCGCACGGTTGCTCCCCACCGCGACTCACCACCCGCCTACGCCTTTGGTCCTCTCGCGCATCTGCGTTATCTGTCGTGCGCGCGTTACGCGTCTGTTACGAAATCGCGGCGAAACGCAGAACGTCGCTCGCCGCCGTACCATATAACACCCGCGCTTTATCGCGCTGGAGCTTGTGAGTACACGTTACCGGGGAGGTAAACGATGCAGGAGCAGACCTTGTCCGCAGACCCTGCGCAGTGCGAGCGCACCGCCGCGCCGCGAGGGCTGTATCGTCCGGAGTTCGAACACGACGCATGCGGCATTGGCGCGCTTGCGAATCTTCATGGACAAAAGAGCCATCAGATCCTGGACGACGCGCTGTCGGTCTTGGTGAACCTTGAGCACCGTGGCGGCACGGGCCTGGAGAAGAACACCGGCGACGGTGCCGGCATCCTGTTCCAGGTGCCGCATCACTTCTTCCGCAAAGAGGCGCAGAAGTGCGGTCAGATTCTGCCCGCCGAGGGCGACTACGGCGTGGCGATGCTGTTCTTCCCGCAGGACGAGCGCGGCGTGGCCGACGCCCGTCGTGTGTTTGAGGAGGGCTGCGCCGAGGCTGGCGTGCCGCTGCTGTTCTGGCGTCGCGTGCCGGTGGATCCGCACGATCTGGGCGAGACGGCCCGCGCGTGCATGCCCACCATCCTGCAGGCATTCCTGGGCCGCCCCGACGACGTTGCCGCCGGCGATGA
Organism: Bacteroidaceae bacterium; assembly: GCA_963617695.1. GTDB lineage: Bacteria > Actinomycetota > Coriobacteriia > Coriobacteriales > Coriobacteriaceae > Collinsella. The sequence continues at coordinate 145,143 of CAVEPV010000001.1, forward strand.
CTTTGAGCGCCGCCTGTACGTGTGCCGCCGTACCATCGAGAAGCGTGCCGATGCCGAGCACGCGCTTGGCGGCAAGATCTTCTACGTGTGCTCCATGAGCTCTCGTACCATCGTGTACAAGGGCATGCTCGTGGCCACGCAGATGCGCCGCTTCTTTACCGACCTGAACGACGCTGCGGTCAAGACGGCCGTCGCGCTCGTGCACTCGCGCTACTCCACCAACACCACGCCCAGCTGGGAGCGCGCGCACCCCAACCGCTACATCATCCACAACGGCGAGATCAACACGCTCAAGGGCAACGTGAACTGGATCCGCGCCCGCGAACCGAACCTCTACTCGCCGATTCTGCAGCACGACCTTGAGCGCGTGCTGCCCATCATCAACCGCGAGGGTTCCGACTCCGCGATCCTCGACAACGTGCTCGAGTTCTTGGTTATGAACGGCCGCTCCATGACACGCGCCGCCTCGATGCTGCTGCCCGAGCCGTGGGATCACAACGACAACCTTTCCGAGGCACGTCGTGCCTACGACGCCTACCAGTCCATGCTCATGGAGCCTTGGGACGGCCCGGCCGCCATCGCGTTCAGCGACGGCCGCACGCTGGGCGCCGCGCTCGACCGTAACGGCCTGCGTCCTGCTCGCTACTACGTGACGCGCGACGACCGCTTCCTGCTCTCCTCCGAGGTGGGCACCATCGAGATCGAGCCCTCCAACGTGCTCACGGCCGGCTGCCTGGGCCCGGGCGAGATGCTCGAGGTCGATTTCTCGCAGGGTCGCGTAATCTACAACGACGAGATTCGTCGCGCCTTTGCCATGCAGAAGCCCTATCGCGACTGGATTGCCGACGAGACGCTCGACGTGGACGACCTTGACGAGGCCACCTCGTCTGCGCCCGCCGAAGACGCCGAGGTTCCCGCCGTGGTTCGTATGGCTCGTCTGGGTTACCACTGGGACGACGTGGACGAGGTCGTGCGCCCCATGGCGCAGACCGGCAAGGTGCCCCTGGCTTCGATGGGCATCGACGCCCCGCTCGCCGTGCTCTCCAAGAAGAACCGCTCGTTCTTTGATTACTTCTACCAGCTCTTCGCGCAGGTCACCAACCCGCCGATCGACGCCCTCCGTGAGAACTTTGTGACTTCTACCAAGCTCTACCTGGGCAACCACGGCAACCTGCTCGAGGACTCGCGCAACGCTTGCCAGCTGGTGCGTCTGCCGCGTCCGCTGCTTGATCGCAAGCAGTTCGAGGCCATCTGCGCCATCGACCGCGTGGGCTTCAAAACGGCGCGCTTCCGTGCTGTTTACCGCCGCGATGCGGGCGAGGGCGCGCTCGAGGCCGCGCTCGACGCGCTGGCCACAGACGTCGAGGCCGCGGTGCGCGACGGCGCGAACATCGTGGTGCTTTCTGACCGCGCAGCGGCCGGCGAGGTGCCCATCCCGTCGCTTCTGGCTACCGGCGCCGTGCACAACCACCTGATCCGCGCTGGTGTGCGCACCTTTGCCGACCTTGTTATCGAGTGCGGCGACGCCCTGAGCGCACACGACTTTGCGGCGCTCGTGGGCTACTCGGCTAGCGGCATCTACCCCTACATGGCGCACGACTGCATCGAGGATCTTGCCGCCCGCGGCGACCTGGACGTAAGCGCCGAAGAGGGCATCGCCAACTACAACCGCGCCGTCACGGCAGGCATTGTCTCCATCATGTCCAAGATGGGCATCTCGACGGTGCAGAGCTACCACTCCGCGCAGATCTTTGAGGCCGTGGGCTTTAGCGACGAGTTCGTGGAGAAGTACTTCGCGGGTACCGTCTCGCGTGTGGGCGGCATGGGCGTCGCCGACGTGCAGCGTGAGGAGAACAAGCGCTACGACGACGCGCTCGCCATCCTCAAGACGGCAGCCCCCGGCCAGCTTCCCACCCTTGGTCTGACCAAGTGGCGCCCGGTTACCGGCGAGGATCACCTGATCGAGCCGCAGACCATCTACCTGCTGCAGAAGGCCTGCCAGCAGGGCGACTACAACATCTTCCGCGAGTACAGCGACGCCGTGCATCGCCCCGGCCGCGCCGTACGTCTGCGCGACCTGCTCGACTTTGATGCTACAGGACGCACCCCGGTGCCGCTTGACGAGGTTGAGAGCGCACGCGAGATTGTGCGCCGCTTTAACACCGGCGCCATGAGCTTTGGCTCCATTAGTCGCGAGGCGCACGAGTGCATGGCCATCGCCATGAACCGCCTGCACGGCCGTTCCAACTCGGGCGAGGGCGGCGAGGATCCCAGCCGTGAGACGCCGCTTCCCAACGGCGACTCCAAGAACTCTGCCATCAAGCAGATCGCCTCGGGCCGCTTTGGCGTGACGAGCCGCTACCTGTGCTCGGCTGTTGAGCTGCAGATCAAGATGGCCCAAGGCGCTAAGCCCGGCGAGGGCGGCCACCTGCCCGGCAAGAAGGTCTACCCCTGGATCGCCGAGGTGCGCCAGTCCACACCCGGCATCGGCCTCATCTCGCCTCCGCCTCACCACGACATCTACTCCATTGAGGATCTGGCCGAGCTGATCTTTGACCTTAAGAACGCCAACCCCGGCGCGCGTGTCTCGGTCAAGCTCTGCTCCGAGGCCGGCGTCGGCACCATTGCGACCGGCGTTGCCAAGGGCGCGGCCAACAAGATCTTGATCTCGGGCCACAACGGCGGCACCGGCGCCGCCCCGCGCGACTCCATCTGGCACGCGGGCCTGCCGCTCGAGTTGGGCCTTGCCGAGGCTCAGCAGACGCTGCTGCAAAACGGCCTGCGCTCCCGCGTGGTGCTCGAGGCCGATGGCAAGCTGATGGACGGCACCGACGTGGCCGTGGCGTGCCTGCTGGGTGCCGAGGAGTTCGGCTTTGCCACCATGCCGCTCGTGACCATGGGCTGCCTGATGCAGCGCGACTGCCAGCAGGACACCTGCCCGGCCGGCATCGCCACGCAGAACTGCCGTCTGCGCCGCGGCTTTAAGGGCAAGCCGGAGTACGTCGAGAACTTCATGCTGTTTGTGGCCGAGCAGATGCGTGAGGTTATGGCGCGCCTGGGCTTCCGTACCGTCGACGAGATGGTCGGTCACCCCGAGTGCCTGCGCCAGGTTGAGGTTCCGGGCAACTGGAAGGCCAACCTGCTCGATCTCTCCGCCGTGCTCGCTCCCGGCGCGTGCACCTTCGGCGCGCACATCGAGGGTGCCGACGGGCGTCACTACCTGCCCGAGATGGCCGCCGATTCTGCGCTTGAGCGCACGCTCGACTCCACGCTGTTCGTGCCGCTCACGGCCGATGCCCGCGCTCACCTGCGCCCGGTGCACTTCCGTGCCGACATCGCCAACGTCAACCGCTGCGTGGGCACCATCCTGGGCAGCGAGGTCACCCGCGCGCATCCCGAGGGCCTGCCCGAGGGCTCTATCACCATCGACTGCGACGGCTCTGCCGGTCAGAGCTTTGGCGCCTTCCTGCCGGCGGGCATCACGCTGAACGTCCGCGGCGACGCCAACGACTACTTTGGCAAGGGCCTCTCCGGCGGTATTGTCTCGGTGTTCCCCAACGAGACCGCGACCTACAAGTTCGACGAGAACATCATCGTGGGCAACGTGGCCTTCTTTGGCGCAACCTCGGGTCGCGGCTTCATCAACGGCCTGGCCGCTCAGCGCTTCGCCGTGCGCAACTCCGGCGCCACCGTGGTGGTCGAGGGCTGCGGCAACCACGGCTGCGAGTACATGACCGGCGGCGTTGCCCTGGTACTCGGCGAGGTGGGCCAGAACTTCGCGGCTGGCATGACCGGCGGCGTGGCCTACGTCTTTGACGAGTACGGCACGCTCGCTTCGCGCTGCAACACCGAGAGCGTTGAGCTCAAGGCTCCCACCGAGGCCGAGCTGCAGCAGATTCGCGAGCTGATCGAGGAACACGTGCGCTACACGGCAAGCCCGCGCGGCATCAAGCTCCTGTATCGCTTCGCGCTGCTCTCGCGCCACTTTGTGAAGGTGATCCCCACCGAGTACGAGCGCGTGCTCAAGATCGTTTCCGAGGCTGAGCGCGCGGGCAAGTCGCACGCCGAGGCCGAGGAGATCGCGTTCGAGACCGTTACCCGCGGGGCCGCCGCACCGGCGCCTGCCCCCGCCCCCTGCGCCGCGTGCGCTACGACCGAGAAGGAGGCCTGCTAACCATGGGTAAGCCAGGAGCATTCCTCGAGCACGACCGCGTGGCCCACGAGCTGCGCCCGGTCGCTGAGCGCACCAAGGATTACAGCGAGCTCTACACCGAGCTCACCGATGAGGCCCGCCGCGTGCAGGCGAGCCGTTGCATGATGTGCGGCGTGGCGTTTTGCCAGGTTGGCGCCTCGTTTGGTAAGGCGCGCCCTTCGGGCTGTCCGCTGCACAACTTGATCCCTGAGTGGAACGAGCTGGTGTATCGTGGCCGCTGGGAAGAGGCCGCCGAGCGCCTTTCGCTCACGAGCCCCATGCCCGAGTTCACGAGCCGCGTGTGCCCCGCCCTTTGCGAGGCCGCGTGCAACCTGGGTTCTGTCGACGGCGAGCCCACGACCATTCACGACAACGAGCGCGCCATCTCTGACCACGAGTGGGCCGCGGGCGGCCCGCGCCGCTTTGAGCCTGCGGGCGAGGGCGCACCGCGCGTGGCTGTGGTTGGTTCCGGCCCCGCCGGTCTGGTAGCTGCCTGGGAGCTCGCGCGCCGTGGTGCGCGCGTGGACGTGCTTGAGCGCGACGACCGCGCCGGCGGCCTGCTCATGTACGGCATTCCCAACATGAAGCTCGAGAAGGACGTGGTGACCCGCCGTACCGACCTGATGGCCGAGCTGGGCATCAACATCCGCTGTGGCGTGGACGCCTCTGACGCAGCCGTAGCTGCCGAGCTTGCCGCCGAGTTCGACGCCGTGGTGGTCGCCGCCGGCGCCCGTGCGGCCCGCGGTCTTTCTGCCGCAAACGTCGATGCACCGGGCGTGGTTTATGCGGTGGATTACCTCACCGCTTCCACCAAGGGCGTGCTCGATGGGGGAGCGCCTGCTATTTCTGCCGAGGGCCTGGACGTCATCGTTATCGGTGGTGGCGACACAGGTAACGACTGCGTGGGCACGGCTGTGCGTCAGGGCGCCAAGAGCGTGCGTCAGTTCGAGTTCATGCCCGCAGCGCCCGAGAAGGCTCTGCCCAACAACCCGTGGCCTGAGTGGCCCAACGTCAAGAAGACCGACTACGGCCAGGCCGAGGCGATCGAGTTCATGGGCGGCGAGATGCGCGAGTGGGCCATCGACACGCTCGAGGTCGAACTTGATGAGTCCGGTGCCGCCCGTGCCCTGCGCGTGGTGGATCTGGACTGGAGCCACGGTAAACCCGAGCGCCTGGACGGCACCGAGCGCGAGTACCCCGCGCAGCTGGTGCTCATCGCTTGCGGCTTTACCGGTCCCGAGAAGGACGTCTTTGACGCCCTGGGCGTGCAGATGCCCGAGGCCGGCCGTCCGCTGCCCGTGATGCAACAGGCAGGCGAGCACCTGGCCGCTCGCACGGCGGACGCGGCCGAGGTGCCCGTCTACGTTGCCGGCGACGCCCGCAACGGCAGCTCGCTCGTGGTCTCTGCCATGGCCGACGCCCTGGCTTGCGTCAACGAGGTGGTTGAGGCGCTCGCGCTGTAACCGAGCCCTCGCGCTGTAGCTGAGTGCCCCGTACATACGCCTCCCCGCGCCCCGCATGCACCTCGCATGCGGGGCGCTTTTGGTTGGACGTTTCGGTCGGGCTCTCAATCGGGTTGCGTCCTGCACCAGCCTCGCGACCGCGTCTTCTGCGCGCTTCCTTCTTTGCGCTCTACGCGAGCCACGCGCGGGGTGCCTCACGCACGGCAAATATGTCTGCTACGACATATCGAATGGCAGACGGTGCTGCATGCGCAGGATACAGAACGTGATCTGAATGTTCGTGATGGTCTGCGCGTCGTGCAAATCACAGCCCATAATCTCGCGTATACGCTCAAGGCGGTAGTAGAGCGTGTTCTTGTGGACAAAGAGCAGAGCCGCCACCTCGGCAGGCTTGTTGGGGCGCCGTAGGTGCTCATAGAGCGTCTGCAGGAGATTGGAGCCCTCGAGCTGGTCGTGATGCAACAGTCGCATGACCGGCGGAAAGCAGCTCAGCTCAAGTACGTCTCCGTTCTCCACGTTCAACAGCAGATCGTATACGCGCCAAGGGGCATACGGAACGAGTTTTTCCGTCGAGCCCAGACGCGCCGCCGTCGCGAGCGCACGCTTTGCCTGTGCCAGGTGTACGGGCGTTGTATAAGGGTCGATGAACACATCGCTCATACCGATGCGCGCGCTGGTGCCCTTGAGCGCCTGCGCGATGCCCGCCCTGTCGCAGGGCACCTCGCTATGAGGCTCGTCCGCGGAGGCCAGATAGGTCACGCCCGTCTGGTCGACGGTGTAGATGCTGTTGGGGATCTGCGCGTGCACGCGCTGCGCTAGGAGCTGCAGCTGCTCGAGCGGCAGGAACTCCTGGGAGACATCGATGAAAAGGATGTACATAAAGCGGCGCAGACGGTAGCCGAACAGCGAGAAGTTCGCCTTGAGCTGCTCAGCGTCGCGCGAGAGCGTTCCATCTTGCATCTGCTGGAACAGGTGGGCGTAGTAGAGCGTTTTGTTGAGCAAGAACGAATCGCTGCGTTGCATCTGGATGGAAAGAATCTGCGCGATGGCCGGCATCATGTCCATGCGGCTCTTTTTGAGATGGCCTCCTTTGGTGAGGAAGCTGATGGAACCGACGATGGTGTCTTGGCTATGGATGAGCGCAAAATGATTGGTGTAGGTCTGACCGTCGTCGCCCGTCCAATCAAAGATGAACAGGTCAAAGGGCTTCTTGGGATTGATAAGACCTTTTGCCTTGAGCAGTGGCCAGGCATCGTCGGGAAGGGTTCCGGAGTCGTTCTCTTGTCCGTGCGCCACATAGAAGGGAAAGTTGTCAGAGACGGCCAGAAAGCCCATGGCATTGTCCATGACCGAGGCCGGGGCGCCGATGATGCGCGCGGCGTCGTTCACCACATGCTCGAGTGTGGCGCCTCGGTTTACGAGCTCGGTGAGCTTGAGAATCGCAAGCTTGCAGCGCTCCACCTGGCGAAACTGGGAGGAAAAGTGCTCGAGTACGAGCATCCAGTCCTGGTGGGATTTGGCGATCGCCACGTATGAAGGGGAAGGTACGGGCTTGATGGGAGTGTCGACGCAGATAACAAAAGCGTGGTTGCGGCACAGCTCCTCAGGCAGCCTGTTGAAGAGGCTTGCCAGAGCAAAGTAGATTACGCCTTCCTCGTTCAGCGCCTCGGTTGTGTTGCTGCCCAACACTGCCAGACCGGTGAATTCTTGCGGCTTGATGGTGTCTTGCAGCACGTCTATTGTGCCTGAATCCAATTCCTCAATAAGCTCGTTTAAGAGCATTGCCCCCTCCTTTATCAAGCTGCAATTTCTTTAGAAGTATACAGGTTGTACCGTTAAAAATCGCAATCACCCAGCCTCTTTGTAGCACACCGTTCATGTTTCCTTGTCGACCGTTTGCAGCTACTCGCAAGGTCACGCTTTGTACTGCAGCCTAATGCCTATAGGGGAGTGCACCTCGATACTTCAAGCCATGGAACAACCGGAGCGAGGCTCCGGGAACAACTCACGAGAGGAGTTTTCATGGCCGAAGAGGAGTACAAGGGCATCTACAAGAAGATGACCTTTGGCGGCGAGGAGTTCGAGGTGCCCTTTGCCAAGGGCAACCCCGGCAAGTCCCGCGAGGAGCTCGAGGAGATCAAGCGCCGTCTGGCCGAGGATCCCGAGGCCGGCGACGGCGAGATGGTCGCCACCATGGGCTTTTGCGCCAAGTACAACCCGCACACCTACATGACCAACATCGACGGCATCATGTGCGAGCGCGATGTGGCCTGCGTCCTGCGCGACGGCACCACCATCTACGCTGACGTGTATCGTCCCGCCAACACCACCGAGAAGGTGCCCGTCATCTGCGTCTTTGCTCCGTTTGGCAAGAACCCCTCCGAGGGCATGGACTCCTGGCAGCTCATGGGCGTGCCGCCCAAGACCGTCTCTGAGTACGCCAAGTTCGAGGCTCCCGACCCCGGCTACTGGTGCCACTACGGCTATGCCGTGGCCAACGTCGACCCGCGCGGCGTGGGCAACTCCGAGGGCGACGTGTACCTGTGGGGCTCCCAGGACGCCCAGGACGGCTATGACTTCATCGAGTGGATCACCGCTCAGGAGTGGTGCAACGGCCACGCCACGATGATCGGCAACTCCGGCGTCTGCATGGCTCACTGGCGCATTGCAGCCCAGCGTCCGCCGCACCTCTCCTGCCTTGCCGCTTGGGAGGGCCAGGGCGACCTCTACCGCGAGTCCTACTTCTGCGGTGGTATCCCCAACCCCGACTACGAGACTCACATCATCCAGGCGCTCGCCGTCAACAACTACATCGAGGACACCCCCAAGATGGTGGCCGAGAACCCGCTGATGAACGCCTACTACAAGGACAAGATCGTCGACTGGAACAAGATCCGCATCCCGACTTACGTCACCGCCGGCTGGGTTCACCACCACCTGCGCGGCGCCTTTGAGGGCTTCCGTCGCATTCGCTCGCCCAAGAAGTGGATGCGCGCCCACCGCGACTTTGAGTGGCCCGATACCTACACCCCGGCCAACCTCGACGACGTGCGCCGCTTCTTTGACCGTTACTGCAAGGAGATCCACAACGGCTGGGAGATGACCCCGCGCGTCCGCATCGACGTCATGGACGCCTATGACTACGATTACGCCTCCAAACGCGCCGAGGACACCTTCCCGCTCAAGCGCACCGAGTACAAGAAGCTCTACCTCGACGCCGCGAACGGCGCGGCCGGCTTTGACGAGTACGCCAACGAGGCCGAGGTTGTCTACGATCCCAAGACCGAGACCACCACGTTCACCTATGAGTTCACCGAGGACACCGAGATCACCGGCTTCATGAAGCTGCACCTGAACGTCGAGTGCCGCGGCTACGACAACATGGATCTGTTCCCCTGGGTCATCAAGCTCGATCACGAGGGCAACTACGTGCCCATCCGCGTTATGGGCAACCCCTTCCGCGGCGCTTGGGGCTTCCTGCGCTGCAGTCATCGCGACCTTGACCCCAAGTACGCATCCGACTTCCAGCCCGTGCACAGCCACGAGAAGGAGGAGCGTATGCAGCCCGGCGAGATCGTCCCGGTCGACGTTGAGATGTACCCGCACTCCCGTTTCTGGCACAAGGGCGAGAAGCTCCAGGTCGTCATCGCCGGTCGCTTCATCAAGACCGAGTGGTTCCACGACAACGACATGAACCACAAGACCGACAACGGCGACGGCATGCACGTCATCCACACCGGTGGCGAGCACCAGTCCTACCTGCAGATCCCGGTCGTTCCGCCCAAGTACCAGGTGGGCGACTACATCTGGCGCGGCGACTGCTGCTAGGCACCTCGCTGCATTCCGGGCGCGACTGCGTGTTGCGCCCGGCGGGGTCACTCCATGACGGCCCCGTGTCCGCTCGAATTTGAGCGTATCCGCTAGGCGGGAGGTGTCTTCTCTCTCTTCGCCTCCCGCCCTCTTTTGGGAGTTCACATGTCTGAACAAAAGAAATTCAACGCCTGGCTGCCAAATTTTGGCGCCAAGGGCTGGGGCATCACCATCGCTTGCTTCGTCTTCTTCTACTTCTATTCTTTCTGGAATGCGGCGACCAACACCCTGTTCAGCCTGTACACCGAGATGTACGGCTGGCAGCAGACCGACATGTCCTACGTCATCACCATCGCGGGCTGGATCAGCCTGATCGCCGTGGTGCTGTTCGGCACGCTCGGCCGCAAGATCGGCGCCAAGCTGGTCTCGGTCATCGGCCTTGCTGGCTCGGCCGTGGGCTTTGCGATTCTCGCCATGGCCTCGACCTTCGAGCTGTTCGTGGCCGGTGTTGTGGTATTCAACTTTGCCATGGTCGCCTACGCCACCATCGGCGTTGGCCTGTTGGGTTCCAGCTGGTTCCCGCGCACCAAGGGTGCCTTTATGGGCATCGCCACCATGGGCATGACCATCTCTTCTGCAACGCTTAATCCCATCATCCTGGGCTTTGCGGGCAGCGCTCTGGGCGTCTCCGGCTTTTTCTGGGCTATGGCCGCCATCGTCGCCATCACGGCTGTCGTGGTGTTCCTCTTTGTGAAGAACAACCCCGAGGAAGCGGGCGCCTATCCGGATAACGATCAGTCCGTCTCCCGCGAGGAGCTCGAGGCTGAGTTCCGCGCCGCCATGGAGTACAAGAAGAACAGCCCCTGGACCACGGCGCGCGTCCTCAAGACTCCGCAGACCTGGCTCATCGGCCTGGGCACCGGCCTGCCCATGATGGTCGGCGCCGGCACGATCGCCCTGCTCGTCCCCACGCTGGCCTCTTATGGCCAGGATCCGATGTTCGGTGTCGTCCTGCTCTCCTCCATGTGGCCGATCGGTCTGCTTGGCCACTACCTGATCGGCGTGCTCGACCAGAAACTCGGCACCAAGAAGACCACCCTTGTTGTTATCTGCGTGCTTGGCCTGGGCGGTCTGCTCGTCAAGCTCGGCGGCACCAGCTCCGTGATCTGCGCCGTCGCGACCGGCATGTTCATGTTCGGCCTCTCCGGCGCCGCGAACGTCTGCATGTCGCTCACGGCCTCCATCTACGGCCGTGCCGACTTCGAGGTCGCCTACACGCCCATCCAGGTCATCTTCAACGTGCTTAACTTCGCCGGCGTCTCCGTCATGTCAACCGTCTCTGCAACCTTTGGCCCCACCAACGTGATGCTCGCTGTGTTCATCATCTGCGTGGTGGCCCTGGTGCCGGTAATCGCGCTGCCCTACAAGCAGATCGCGTCGAACATCGGCGAGAACTAGCCGTCCAGCAGCTGCGCATCCATGGGAACGGAAACGCCGCAGCCGCCAGACAGACCTTCTGTAACGTAGCCGAGCAAACGCCCGGCAGCAACCAACCGATCGAAAGGATCACATCATGAACGAATTCCAGGAAGAAGTAGTCGAGATCTTGAAGGACAAGGCCGCCGACATCTTTGGCGTCGACCGCGACTCGCTCTCCGCTGACACCCGTTTTGTCGAGGATCTGCACTGCAAGTCCGTCAACATCGTCCAGTTCGCCTCTGCGCTCGAGGACGAGTATGAGGTCGAGGTGCCCTTCATGGAGCTTAACAAGAAGGCCACCTTTGCCGAGGCCGCCCAGTTTGTGGACGAAGTCCTCTCCATGTAGCAACCGCTGCGGGCTCGTGTGCGCCAGGCGCCGCGGGCCCGTTTTACCCCGCTGCAGGCATTGCGGCGGACACCGCAGAAGAAAGGATCCAACCGATGGCAACGCTCATCGAAAAACTGATCGCCGACGCCAAAGGCACCCCTAAGCGCGTGGCGCTTCCCGAGTGTGAGGCCGCGAACACCCTCCTCGCCGCTCGCCGTGTACTCGACGAGGGCATCGGCACCCCGGTGCTTGTAAGCCCGCGCGACGTGATCGAGGCCACGGCCGCCGAGGCCGGCGTGTCGCTCGAGGGCATGGAGATCATCGACAACACCGACGAGGCTGCCGCCGATGCCCTGGCCGAGCGCTACATGGCCACGGGCACCCCGCGTCTCATTTCTGCTAAGGGTGCGCGCCGCAAGATCAAAAACCCCATGTACTTCGCCATGATGATGGAGGAGCTGGGCGATGTGGACTGCACCTTCTGCGGTCACACCAACACTACCGGCGACGTGCTCATGTGCGCGCAGACCATCATCGGCCTGGCCGAGGGCGTGGACGTTCCGAGCATCTTTGCGCTGGTCGAGACCGAGGGCTTTGAAGGTCCCGAGGGCAACGTCATCGCCTTTACCGACTGCGGCCTGAACCCCGAGCCCACGGCCGAGGAGCTTGCTTCCATCGCCATCTCCGCTGCCGACAACGTGCGCTCCATCATGGCTTGGGAGCCCCGCGTGGCGTTCCTCTCGTTCTCCACGGACGGCTCGGGCGCCGGTGTCTCCGTCGACCGCGTGAGGCAGGCGATCGAGCTTGTGCACGAGCGCCGCGCCGACCTCGCTGTTGACGGTGAGTTCCAGCTCGACACCGCTATCGACCCCAAGGTTGCCGCCAAGAAGGTCAAGCGCGAAAGCGATGTCGCCGGCCGTGCCAACGTGCTGGTGTTCCCCGATCTCAACGCCGCGAACATCGCTGTCAAGCTCATCCAGCGCTTTGCCCATGGTGCAGCCTACGGCCACAACCTCTCGGGCTTCAAGTGCCCCGTGGCCGACTCTAGCCGTGGCGCCACGGTGGAAGAGATCGTGGGCGACATCGCGATGCTCGTGCTCTCCGCGCGCTAGGCCCCACGCATGACTAAGTGGTCTTTGGAGGTCGTGCTGTGCGACCTGGTGCTCGCGCTCGTGATCAACACGTCGGCGATGCTGCTTTCCGGTGCCTCTATCGCGTTTCAGACCTGGTACCCCGGTGTGGCGAGTGCGTTTTTCACCAACGTGCTGCTGCAGCTCGTGCTGCCGGTGCCCGCATGGGGGCAGCTCTTGAGCCGCCCGCTCGCCGCTTGGCGCACGCGTCCCGTGCTTTCGGTCTTTGTGGAGAACCTTGTCTTTGTGACCTGCATCTCCTTCACCATGGCGTGCGTTCAGGCCCCGAGTGTAGACCTGATTGTTGCCACCTGGCTTACCACCTACGTTTACCTGGTGGGAATCGGCTACGTCACCTCTCTTGTTCTGTTTGCCGTCACGCACGGCGGACACCTTCTGCTCGCGCCTACGGCGAGCGTTATCGATTACTAACTGCTATTGCTTTTGAAGGGACAACCCATGGCATATAAGATCTTGACCCTCTCGCCGGGTTCCACCTCTACTAAGGTGGCCGTGTTCGAGGGCACCGAGGCGCTCTTCCGCCTGAACGTCACGCACCCGGCCGAGGAGCTCGCCGCTTTTGACCAGGCTGCCGACCAGTTTGAGTACCGCAAGAAGACCATTCTCTCTGCCCTTGAGGAGCAGGGCCTGAAGCTCGAAGACATTGATGCTTTCTCTGGTTACTGCGGCTCCATGGGTCCCACCGTGGGCGGCATCTTTGCTATCGACGACACCGTTTGCGACCATGTGCTCAACGCCGGTGTGAACCACCCTGCCATTTTGGGCGCTCCGCTGCTGCACGCCTTTGCGCAGCAGACCGGTAAGCCGGCTTTTGCCGTCAACCAGCCCGACACCGATGAGCTTGAGGACGTCGCGCGCATCACCGGCTGGCCCGGCGTGTATCGTAAGAGCCACGTGCACTGCCTGAACCAGAAGGAGTGCGCCATCCGCTGCGCTGCCGAGGTGGGCAAGACCTACGAGACCGGCAACTTTATCGTTGCGCATGTGGGCGGTGGCCTTTCCGTTGCCTGCCATAACCACGGACGCATGGTCGACACCAACGACGTGCTCGAGGGCGCCGGCCCCTTTGCCCCCAACCGCTGCGGCGACGTGCCGGCCAAGCCGGTCGTCAAGATGGCGTTTGCCGAGGGTGCCGAGCAGAAGGCCATGAACGGCGTAATCGGCAAGACCGGCGGTCTTGTGGGTCTGTGCGGAACCGACGACGCGCGCATCATCTGCGAGCGCATCAAGAATGGTGACGAGTGGGCGGCCGTGGTCTACGACGCCATGGCCTACCAGGTCGCCAAGTACATCGCAGGCTTTGCCGCCGTGCTCAAGGGTCAGGTGGACGGCATCGTTCTTACCGGCGGCGTCTCGCACGACCCGCACTTTGTCTCCTATGTGTCCGAGCGCGTCGAGTGGATCGCGCCGGTGCACGTCTACGCCGGCGACTTTGAGATGGACGCTCTGGCTTCGGGCGCTATTCGCGCGCTCGACGGCGAGGAGACCGTGATGACCTACACGGGTGAGCCTTCTTGGAAGGGCTTCACCATGCCCGGTGCCTTTGCCGACGTGCTGGCGTAAGTTGGGCTGCAGACCATGAGTTTTTCCGATACCGCTCTTCAGATGGTGGTGCTCGCCATCCCCATCATTATTGGCTACCTTGCCCACAAGCTTGGCTTTATGGGTGGGGACTTTGACTCGGGACTTTCCAAGCTCGTTGTCAACGTCACCCTGCCGTGCATGATCGTGGCTTCCATCTGCGGCCGTGAGCTGCCCGATGCCGGCGTGCTCGTGCAGCTGCTCGCGTTCTCGTTCGTGGGTTATCTCATCGCTACCGCGATCGCGCTTGTGGTGCCGCGCCTGATGGGAGCCGACCGTGCCCTGCGCGGCGCGTACAGCTTTATTGTGGCGTACGGCAACGTGGGTCTCATCGGCTTCCCCGTACTTTCGGCCGTGTTGGGCAGCGAGGCCGTACTCTACGCTGCGATCGCGAACATCCCCTGGAACATCTTTGTGTTCAGCGTGGGCATGATCTTGATCGCCGGCGTGCCCGAGGGCGGTATCAGCACAGTGGCAAAGAGCTGCGGCAAGCAGCTGCTCTCGCCGGTGCTCGTCGCTAGTGTGCTTGTGCTGGTACTGGTGCTCTTTGGCGTGAACGATCTCGGCGTGCTCGGCAACGGCCTTTCCACCTGCGGCGCGTTTACCACGCCGGCGGCGTTGTTGCTCTCGGGATCTTCGCTTGCGAACTACTCGGCGTGCGAGATGGTCAACAATTGGCGCGCCTACGTTGCCGTGGCGTTTCGCCTGGTGGGCGTGCCGCTGGTGCTTCTGCTCGTGATGCGCCTGTTTGTGAGTGACCCGTTTACGCTCGCGATTATCGTGTTGGGCCAGGCCATGCCCGTGGCCACCAACGGCATTCTCTACTGCCTGCTGTATGGGGTGGACGCCAAGCCCATGACCCAGGGCACCTTCATCTCGATCGTTGCCTCAATCCTCACGATCCCCCTCATGGCCATGCTCGTAATGGCGTAGTTCCCAGCGGGCATGCTGACCGTTGACTCCGTTCGCAATCTCTTGCACGTGCGGGCTTTCGCTGCTTCCTGTAGGTATGTAATTGATGCGTCGGCCATCCGGCTTCTAGGGCCACTTCATTTGTGGTGCGGGGCCGTCGCGTGAAGTGAATTAGGCCCGGAAGCCCCTCTTCGGGCTGCTGACAACTTGTGTATCCGGGTTCCAGCGCGTTTGTCTCCCGCGCTGTGGCCGTATACCTCGCCCTCTCTACCGTCCACACTGTAGGTAGAGGGGGCTTTTGCTGTTTGCTTGGTACCGTAGGTCCATGAACGATGTTTTGTGCGACATATCGGCCTTTGGATACCACCGTATCCCGCCGCAGGTGTTGATGCAGCTGCCCATGGTTCCCGCGCCGGAGTCCGATCCGAACCGTGCTCAGTTGCTGGAGACGCCGCTGGTTTCTGAGATTCTTGGTGCGCCGGTGCATTTACTGTCAGATCGCATGAGGCATTCTCGTGACGGCAAACGAGTTTCCTGGCATGCGTGGACCACTGAAAAGCCTGTTGGTTCGATTGAGGAAACGCCTCTTGGAGTGGAAGTCGCTAGTCCTCTGTTTACGCTGCTCACAATGGCTCCTTCTTATCCTGTTACTCAATTAGCGATGGCCATGTACGAACTCTGCGGAACCTTTGCCATCTTTGAACCCTCCAAGAAGATTGAAGAGCTGCTAAGACGCGAGCGGCTTGATTCTATGTTTATGCCTTGGTTTGGATGGCGGCGTATGGGGTCTGCACCTGGGCCAGCGAGCAATCTTTGGGAACGTCCGGCGCTGATTGAGCTCGATGAGTTGCGACGCTATTGCGATTGCGTGGCGGGCATGCGCGGCGCCAAGAATTTTATCCGTGCTGCGCAGATGGTTACGGGCGTTGCGGCTTCACCTTTCGAAGCCCAGGCGTCAATGCTTTTGGGCTTGCCGCGTCGTTGGGGCGGAGAGGGCTTCTCGGTTGAGAATAACGTGCTTCTTGATCTGAGCCGGGCGGCCAAGCGCATATCGGGTGCTGGTAAGCGCGTAGGCGACATCGTTATCACGAACGACGATGGTTCACGCTGCGTAGTGGTCGAATGTCAGGGTAGGGCTTTCCACGGTTCCGTTGAGGCGAAGATCGCCGACAGCGACAGAACCACCGCGCTCCAGGCCATGGGCTATGAGGTAATCCTTATGACTTATTCACAGCTTGCCGACCCGCAGAAATTCGATACGGTCGTTGGCCTTATCAAGAAAAAGTTGGGCATGAGGGCTCGTCCAAAGAGCGCGGCTCAGGAACGAGCGGCCATGAAGCTGCGAGCAGAGCTTATGCGCGGCTGGATTTAACGCATTGCGCCCGGGACGGGGTTTCGGGTGGTCGCCGTGCTCAAAATCGACGGAAAACGTCAGGTAAATCGTCTCGGTCTGAGTAGAGTCCTTTTTCGGACCTCTGAATCCTGGGGAAATGTTGTCGGGAACGCCGGTCTACTTCGTAGTTTCTAAATTACCTGACGTTTTCCGTCGATTTTGGGCAGCCGAGGTGCGCGTAGGGCTAGATTGAGGCTGAGATGAGTGGGCTGGAACCCGTGGGTGAATGAGCTGGAACCTGTGGATGAGGGGGTAGGGGGCGGAGGGCGCCAGATCGGAGGTTTTTACGATTCTGGCCTCATGAAACTGCGACGAGGGCAATGGATGGGTTCCACGGTCGCCGTTTGAGGCGAGAAAATGAGGATGCAGGCACAGCCTGTGCCTTTCTGGGCATATGGTTGGCTTTGCGGGTAACGAGGCTTTGAACCCCGTGGGCCTCTGCCTGCTTTTGAGACGTTGATCGGGTTCTTGCAAGGGGGGTAGCGTCTGATCTGGCTGCAGTCGTGTGCGGGTGAAGAAGAGGGAGGGTGCGAGCCGTGCTCGCACCCTCCCTCCTGTAATGCCAAATGGTTCGACGATCTAGCATTGAGCTTGGTTCTGTGCTCCCGAGGTTTGGCGGCTGACGCCACCCCAGCGCCCTTCGTCAGGCCCGTACCCTACTTGATCACGCGGACGCGGTAGATGGCGGGAATCTCCTTCAAGGCGGCGATGGTGGCGTCCTCGAGGTGCTCGTCGGTATCGAACATTGTGTAGGCGTTCTCGCCGGCGCTTTCGTTGACCATGCGCTGCACGTTGGCGTTGTCCTTGGCAAGGATGGCCGTGATCTGGCCGATCATGTTGGGCACGTTGGCGTGCAGGCACGCGATGCGGCTTGCGGCGCGCGCCTTGCCCATGCTGCAGGCGGGGTAGTTCACTGAGTGCGCGATGTTGCCGTTCTCCAGGTAGTCCTTGAGCTCAGAGATGGCCATGTCGGCGCAGTTGGCCTCGGCCTCGCCGGTGCCCGCGCCGGAGTGCGTGGTGATGAAGGTGTTGGGCATCTTGACCGTCTTGGGCGTGGCGAAGTCGGTGGAGAACCAGCTCAGCTTGCCGGCGCGCAGCGCGGCGTCCACGGCGTCCTCGTCCACGATGGTCTCGCGTGCGTAGTTGATGAGCACAGCGTCGGGAGCCAACAGGTCAATCTGCTCGGTGGAGATCATGCCGATGGTGTCGGCCTTGCTGGGCACGTGCACCGTCAGGTAATCGCAGCCACGGCACAAATCCTCGAGCGTGCCCACGCGCTGCACGCTCTGCGAGAGCGCCCATGCGTGCTCGACGGAGATGAACGGATCGTAGCCATAGACGTCCATGCCCAGGTCAACGCACGCGTTGGCCACCTTGGAGCCCACGTTGCCCAGACCAACCACGCCGATACGCTTGCCCTTGAGCTCGCGGCCCACAAAGGCCTTCTTGGCCTTCTCGGCGTTGACCAGGATGTTCGGGTCGTCGGCGTTGGCACGCACCCACTTCATGGACTGCACGATGCCGCGGCTCGAGAGGATAAGAGCTGCGAGCACAATCTCCTTTACGGCGTTGGCGTTCGCGCCGGGCGAGTTGAATACCACAACGCCCTGCTTGGCGTACTCGTCGGTGGGGATGTTGTTCACGCCGGCACCGCAGCGGGCGATGGCGCGAATGCCCTCGGGCAGCTCGTAGCCGTGCAGGTCGGTGGAGCGCATGAGGATGGCGTCGGCCTCCTCGACGGTGTCTACAAACTCATAGCCGGCACCGAACTCTACGCTGCCGTCCTTGGTGATGTCGTCGATGGTTTTGATCTTGCGCATGGGAATTCCTTTCCGCGCCGTCCGCGGGCAGCGGCTCGGCGTTGGGGCGATGTGGGGTGAGGGCGGGGAGAGACGGCTCAGACGCATCGCGAGGCGATGAGCCCGAGCCGCGGGGCACGTTTAGGCCCTAAGATCGATGCCCCCGCTCGAAGTCCTCCATGTAGGAGGCCAGCGCCTCGACCGACTCCATGGGCACGGCGTTGTACACGCTTGCGCGCATGCCACCCACCAGGCGGTGGCCCTTGACGTTTTCCATGTGGCGCTCGCGTGTGCCGGCGATGAACTCCGCATCCAGCTCGGGCGAGTTGGTGCGGAAGGTGACGTTGGCGATCGAGCGGCTGCCCGGCTGTGCGGTGCCGTGGAAGACCTCGCTTGCGTCGAGCAGGTCGTAGAGCAGGTTGGCCTTTTTCCAGTTGCGCTCGGCCATGGCCTCAAGGCCGCCCGTCTCCTCGACCCAGCGGAACACCTTGCCGCACACGTAGATGCCAAAGGTGTTGGGGGTGTTGAGCATCGAGCCCTTGTTGGCCTCGAGCGCCAGATCCATGTACTGCGGAGTCTGGGCAAAGGCGGGGCCGTCTTCCAGCAGGTCTTCGCGCACGATGATCACAGTCACGCCCGCGGCGCCGGCGTTTTTCTGCGCGCCGGCGTAGATGAGCCCGTAACGCGAGACGTCGAGCGGCTGCGACAAAAAGCAGCTCGAGACGTCGGCGAACAGCGGGGTGTCGCCGCAGTCCGGCAGCTCGTGGAACATGGTGCCAAAGATGGTGTTGTTCTGGCAGATGTAGACGTAGTCGAGGTCGCCCGCAACGGCGCGCTCGGCAACCGCGTCAAGCGCGGGGATGCGGTCGAACCCGGTCTCCTCGGAGCTTGCTAGGCACACGGCCTCGCCGTACTTGCCGGCCTCTTTAAAGGCCTTCTTGGCAAAGTTGCCCGAGACCACGTAGCCCGCGCGACCGCGGCGCATGAAGTTCATGGGGATGCCGGCGAACTGCAGCGTGGCGCCGCCCTGCAAAAAGATGACGCGGTAGTTGTCGGGCACGCCCAGCACGCGGCGCAAGGTGGCCTCGGCGTCGTCGATAATCTCCTGGTACATGGGAGATCGGTGGCTCATCTCCAGCACAGACATGCCGCACCCGCGGTAATCGAGCATCTCGCTTGCGATTTCGGCAAGCACGCTCTCGGGCAGCGCGGCGGGACCGGCTGAGAAATTATGGACACGAGCCATGTGGACCTCCAAACCCAGACTGAGGTTGCAACACCTTAGCACGTAAACCCGAGTGGTTTTCTATGTTTTACGATTCTGTTACACGCGTGCTGCTTGCGATCGACGGGCTTACCGGTGGCAGTTCTATGGGCGAGCTTCTGACGCGCAGGTTAGACACCGTATCTGGGCGATGGGTTAGGATGTTGACGGAGCGTCGGAGCCGTTAGGGCGGCAAGCGGAGGATTAAATGGCCAGGAGTTTTTCTAACAACGATGCCTTGGAACTGATCAAGCGAGCACGCTCTCTTGATCGGAGGATTTCTGAGGACCAAGCAATTGCCGAGCAGTTCCTCGCGTGGGCCTCTAAAGAGGTGGAGTCGCTTAGGGCATCCAGGGTAAGCGAGACCCTTGCGAAAATTAAAGTCAGGGCCAGTGCGAGCGGAAAATCATATCGAGTGGTTCTTGACGAAGCTCCTTTTGGGGAACCCCTCGACAAGGTGGTTGAATCTCAGGATAAAGCTATCCCCGTAAAGGACGAAGACGGACGCAGGCACAACCTTAGCGTTTGCCAGAAAAGAGCGCTTGAATGCTCGCATGTACAGCTGGAATCTCCAGCCTGCGAGGACGTCGCCACTCGGCTCCTTGTCGCTGCGCTGGTAAGGGATCGCGCCGTTCCCCTCGAGTGTCGCCAGCGGGAACTTGCCGAGTACCTTAAGGCGGAAATTCCACGGCTGATCTCTGATATTGACTGCGGCACCAGTACTCTGAGCTGGCTATTTGCCTCTCGTGACTCCAAAGCGTGGGCCGAAAAGGCGTATGCCGAACTTGAAGCCCTGCTCGACAGCGGTGCCGGGCGAGAGATGGAGGACATCCTTAGGCAGTGCCGGGCGTTAGGAGGGGTCGGGGACGAGGAGGCGCGAGAGTGGTACGCCGCCGACAAAAAGCATGCCGAAGCGGTCATCGAGGAACTCAGCCCCGGCTTTCTTGGGCCAGACGAGTGGGCATTCTCCGTGGGCGATGTCCGTCGGGTGTTCGAACATCTTGAGGACGTCCTTAAACGCCTTAATGCTCTTGAGGATCCGACAGTCCTTTATGAGAGAGTCGAGACGGCGGTTCGCAAACACATTGAGCAGAAAAAGATGGAGGAGTTGAAAAAGGTTCCTGTTGAAGAACTTAACCGTAACAAGCTCGGCATTCACGTTAAGACCCTCGAGAACGCTGGCTACAAAACCGTCGCGGACGTTCTCGGCGCGAACGTGCGGAAGCTATCGTCGCTGAAGGGCATAACGCCCGCTGGCGCTAAGACCATCAAAAAGCAGGCGAACCTGATAGCCAAGGACGCGGGGGAAGGAATCAAGCTGCGTCTGAGCGCTGATGATAAATCACCTGCGGTAACGAAGATCGTCCACGCGGTCTATGTCGTGCATAGATGGAAGGGTCTGCACAAAGAGTGGACGCAGATTGCTGACGAGATTAATCGCGCGCCCGCTGCGTTCAAGGAAGATCTCGAGCCCGCGACCAAGCGCCTCGTTCGACTGTTTGCATCCAAGAAGACGCGCGATCGTGCCGCCGATGCGTACGAACGCGCTTTGCAGTTTTGCGATAGCAGGCTGATTGCCGATGCCGAGGGGCTGCTGGACCGGCTCGACGGGCTCTATAAGCTCAAAGTCAGTTCCGGTAAGGTGTGGGCGTATTTTGAGGCAAATCCCGTCGCGGTGTCCAACACGATCGAGGAAATTTGCCCTGATGTCCTCGGTAAGGCCGATGAGTTCTTTGGACTTCCAGAGGAGCTTGCTAATGAGGTCCAAGAGCAGGCGTTTTGCCCTGATGGGCTCAAGTGCACCCTGCGCCGCTACCAGGAGATGGGCGTCAAGTACATTCTTCACCAGGAACGCACGCTGCTTGGAGACGAGATGGGCCTTGGCAAGACGATTCAGGCCATCGCGGCCATGGTCTCGCTTTTGAACGCTGGGGAGTCGCATTTTGTTGTCGTGTGCCCTGCGAGTGTGCTCGAGAACTGGTGTAGAGAGATTGCCAAGCACAGCAGCCTGCACGTGATCAGTGTTCACGGCCCCGATAGCGAAAAGAGCTTTGAGTGGTGGAGACTGGCCGGTGGCGTGGCGGTGACAACATACGAGACAACAAAGAAGCTCAATCTCTCTGGTGACTTTACATTCGGTCTGGCGGTAGTGGACGAGGCGCACTACATCAAGAATCCTCAGGCGGCAAGAACGCAGAATACCTTGCGGCTTATGTCTGGCGCCAGAAGAGTTGTGCTTATGACTGGCACGGCGCTCGAGAATCGCGTGGAGGAGATGCTGACGCTTGTAGGGTATCTGCGCCCGCAGATCGCGAAGAGCGCTGGCCTTTTGGCCCATAAGACAAGGGCGAGCAGGTTTCGTGACGAGCTGGCGCCCGTCTATTACCGTCGCAAGCGCGAGGATGTGCTCTCCGAGCTGCCTGAACTGATCGAGAGTCAGGAATGGTGCACGCTCGGCCCCGTGGAGCTGGAGGCATATGTGCGGGCTCTTAAGGAGGGGACGCCCGCTGCGCGCAGGATGCGAGCCAGGCGCGTCTCTTGGAACGTGGGGGATCTCAAGAAGAGCTCGTCCAAAGCGCGAAGGCTGCTCGAACTGATTGCAGACGCGCAGGACGATGGGCGCAAGGTGCTTGTGTTCACCTTCTTTTTGGATACGGCTTCTTCTGTGGCAGACATGCTGGGCAAAAAGTGCGTGGGCACCATTACGGGCTCACTATCTCCCAAAAAGAGGCAGGAGATGGTTGAGAAGTTCGATATGGCGCCCGCGGGTTCGGTTCTTGTCGCGCAGATTCAGGCCGGCGGGACGGGAATGAACATCCAGTCAGCGAGCGTCGTTGTGTTCTGTGAGCCTCAGTACAAACCGTCTATCGAGAACCAGGCCGTCTCGCGCGCCTACCGCATGGGCCAAACAAGGAGCGTACTTGCGTATAGGCTGCTGTGCAAGGACTCGGTCGACGAGCGAATTCTCGAGATCCTTCAGGAAAAACAGGACGCCTTTGACGCCTTTGCAGACAAGTCTTCTGCTGCGGCTGCTGCCGCCAAGGAGGCCGTTGGGGTTGGCGCCAAAGAGATCGGCAAGATTCTTGAAGAAGAGATCGAGCGTATCAAATCCGAGAATCCCGAGCTTGTGGCGCGTGTTGAGCGCGAGATAGCCAAACGGGCGGAGCAAAGCGAAATTCAAGAAGCCTAGGGCGTGCTGCCGGTAAACTCTTGCGCCGCTCGGCAGTTGCGCGAGGCGCGAGGGCCGGATGGCGGGTATCATGAACCGGTGTCCGGATGGCGGGTTATTATTCTTGTCAACGGTAACGAGATCCTTGGAGCGTGCATCGTGGATACAACCGCGAAAACCGTCCGGGGGGGGGTGCTCACAAGAGAGCAGTTCCTCCTGGCAGAAATGCGCATTGTCGCTTCTCTGCGTCTGCAGGGCGTTGATGACGACGCGATAGCGCAGCGCGTTAAGCGCGAAAACCTTTTTCAATATCCAACGGAGCGCATGCTGGCTAACCGTGCCCGCGTGTGCACGAGCCGCCTCGACGCGCTGTCTCCTACAGAAGGGGAGTGCGTCGCGCGCGGCATTGATCCGCGGGCGGCGGCCGATGCCGCCGCGGTAATAACTCGTCTTGTCGCCGAGGGTCCGCATGACCAGGCGGCCCAGGCCAACATGTACGCCATGATGTGCCGATACGACATCGTGCGTGAGTTCATGCTGGTGGAGATTGCCGAGCGCATGATGGCGTTCGATTACACCCTCACGCAGGCAGACCTTGATGCCTTCATGGTGCGTTTTCAGATGCAGTATGCAGATGCAGCTACATGGAGCGATGCCACCGTCAAGCGCATCAAGGGGACGCTGCGTGGCTGCCTCAAAGAAGTTGGCCTTATTTCCGGGGCGCGCTCCACGGCGCTGACGCCGCTTTTTCTCGACCCAGAGCTACAAAGCGCCATCGAGGCCTTGGGCGATACCGCGGCTATCCCTGCCTTTACCGGACAGGGGGCGTAGCTATGGCGAACCTTAACGCAACCGCCCACGCAACCCGTGCGCGCGAGAGTTTTGTCCATCGTTGCCAGGTCCTGCGCGACTCCCTGCAAGACCCCGATTTCTTGGCTAACAAGGGCCTGGGTAACGAGATCGGATTCCACGTTTTTTGTTACGACCCGTCGCTTGAGTTTGAGATGCGTGATCTGGTGGCTCAGGTCGAGCGCGAAGCCGCGTCCGGCAAGCTGCCGTGTTGCATTAAGCAGGTCAACCTATACAACGTGCTCCTCGCCATCTGCGAGAAAAAGCGCATTTTGTCAAGGGTTGCGCCCCTAGAGCTCAAGATCGGTACCAAAGACCAGACCGTGCAGCTCAAGAAGGTTTGCAGCCCCGAGGCGTTCACAAAGCACATCTTGGAACAAACGCTTCCACATGAGCCGGGCGATGTGATTCTCATTACCGGTGTGGGCGAGGTATTTCCACTGCTAAGAGTGCATGACCTTTTTAACAACATGCTCGCCGAGTTCGACCGGGTTCCCGTGGTCGCCATGTTTCCTGGTGCCTACAACGGCCAGTCATTCCGTCTGTTTAACCAGCTGAGCGCCGACAACTATTATCGTGCGCTCGCCATCGACTAGTTAGGGAGCGCTCGACCATGAACATCCATGATCTTTTTGCCCGTGACATCAACCGCTCCATCAACGGCGTCGTTCAGGTGCAGGATGCCCGCGAGGACTCCCTTAAACAGGAGCTTGAGGAATACGTGGTCACCCGAGAGCTCCGGCGCCACTTCGACACGTTCTTTGACTCGTACGAGGCGGCGCTCGATGCCCCCTCCAGCAAGATTGGCGTGTGGATCAGCGGTCACTTTGGTTCCGGTAAGTCGCACTTTCTTAAGATGCTCTCCTATCTGCTCGAGAATGACGAGATTGCCGGCAAGCGCGCCATTGACTACTTTGATGGCAAGATTGACGATCAACTCGCGGCCTCGCGCATGCGTCGCTGCTGTGAGGTTCCTACTGAGACAATTCTGTTCAACATCGATGCGGTAGGCGGTCAGTTCAAAGAAGGCGGCTCAAAGACGGCTTTGC
The DNA here is from genome assembly GCA_963617695.1 of Bacteroidaceae bacterium. Taxonomy (GTDB): domain Bacteria; phylum Actinomycetota; class Coriobacteriia; order Coriobacteriales; family Coriobacteriaceae; genus Collinsella. The sequence continues at coordinate 169,582 of CAVEPV010000001.1, forward strand.
TCCGCTCCTTTGAACGCGTGTTCTTTGACCACCTGGGCTTTTGTGGCGAGCACCTCAAGCTCGCTAAGCTCGAGAAGCACATCGACGAGCGTGGCAAGACCAAGGAGTTCCGCGAGGCCTTCGAGCAAGAGACGGGCTTGGACTGGTTGGAGAGCCGCGAGGGCTACCTTTTTTACCAAGACGGAATCGTTGCCGCCCTCATGAAGGTCATGGGTATGAGCGAGCAAGCTGCGCTTGGTTGGTTCGACGGTACCGAAGACGCGAGCATCGCTCCCGATCGCTTTGTTACCATGATCAACGAGTACGTGGATGCCTGTGCAGAAGAGTGCGGCGGCGACTTTCGCTTGCTGTTCATGGCCGATGAAGTGGGTCAGTACGTGGGCGAGGACGTAAGCCTCATGCTCAATCTGCAGACTCTGGTGGAAGAGATCGGTTCCAAGTGCGCGGGTCGCGTGTGGGTGATGGTTACCAGCCAAGAGGCCATCGACGAGGTCGCTATGGTCGTGGGCAATGACTTCTCTAAGATCCAGGGTCGTTTTAACACGCGCCTCTCGCTTTCAAGCTCAAGCGTGGATGAGGTCATTCAGCGCCGTGTCCTCGAGAAGACCGCTATCGCCACAGCGGAGCTCAAGGACAACTACGAGGCCTCGTCCACGGTGCTTAAGAACCTCTTTGCTTTTGACGGTTCGCGCAGCGACCTGATTGGCTACGCTGCGCCCGGTGACTTTGCGGCCTGCTACCCCTTTGTGAATTATCAGTTCAAGGTTCTGCCTGACGTGATGGATGCGGTACGCAAACACGGCGTCAAAGCCAAGCATATGTCTACCGGTGAGCGCTCGATGCTCTCGGCTTTTAGCGAGTCCGTTCAGGCCGTGCAGACCGAGCAGGTGGGCGCCTTGGTGCCGTTTTGGCACTTCTTTGACACCATCGCCAAGGATCTGGAACACGGTGTGATTCAGGTGGTCGAGCGCGCTAGGCGTGCAGCCGAGGACGGGCGCGGTCTTGAACCTTTTGACGTGCGTATACTCAAGTTGCTCTACCTTATCCGCTATATCGACTATGTAAAGTCGAACGTCGAGAACATCTCGATCCTCATGATCGACCAGATGGACGTGGACAAGGCCCTGCTTAAAGCCAATGTTCAGGATTCCCTTGATCGTCTGGTGCGCGAGAACTACGTGGCTCGTCAGGGAGAGATCTACAACTTTCTTACCGACGAGGAGCAGGATATCGCGCGTGCCATTAGCGATATGCAGCCGGACGTGGGCCAGGTGATGGAGTCGGTAAAGAAGGTTCTCTATAGCGACGTCTACACCGCTACCAAGTTGCGTCACGGCGCTAACGATTTCCCAATCGACCGCTATATGGATGACGGCATCTACGGCGCTTCGCAAGGCGGCATGAAGCTGAACGTCATCACCGTCGCAAACAGTCTCTCCCGTGCGTCCGATGCTGAGCTCGAGCTGCGCTCTTCGGGTGAGGCCCTTGTGGTGCTTTCCTGTGAGGGCGACTACTTTGATGCGCTTATGAACGCTGCGAAAATCGGAGCGTACGTCCGTACGCTCAATCGCGAACAGCTACCCGAGAGCACGCGGCAAATTCTGACGTCCAAGCAACGTGAAGCCAAGGAAAACAAAGCTGAGGCCGCGTCTCTCATTCGCGAGGCGGTGCTGCGCGCCCGTTGTGCCGTCGATGGCCGTATGGTTGAGGTACGAGCCGTAAAGCCCGATGACGTTTTTAGACAGGTGCTTGAGCGCCTAGCCGACACGGAGTTCAGCAAGGCATGCTACATTACGGCTCCCGCGCGCGACGACGATGACATCCGACGCGCACTTGCGGGCCAGGTGCAACAGGCTTTGGATGGCGCAGACGGCGGTAACAGGCGTGCTTGCAACGAGGTTGCCGAGCTCCTCAAGATACGCCAGCGCCTAAACCAGTCCACCACCATGGGCGACCTACAGCGCCATTACCAGCAGAAACCTTTTGGTTGGCGCGAGGTTGACATAGCCTGCGTCATGGCCCAACTCATCGCTGCCGGCCGTGTGGACGTTGCGGTTGCGGGTTCGCCGCTGGCCGCAGACGACCGCCAGATGACTACCTACCTGCGTGGCAAGCAGGCAGATAAGGCCCAAGTAAGCCTGCATGTGCAGCTTGATGCCAACCTGCTCAAGCGGGTTGCAGACCTTATGCGCGATCTTACCGGCACAGCGAACGTTCCCGCAGAAGAAAAGGAATTGCTTGCTTTTGCTACGGCAGCCTTGAATGACCTGCGTCAAAAATGCACCGATCTGTACAACGCGCATTTTACGGGGGTGAACGGCGAACGCACCTATCCCTATCCCGGTCGCGATGTGCTTGATCGAGGTGGCTCGCTCTTGCGACGTGAACTTGATATCCATGGCGATGCCCAGGCGCTGTTTGAGCAGCTGGTTCGTGACGAAGACGAGCTGCTTGACTGGGGTGAGGATTTTAGCGAGGTCGAGGAGTTTTTCGATAAGCAAAAGCCCGTCTTTGATAATGGCGTCGATTTTATGAGCTGCATGGAAAGCGATGCGTACTATCTGGGTGATGACGCTGAAGGCGCCATGAAGGCCGTTAAGAATATTCTTGAGCTGGATAAGCCCTACAAGCAGATCCGTCGAATCCCCGAGTTGACTGATCCCGTGTTGGAGAAAAGCCGTGAACTCGTTGCTAGCAAGCGAGGGGGGTTCCTGAGTGCGCTCGAGGACGAGATCAAGCGCGTGAACGAGTATGCCGACCAGCAACAGGGCTTTGCCAAGGTTGCACATGCTGCCGTGAACAGGGTAAACGAGACGCGCATACGCCTAAGGGAGAAGGCGCACAGAGCGACACTCGTTAGCGAGATAGACGCCCTGAGATATCAGCTCGAGCGCTGGTCCGAAGACTCGATAAGGGATATCAACGATGCCGTGGCCGCAGAAGAGCAGCGCCTGGAGTCCGAGCGGCGCCGCACCCAGGTGACCGAGACGGGCGAGGTCGTGACCGTCATCACCGATGCCGCATCAAATGCCATCGATGCGTCCGCCGCACCTAGGGTCGTCAAGGCAAAGCTCGTAAAACTCAAGAGTGTGGCCCCCGTATCCCGGCGGATCACCACCGAAGCCGATGTGGACGAATATCTCAACGGCCTGCGCGAACGCCTGCTTAAGGAACTGCAAGAAGCCGATGCCATCAACCTGATGAGCTAACCCGGGGGAGCCTGCTGTGAACGATACCCTTATCAAGAACTACTGCATCTGGGCCCGTAACGAGCTGATCGGCGGGGTGGAGCAGCGCATGAAGCTCTACCAGATCGACGCCGACGCCGAGCTAGGTCTCTCGACGGTGGGCGGCCGCGTCCTGAGCCTGCAAGAGGTTGAGCAGCGCGACGGGCTGCTGCGTCTGGTGCGCGAGGAGGGGGCTGCGCACCTGCGCGATCGCGTCGCCTACACCTGGTTCAACCGAATCGTGGCCGTGCGCTACATGGAGCTGCACGACTACCTGCCGAGCCGCGTGCGCATGTTCACGCGCCCGGCGCCCGGCGGTTCGGGCTATGAGCTGGGCAGCCAGGCGGTGGCGGAGGCTCTTGACGTGCAGATTGAGGGGGTAGACCCCGCGCGCGTAATCGGACTCAAGCAGGCGAGCGACGACGACGGCCTGTTCCGCTACCTGTTCCTCGCGCAGTGCGACGAGCTGTGCGCGTGTCTGCCCGACGTGTTCCAGCCCGTCGATGCCTGCATGTCGCTTTTGTTGCCCGCGCACCTCATGCGGACGGACGGCGTGGTCGGCAGGCTCGTGAACGACATCCCCGAGGGGGAATGGCGGAACGTCGAGATCCTCGGCTGGATGTACCAGTTCTACAACGCCGAGCTCAAGGCAGACTTCTTCAACTCCAAGCGCAAGGCCGCTGCGGCAGATATCGCGCCCGCGACCCAGTTCTTCACGCCTAAGTGGATCGTGCGCTACATGGTGGAGAATTCCCTCGGCCGCCTCTGGATGCTCAACCACCCCGAGAGCGCCCTGCGCGAGCGCATGGAGTACTACATCGAGCCGGACGCCGAGCACGAGGACTTCCTGCGCATAAGCAGCCCTGAGGACATAACCTTCTGCGACCCGGCGTGCGGAAGCGGCCACATCCTTTCCTATGCCTTTGAGCTGCTCTTTGCCATGTACGAGGAGTCCGGCTACCGCGAGCGCGACATTCCTGAGCTCATCCTTACCAAGAACATCGCCGGTATGGAGATCGACGAGCGCGCCGCGCAGATCGCGAGCCTGGTGCTTGCCCTGCGCGCCCGCGAGCACGACCGTCGTTTCTTTAGACGCGACGTGCATGCCGACGTTACCGTGCTCGAGGGCATTCCGTTCGAGAATGACGAGCTCATCTGCTGCGGCAAGCAGCTCGCGGAGGCCCTGACGCACCTGGGCGAGGTGGGCAGCCTGCTCGCGCCGAGCGATGGCGACCTCAAGAATCTGCGCGCCGACCTCGCGGCCTGCAAGGGCGATCTCTTCGCCAACGCCAAGGCCCAGAAGCTCGAGCTCGCCATCCAGAAGTGCGAGAGCCTTGCCCGCCGCTTCGACGTGGTGGTCGCCAACCCGCCCTACATGGGCAGCAGCAAGTTCAACCCCTTCATGAGCGCCTGGGTCAAGAAGCACTACCCCGACGTGAAGAGCGACCTGTGCACCTGCTTCATCGAGCGCGGCTTCAACCTTGCCAAGGAGCGGGGCTATTCCGCCATGGTCACCATGCAGAGCTGGATGTTCCTGGGCAGCTTCGAAAAGATGCGTGGCAATCTCATCGCCGAGAAGGGCATCGTCTCCATGGCCCACCTTGGTCCGCGCGCGTTCGACGCCATCGGCGGTGAGGTGGTCTCCGTCACTGCCGACGTCATCTACAACGGCAAGCTCGCGGGCGAGGGCTCCTACGTGCGCCTCGTTGACATCAACGGCGGTGAGGAGAAGCGCTTGAAGCTGGTGGAGGCCATCCAAAACCCCGCCTGCGGCTGGTTCTACCGCCGAGACGCCCAAACCTTCACCCAAATCCCCGGCACCCCCATCGCCTACTGGGCTGGAAGAGGCCTAATCACCGCTTTTGACCTTTCAAAATCCATAGATGCTGTTTCTCGTCCGCATATTGGCATTCAAACAGGTGATAACGAGCGTTTTATTCGTTCCTGGTGGGAAGTCGCTTTGCGTAAAGCCGCAGTTTCAAAGGATGAAAATAGACAATCTTATACATGGTTTCCCATTTGGAAAGGCGGGTCATTTCGCAAGTGGTATGGAAACATGGAAGAGGTAATCGAGTGGGGATCAAATGGTGAAGCCGTAATTGGCCGCGCAAAAGCAGAGCATCGCCGCGTCATGAATCTGCCAGAAGAAATGAAGTTCGTCGAAACCGTCTGTTGGTCAATGATATCTTCTGGTAAATCTTCCTTCCGAATGTATCCAGAGGGCGGCCTTGTTGAGCATGCCAGTTCAGGCCTCTTTGAACCCCGCGTTCCTCTTTTGAC
>CAVEPV010000002.1:0-92937 GCA_963617695.1 Bacteroidaceae bacterium
GTCGAGGAGACCGGCATCGAGGGCCTCAAGGTCCTCGACCTGGCCGTCCACGGCGACTCCCGCGGCTGGTTCAAGGAGAACTTCCAGCGCGCCAAGATGGTGGCGCTGGGCATCCCCGACCTGAAGGTCGTGCAGAACAACGTGAGCTTCAACGCCAACAAGGGCGTCACCCGCGGCGTGCACGCCGAGCCCTGGGACAAGTTCGTCTCCGTGGCCGCAGGCAGCGTCTTCGGCGCCTGGGTGGACCTGCGCGAGGGCAGCGCCACCTACGGCAAGGTCTACACCTGCGTGCTGGACGCCTCCAAGGCCATCTACGTGCCGCGCGGCGTGGGCAACTCCTTCCAGGCCCTGGAGGACGGCACCGCCTACACCTACCTGGTGAACGCCCACTGGTCCGCCGAGCTCAAGAAGACCTACACCTTCGTGAACCTGGCAGACCCCGAGCTCGCCATCCAGTGGCCCATCCCTCTGGACCAGGCGACCGTCTCCGAGGCCGACACCCACCACCCGTTCTTGAAGGACGTCGTCCCCATGGCACCCAAGCGCACGCTCGTCACCGGCTGCAACGGTCAGCTGGGCCGCGCCGTGCGCAAGCTCGCCGAGGAGACCGGGCGCATCAGCACCTTCGACTTCTGCGACATCGACACCTTCGACATGTCCGACCCGGCGGCGTATGCCAAGTGCGACTGGGACCTCTACGGCACCGTAATCAACTGCGGCGCCTATACCGCCGTGGACCGCGCCGAGACGCCTGCGGGCCGTGTCACCTGCTGGGCCGCCAACGCGACCGGCCCCGCGCTGCTCGCTCGAACCTGCGCCGAACACGGCATCACGCTGGTGCACATCTCCAGCGACTACGTCTTCGACGGCACGGCCGAGGTGCACACCGAGGACGAGCCCTTGAGTCCCGTCAGCGTCTACGGCCAGTCCAAGGCCGCCGGCGACCTGGCCGTGGGCGGCTGCCCGAAGCACTACATCCTGCGCAGCTCCTGGGTCATCGGCGACGGCAAGAACTTCGCCAAGACCATGTGCATGCTCTCCGACAAGGTGGCCGCCGGCGACCTGCCCCAGGTGACCGTGGTGGACGACCAGCTGGGACGGCTGACCTTCACCGACCAGATGGCCGCCGCGATCTTCCACGTGCTGGACATGCGCGCCCCCTACGGCACCTACAACATGACCGGCTCGGGCGCCGTGAAGAGCTGGGCCGACATCGCGAAGGCCTGCTTCGACGCCAAGAACGGCAACGGCGAGAAGGTCGTGCCCGTGAGCACCGCCGCCTACTACGCCAGCGCCGAGGGCCCCATCGCCCCGAGGCCGCACTACTCCGCGCTTGACCTGGGCAAGCTCCGCGAGACCGGCTTCACGCCGCGCGACTGGGAGCAGGAGCTCGCCGAATATCTCGAGACCCTGAAGTAGCCTCCAGGGTCTCAGAAAAAACGTTTAACGTTTGATATGGAGCCTTCGCAAGAGGGCTCCTTTTATTTTATGGTTCCAGTCGGCCTGGGCGTCGCGAGGGAAGTCGAGCTGCGGGTAGCCCGTCTCGAACATGAGGTTGGGGTTACTCAGGACCTCGGGCAATTTGGCCTTGTAGCTTCGGTTCATTGCCTCGCTGTTGACAGTGGCGCCCACCAGGTTGGTCGCCGTCGCGGCAGGGGAGACGCACACCACGTAGCCGGCCTCGCGGACTTTCTCGCAGAGGGCAAATATCTCGTCATTGGCAGATTTGTGCACGGCAACCTCACCCGCAAACTTGGCGAGAAGATCGCTGCGCACGGCGAAACAATCAGGCAAAACGGCGGAGTAGTCGCATTCGCACTCGGCGAAGCCCATGTAGCCGCCGCCCATCTTATCGGGGAAGCCCTGGTTAAGGGCAACAAAGTCGTCGGCTGCGTTTACGCAGACGCCCGCGTGCTGGGTGAGGCCGTCGGCGTGGAAGAGCTTGGCGCCAGAGATGCCCACCTCGGGCCGCTGAAACAGTGAGCACAGTGTGGCCGCTAGATCGGTATCCGCGCCCTTAACGGTGTCGCGCACAAACACGGCGTAGGGTGCCTCAGTTCCTGCCGCCTCAATAAGCACGGTCGTGAAGTTCTTCCCGTCACCCCAACCAAACACCTGGTAATCGGCAATGCTTGCCTTCTGGTACGACATGTCATAGACGCAGCTGATGTGATCAGACGGCTTGACCTTGCAGTTAACGCCAGTACGCGCGAAGTGGTCTTCAAGAGCCCGGCGCCCGGCCTCGATAGCGTAGGGCTTGCTCGACATAATGCCACCGTTGGTGGAGCCGGCATGGCATCTCCAGTGGTAGAGGACCTTCGGCACACGGCACACGGCTCGTGCGACCTCGGTTGCCTTGAGTGCCATGTCGTAGTCCTGCGCGCCGCTCATGTAGTTAGGGGAGAGCTCAACGCGGTCCAGGGCATAGCGGCTCACCGTCAGCATGTGGACGATGTAGTTGTGCGAGTGGAAGAGTCCTCGGTTGAGCTGGGGCTTGAAGCGAGGCGCGTAGGCGTGCGCCAGGTCTTCCTCGAAGCTGTCCTCGTCGCAGCACAGAAGGTCGATCTCGGGGTTCTTGTTGATCGCAATGGCATACTCGAGCATGCAGTTCTTGTCCAGCACGTCGTCGTGATCGAAGAAGCTCACGTAGTCGCCGCACGCCGCGCGCACGCCCACGTTGGTGTTGCCTGCGATGCCCAGGTTCTCGGGAATCTCGATAACACGGATTCGTGCGTCGCTATAGCCGGCCAGCACATTCTTCATCCCCGCGTTTTTGGGGCTGGCGTTGACCAGCACGAGCTCCCATTTGCTGTAGGTCTGCGCCAGGACCGAGCCCAGCATCTCTTTGAGGTAGGGCAGCGGCGTGTTGAACAGCGGGACGACGATGCTAAAGAGGGGACGAGAAGACAGGTCGTTCTCGCCGTACGCGGGTACCACAGGATGATTTGCCAACCACGGGCTGTAGCCGCCGTCGATGTCGGGGTTCACCATGGCGTAGTTGCGCAGGTGGACGACCTTGAGGTAGTGGTAAGGCGAGAGCCTGCAGATTGAGCGGCCGTCGCAGGTCACGTGGTAGCTCTTGGACCCCGCCGGCAGCCTAAGCGACAGACAGCGAGACGGTGCGTTCTTCTCGCTGTCGAGAAAGACGGCTTTCTTAAGGATGGACGTCCCGCTCGCGTCGAGAACATCAATCTTCGAAACATCGACGACGGGGTTGTTTGTCACGTAGAGGCGGTGGACCTCGTCGTCGCCTGCCTCGAGGACCTGAAAAACCTTACCGGTGGCAATGCTCATGAAAACCTGCCTGTCTTCAAATATGTGGCTGTGAGCCGTTGTCTTGTCCCCTTGCCAAAGATAGCACAAGCGTTTTGGCTATCCTTGTCTGTTGGCGGAATGGGATGACGTTGATGATGTTCGTAGTTATCAAGCGGCACTGGTAGGTTGCGCTTGGAAATATTGCCTGGAATTAGATTGGGCTAAAGAAGCTGCAGATACTGGCAAATATATTTGGATTCAGGGCTGCGATGCTGTCATATTGAGCCGGGCTGAAAGTGACCAGGGCGCATATCGATAACGAATAAACCAGTAACGCAGTCGTGATGATGATGACAGCTCGTGGGTGCTTTGGTGCGCGGTTTCGGCGGCTGTGGGCAGATACAGGCCTCCCCAATGAGGCATCCTTAATAAGCCGCCAGATGTTGACAATCGCCACGAGCGCGAGCAAGTAAGCAAAGTCAGTGAAATAGCGGCGTGTGACCCCGGCGATTCTTGTGTCTGCCGTTAGGACAACGACGGCGAGTACGAGTGCGATGGCTCTGAAGTGGGGAAGCTGCTTGTTCTGGATGGTAGGGCTCAAGAAGTCTGCGAGAAGGAACGGCAACAGGAAGAAGATCCCTCCGTACATCGGTTCGTTCGGGGCCCATTGCTGGCTAAAGTCCATCGCGGTTGTGGTGATCCATGGAAAAGCACCTTCAAAACAAGGCGGTTGAAACAGGTAGTAGAACAGGCAGCGGAGCGTTGCACGTTTACTTTGCGTGTACGAGGTCATGTCAAAACCAGTCAGGTTGTAGAAGCTTCCGTTATTGAGAAATGACCCAAAACGAACGGCGTTAAAGACACAGACCGGAGCTGCGGCGACAATGATTCCAAATACGATGGCCAAGGATGGTTTAAGCCCTGTCCTGGAGAAGAGCAGGCGTCTGCGGAACAGCTCGTCCCAGAATATGGGCAGCGCAAATAGGCTCGCGACTAGAAATTGGGGTCGACAGCCAAAGTTCAGCACCATGAGGAAAGAGCCTCCGGCTAATAGAAACGTGGGATGGTGTACGCTTCGAGGTTCAATTTCAGTCTGATCTGCGTATTTCTGTTTGGCCGCAAACCAGCACGCCAGTGCAAAGAAGGTAATGGCTAACGACGATAGGAGGGGTACAGAGTAGAATCGGCTACTCAATGCCAGGAACGCCACGTTGCTTGACAACAGGAGCATGAGGAAGCCTGATATCTGAGCGAATAGGGGAGGCTTTCGGTTAAAGAAGAATGCCGAGAATGCCTTGATGAATACCGCGCACGCGAGAGCCACAAGCAGCGAAAGGAACATAACGGCATCTGGTGTGCCCAGATCGTTTCCGGTTGTCAGCAGGTATGGCAGGTAAATGGCTACAGCAGGCACAACGCCAAAGTAAGAATAGTAATGTCCATCGTAAAAGGCATAGTCCCAGTAAATAGTGGAACCATACTCCTGCGCAATTTCATGGCGTGCGTTGAAATCGTAGGGATTCTCTAGACTCGCTAGCCGTTCGTCAACTTCGAGATCGAGATACGCGTGTCCTTCTGCAAGGGCACGGGCTTGATAAGCGTATTGATTGTTGTCTATTACGTGTAGAAAATCACCGTGAGTGCTGGCTTCGTGATAGGCGGGCGCATCGCTTGTTGTGCGGTTGACGAGAGCGAGAAGAATGGCTGTGATCACGACGACCGCCCAGTAGAGAATATCTCCTAGCAGTTTCGGTGAATGTGGCGTTTGGGCTATTACTGCCGTATCGTTTGGTTTCGACATACTTTAATCTTTCTGTGCGGCTTCGTGCCGGGGTTTGGCCTTCTGCTCCGATGTAAATCAATCGATTCAATGCTAATCCAAGGATGCAATTGGTATGTGAATCCAAGAACAATAAAATTATCAATAGCAGTGTCGTATCGCAAATAGTCCGGGAGAGCTTCGTGTCTTCAGAAAACCAGCTCGTATCTGTCATCGTCCCCATTTATAACGTTGAGAAATATCTTGCTCAGTGCCTTGAGAGCATCTTGAATCAAACCCATAAGAACCTCGAGCTTATCTGCATTAACGACGGCAGCAAAGATAGCTCGCTCGGGATTATCCAGGAGTTTGCGGCCAGAGATTCTCGTGTGGTGGTCGTTGATAAGAAGAACGAGGGCTACGGAGTAGGGTGCAACCTGGGCATGTCGATGGCTCGTGGCCAGTGGGTCTCTATCATCGAGCCTGATGACTGGATTGAACCTACTATGTACGAGGACATGCTTTCTCTGGCTTCAGATTCGGCGGAGACCGTCGACATCGTTAAGACCCCTTGGACCGACATCCGCGATTGGAACGATCCAGAAAAGCAGGCCCCCTATCACTGCCTTTTGGAGGGGCGCATCAAAACATCTTCTGTTCCATTTACTGTTGGCGAGCATCCTATCTTGCTCGAGCTCCATCCGGCCATTTGGTCGGCCATCTATCGTGCGGACTTTCTGCGCGAGAACAATATCCATATGCCTGAGTACCCTGGTGCCGGTTGGGCCGACAATCCCTTCTTAGTCGAGACCATGTGTCAAGCTAAGGCAATCATCTACTTGGATAGGCCTTACTACAATTATCGTTGCGATCTTCCGGGCTCGACCCTGAATCACGCGACCGATGAAGCCGTCGCCCGCCCCTTTGACCGCTGGATGGATATGATGGACGTCATCGAGCGTCTTGGCGTTACTGACAAACGCGTTATTGCGGCCCACTATGTTCGCGGTTTTAACTACACCTATGGTGCTATTTTCGACGACGGCTGGGACAATCCCATCGTTAAGGCCAAGACCAAAGAGATTTTCTCTCGCATGGACCCGAGCATCGTCAAGGACTACGTCGTTGTTTCGCCGCACCGCAAGAAGTTCTTCTGTGAGGTTGTTGGGCTGCCGTACAAGGCTGCTGTGCCGACCAAATGGTTGGGCCACCTGGCATCCGAGACGGTTTGCACGCTTAAGGTCGAGGGGTTCGGCACCGTGCTCAACCGTGCCCGTCGCATGGTTACCAATGTTGAACGCTCGGGCGCGTAAGATGGCGGTTCCTGTTTGAAAAAGGCTCCGGGGCCTGTCACCGATTCAGTGCAAACCCCGGAGCCTTATCTGTTAGATGCCGGATGGCGGAGTGATGGGGCTTGCCTCTACCCCTCGTTCCACACACGATACGCTTCGAGTTCCCATTGTTTACGCCCGACCTTGGCTACTGTGTCCAAGATGAGTCCGCAGACAAAGGAGAGGGATGCCAGGAACACAAAGGCCACGGCCAGAAGCGCCGTCGGGAGGCGGGGAACCAGGCCGGTGCTCAAAAACTCGCCGATAACGGGGATGCCCAAGGTCAGGCCGATGGCTAGCAGCAGTGCCGACACCAGGCTGAAGAACTTCAGCGGTCGATAGTTCTTGAACAGCGAGCCGATGGTCGTGATCACCTTGAAGCCGTCGGAGAACGTGCTCAACTTGGAGACGCTGCCCTCGGGGCGGTCACGGTAGACAATGGGAACGTCCGTGATGCGCATACGGCGGTCGACGGCGTGGATCGAGAGCTCAGTCTCGATCTGGAAGCCCTCAGAGAGCACGGGGAAGGTCTTCACGAAGTTGCGCGAGAACGCGCGGTAGCCTGTCATCACGTCGTCGAACGTGTAGCCGTAGATCCACTTGATCATAAAGCGCACCAGGTCGTTGCCAAAGCCATGGAAGGCGCGCTTGTTTTCTTTGCCGTAGGTGCCGTTGGAGAGGCGGTCGCCCACAGTCATGTCGGCCGCGCCGGAAAGGATGGGGTCGCATAACTCGCGAGCGGCCTCGGCGGGGTAGGTGTCGTCGCCGTCGACCATCAGGTAGCACTCAGCCTCGATGTCGCGGAACATCTGGCGCACCACGTTGCCCTTGCCCTGGCGCGGCTCGCTTACCACGATGGCGCCGTGCTCGGCTGCGATACGTGCCGTGGCGTCGCGGGAGTTGTTGTCGTATACGTAGATGGGCGCGCCCGGCAGCGCGACCTTGAAGTCGTCGACCACCTTGGCGATCGTGACCTCCTCGTTGTAGCAGGGGATGAGCACCGCCACGTCCGGGCGGTTCTTGTTGGTGTTATTGGACTGCGCGTCTGCCTGCGCTTGTGCCATTGATGGCCTCCTGTGTGTAGTAAAACAAACGCCTTCCAGTGTAGGGCTTTGGCTGGCACTCGACGGCTGTAGTATTTGTGGCGAGCGGGGTGCACTTGGGAAATGGCGGGCGTGTTGGGGCACTGCGGGTATTCAGCCGTCCCATAATTATGGTATGCTCGCAATGAGATTGTGAACATGGAGGTAAGAGATGTCTATTTGCGTACCCGTGAAAGACCTTAAAGACACGTCGGCATTTACTGCGACGGTGCTCGAGTCTGCTGAACCCGTAATCGTTACCAAGAACGGCAGGGAATCCTTCATTGCAATGTCGCCCTCTCAGTTTGAGGCCTTGCGTCTCGAGGGTGCTCGCTCTCGCCTCTATCAGATGGTGGATGAGGCAGAGGCTGATATTGCTGCCGGCAAGGTCTACGACTCGAAGGGTACGGCTGACTATCTAAAGGCTCGCTATGCCCTATGAAGTTCTAGAGACCAAAGCCGTTCACAGCGACCTGAATGCCGCCTTGGATTATTTGGAGTTCGTGCTTGGCGAGCCGTCTTCTGCCAAGCGGCTCGCTGAGGCTTATCTCGATTTTCTTGCCAACGCTGGTGAGTTTCCCTTTATGTATCCCGAAGTGCGTGAACGTCGACTTAGTGCAGTTGGTTATCGCAAGGCTGCCCTTCTTGGTTACATTGCTCTCTACAAAGTTGAGCTGGGTAATAACGCCGACAGCGCGACAGAAGGCTCGCAGAGCGGGAAGGTCGTCATAGCCCGATTATTCCATCAATCTCAGGATTACGCCCGTTTACTGTAGGCGGCTGCATCGCGCTTGCCTTTGGATGCCCCTTCAGACACCTTGACAACTTCGGTGTGGCGTCTAGACTGAAACGCGACCATTAAGCGCGTACGAGATGCTCGCATGGACACCATATAGCCTTGAGCATTGCTATCGATAGATGCCGTACCGCGCACGTGGTCGGCATCTATTTTTTGTTCGCCCCTGTGGCGCAACATGAAACGGGAAGGAGATCGATGGACGCATCTTCACCCAAGGCGGTCATCATGGACGAGCTCGCCGTCTCGCGTGCGCTCACCCGCATCGCGCATGAGATTGTCGAGAGAAACGAGGGCTGCGAGAACCTCGCGCTTGTCGGCATCGTGACGCGCGGCGACCTGCTCGCGCGCGAGCTGGTTAAGCAGATCGAGGAGATCGAGGGGGTCAAGGTTCCTCTGGGCTCGCTCGACATCAGCTTCTACCGCGACGACTACCTCACCCACTTCGCGCCCGAGATTCATGCGACGCACATCCCCTTTGACGTCGACGGCAAGCGCATCGTCCTTGTTGACGACATCCTTTACACCGGCAGAACCATCCGCTCAGCGCTCGACGCCGTGATGGATCTGGGCCGCCCGTCTTGCATCGAGCTCGCTGTGCTGGTCGACCGCGGCCACCGCGAGCTCCCCATCTGCCCCGACTTTGTGGGCAAAAACGTTCCCTCGTCGCATGACGAGAACGTTCGTCTGTATCTGAAGGAGACCGACGGCCGTACTTCCGTCGAGATCTTCGACGTCAAGCCGGGCGACCACGTGGGTTCCGCCCCGTTGGGAGGTGAATAACCCATGGCGTTCAACCATAAGCACCTGATCGACATCACGGAGTACTCCGATGCCGACATCATGACCATTCTGGAGACCGCTAAGGCGTTTTCCCAGGTAAATGAGCGTGCAATCAAGAAGGTTCCCACGCTGCGTGGCAAGACGATCGTCAACATGTTCAACGAGCCCTCTACGCGCACGCGCAGCTCCTTCGAGCTTGCCGAGAAGCGCCTCTCTGCGGACAGCCTGAACTTTGGCGGTTCCTCCACCTCTACGGTCAAGGGCGAGAGCCTGATCGACACCGTGGAGACGCTCAACTCCTACAAGATCGACTGCGTCGTGGTGCGCGACAAGCACGCTGGTGCGCCCTACATCGTAAGCCAGAACACGCCGGCGAGCGTGATCTGCGCGGGTGACGGCAAACACAACCACCCCACGCAGGCGCTGCTCGACCTGTACACCATCTGGGAGCGCAAGGGCTCCTTCGAGGGCCTGAAAGTCGGCCTGGTGGGCGACATCAGCCACTCTCGCGTGTGCGGCTCGCTGCTGCCCGCGCTCAAGATCATGGGCGCCGAGACCTATGCCATCGCCCCGGGCACGCTGCAGCCCATGGCGCCCGAGGCTCTGGGCATCGACCACGTGGTCATGGACTTCGACTCCGTCCTGCCCGAGCTTGACGTGGTCTACATGCTGCGCGTTCAGCAGGAGCGCCTTGAGGGCGCGCCGTTCCCGAGCATTCGCGAGTACCACAAGCTCTACGGCCTCACACGCTTCCGCGAGCCGCTCATGAAGCCCGATGCGATTGTCTGCCATCCCGGCCCCATCAACCGCGGCGTCGAGCTCGACTCGTACATGGCCGACCACCCCGAGCGTTCCGTGATTCTGGACCAGGTCTACTCTGGCATCTGCGTCCGCATGGCCGCTCTCTATCTGCTGCTTGGAGGTACCGATAATGGCCTTACTGCTTAAGAGCGCCCATGTGGTCGACCCTGCCGCCGGCCTCGACGGCGTTGCCGACGTGCTGGTTCGCGACGGTCTGATTGCTCAGGTGGGCACCGACCTTGCCGCTGAGGATGCCGAGGTCATCGACCTTTCTGGCAAGTATCTCGTTCCCGGCTTGGTGGACATGCACGTGCATTTCCGCGAGGCGGGTCTGGAGCACAAGGAAGACATCGAGAGCGGTACGCGCGCTGCTGCCAAGGGCGGCTTTACGGGCGTGTGCACTATGCCGAACACCGAGCCGGTCACCGACAACGGCACCGCCATCGAGTTCGTGAAGGCTCAGGCTGTCGCTGCCGGTCACTGCCACGTGTATCCGTCGGGCGCCATGACGCGCGGCCTTAAGGGCGAGGCGCTCTCTGAGATGGGCGATATGGTCGCTCACGGCGCCGTTGCCTTTACCGATGACGGCCGCGGTGTGCAGGACGCGGGCATGCTGCGTCGCTGCATGGATTACGGCAAGATGTTCGGCAAGGTCTTTATGAGCCACTGCCAGGACGAGGCGCTTGTGGGCGCGGGCCAGATCAACGAGGGCCCCGTCTCCACCCGTCTGGGCCTGCTCGGCTGGCCGGCGCTGGGCGAGGAGCTGCAGATCGCGCGCGATATCGAGATGGCCAAGCTCACCGGCGCCAAGCTGCACATCCAGCACATCTCCACGGCTCATGGTCTAGAGCTTGTCCGCGCCGCCAAGGAGCAGGGCTATCCCGTAACCTGCGAGGCCACCCCGCACCATCTGTTCCTTACCGAGGACGATCTGGACGAGACCTACAACACCTCGCTCAAGGTCAACCCGCCGCTGCGTACCCAGGCCGATGCCGAGGCGCTGCGCCAGGGCGTGGCCGACGGCACCGTCGATGTCATCGTGACCGATCATGCCCCGCATGCCGCATGGGAAAAAGCTCGCGAGTTCGAGCTGGCGCCCTTTGGCATGACAGGTCTCGAGACTTCGCTCGCGCTCATCCTCACCAATTTGGTGCGCACCGGCGTGATCGACTACGCCCGCATGGTCGAGATTATGAGCATCAAGCCGCGCGAGATTCTGGGCCTCGACCCGGTCTCCATCTGCGAGGGCTCGGCAGCCGACATCACCGTCTTTGATCCTGAGCTTGAGTGGACGGTCGGGGAGGACGGCTTTGAGTCCAAGGCGACCAACTCCGGCTTTGCCGGCATGCGTCTGACTGGCCGCGCGACTGATGTCTTTATGGCTGGTAAGCAGACTCTGCGCGACGGCGTCGTCTGCTAACATAAACGTGTTTGTTCCGAGCGGTGCCTGCCTGTGGCGCCGCTCGTCTTGTACATCGACCATGCGCTCGCATGGGGATTGGAGTGCTAATGCCTTCGCCTTCTCCTGCCCGCGTGCATGACTTCGAGGTCGTGTCGAACGAGAAGATCGCCGACGGCATCTTCGCGCTCACCATCAAGGCCCCAAAGCTCGCCTGCGCGCTCAAGCCCGGACAATTCGTGAACATCGCCGTGCCCGGCACCTCGCTGAACCTGCTGCGCGTGCCCCTGAGCTTTGCTGCAGTAAACGCCGAGGCCGGCACGGTTGAGATCTGGTACGCCGTTGTGGGCGACGGCACCCGTAGGCTCTCGCAGATGGTCGCGGGCGACACTTCCAACCTGCTGGGGCCTGGCGGCCGCGGCTGGGCGGTGCCCGAGGGCTGCGAGCGTGCGCTGCTCGTGGCGGGCGGCATTGGCGTTCCTCCCGTGCTTTGCCTTGCGCGCGAGCTTGCCGCACGCGGCATTGCGTTCGATGTGTGCGTGGGCGCGGCTACGGCCGATAAGCTTGTGGGCATCGAGGAGCTGCGCGAGTTGGGTGGCGGAGAGGTCATCGTGGCCACCGACGACGGCTCTGCGGGGCATGCTGGTTTTTGCACCGAGCCCGCGGCCGAGTTGTTCTCCCAGAACGCCTACGGCTATGTGGCGAGCTGCGGCCCCGCTGTCATGATGAAGACTGTGGCCGGGCTTGCCGCCGAGGCTGGCGTGTACTGCGAGGTTTCTCTTGAGCGTATGATGAGCTGCGGTTTTGGCGCCTGCAACACCTGCAATGTCGAGACCGTCGACGGTATGAAGGGCGCCTGCATGTGCGGCCCCGTGTTCGATGCTTCTAAGGTGGTGGTCTTCTAAATGGGCAAGGTCAACATGGCTGTCGACTTTGGCGGCGTCAAGATGCAAAACCCCATCAACACGGCTGCCGGTACGTTTGGTTACGGCTGGCAGTTCCAGAACTTCTTTGATGTCTCCAAACTCGGCGCCATCACCACCAAAGGCTGCGCGGCCGAGCCCTGGCCGGGCAACCCCGCCCCTCGTATGGCCGAGGTTCGTGGCGGCATGATCAACTCCGTGGGCCTGCAGAATCCCGGCGTTCGCGCTTTTGCCGAACAGTCCGGCCCCTGGCTCGAGCAGCTCTCCAAGGACGGCTGCCAGGTTATCTGCCAGGTTGCGGGTCACTCCACCGAGGAGTACGTGCGCGCTCTCGAGCTTTTTGACGAGCTGTGCCCCTGGGCTGCCGGCTTTGAGATCAACGTGAGCTGCCCCAACATCGCTGCCGGTGGCGCCGCTTGCGGCTCCACGCCTGAGGGCGCGAGCGAGGTCATGCGCGCGTGCCGCAAGGTCTGCGACCGTCCGCTCTTTGTAAAGATGGCCCCCACCAACGTGGTGGACGTCGCTCGTGCCCTTGAGGCCGAGGGTGCCGACGGCCTGTCCATCATCAACTCCATCCAGGGTATGGCCATCGACGTGCATACGCGTCGCTCCAAGGTCGCCAAGCCCAAGGGCGGCCTTTCCGGCCCGCTGTGCCATCCCATCGCCGTGCGCATGGTGTGGGAGGTTGCGCAGGCCGTCGACCTGCCCATCAACGGCGTGGGCGGCGTCATGACGGGCGAGGACGCCGCTGAGTTCATCCTCGCGGGCGCTACCTGCGTCTCTGTCGGTATGGCCAGTTTTGTCGAGCCTGATGCCTCGCTGCGCATCGCCAACGAACTGGAGCAGTGGGCCGAGTCTCAGGGCGTGTCCGACATCAACGAGCTGGTAGGTGCATTCGAATGCTAGAGTCTGCTGCACGCGAGAGCGTCATCGTCGCACTCGATTGCGATAAAGAGCGTGCCCTTGAGCTGGGTCGCGACCTGCAGGGCCATGCCCGTTGGGTCAAGATCGGCATGACGCTCTTTTATGCTGAGGGCCCGCAGATCGTTCGCGAGTTCAAGGAGCTTGGGTTCAAGGTCTTCCTCGACCTTAAGTTCCACGACATCCCGCACCAGGTGCGCGGTGCTGCTCGCTCTGCGGCCCTTGCCGGTGCCGACCTGATGTCGGTGCACGGCCTGGGCTCGTCTGCCATGCTTACGGCCTGCCGTGAGGGTGCCGAGCTTTCTGCCGAGGTGCGCGGCGAACGTCCCAGCCTGGTTGCCATCACGGTGCTTACCAGCATGGACCAGCAGGCTCTGGGTGAGATCGGTATCGAGGCGCCTGTGGCCGAGGAGGCCGACCGTCTGGCTCGCTTGGCGCAAGGGTCGGGTATTGACGGCATCGTGTGCTCTCCGCGCGAGGCCGCGCACATGCGCGAGCTTCTGGGCGCAGAGGCTTTGATTGTCACTCCGGGCGTTCGTCCGGCTGGTGCCGACCTGGGTGACCAGAGCCGTGTGGCCACGCCTGCCGATGCTATCTCTGCGGGTGCCAGCCACATTGTGGTGGGTCGCCCCATCACGGGCGCCGCAGATCCGCTCGCTGCATTCGAGAACATTATCTCTGAGCTGGTAGAGCAAGTAGACTAACTAATAGGGCGAACGGGGCGTTCCGTAGGACAAAGAAAGCGCAGGTAGACTCGCGTACGTTCTATGGATTAAGCCCTCAAGCAGGTTCTTTTTAATTTGCTTGCTTGTGCTTTATGTCCCGTTCGTCTAAAGTATGTGTCTGCTGAAGGCCACTTTTCAGGCATTTCCCCTGCAAAATGGTTATGTTTTGAGTTAAACCAATCGTAATTTGGAGGTTCGAATGGCTCTCCCTCAGCTCACTGATGATCAGCGTAAGGCCGCTCTCGAGAAGGCGGCTGCTGCCCGTCACGCTCGTGCCGAGCTCCGTGAGAAGATCAAGAAGGGCGAGGTTTCCCTCGAGTCCGTCCTCAACTCTGAGGACCCCATCGCCTCTCGTATGAAGGTTTCCACCCTCATCGAGTCGCTCCCCGGTTATGGCAAGGCCAAGGCCTCCAAGATCATGGACGAGCTGGGCATTTCTGCTACCCGTCGTGTTCAGGGCCTCGGCGTTCGTCAGCGCGAGCAGCTGCTTGAGCAGCTCACCAAGTAAGTGAGCCAGCGAGAGCCCAAACTCTTTGTGATTTCCGGGCCGTCAGGCGCAGGGAAGGGAACGCTCGTTTCGCGTATTCGCGAACAGCACCCGGCTCTGGGCCTGACGGTTTCGGCTACCACAAGGGAGCCGCGTGAGGGCGAAGTCGACGGAGAGAGCTATTACTTTCTTACTGACGACGAGTTTGCCCGCCGTATAGATGCCGATGAGTTCGTCGAGTGGGCAGAGGTCCACGGCCACCGCTACGGCACGCTGGTGAGCGAGGTCACGTCTAATCTCGATGCGGGCCGGTCCCTGATTCTGGAGATCGATGTCCAGGGCGCCTTCCAGGTTAAGAAGCGCTTCCCTGATGCGATTCTGATCTTCATCATGCCGCCCTCGTTGGAGATCCTGGCCGATCGTCTGTCTTCACGTGGCACGGAGACCCCGGAGTCGCTCTCCCTGCGTCTTGCTAACGCTAAGGCAGAGATCGAGCTTGCTCCGCAGTATGACGATGTAGTGGTAAACGACGATTTGGACGATGCGACAGCGGAGCTGCTGCAGGTCATCCAACAGCACGAAAGGAATTGAGGTCATCATGTCCGTAGTTAAGCCTCGCATCGATGATTTGCTTCACGAGACCGACGAGAACCGTTTCCTGCTCGCCGCTCTTGCCTCTAAGCGCGCCTGCGACATCAACAGCATGGTGCGCGGCCAGCACAACCGTGTTCTGGCCGTTCAGGATGTCGACGACATCACGATCGCCCTTTCTGGCAAGGACACCATCTCCATGGCCATGGAAGAGATCGAGCGCGGCGACATCTCCTATGATCACGAGCGTTACGAGAACGCGCTGTCCCGAAAGGCTGCTGAATAGCACATGGCTAGCCGCGTATGTCTGGTGCACTATCACGAGATAGGGCTTAAGGGCAAGAATCGCGCCTACTTCGAACGCATCCTGATGGATAACCTAAAGGCGGCCTTGGCCGCCTTTTCCATCTCGACGATTACTCGAATCTCGGGCCATATTCTTGTCACGTTTTCTAAAACCGGTGAGGCTGAGCAGGCCTTTGAGCATATCCAAAAGGTTCCCGGCGTGGCGCGCGTCTCGCTTGCGTTCCACACTAACCGCGAACCGCATGAGTACTGCCGCGCCGCCGTTTTGGCGCTGCGCGAGGCGGGGGACTTCTATTCCTTTAAGGTCTCGGCACGTCGCTCTAACACCGACTATCCGCTGTCTTCCATCGATCTGAACCGTCAGGTCGGCGAGGCGCTGTGCGAGGCGTTCCCCGATAAGAAAGTTTTGATGCGCGACCCGGACGTCGTGGTTAACGTCCTTGTTGTTCAGGGCAGCGTATATGTGTATGCCAAGTCCGAGCCCGGCTGTGGAGGACTTCCGCAGGGGAGCGCTGGCAAGGTGGTCACGCTTCTTTCTTCGGGCATCGACTCGCCGGTCGCAACGTGGATGCTCGCCCGTCGCGGCGCTGTGCCTGTCCCCGTGCACTTCTCGGGCCGTCCGCAGACCTCTGACACCAGCGAGTATCTGGTGCAGGATATTGTTGCTGCCCTGGCACCCGAGGTTCAGATTGGTCGCGTGTACGTGGTGCCGTTCGGTGACTGCCAGCGCGAGATTTCGATTGCTTGCCCGAGTTCTTTGCGTGTGATTATGTATCGTCGCGTTATGTATGCGGTGGCCGAGCGTATCGCGCAGCTCGAGGGGGCCAAAGCTCTGGTGACCGGTGAGTCTTTGGGTCAGGTTGCCTCGCAGACGCTCGAGAACATCATGGCAGTGAACGAGGCTGTGAGCATTCCGGTGTTTCGTCCCCTTATCGGTTCTGACAAGCAGGAGATCATTGCCCGCGCCAAGCAGATTGGCACCTTTGACATCTCGACCCAGACGGCTCCGGACTGCTGCACGCTCTTTATGCCGCGCCGCCCGGAGACTCGTGCCAAGCTCGATGAGGTTCATGCCGCATGGGATGCCTTCGATCACGATGCGATGATCGAGAAGCTTGTCCGGAGCGTCGAGTATATCGACTTCGACAGCTCTTGCTACCACCGTCCCAAGGCCATGCATCGCGCTCACCATGAGCTGCTGCCGCGCGATACGCGTCCTGCCGGGGCTTCCACTGAGGGCTCTCCGGCTGAGACTCCGACGGTTAAAGGCGAATAACACCCACCGCCCGACATGTCATGCATATAGGCTTCATATCCACTCGGTCATTGTGATGGCCGGGTGGATTTCTTTTTGCGTTGACCTGCGGTGTTAGAACTCGTTTAGAGATCTGTAAGGTTGCGCTCAACTTTTTATTTTTGATCCAGAGGTTTTGCTGTACTCCCGGCACCATAGGTGTTGGGAGGGGTTATGGCTCAACTGGTGAACAGAGACAAAAAGACACCGTCGCGCTTGGTTGCCATCGTGCACCAGCGGCCACGTCTCCTGGCTGTGGGTCTGGTCGTTTTTGCCTTGCTGGTGCTTGCTGTAGCTCTGGGCGTGAGCGCTGCTGGTAAGGACGGACAGACCTTGATTGAGAGGTCCGGTTCCGGTGGGGCAGAGTCGAGTGCCGTGGAAGCTGATGCTGCAGCGGTGGGCGGATCTGCGTCTGGCGCTGCTCAGAGCGATTCCGATGCTGCCTCAGTCGCTGTGAATGCGATCGTTGTTGATGTCTGCGGCGCTGTGGTCAATCCCGGGGTCTATGAGCTTGCCGAGGGTGATCGGGTCTCCGATGCCATTGAGGCGGCGGGCGGTCTTGCTGACGACGCCGATGTCTCCACTCTGAACCGGGCCTCAAAGGTGAACGACGGCATGAAGATCACCGTGCCGCAGCAGGGTCAGAGCACTTCTTCTGGTGATGCCTTAGCTGACGGATCCGGTGGAAGTTCTTCTTCGTCGCAAACTTCTGCCCAAGCGAGTGGGCTTGTGAACATCAACACGGCTACAGCTGACGAACTCCAAGCGTTATCGGGGGTGGGGCCTTCTACGGCGCAGGCAATCGTTGAAGATCGTGAGAAGAACGGCTTGTTTGCCTCCGCTGAGGACCTGATGCGCGTGAGCGGGATAGGTGAGAAGAAGTTCGCGAAAATCAAAGATTCTGTTTGCGTATGAGCGACCTTCCTGAGCTACCTCCGCGACCCTATATTCCTCCGCTGCTTGTTGGCGCCGCTGCTATGGCCCTGGCAGATTGCGTGCTGCTCTCGAGCGCTTGGGGTTCGTTTTGCGCATCGGGTGCGCCGTCGTTGAACGTTCTGGCAGTGGCCGGGTGTATTGCGGCCGCATTCCTCCTGCTGGGCGCGGGGCGTCCCATGAGACGCAGAAGCGTCTACTGGTCCCGGGGCCTTGCAATCGCGGGCGTGTTTACGTTGCTTGCTCTGGGCTCAACAACACTGTGGTGCAGGGCGATGATTGCCTCGTTTGATGTACTTTCGCGGCCCGTCAGCCGGTATGACTTTGTGGTCGTGAGTGATTCCAGCAGCAATGACAGCGGCTTTACGTGTACAGCCGAGGCCTATGTCGATGCTCGCCGGGTTGCTCGTGTAAGGCTGACAGGGGGAAGGCTGATGCAGCGCGGCGATACGTTTTGCGCGATCGGACGGTTCTCTGAGCTTGGGGATTCCGATTGGGCACGTTCGCGGTTCATGAAGGGGGAGTGCGCTGCAGTAAACGTCGTTCGTTACCGTGAATACCGGACGGGAGGGGCGGACAATCCCGTGCTGGCCCTGCGAAGATCGGTGGTGGGGAAGCTCGCTCCCGAAGATGGCGCGGACCGCGCGCTGCTGGCCGGCATTCTTTGCGGGTACGGAACGAACCTGTCGGATGGCGGTCTGAGGGACGCGTTTTCTCGTGCTGGCGTTTCCCATTTGGTGGCGGTATCCGGAAGCCATCTTGCGGTGGTGTCTGCCTGCATTGAGGTGACGCTCCGTCGTGCCCGAGCGTCCCGACAGGTGACGCTCATTATCACGGCGATGGCTCTCGTCCTCTTCGTACTTTTTACTGGAGCCTCCGCTTCCGCGGTACGTTCGGCGTGCATGGTCGCGAGCGGGAACGTGGCATTGTGGTACGGTCGCCGCCGTCATGCCCTCTCGTCTTTGTCCCTTGCAGCCGGCGTTATGCTCGCTTTGAATCCCGCTTTGGTTTATGACCTCGGCTTTCAGCTGTCTGCTCTGAGCGTTATGGGGATCCATCTGTTTTTGGGTTACGCGACCTGCACCTTGCGGGTGCTGGGGGCCTCACGCACGGTTGCTGAATCGCTTGGTCTTACGCTTGTCGCCCAGCTGGTGACGCTTCCCATCACGATTCCGGTGTTTAAACAGTTGTCGCTTATCGCGCCTGTCGCCAATATCGTGGCCGTTCCCTGTGTATCCCTGCTGCTCACGCTGGGTTTAGCATATATGGTCATGCTCCCGATTGCGCCTATCGCGTCAGCCTTTTTTATGCCGCTCTCGGCTTTGGCGCGTGCCTCGGTCTTTCTGATTCGTTCGCTAGCGGGGGTTCCGTTTGCATGCGTGAGCGTAGGACTATCGATTCCCGTGTGCACGACGTTTCTGCTGCTTGCGGTTATTGTCTACCTTTGCTGGCCTCGTCCGCAAAAGACGCCCATTTTGTGCGGCATGGGTGCGCTGGCCCTTGTCTGCGGCGCGTGGCTGGCACATTGGCTTTGGTTTGTGCCCCCGACCGTTACCGTACTGGATGTGGGGCAAGCTGACTCGATTCTGCTTCGCGATGGAAGCCATACGGTGCTGGTCGATGCAGGAGTCGACGATCGGGTGATCGATGCTCTGGTTAGAAATAACGTCTTTAAGCTCGACGCGGTGGTCGTCACGCATTGGGACCAGGATCATTGGGGTGGCCTTCCCGATGTTCTGGCGCGCTATCCGGTGGGAAATATCATTGTTGCGCGCGGAGCTGCGGCATCTGTTCCTTCTGACCTGTCAGCTTATACAGATAGACTGGTTGAGCTGAATGCGGGTGACGTACTCAATATCGGTGGCTTTTCTTGTAAGACGGTCTGGCCGTGCGATGAAGTTGCGGGCGACGAGAACGGCGATTCGGTCGTTTTGCTCGCGCAGTATGCCTCTGATGATGGGCGAGAGCTTTCCGTTTTGCTGACGGGGGATACCGAGGTCGAGCAAGAAGGGGAGTACGCGTCCTCTGTGGGCGACATCGATGTGCTGAAGCTCGGGCACCACGGCTCGGCGAAGTCGGTTGATGAGTCGGTATTGGAGGCGCTGACACCCGAGCTCGCCGTTGCAAGCGCCGGGGAGGGCAACTCCTACGGGCACCCAACTGATGAGTGCGTTACGAGCGTGAAGGATTTTGGCTGCGCGTTTCTGTGCACTATCGAGTCGGGAGACGTTGCCTTGTCGCCCGGGCGAGGCGGATTCAGCGTGCATTGTTCTAAAGCGGCAGAGGCAACGGTAGAATAGGACGAACTTAACGCGAAAGGAAAACTCCGTGTCCGCATCTGCCCTGCTGCCTGCATATCTGATCGTCGGTGCCGACGAGTTCAAGCGCTCCCGCGCCGTTGCGCGCATGAAGGCGCGTCTTGAAGAGAGCGGCATGGCCGATTTCAATTTGGACGAGCGGGATATGACCAAGGATCCGCAGATAGACGACATCATCGCGTCGCTCAATACGTTTCCTCTGGGCGCGGACTTCCGTTTGGTTATCCTCAACGGCTGCGACAAACTACCGAAGGCGGTAAGCGAGCCGCTTGTATCCTACTTTGCGAACCCGAGCCCCACGACGGTCTGCCTGGTTGTTGCGAATACGTTGGCAAAAAGCACGCGTCTGTACAAGGCTGTTATGGGCGTGGGGGCTAAGGCTCTGGTGGACTGTACGCCCAAGAAGGGTCGCGAGGTCCCCAAGCAGGTCGTGGCGATGGCGCGCGCCTATGGAAAGACGATCGATCTGCCCGCGGCAGAAGAACTGGTGAGTCGTGTGGGCGAGAACTCTCGTATGCTCGATAACGAGCTCAAACGCCTAGCTGCGATGATCGAGGCCCCGCAACTCACCGTCGTCGACATCGAGAAGTACGTCGTTCGCACCGCTGAGGTCAAGCCGTGGGACTTCCTAAACGCCGTCGCTGCTCGTGATGTCCGCCGTACTTTGGAGCTTCTCGAGCTGCAGCCCGCTCACAGCGAGGTTCGATTGCATTCGCTGCTGGTGACTCGCCTGCGTGAGCTCATCTGCGCTAAGGCCCTCGACAAACGAGGGGCCGGCCGCGAGCTGGCTCGTACGCTCGGCCTGCAAGACTGGCAGGTGCGCAACCATGTAACCTGGTCGCGTAAGTACACCATGGAAGAACTCCTCGATGCTCTCCGCCATGCGGTAGACGTAGAGGCAGCCCTCAAGGGGTCCGCCGACTCCGAACTAGCCTTCCGCATGTGGGTCATATCCATCGTCACCAAATAGTTTTTACTTTGTCGAGCGGCCACATATGCATGAGCATCTGCGAGGTAGTTTCGACCAGGACTTATGATGGTGAGCACCTTCGACCCGAGGGCACCTCCGTATTGCTCTGAAAAGATGTCTGGAGCGCCAGTTGGCTGCAAACTGAAACCACCTGTCATCGCGACCAGCTTTTCAGAGCAATACGGAGGTGCCCACCCTTTGAGGTGGGAAGCGGGCAACAAAAAAGGAGCCCCGAAGGACTCCTTGATGCTCATGCATATGTGCCTGAAGCTAGTTCAGGGTGTTCACCAGGTTCTGGATGCCGGACTTACGGTTGGCAGCCTGGTTCTTGTGGATGACGCCCTTGGCGACAGCCTTATCCAGAGCGCGGGAAACGCGGGTGCAGGCAGCGGAGGCAGCGGCCTTGTCGCCGGCGGCGACGGCAGCCTGAACGTGCTTGGTGAGGGTCTTGAGCTCGGAACGAATCGCCTTGTTGCGAACGCGAGCGATCTCATTGGTGCGGATGCGCTTCTTCTGAGACTTGATGTTTGCCACTTCTAGTTTTCCTTTCGAGTTTCTTCTAAAGCCTTATATCCGGCCTCTGAGACACGGTTGAGGTCACAAGCGGGAAGTATAGCACGCGCATACAGGCAAGAAAAGCGCAAATGCTATGGAAAGCCCGTGTTTCTCACGATATGCGCACGAGTGCGGCTCTGTTTTGGCTCTAGTCCATCAGGTATGATAGGCCGCATGGATACTCAAGATACTTCTCACATCAGGAATTTCTCCATCGTCGCACACATCGACCATGGCAAATCGACCATCTCGGACCGCATTCTCGAGCTCACGCATACCGTTGACGAGCGCGACATGGCCGAGCAGCTCCTCGATTCCATGGACATCGAGCGCGAACGCGGCATCACCATCAAGAGCAACGCCGTGCGTGTCGAGTACCTGGCCGACGATGGCGAGAAATACCAGTTCAATCTTATCGACACCCCGGGTCACGTGGACTTTACCTACGAGGTCTCCCGTTCGCTCGCAGCCTGTGAGGGCGCGGTGCTTGTGGTTGACGCCACGCAGGGTGTGGAGGCTCAGACAGTCTCGAACGCCACGCTGGCCATGAATGCCGATCTGGATATCGTCCCCGCCATTAACAAGATCGACTTGCCGAGCGCCCATCCCGAAGAGGTCAAGGCTGAGATCGAGGATGACCTCGCCATTCCCGCCGACGACGCCGTGTGCGTCTCTGGCAAGACGGGCGAGGGCATCCACGATCTGCTCGAGGCCATCGTCTTTTTGGTCTCGCCTCCCAAGGGCTCTGCAACGGCTCCGCTCAAGGCCTTGATTCTTGACTCGTACTTTGATGAGTATCGCGGCGTCGTGGCCACGGTGCGCGTGTTTGACGGTGCCATTCGCCGCGGCGATCAGCTGACGATGATGCAGGCGGGCGAGGACTTTATGGTCGACGGCGTGGGCGTCAAGCGCCCGGCCGAGGTGCTCATGGACCAGCTCTCGGTGGGCGAGGTCGGCTTTGTGGTCACCGGTTTGAAGGATCCCGAGGCCGTACATGTAGGCGATACGCTCACCGCGCGCGATAATCCGTGCGACGAGCCGTTGCCCGGTTATCGCGAGGCCAAGCCGATGGTCTACACGGGCCTGTTTCCCATCGACAACAAGGATTACGAGAACCTGCGCGATGCGCTCGAGAAGCTGCACGTCAACGACCCCTCCCTTATTTGGGAGCCGGAGACGTCGGTGGCGCTTGGCTTTGGTTTCCGCGTGGGCTTTTTGGGCCTGCTGCATATGGAGGTCGTCAAGGAGCGTCTGGAACGTGAGTTCAATCTGGCGCTCATTGCCACTAGCCCCAGCGTTGACTATCACGTGTACAAGACCGACGGCGAGATGCTCGAGGTTCGCAGCCCGCAGGACCTCCCCGACGTTACGCGCATTGACCATATCGAGGAGCCCTACCTCAAGGCCAAGATCATCTGCCCGCCGGAGTACACCGGTGCCGTCATGCAGCTTGCGATCGAGCACCGCGGCGTGACGACAGACATGATTCACCTGACGAGCAAATCGGTCGAGATGCACTTTGATATGCCGCTTGCCGAGCTCATCCTCGACTTCTTTGACCAGCTCAAGAGCCGTACCAAGGGCTATGCCTCGCTGGATTACGAGTTCTCTGAGTATCGTGCGAGCGACCTGGTGAAGCTCGATATCCTGCTCTCGGGCGACGACGTGGACGCACTCTCGTTTATCGTCCACAAGGACAAGGCCTATACGCTTGCCCGTGGCCTGTGCGACAAGCTCAAGGAGATCATTCCGCGCCAGCAGTTCGAGGTGCCCATTCAGGGCGCCATCGGCAACAAGGTCATCGCACGTTCCACGGTCAAGGCCGTGCGTAAGGACGTGCTCGCCAAGTGCTATGGCGGTGACATTTCGCGTAAGCGCAAGCTGCTCGAGAAGCAAAAAGAGGGCAAGAAGCGCATGAAGGCTATCGGTTCCGTCGAGGTGCCGCAGGAGGCCTTCTTGGCGATCCTCAAGGTCGATGATTGATACATCTATGAGCACCGCATCCGACTTGTTGGCTGTCCGCTATGCGGAGCAGCCGTTTCTCATGGCCCCTATGGCGAGCGTCACCGATGCCGCCTATCGAATCATGTGCCGCCGTCGCGGCGCCTCCACGGCCTATTCCGAGATGGTGAGCGTGGCCGGTCTGGCTTACGCGAGCGAAAAGACCTGGGAGCTTGTGCTTCCTGCTAAGGAGGAGCCGCAGATCTGCGTGCAGCTGTTCGGTACGCACCCCGATCAGTTCGCCGCAGCTGTGGAGTCTGTGGCCGAACGTGTGGGCGACAAGCTTACCTCGATTGATATCAACATGGCGTGCCCCGCGCGCAAGGTTGTCGCAAAAGGGGAGGGCTGCGCGCTCATGCAGACCCCTGAACTGGCGGTCGAGATCGCACGTGCGGCTGTGGAACACTCTTCGGTGCCGGTGACCTGCAAGATGAGAACTGGCTATCTGCCGGGGGAGCGCACTGCTCCAGATTTTGCCGCCGCCCTCGAACAAGCGGGCGTAGCTGGTGTTGCCGTGCACGGCAGGACGGCAAAGCAGTTGTATACGGGCAGCGCCGATTGGTCGATCATCGATGAGGTCGCGACGCGCGTGAACATTCCGGTCGTGGGCAGCGGGGACGTGTTCACGGCGCAAGACGCTGTTCGCATGCTGCAGACTACCGCCGCGAGCGCCGTCTTTATCGCGCGTGGCACCTACGGCAACCCGTGGATCTTCTCGGATGCGCAGCAGCTGCTTGCGGGCGCCGATCTTCCCCAGCACGGCACAAAGGGACGTCTTGACGCGCTGCGCGAGCATCTGGCCTTGGTGAGCCAGCTTGCGCCCCATATGGCTCGTTCGCGCACCTTTACCACGTGGTATCTCAAGGGCATGCCGCATGCCGCTTTTTGGCGCGGTCGCGCAGTCCGCTGCACCACGTTTGAGGACTTCATGCAGCTTGTTGACGCTATCGAAGCGGACGTTACCGCCTGCGAGCAGCTGGCTGCCTCCGGTGAGCCGGTTCCCGCCCAGCCTTTTGCATGAGGGTTCGTCCCATGGCGATAGAGGCCCTGTACCTGCATATTCCGTTTTGCCGCTCGAAGTGCCTGTACTGCGATTTTGATTCGCGGGCGTTGTGTGCGGCCGATGGCGGTGCACGAGCTATGCAGGAATACCTTGAGCAGATGCTCGAGTGCTTGAATCGCTTTGGCGAGTGCGGGGCGCTTGAGCGCGTGCGCACGATCTATATTGGCGGCGGCACTCCGAGCCTGCTGGGGGCGTTGCTGGTGGATCTTGTTCGCGAAGTCCGTCGTTGGTGCGATCCGGTGGAGTTTACCTGCGAGGCGAACCCCGAATCGTTCACGCCGGGACTCGCTTGTGACCTTGCTCGTGAGGGCGTTACGCGCATCTCACTGGGTGTCCAGAGCCTGAACGACGCCGAGCTTCGCGCCATCGGTCGTATTCACAATGCAACCCGTGCGCTTACGGCCATCGCTTGTGCCAAGGAGGCCGGCCTCAAGGTTTCTGCCGACCTGATGTGCGGTCTGCCGGATCAGACGCTCGGCTCATGGCGCGACAGCGTGGCGGGTGTGATTGCGGCCGAGCCCGATCATGTCTCTGTCTATCCCCTCACCATAGAAGAGGGAACCCCGCTTGATGCTCTGGTTGAGAGTGGGAAGATCTCTGTGCCGGACAGCGACCAGCAAGCAGATGAGATGGAGCTTGCGCGCGACCTGTTGCGCAAGGCGGGCTTTGAGCCCTATGAGGTGGCGAGCTATGCGCGGCCGGGGTGTGCCTGTGCCCATAACATTGCATACTGGACAGGCGTGGAGTATCTGGGTATTGGCCGTTCGGCGGCAAGCATGCTGAGCACGGACACGTATGAGGCTCTGAAATCGCTGTTTGCGGGTTCCGAGTTTGACCACGCGGGCGAGTCGAATCCTCAAAAGGTTGACCTGCCTGCTCGTATTCGCCTTGTTCAGGAAGACAGCGAGGGCAGCCACTTTGAGCATGAAGCCCTGGACGCACGAGAAGCAGCTGCTGAGGATCTGATGCTTGCGTGCCGCATGACATGTGGAATCCCCGCGGGGCTGCTTGACCGCGCAAGCAGAGTGATTCCGGTGTCTGAGCTTAAGCGCGCTTGTGGGATCGCCGTGGACAGAGGGCTTGCACGCTGGGTGGCGTTTGAGGCGGGGAATACTGCAGCTCATACGGTCTCTTGCGAGAGCGTGTTCGAGCACGACCTGGTGCCCACGCACACAGGCTGGCTCGAGGGTAATGAGCTCTATGGGCTCTTTTGGGATTTGGCCTGCTAGTTCGCTACAATGCATCGAGATGCATTCGCCGCAGGCCCGTGAGGAAGGTAGCCCCCTATGGCTACGATGAACGAAAAAGACTACTACGCCATTCTTGGTGTCTCCAAAGACGCGACCGCTAAGGAGATCCAGAAGGCGTTTCAGCAGAAGGCGCGCAAGCTCCATCCCGACGTGAACAAGGAGCCCGATGCCGAGGAGCGCTTCAAGGAGGTCTCCGAGGCCTACGCCGTGCTTTCCGATGAACAGAAGCGCGCTCGTTACGACGCTATGCGTTCGGGCAGCCCCTTTGCAGGCGCGTCTTCCTCGCCCTCATCGTATGGTGGCGGCTACTCGGGCGGTTACGGCGGTTTTCCGTTCAGCGGATTCCCGTTCGATGGGACGAGCGGTCGTGGCCGTCGCGGCTCGGCGTTCAATCCCGAGGTGGGGGCGGATATCGTCGTCGACATCGACCTTACTGCCGAGCAGGCCAAAAACGGCGCGCGCCGTGCAGTGAAGTATCGCCGCTACGAGCCTTGCGACCACTGTCACGGCGTGGGTTCCGTCTCTGCTGAACACGCCCACACCTGTCCGAGCTGTGGTGGCAGCGGCGCTGTCGAGGTTGACCTCTCGTTCATGTTCGGCGCCGGCGCCTTTCAGACGGTGTGCCCGGAGTGCGGCGGATCGGGCAAGGTCATCTCTGACCCCTGCCCCGACTGCGGCGGCACGGGCCGCACGCCCGTGGTGACCGAGGCCGTCATCGAGTTCCCCGCCGGAGTGCACGACGGTGACCAGGTTCGCGTTCCCCAGATGGGTCACGCCGGCACCAACGGCGCCTCGGGCGGAGACTTGGTCGGACGCGCCCGCGTCACGGCCGAGCGCCTTGAGGGCCGCGCGAGCATCGGCTTTTACATCATGGGCCTGGTTTTGCCATTCCTGCTTCTTTCTGCCGCGGCCGACGTGATTGCGTATTTCAGCGTCTTGATTCTCCCGCTGCTCTTTGGCGCGTTCCTCGTTCTTTCGGACGGTGTAGCCGGCCGCAGCGGCGTGTGGTGGAAGCGCGGCGCTATGCAGCTGGCGAACGGGTTTACCAATGGCCTGCTGTTCGCCATTCTCTCGGTGGGGATGACGCGCTGCGGAGCCGGTATGGCATACGGGCCGCGCCTATAGGCCATATGCGCGCCGTTTGCTGATTTACGGCGTGATAAGTTGGGTATAGAGGGATTCGCCGACGCTGCTATGTCGGTTGTATTGAGTTATTGGGAAGGACGTACGTCGTGTCGGATAAGAGGGATTACTACGAGGTGTTGGGTGTCGACAGGGATGCCGACCAGCGCACAATCAAGCGAGCGTTTTTGAAGAAGGCGCGCACGGTGCACCCCGACGTCTCGGACGACCCTCAGGCCGAGGAGAAGTTCAAGGAGCTCAACGAGGCCTACTCCGTGCTCTCCGACGAGCAGAAGCGTTCGAATTACGATCGCTACGGTACGGCCGATGGCCCCGGTATGGGGTCGGGCTACGTCGACTTCAACGATATTTTCGGCGGCATGGGCGTCGATGACATCTTCTCTTCCTTCTTTGGCGGCGGTGGCGGAGGTTCCGCTCGCGCTTCTCAGCAGCGCCGTGCGGGCCGCGATATGGCAATCGCGCTCACCATTTCCCTCGAGGAGGCTGCGCGCGGCTGCACCAAGACCATCAGTTACGAGAGGCTCGCGGTATGCGAGGACTGCGGTGGCACCGGTGCTGCCGATGGCGGCAAGGTCGTCACCTGCGGCCGTTGCGGCGGTTCGGGCTATGTGACCTCGGTGCGCAGCTCGTTGTTTGGCCAGGTGCAGTCCACCTCTGCCTGTCCCGAGTGCCAAGGTCAAGGAAACGTCATCGACCACCCCTGCGACATGTGTGACGGTCAAGGTCGCACGCCCACGCACGAGAAGCTCGATATCGAGGTTCCCGCCGGCATCGCTTCGGGCCGCCAGCTGCGCGTCTCGGGCTACGGCGAGGCCGGCTTCAGGGGCGCTGCGTCCGGCGACCTGATCGTCTCCGTCCAGGTTGCCGAGCACGAGCGTTTCGCCCGCAACCAGGACGACCTGTACTGCGACGTTCCCGTCTCCATCGCTCAGGCCGCGCTTGGCTGCACGGTCGAGATCGACGGCATTCTTGAGGGCGAGAAAGTCAAGGTCACCGTTCCCGCCGGTACTCAGCATGGCGGCATGGTTGCGGTTGATGGCCACGGTATGCCCCGCTCCGGCGCTAGCTCGCGTGGTCGCCTGATCGCCCGCATCGTTGTCACGGTGCCCGAGAAGCTTCCCGCTGAGGCGCGTGAGCTGCTCGAGAAGTATGCCGAGGTCATGGGTGAGGACGTCGACAATGCTCATAAGTCTGTTGGCGAGCGCATCCGCGACGCCATCGACGACATTCTCGACTAGGCGGATCTCCCCATGCCCATGCCCTACGTTTCCGTCGTGAACCTTGGTTGCCGCGTCAACCGCGTGGAGAGCGACCGTATCAGCACGGATCTTGCCAAGAGCGGCTTTTGCCTGGTAGAGCCAGACGCCGCTGATCTGGTGGTTATCAACACCTGCGCCGTTACCGGCGAGGCCGAGGCCAAGACGCGCAAGGCGGTTCGCCATGCCCTCGCGATGCCGCGCGGCCCGCAGGTCGTGGTAACGGGTTGCGTGGTGAATCTCCATCCCGAGGAGTTGACGCAGCTCTCCGACCGTGTTCACGCCGAAGCAATTAAGACCGAGGTTCCGGGCCTTGTTTGCAAGCTGATGGGCCATGAGGTGCCTGTCGCCGAGGCAACTGAGGATCCCTTTGGCGAACCCCAGCACGACGTTGCGGCGCTGCTGGGTCGCTCGCGCTTGGGCGTGAAGATCCAAGACGGCTGCAATCATCGCTGCACGTACTGTATCGTGTGGAAGGCTCGCGGCCCCGAGCGCTCCGTGCCGGTTGCAGACGTGCTCGCGCAGGTCAACGAGGCGGTTACCGCCGGAATCCCCGAGGTCGTGCTCACGGGCGTGAACCTCGGTGCCTATCGATACTCGGAAGAGGACGGCACCACCGTCGAGATCGACGGCTTGGTTGATCGCATCCTTACCGCCACCGACGTACCCCAGCTGCGCCTTTCTTCCATCGAGCCCATGGATGTGAGCGATGCCCTGATCGATCGCATGGCCGCGTCCCCCGATCGCATCGCGCCCTTCCTGCACCTTCCCGTTCAGTCTGGCTGCACTCAGACGCTCCATCGCATGGGTCGTCCTTACACTGCCGAGGCTTTTTGCGAGCTGGTGGACAAGCTGCGCGCTGGCCTGCCCAACATCGCCATCTCCGGTGACCTGATCGTGGGCTTTCCTGGCGAGACGGACGAGGAGTTTGAGCGCACGCTCGCCATGGTCGAGCGCGTTGCCTTCGCGCGGCTCCATGTGTTCCGCTACAGCGCGCGTCCTCAGACGCCTGCCGCCGAGTTCCCCGACCAAGTCGACCCGCAAATCGCAGCAAAGCGTTCCGCCCAGGTTCGCGATGCGGTAGAGCAGTCGCGCCTACGTGATGCTGCCGGTCGCATCGGTTCGGTCGAGCGAGCGGTGCTCGAGTACGGAAATCGCGGTACACTAGGCTCGTTCCATCGCATCGTCGTCGACGATGCGGATGCTCGGCAAGAGGGCGAGCTGGTGCGCGTGCGCATTGATTCACTCGACGATGCCGGCATGCTTCACGGGCGTCTTGCCTAGACGCCACTCATTTGGAGGACTGCTTGGGTACGGCTAGGGTTCGCCTTTCCATTCCGCACGATGCTGACCCCGCACGCGTGCTGGGGCCAAACGATTCAACCCTGCGCGCGCTGGGGGAGCTTTGCGATGCCGAGGTGCTTGCTCGCGGCGCCGAGGTTTCGATCTCTGGCGAGGCCGAGGAGGTCGAGCTGCTCTCTGGCGTTTTTAATAGCCTGATCGACGCGGCCAAGGCGGGGGACTCCCCAACTGCCGAGGACGCACGCAGGCTCTACGAGTCGCTGCGCAATCACGGCTCCAACGCGGGCTCTTCTGAGACGCTGCTGCGCTATCGCGGTCGCACGGTGCGTGCCAAGACTGTCGGTCAGCAGCGTTATGTTGAAGCCGTTCGCTCCCATACGCTGACGTTTTGCTTGGGCCCTGCCGGTACGGGCAAGACCTATCTGGCCATGGCCATGGCGATCGCCGCCCTGCACCGTCATGACGTGGGCCGTATCGTGCTTACGCGCCCGGTGGTCGAGGCGGGGGAGAACCTGGGCTTTCTTCCCGGAACGCTTGAGGATAAAGTCGATCCGTACGTGCGCCCGCTGTTCGATGCGCTGATGGACATGATGGATTCTGAGAAGGCCGCGGCGCTTGTAGACCGCGGTGTGATCGAGATCGCCCCGCTCGCCTATATGCGCGGCCGTACGCTGAACGATGCGTTTGTCATTCTGGACGAGGCTCAAAACACCACCTGCGAGCAGATGAAGATGTTCCTCACGCGCCTGGGATTCAATTCCAAATTCGTCATTACCGGCGACGCTTCCCAGCGCGACCTGCCGGGACGACGTGCCGGTCTGACCAACATCGAGCAGATTCTGCGCGGCGTGGACGATGTCTCGTTTGTTCACCTCGACGCGACCGACGTGGTGCGCCATACGCTGGTCGGCAAGATCGTCGAGGCATATGATTCATATGAGCAGGCTCGTGCACACAAGGGGAAAGGGGTCGCCCATGGGCGTCTTGATCAGTAACGATGCAGAGCTCGACACGCTGCTGAGCGCCGATGAGGTTACGAGCATCCTCTCGTTCGTTATGA
Source organism: Bacteroidaceae bacterium (assembly GCA_963617695.1). Lineage (GTDB taxonomy): Bacteria > Actinomycetota > Coriobacteriia > Coriobacteriales > Coriobacteriaceae > Collinsella. The sequence goes on from CAVEPV010000002.1 coordinate 30,305, forward strand.
AGAACGAGGGCGTTGAGCGTGAGGTCGAGATCTCCCTGTCCTATGTGGACGAGGACGAGATGCATGGCCTTAATAAGACCTGGCGTGGCATCGACCGCACGACCGACGTGCTCTCGTTTGAATGCGACTCGGCGTTCGACGAATCGATCCCCGCCGAGGAGACCCTTGAGTTGGGGGATATTATTTTGGCCCCGCAGGTGATCGCTCGCCAGGCTTCCGGGTTTGGCAACACGCCTGCCGACGAGTGCCGCCTGATGCTCGTGCACGGCGCGCTGCACCTTCTTGGTTACGACCATATCGAGGACGATGAGGCCGAGGTCATGGAGGCCCGCGAGGACGAGATCCTGCGCGAGCTGGCGCGTCTGCGCGGTGACGATCCCGATGCGGTGACGGTCGGGCCGATCACGAACCACGCCCACGACTAGGAGACGGCTATGATTCCCGGTTCAAACAAGGAGCATCCTTCCTTTATCCGTTCATTCGGCTACGCGATCGAGGGTTTTGTCACCGCCGTCAAGACGGAACGAAACATCAACGTCATGCTGGTGGCGGGCCTGGTCACGATTGTCGCCGGTTTTATCGTGGGGCTCGATTTGACGTCGTGGTGCATCGTGGCCGTGTGCTGCGGCCTCGTGATCCACGCCGAGCTGTGCAACACTGCCATCGAGGCGGTGGTCGATCTTGCGACCGAGGAGCTCCATCCGCTAGCCAAGCGCGCCAAGGATATTGCGGCGGCTTCGGTCTACGTGCTGTCGATCACGGCGGCAATCGTGGGCATCTTGGTCTTTGCGCACGCGCTTGGCATTATGTAACGGCCCATACAGCCCTACGACTTTCTAGAGAAAACAGGTACCACGGTGGAAGACATGCAGGAATTCGATCCGTTTGAGAACATGACCGACGAGGAGATCGACGCCATGCTCGAGGGCGGAGACGCTCCCTTGACCCTGGGCGAGGAGCTTATGCCGCAGGCCATGGAGGCGCCCGAGGGCTTCCGCAGCGGCTTTGTGGCGCTCGTTGGCAGGCCTAATGCCGGTAAGTCGACTCTTATGAACGCCTGCTATGGGCAAAAGGTTGCCATTACCTCACCGGTGGCGCAGACGACGCGCCGCCGTATGCGCGCCGTGGTGAATCGCCCTGATTTTCAGCTGGTGTTTGTGGACACCCCTGGTATCCATAAGCCCAAGGACGGCTTGGGCTCCGAGCTCAACAAGAGCGCCCTGTCTGAGCTGAACGACGTCGACGTGGTCTGCTTCACGGTGGACGCCACCAAGGATTTTGGCCGCGGCGACGCATGGGTTGCCGAGAAGGTTCAGCACTCGAGCGCCCACAAGGTGCTGGTGCTTACCAAGGCCGACAAGGCGAACCCCGAGCAGGTCATGGCCCAACTCTCCGCTGCGCGTGAGCTGGTCGATTTTGATGACGAGATCGTGACCTCTGCCACCGAGAACTTCAACGTCGACCAGTTCATCGAGCTTCTGGCTTCCTACCTGCCGGAAGGCCCGCTCTGGTTCCCGCGCGACATGGGCACCGACACCACCGACGAGACGCAGGTTGCCGAGTTCGTGCGCGAGAAGGTGCTTCTGCGCACGCGCGAGGAGGTTCCGCACTCCGTGGGCGTGATCTGTGACTACCTTGAGCGCACCAAGCGCGTGACCAAGATCCACGCGACCATCTATGTGGAGCGTGACGGTCAAAAGGGCATCATCATCGGCAAGAAGGGCGAGATGATCAAGCATATCGGCACCGATGCGCGCCACGACCTCGAGCGTCTCTTTGATTCCAAGGTCTATCTTGAGCTCGACGTGAAGGTTAAGCCCGGTTGGAGGGACGACGAAGCCCAGATCAGGCGCTTTGGGTACGCGGCAGACGAGTAACGCATGGCGCAGAGCCGCACATATCGTACACACGCGATCGTGCTCGACAAGGTCAAGCTCAAGGAGACCGATTTGATCTTGACCCTGCTTGACGAGACCGGGGAGCGTCGCCAGGTCGTTGCCAAGGGCGCGCGCAAGCCTGGCGGTCGCCTGGCTGCCCGCTGCGAACTGTTCTGCACGGTCGACCTACTGCTTGCCCACGGGCGCTCGCTCGATGTGGTCTCGCAGGCGGATCTTTTGTCTGCGCCCCTCGGATCGTGCCCGGGCTATGCGAGCCTCACGGCTGCGAGCGCCGTGGCCGAGGTAGCCAAGCGCTGCTCGTTCGAGGACTCGCGCGACCCGTTCGTCTACTCCATAACCGAGGCCGCCTTGGCAACGTTGGGGTCGCTTGACGAGGACGACCCCCATCTCGACCTGCTGGTCGCGGCCTATGTCTTTAAGCTGCTTTCGCACATCGGCTACCGGCCCGATTACCGCGGCTGTGTGGCCTGCACAGACACCGCGCTCTCGTATTTCTCTGCATCGGCGGGCGGCCTTCTGTGCTCATCGTGCGCCGCGTCGGTCGCGGGTGCCGAGCCGGTGGATGACCATGCGATCAACTGGCTGCGAGCGCTTATCGACCTGCGCTTTAGCGAGCTTGTTGCCGCGCCGGTCGACGCCTCGACGGCTACCCTTCTGTTTGGCTTTGCGCACACCTGGGCGGCCACGCATCTCGATAGCCGTCTGCGCAGTTTGGAGTTCGCGCTCGGCAGGTAGGGGAGAGTCGAACGACCGCGCGCGGCGGGTACGTCGGCTTCGGGACGTGGCCGCGCAGGGCTCCGATCTGGGGCGGCAACTCGCACTTTGACGCGCACTTTGTGCAGTTCCTGCGAGGTCGAATCCCTGTGTTATCATACCGACCTGTTGGTACCCCGATCTTGGATACGCGCTTCACCGGCGGTTTCTCAGCCCGGGGCGAATTGAGGCCTGCTATGTGGGCCAGACAGAAAGGTGAAACAATGACTGTTTCGAAAGAGCGCAAGGCTGAGCTTACCGCACAGTTCGGTGATTCCCCGGTCGACACCGGCAACCCCAAGGTTCAGGTCGCCATCCTCACCGAGCGCATCAAGGGCCTGACCGAGCACATGAAGTCCCACCAGAAGGACTTCCACACCCGCCGCGGTCTTCTCATGCTCGTCGGTCGCCGTCGTCGTCTTCTTTCCTACATCAAGAAGAACGACATCTTCGAGTACCGTGCGCTCATCAAGGAGCTCGGTATCCGCGATAACATCCAGTAGGTTGTGCATGCAAGGAGCGCACTTAGGGGCGCTCCTTTTTGTGTGAGGGGTCGGCACAAGTCGGCCCTTACGCTGTCGGGGAACCCGACATGATTGTCCCGGTGGCAATGTGGCCATCGGAGATGAAGGAGAAAAATGACTCTCGTATCCAAGACCTTTGAGCTGTACGGCAAGACCTACACCTTTGAGTGCGGCGAGCTTGCTAAGCAGGCCACCGGTTCTGCCCTCATCAAGCAGGGCGACACCACCGTGCTGCTCACCGCGGTCGTCTCCAAGGAGCGCAAGAACTACGACTTCTTCCCGCTGACCGTTGATTTCAACGAGAAGATGTACGCAGCCGGCCGTATTCCCGGCGGCTACCTCAAGCGTGAGGGCCGTCCCAGCGAGAAGGCCACGCTCACCGCGCGCATGATCGACCGTCCGCTGCGCCCGAGCTTCCCCGACGGCTTCCGCAACGAGGTCCAGGTCGTCGCTACCTCCCTGGTGGCCGACCAGGCCAACCCCTGCGACGTCATTTGCGTCATGGGTGCCTCCCTTGCCCTCACCGTCGGCGGCGTTCCCTTCGAGGGCCCGCTTGCCTGCGTGCGCATCGGTCGCAACGTGGAGACCGGCGAGTTCATCGTCAACCCCACCTATGACGAGCGCGCCAACTCCGATCTCGACCTTGAGCTCGGCGGCACCAGCGAGTTCATCTCGATGGTCGAGGCCGGCGCCCAGGAGGTCAGCGAGGACGACATGCTGGCCGCCATGGAGTTCGGCCAGGAGGCTCTCGGTGCCTTCTGCCACGCCCAGCTCGAGTTTGTCGAGGAGTGGGAGCGCGTCAACGGCCCGATCGTTAAGCGCGAGTACCCGCTCGATGAGCCGGTGGCCGAGGTTCACGATCGCATCTTCGCTCACTACGACGAGATGTCCGCCGCCCTGCGCGACGCCGACCGTCCTTCCCGTATCGCCAAGGTCGAGGCCGTGAAGGAGGCCATCAAGGCCGAGTTCACCGAGGAAGAGCAACTGCTCTGGGAGCGCGAGATTCCCGTCAACCTCAAGAAGCTCGAGAAGAAGGCCATGCGTTCCATGGTCGTCGAGACCGGCGAGCGTGTGGACGGCCGTGCTGCCGACGAGATTCGTCCCATCATGGTCAAGGACAACTACCTTCCGCTCGTTCACGGCTCCGGCCTGTTCCAGCGCGGTCAGACCCAGGTTCTTTCCGTCCTCTCGCTCGGCATGCTCAACGAGGGCCAGCGTCTCGACACCATCGAGCCGGTCGAGGGCAAGCGCTACATGCACCACTACAACTTCCCGCCGTACTGCACCGGCGAGACCGGCCGCATCGGTAGCCCCAAGCGTCGCGAGATCGGCCACGGCAACCTGGCCGAGCGCGCCCTGCTGCCCGTGCTGCCCGACGAGACCGAGTTCCCCTACGCGATTCGCGTCGTCTCCGAGGTCATGGAGTCCAACGGCTCCTCCTCTATGGCGTCCACCTGTGGTAGCTGCCTGGCCCTCATGGACGGCGGCGTGCCTATCAAGCGCCCCGTGTCCGGTATCGCGATGGGCCTGATCCAGGAGGACGGCAAGACTGTCGTCCTGTCCGACATCCAGGGTATCGAGGACTTCCTCGGCGACATGGACTTCAAGGTGACCGGTACCGAGCGCGGCATCACCGCGCTCCAGATGGACAACAAGGCCACCGGCCTCACCTTCGACATTCTGCGTCGCGCCCTTGAGCAGGCCAAGGCTGGCCGTGCGTTCATTCTGGACAAGATGCTCGAGGTCATCCCCGAGCCGCGTCACGAGACTCGCTCCAGCGCCCCGCGTATCGTCTCCCTGCAGGTGCCTACGGACAAGATTCGTGACATCATCGGCAGCGGTGGCAAGGTTATCCGCGGCATTCAGGACGAGACCGGCGCTTCTGTGGACATCCAGGAGGACGGCACCGTCTACGTCGGCGGTACCGGCGATTCTACCGACGCTGCCGTCGAGCGCATCAAGCTCATCATCAAGGTTCCCGAGCCCGGCGAGGAGTACACCGGTCGCGTGGTCTCCATTCAGCCCTTCGGCGCCTTTGTCTCCCTGCTTCCCGGCAAGGACGGCCTGCTGCACATCTCCCGTGTTGCTCAGGGCCGTGTTGACAAGGTCGAGGACGTCCTTAACGTGGGCGATGAGGTCAAGGTTCGCGTGCTCGAGGTCGATGACCGCGGCAAGATCTCGCTCGACCGCATCGACAAGCCCGAGGCTCCCGCTGGTTCTGGCGCTACTTCTGGTGAGCGTCACGAGCGTTCCGATCGCCCCGGCAGGTCTCGCCGCGATCGTGACGACCGCGAGGGCGGCCGCACCCGTCGTGCTCCCGGCGACCATGGCCACGGCCGCGCGCCTCGTCGTCACCACGAGGCTGAGTAGCTAACTTTCACGAGCTGGCGTTATAGCTCTTTTTGAGGCATCCGTGCATTTCGCACGGGTGCCTCTTTTTTTATGCGCGCTTGGGCGCGCTCGGATGGGGTGTGCTTTACGCAAATCCTGTAGGGGGCCGCGTCCTATCCGAACACGTGGACGTGTGTGCTAAAGTAAACAATCACGTGTGCCGAGCGCTCCAGGCACCGACCTTTGAATGTTTGGCGAGTATTCGCCGTGCTGTATATACACCCTTATAGGAAGGACTTGCTCACACGTATGGCTACCGCAGCAAAGAAGAACAACGCTCCGCTTAAGATCATCCCGTTGGGAGGCCTCGACGGCATCGGTAAGAACATGACCGTGTTCGAATGCGGCCAGGACATGATCTTGGTCGACGCTGGCCTGATGTTCCCCGACGATTCCCAGCCCGGTATCGACCTGGTACTGCCCGACTACACCTACGTTCTGGAGAACGAGGATAAGCTTCGCGGCATTATCATTACCCATGGCCACGAGGACCACACCGGCGCCCTGCCGTACCTGCTGCAGGACCTTAACAACAAGGTGCCCATCTTCTCGAGCAAGCTGACCCTCGGTTTCATTGAGGGCAAGCTTTCCGAGTTCCGCATTCGTGCGCCTAAGTTCCGTGAGGTCAAGGGTGGCTCCCACGTGACCATGGGCTGCATGACCGTGGACTTCTTCTCCATGACGCACTCGATCCCCGGCGCGCTTGGCGTCTTTATCAAGACTCCGCAGGGCACCGTCATGCACACGGGCGACTTCAAGCTCGACCAGACGCCCATCGACGGCGTGACGCCCGACTACGGCGCCATCAACCGCTTTGCTAAATCTGGTATCGACTTGCTGCTCTCTGACTCCACCAACGCTACGTCCCCTGGCTTCACCAAGTCCGAGGCCGAGGTGGGCCCCTCCCTGTACGAGGTCATCAAGAATGCCAAGGGTCGCGTGTTCGTCGCTTCGTTCTCGAGCCACATTCACCGTCTTCAGCAGATCTGCAATGCCGCGCGTTCCTGCCATCGCAAGATCGTCGTGACCGGTCGCTCCATGCTCACCAACACTCGTGTTGCCCGCGAGCTCGGCTATCTCGATATCGAGGAAAAAGACCTGATCGACGCTTACGAGCTTTCGGGCGTGCCCGATCGCCAGGTACTCGTGATGTGCACCGGGTCGCAGGGCGAGCCGCTCTCGGCCCTTTCGCGCATGGCGAACGGCGAGCACAAGACGCTCTCCATCCATGCGGGCGATACCGTCATCATCTCCGCCACGCCGGTCCCGGGTAACGAGAAGGCCGTTCAGCAGGTCATCAACAGTCTGGCCAAACTCGGCTGCGATGTTTACGACAAGTCGCGTCGTCTGGTCCATGTCTCTGGTCACGGCAGCCAGGAGGAGCTCAAGCTCATGCTCGGTATGGCTAAGCCCACGTACTTCATGCCGGTCCACGGCGAGGCCGTTCACCTGCGCGCTCACGCCCAGCTCGCTCAGAAGATGGGCATCCCCGAGGATCGTATCTTCATCATGGACAACGGTGATTCGCTTGAGATGCGCGAGGGCAAGGTCAAGCGCGGCCGTGCCGTCGAGTCCGGCGTTGTCTACGTCGACGGTCTGCGCATCGGCGATACCGACCCGATCGTTCTTCGCGATCGCCAGAAGCTCGCCAACGACGGTATGGTCACCGTGGTTGCGACCATGTCTACCAAGCGTAAGCGTATCGAGGACATCGAGCTCTCTGCTCGCGGTGTGTCCTTCACCATCGATGACGAGTTCACGCGAGACGCGACCGATGCGATCATGAAGATGGCCGAGAAGGGTTCGTTCAACTTCACGAGCAGCGGTACCGACGCGCTGCGTAAGGCCGTCCGCGACTCGCTGTCCAACTTTATCTGGAACCGCACCAAGACCCGTCCGATGATCATCCCTGTGGTCATGGAGGTCTAGGTTGGCTCGATCTGGTGGCGTAACCGAATCGAATAAGAAGGCATCTTCGTCCAAGGGCAAGGCTGCGGCTGGTAAGCATGCGGCGCTGCGCGCCAACGCTTCGATGGTCGAACCGGCTGTAGAGGTCGAGCCGCTGGTCGATGGGGGAGCGAGCAGGGACATCGCGGGCGTTGTGCTCGCGGTGCTCGCTGTGGCCTCGTTCATCGCCGTCATCACGCCGACCTCCGCGCCGGTGACGTCTGCCATCGCGAGCTTCTATCATCTCGGCTTTGGTTTGGGTGCCTATGTGCTGCCTCTGGCGCTGCTCGCCGTAGCTGCGCTGCTGTTTCTGCGCGACCGCATGCCGGTGCCTCCGCGCACCTGCGCGGGCGCGTGCCTGATCTTTGTGGCCGTCATCTCGATGCTCTCGCTTTCGGTTGCCGACTCGTCTCTTGGGGCGAGCTCGATGTTAGATGCCGCCGCGCTTTCTGCTTCGGGTGGCTATGTCGGCGCCGCTGTGGCCTCGGTTCTCATGAGCGCGCTCGGTAAGCCGATTAGCTACGTGATCCTTATTGGCCTGGTGGTGCTCGGCATGGTCATCATCGGTTTTTCCATCAGCGATGTGGTACGCGATGCTTCTCAGCGTGCGCAACAGCTTGCCGCCCGCCGCCACGTTGACGTCAACGAGAGCCCGTGGGGCGATGCCCCTGCCCTTAATCGTGAGCCTGTAGCCGTTCCTGCTCGCGCGCCGCGCGGCAAGGAGCGTTCGGGCATGTCGGGGCTATTCGATCCTAACGGTAGTGCCGAGACCACCTATCTGGGCGATCGTGCCAAGACTACGCTTTTGGGCGGTACCGCCGAGGACGAGCCTGAGGACGACAATCCGTTCGTTGACCTTTCTGCCCAGATCGCGGCGGAAGAGGCGAAGACGACTCTCATTCCCGTCAAGGAGCGCTTTGCGCCCAAAGTCGACGAGGTGGACGCTATGCCGGCGGCCTCTACTGCTGCTGCCGCTGCTCCCGTCGCGCCGGTGACGGGTTTGGACGTGATCTCCGCTGCTCGCGATGGCCTGGCACAAGACGAGTTCGCGGCGCCTGCCACTCCTCATGTGACGAACGCGGAGAAGCCCGTGCCCGCCTCTTCCGATGAGTTCCAGACGGCTACGGTCGTGACTCCCGAGGGGGATCGTCCCATTCCGTCCTTCTTGATGGCGCAGGCCGACATGGTGGCTGCTACTAAGGAGCCTGCCGAGCTCGATTCCGCGAGCCGCGCTAAGGCCCCTGAGGACACCCCGTCAAAGCCGCTCGACAAGCAGATCTCTGCCTCCGATGGTGCCGGCTCAGATGACGGTGAGGAGCGTCTGCTGCCGCCCGCTTCCATCCTGCGTCACAACCCGGCCTCTGCCAGCGCAGCTTCTTCTGATAAGGAGCTCGAGGAGACCGCGGGTGCACTACAGTCGACCCTTGCGGAGTTCGGTCTGCATTCGCGTGTCGTTGGCTGGATTTCTGGCCCCACGGTTACCACGTTCAAGGTGCAGCCGGGTGAGGGCGAGCGCGTAAGCCGTATCTCAAACCTCGAGGACGACATCGCCCTGTCGCTCGCGTCTACTGCCGTGCGCATCTTCGCGCCCATTCCGGGCACGTCGCTTGTGGGTATCGAGATCCCTAACCGCACACGTCAGAACGTAAACCTCGGCGATGTGCTGCCCTATGTGAAGGGCGGCCCGCTCGAGCTTGCTATCGGCCGTGACTCCGAGGGCGCACCTATCGTGGCCGACCTTGCCAAGATGCCCCACCTGCTTATCGCCGGTACTACCGGTTCGGGTAAGTCCGTCATGATCAACACGATCATCATGAGTCTGCTCATGAGGACGTTCCCCGAGGACGTGCGCCTGATTATGGTTGACCCCAAGCGCGTTGAGCTTGCTGGTTACAACGGTTTGCCGCACCTTTACGTGCCGGTTGTCACCGAGCCCAAGCAGGCCGCGAGTGCTCTGCAGTGGGCCGTCTCCGAGATGGAGCGCAGGCTAAAGGTCTTCGAGCGCATCGGCGTGCGAAAGATCTCGACCTTCAACGAGAAGCAGGCCGCAGGCGAGTTCGAACATTACGACAACCCGCCGGCGAAGATGCCCTACCTGGTCATCATCATCGACGAGCTCTCCGACCTCATGATGGTCGCAGGCAAGGACGTCGAGGCCTCGATCGTTCGTATCGCTCAGCTCGGCCGCGCTGCCGGTATTCACCTTATCGTTGCCACGCAGCGTCCGTCCTCTAACGTTGTTACCGGCCTGATCAAGGCGAATATCACCAACCGTATTGCCTTCAACGTGGCCACGGGCATCGACTCGCGCGTCATCATCGATCAGACGGGCGCCGAGAAGCTCACCGGCTATGGTGACATGCTGTTCTCCAAAGTTGACTGGGGCAAGCCCAAGCGCATTCAGGGGTGCTTTGTCTCCGATGACGAGATCAACCAGGTTGTTGAGTTCGTTAAGGGCCAGGGCGAGGCCGAGTATCACGAAGAGATTCTTTCTGCTGTAGCGCCTGCGATGGTTGTGGGCGGTGGCGGCTCCTCCAATCACGAGGCCAGCGAGGACGATCCGCTCCTTTGGGATGCCGCTCACATCGTGGTCGAGTCTCAGCTTGGTTCCACATCTGGCCTGCAGCGCCGTCTTAAGGTCGGCTATGCCCGTGCCGGTCGTATCATGGATATGCTTGAGGAAAAAGGTGTCGTTGGCCCGCCTGATGGCTCCAAGCCCCGCGAGGTCCTTCTAGACGAGGAGGGACTTGCCGAGCTTGAGTCCGTCGAGGCGCGTATGGCGATGGAAGACGGATCGGGGGTCTTTTAATGAGTGCACGTTTTGGTGACGAGCTGCGCGAGAAGCGCCGTTCCCTCGGCCTCTCGATTCAGCAGGTCGCCAACACCATCAAAATCAGGCCCCAGATCGTTGAGTACTTCGAGATGGGCGACTTTGCCTCTATGCCTCCGCGTGGCTATGCGCAGGGGATGATTTCGAGCTATGCGCGCTACCTGGGCCTCAACTCGCGTGAGATCGTCAACCTGTATCTCGACGAGCTGTATGTCTACGAGCGATCCGGTGAGGGAGAGCCCTCGCGTTTCCAGGATCCCGCCTCGTTCGTGAGCTCGCGCAACGATGCCTCCTCCGGACGCTTTATGATCGTCGACGGTGGTGCGCCTTCGTCTTCGCGCTATGCTCAGCGTCCGCCGCAGGCGGGTTATGTTTCGGACTCCACCACGGGTCACAGCTCGCTGCGCGTGGGGTCGAACCCTCGTCGCCGCCAGGCGCTGCTCGCTGATGCTTCCGCGCGTGCGGACGAGTCGGGGCAGAGGCCTGCTGGCTCCGGTGATCCTCAGCGCCCGCGGCGCAACTCCAACGGACGCCCTTCCGGCTCGAGGAATCGTCGTTCGCAGGGCACCTCCGGTCGTCGCCTGCCCGAGGGCGGGCGCGGTCGCCAATCCCAGTACCAGCGCAATCGCTCTAACGGCGGGTCGCTGGCTCCCTCATCGCGTCGTTCCGGTGGGTATCCTCGCTCGGGCGGTTACGGCCGTTCTCGCTCCGGTGTTCCTCAGCGTCGTGGGCAGGGGAGGGGACGCGCTACTTCTGCGAGCTTCCTTTCTTCGATGGATCCCCGCGTGTTTTGGATCGGTACCGGCGTCATCGCGCTCCTGCTCATTTTCCTTGTCGTGGGCGCCGTACGTGGCTGCACCTCGTCTTCTGCTCAGACGGAAACCGTGTCCCAGGTAGCTGGCTCCGCGTCGACTTCCTCTAAGTCGAGCTCCAAGTCTTCGACCAGCTCCAAGTCGAGTAAATCCTCGACGTCGACCTCGAGCTCCAAGGATTCGACTGACGACTCCGCATCGGCTGATGACTCGGCCGACTCCTCGTCTTCCGATGACTCCAGCTCTGGTAGCAGCACGGATGGATCTTCGTCTACCGAAGAGGTCGTGACGCGTTCCACGACGGTTAAGATCTCGCTCGCCAAGGGCAAGACTTCGTGGATCGAGGTCAAGGTCGACGGTGTCTCCCAGTACGCCGACACGCCCGTCGGCCCCTACGAGGCCGAGTACACGCCGACCAAGACCATCTCCATCACGGTTGACGACCCGAGTGCCGTTACCGTCACCGAGAACGGTTCGAAGGTGCGTTGGGACAGCAAGACATCCGGCGTGGGTCGCGTGACTATCACCGTCCCGCAGGATACGTCCAACTCCAGCTCCGGCTCGTCCACCACCGACTCTCAGAGCGATTCGTCGTCTGACGCTACGGACGATACAAGCTCATCTTCTTCCGATTAGTTCCGACCGTTTGAAAGGATTCCAAATGGCTAAAGATTCCAGCTTTGACGTTGTCTCTGAAGTGGACATGCAGGAGGTCGACAACGCCTACCAGCAGTGCGCCCGCGAGATTTCTCAGCGCTATGACCTTAAGGACTCCGGCGCTTCCATTGAGCTTTCCAAGAACGATAAGCTCTTTACCATCAACGCGCCGGCGGATTTTGTTGCCCGTCAGGTGACCGATGTGCTGAACTCCAAGCTCATCAAGCGCGGCGTCGATCTCAAGTCGATCTCTTGGGACAATCCCCAGGCGGCCTCGGGTGGCACCGTTCGCTTGCTTGGCCATATTGTCGAAGGTATTGACCAGCCGACCGCCAAAAAGATCAACAAGGACGTCAAGGATCAGAAGTTCAAGGTCAAGGTGACCATCGAGGCCGACAAGCTTCGCGTCACTTCGCCCTCTAAGGACGCCCTGCAGCAGGTCATCGCCTTCCTGCGCGATCAGGATTACGGCCAGCCGCTCCAGTTCACCAACTACCGTTAATCATCCGTGAGGGGAAATACTGCACCTATGGAAACGCCCAATGGCTCCATTCTCTATGTGACGCTCGGCTGCGCCAAGAACGAGGTCGATACCGACCGCATGCGCTCGCTGCTCAACGCCGCGGGTTACGCCGAGGTGAACGATTCGGGTTCTGCAGACCTGGTCATTATCAATACCTGCTCGTTTTTGGCATCGGCCACTTCCGAGAGCATCGAGACCACGCTTTCGCTCGCAGAGGACGTGGCAGACGGCATTCGTTCCGTGCCCATCGTCATGTGCGGTTGCGTGCCCTCCCGTTATGGCGAGGAGTTGCCCGCCGAGCTGCCCGAGGTGGCGGCTTTTGTGCGCACCGACGAGGAGGATGGCATCGTCTCCGTAGTCGACGGCCTGCTCGGCACCACGCGCTCCGGTGTCGCCATGCTGCCCACCATCAAGAGGACGGTCGAGGGTACGGTTGCCTATCTCAAGATTTCGGACGGTTGCGATCGTTTCTGCAGCTTCTGCGCGATCCCCTATATTCGTGGCCGTTACCACTCGCGTTCCGCTTTCTCAATCCTTAACGAGGCAAAGGACCTGGTGGCCGGCGGTGTTCGCGAGCTCGTTTTGATTGGCCAGGACACCGGTATCTGGGGCGAGGATTTTGACGAGAGCGTTGAGGGTCCGCGAACCCTTGCGGAGCTTCTCGTGGCTGTTGCCGAGGCCGTGCGCCCCGAGCCGGTCTGGATTCGCGTGCTCTACCTGCAACCTGAGGGTATGACCGACGAGCTGATCGCTGCCATTCGCGACACGCCCGAGGTCCTTCCCTATATCGACATCCCCGTGCAGCACTGCTGCGAGCGCGTCCTTGCCGCTATGAACCGTTCTGGTTCCGAGAAGGAGCTCGAGGCTTTGTTCGCGCGTCTGCGCGAACAGATCCCCAACATGGTCATTCGTACGACGTACCTTACCTCGTTCCCCGGAGAGACCGACGAGGAATCCGAGCGCATGATCGCCTTCATGGATCGCGTGGGCTTTGACTATACGAGCGTCTTCCCGTACTCGCCCGAGGAGGGGACTCTCGCCTGCGACATGCCCGATCAGATTGACGAGACCGTTAAGACTGAGCGCACCCAGGCGGCTATCGATATGGCCGAGGCGCTTGGTTTTGCTGCGACCGCATTGCATGTCGGCGAGGTCTCGGATGTTATCGTCGATGGCGTCGAGGAAGGGGAGAACGGGCTTGAGTTGATCGGTCACGCCTGGTTCCAGGCTCCCGACTGCGACGGCGCCGTGCACCTGGATATTTCCGATGCCACCGTGGGTGACGTTCTCAAGGTCCGCTTTACGGACAGTTTTTGCTATGAGCTTGTTGGAGAGGTAGTGGAATAGCCGTTATGGCCAGCGATTCGAATAAGGAACTCACGTCGATCTGGACGCCCGCGAATATCATCACTTGCGTCCGTATCGTTTTCATCCCCGTGTTCATGTTGCTCGCGCAGTTCTCTGCTCTGGGCGCCAAGGACTTTGATGCCGGGCTGGCCGTTGCCGCCTTTGTGCTGTATGTCCTGTTGAGCCTTACCGACAAGGTTGATGGCTACCTCGCGCGTTCGCGCAACGAGATCACGGATTTTGGCAAGTTTCTTGATCCCATCGCCGACAAACTGCTCGTGTTCTCTGCGCTGCTTATTTTGCTCGAGCTCGATTTTGTGACCGTTTGGCCCGTTTTCATCATCCTGCTGCGTGAGTTCCTTGTGAGCGCCATGCGTATGGTCGCGAGTGCTAACGGCGTCGTCATTGCTGCGGACAAGCTGGGCAAGTGGAAGACGGCCACCACGATGGTGTCGCTGTGCGGCTATCTGCTGGTGATCGTCCTGATTGCCGCCGGGCTCCCCTTTGTGTCCGAGCTTCTGCTGCTGTCGCGCGTTCTTATGGCTGTCGCCGTCGTTCTTACCGTTGTCTCTGGCGTTCAGTACTTCTGGAACTGCCGCCAGGTTGTCTTTAGGGTTTAGCTGACCTGCTATGGACACCTTTGATTCTGTTGCCTCGGAATGTGAGGGCTTGGCCTCCCAGCTTGTGGCAGTGTGCGTGGAGCACGGCGTTACGGTTTCCACTGCGGAGTCACTCACGGCTGGTATGGTTTCCTCATTCATTGCTGCTGTGCCCGGGGCTTCTTCGGTGCTGCTGGGTGCTGCCGTCACCTATACCAACGCCGTGAAGGAGTCACTCCTTGGCGTTTCCGCTGAGACTATTGCGGTCGTTACCGAGGTGTCCTCTGAGGTCGCTGGACAAATGGCCTCTGGAGCCGCGCGTGTTTTTCGTTCGGATGCGTCCGTGAGTCTCACAGGGTATGCAGGCCCGGGCGGCGGCACCGAGCAGAACCCTGTCGGGACGGTTTATATGGGTCTATCTTTACGTGGGGAGACCTGCTCGCGTCGGTTTGTGTTTGAGGGCGATCGGCAGCTTGTTCGCGTATCTGCTGCCAGAGAGGCTCTTGCTTGGCTGCTTGAGTCTGTTCTCTCTGTGTGATTGAGTCGCGTGACGAGCGTTCTTTGCTTATACCTCCCGACTCTTCGCATACGTGTTTACCTGTGATTGTTTGTCTTGCGTAAGTTCTTCTGTACCTGTCTGTAGGAACCTGATAAGGCCTTTGGGTATTTATCTGCAATCCCCTTCGTATCATCTCGATTGAGAGCCTTGACCGCGAACAGCTGTTCGTTTATAGTCCAAGGCAGCGAGTTTGAAGGGAAGGAACTTCCATGGCTAAGAATTCCGGTCCGGTCCGCACGGTGCACGAGCGCACGTTTGGTGCCGAACGAGAGAAGATGGTCGAGGTCACCAAGGCCGAGATCGAAAAGAAATTCGGAACCGGCTCAATCATGCGTTACGGCGACGGTGGCCCGGAGCTCGAGATTGAGGCTATTCCCACCGGCGCGCTCGCACTCGATGCCGCGCTCGGCATCGGTGGCGTGCCGCGTGGTCGCATCATCGAGATTTACGGTCCGGAATCCTCAGGTAAAACGACCCTTTCCCTTGAGATCCTCGCTGAAGCCCAAGCGGCCGGCGGTGTCGTGGCCTTTATCGATGCAGAGCATGCGCTCGATCCGGGTTACGCCGCTCGCATCGGTGTCGATATCGATGAGGTTCTCATCTCTCAGCCCGATACGGGTGAGCAAGCGCTCGAGATCTGCGACATGCTTGTTCGTTCCGGCGCTATCGATGTCGTGGTCATCGACTCCGTCGCCGCTCTGGTTCCTCGCGCCGAGATCGAGGGTGAGATCGGTGACTCTTCCGTTGGTCTTCAGGCTCGCCTTATGAGCCAGGCGCTGCGTAAGCTCGCTGGTTCGCTCTCTAAGTCCAACACCACCTGTATCTTCATCAATCAGCTTCGTGAGAAGATCGGCGTGATGTTTGGTAACCCCGAGACCACGACCGGTGGCCGTGCCCTTAAATTCTTCTCGAGCGTTCGCATCGACATCCGTCGTATTGACAGCATCAAGAACGGCACCGAGATTATCGGTAATCGCGTTCGCGCGAAGATCGTCAAGAATAAGGTTGCAGCCCCGTTCAAGGCCGCAGAGTTCGACATTATGTACGGAACAGGCATCTCTAAAGAGGGCTCCATTCTCGATATGGCCGTCGAGTTCGAGGTCGTTAAGAAGTCCGGCGCGTGGTACACCTATGAGACCGAGCGTCTGGGACAGGGCCGTGAGGCCGCTAAGGAATTCCTTCGCGTGCACCCCGATCTTTCGGACGAGATCGAGCACAAGGTCAGGGTTGCCTGTGGGCTTGACTTTGAGGATGAGCCGGTAGGGGAGGCCCTCGAGCCCGCTGATGCCTCCGTTGCGCCCGATGAAACTTTCGACGACGCTGAATAATGCCTGCTGACGCCATCCGTTTGGATATTTCCCTCCCTACTAAGGAAGAACGCAGACGCTGCGCCGCATATTCGAATCGAAAGCCGATGGCGTCTGTTGACGTTGTTTTGGAAGGCGGGACTACTCGCTCGATCGTTGTTCCTGTTCGAGCCGCGCGAATGCTTGACGGTGAAGAGCTGGGTTTTCCAATTCCTGAGGACGAGGCATTTGATCGTATCCACGAGATCGAGTATCGCGCCTGCGTCCAAGCGGTGACCGATGCCCTCTCCCGACGTGATCACGCGTCGGGAGAGCTTCGGGACAAGCTCAAGCGCTACGGCTATCGAGATCAAGAGATTGACCGGGCACTCGAGACTGCAACCAAGCGTCGTTATCTTGATGACTCCCGCTTTACCTTGTATTTCATCGAGGAGCGCATACGGCGTGGCTGGGGTAGACGAAAGATCGAGTCGGAGCTTTACCGCCGCGGGGTTCGAACGGAAGATATCGAGGGGTATCCCGATCGTTTCTTTTCCGAAGAATCCGATTTGGAGCGAGCTCTTCGGCTGCTTGAGAAGAAGGTTTGTCCGGAGGTGCGCGCCAAGGAGAAGTTCGTTCGTTTTCTTGTCTCCAGGGGCTATTCTTACTCTGTTGCCATTCAAGCAGCAGACGACCGTCTATCCCGAGAAGAAGAGTCCACTGAGCGGCTTGGATAATTGACATAACATCACCTTCAACGTAGGATTGAAGGGTCATTTGTTATGTGATGCTCGCTCATCATTGATGAGATTGAATAGAACAGTTTCATATCAGACTGGGTGATTTGTCCCTAGCAAATGTTCGATACCGTCCGCACGGACGGTATCGATTTTTATGCGTTTAATAGCTAAAAAGGAGAAACCATGGGCATGGAGATTATCGTCGGTATCGTTTGCCTCGCTCTGGGTGCAGCGATTGCCGCGATTGCCATGCGCAGCGCCAAGAACGGTAGCCTTCGTGAGGCGGACTCTAAGATTCAGTCTGCTCACGAGGAAGCGGAAGCGGTTATCGGTGACGCAAAGCGCAAGGCAGAGACCCTGAAGAAAGAGGCTCTGCTTGAGGCCAAGGAAGAAATCATTCAGAACAAGCAGGCTGCAGAGGCCGAGGAGAAGCAGCGTAAGAAGGAGATTCGCACGATGGAGAACCGCGTTCTTCAGCGTGAGGAGTCTCTCGACCGCCGCAATGACGCCCTCGATAAGCGCGAGCATCAGCTCTCCAGTCAGGCGGGCCAGATCGAAAAGCGCTCTCGCGAGCTTGATGAGCTCGTTGCCAAGCAGACTTCTGAGCTCGAGCGCATCTCTGAGCTTACCCGCGACGATGCTCATAAGGAGCTGCTCGACAAGGTGCGTGGCGAGGTGACCCACGAGGCCGCCACCATCATCCGCGAGTCCGAACAACAAGTTAAGGCTGAGTGCCACAAGACTGCTCAGGAGATTATTTCGCTCGCAATCCAGCGCTGCGCCGCCGACCATACAGCTGAGGTTACGGTTACGTCCGTGCATATTCCTTCTGACGACCTTAAGGGCCGCATCATCGGTCGCGAGGGTCGCAATATTCGCACGTTCGAGCAGGTTTCTGGCGTCAACCTTGTTATTGACGACACTCCTGAGACCGTCGTCCTTTCGAGCTTTGATCCCGTTCGCCGTGAGACGGCGCGTGTTGCACTCGAGAACCTCATCGCCGATGGCCGTATTCATCCCGCTCGCATCGAGGAGATGTATCAGAAGGCGTCCGACCTAGTCCAGCAGCGCGTCCGCGAGGCTGGCGAGCAGGCTGCTTTTGATACCGGTATCCATGACCTGCACCCCGAGATCGTGAAGACGCTCGGTGCCCTCCGCTACCGTACGTCCTTTGGTCAGAACGTGCTCCAGCATTCGCTTGAGGTTGCCGACCTCTGCGCCATCATGGCTTCTGAACTGGGTGTCGATTCCTATGTGGCAAAGCGCGCCGGTCTTCTGCACGACCTGGGCAAGGCTATCGACCATGAGGTTGAGGGTCCCCATGCCGTCATTGGTGCAGACCTCGCTCGTCGTTACGGTGAGAAGCCCGCAATCGTTCATGCCATCGAGGCCCACCACGGCGATGTTGACCCCAACTCCGTCCTCGCCGTTCTTGTCCAGGCCGCAGATGCCATCTCCGCTTCTCGCCCTGGTGCTAGGCGCGAGTCTGCAGAGAACTACATCAAGCGCCTTGAGAAGCTCGAAGAGATCGCTAACTCCCATGAGGGCGTCGAGCGCACGTATGCCATGCAGGCCGGCCGCGAGGTCCATGTTATGGTTCAGCCCGACAAGGTCTCCGATTCCCAGTCCGCCGTTCTTGCGCACGATATTGCCCACCAGATCGAGGAAGAAATGGAATATCCCGGTCAGGTTCGTGTTGTCGTGATCCGCGAGAGCCGCGCTACGGACATCGCTAAATAACATGAGTGATTCGAACGAGCTCATCTCCTTTATCGCCTCCATGTCGGGTGAGGGTTCTCTTCGTGTTGAGGAGAATCTCGGAGAGGGGTTCGTTCGTCTTCGCGTTTCCGAGGCGGAGCGGCGTCAGGCTAAGCACGACATCCAGCACGTCGAGGACATCGTTATCGAGATGCTCCGTAATGCGCGCGATGCCGGTGCGAACAAGATCTTCCTCGCGACGTCTAAAGAAGAAGACATTCGTACGCTCCTATTTATCGATAACGGTTGCGGCGTTCCTGAGGACATGCGTGAGCGTATCTTCGATGCCCGCGTCACCTCTAAGCTTGAGTCGATGCGTATGGACCGCTGGGGTGTTCACGGCCGCGGTATGGCCCTGTTCTCAATTAGACAGAACGTCTCCGATGCGTGCGTGGTTGCTTCTGATCCTGACAGGGGATCTTCTTTTAAGGTGACAGTGGACACGGCACAGTTGTCCGAGCGTTCCGATCAATCGACCTGGCCAGTTGCCGCCAAGGATGACGAAGGTGTCTTTGCCTGCTCCAAGGGTCCGCACAATATCATTCGCACGGCCTGCGAATTTGCTCTTGAGGAGCTGCATACGTGCGATGTGTATCTCGGTTCTCCTACCGAGATCGCCGCTACCATGTATGCTCAGGCGGCAGGGGAAATCGATGTTTCCAAGCTGCTGTTTATGGACGACGAGCGGACGCTCCCTGTTGTTTCGCGCCTTGCTTTTGCTTCTGATTCCGCTGACTTTATTCGTATCGCCGCGGACTTGGGTATTCAAATTTCCGAGCGCACCGCGCACCGCATCATGGCTGGCTCCATCGCTCCGCTTCGTAGCGTTTCAGCAAAGCTTCTCCGCGAACGGGAGACCTCGAGAGGCGGGGACAAGCCCATCGATCTGACACGAGACCGAAGGGGTCTGAAGATCTCTAAGGATGATCTGGGGGACTTCTCTCGCGCCGTCGAGCGTGACTTTGAGGACCTGGCTGAGCGCTACTATCTCACCTTGACTGGCGAGCCAAAAATACGAGTCGGTAAGGACCGCATCACCGTTTCCATCCCTATAGCAAAAGGGGAGTAGACCTTGTAGCGCCGGGTCTTCTACGGTAAAGTTCAACTATCAAATATGCCTTAAACGCAGGAGAAACGCTCTAATGGAATTTCTTAAGGTCTCAAGCAAGTCATCGCCGGCGTCGGTTGCCGGCGCTATTGCGGGCATGGTGAAAGACGGCGTTCCCGTCAACCTCCAGTGTGTGGGTGCCGGTGCCGTCAATCAGGCTATAAAGGCCATTGCGATTGCCCGCGGGTTTCTTATTCCTACGGGGTTTGACATTTCCTGTGCGCCGGTTTTTTCCGATATTTTGATCGGCGGCGAGTCCCGCACCGCAATTCGCCTCTCCGTCTACGTGCATCATGTTTCTATGCACGCTTCCGATATGTCCGATACGTTCGATGACGTTCAGCAGGTTGGGTAGGGTATGCCGACTTCCGTTCTTTCCGGTAAAACGTACATTATTCGTACCTTTGGCTGTCAAATGAACATGCACGATTCAGAGCGCGTGAGCGGTCTTTTGGACTCGTGCGGCTGTTTTGAGGTCGCCACTCCCGAAGAAGCCGACATTGTCGTCTTCATGACGTGCTGTGTTCGCGAAGCCGCCGACACGAGGCTGTATGGCCAGTGCCTTTCTTGCAAGAGCCTGCCTCCGGCGCCTTCTGGTAAACGCGTAATCGCGGTTGGTGGCTGCATCGCTCAACGCGATGGCAAGGGCCTTCTCACCAATCTCGATAACGTTGATGTCGTTTTCGGCACGCACAGCATCGCACATGTTGCCGATCTAATCGCCGAGGCGTTTGCTGATGGCGATTCGCACGTACGCTGTGAAGAGCACGAAGATTCCGCTGCTACGAATATGCCTTGGCATCGCGCAAATTCGTATCACGCTTGGGTTCCCATCATGACGGGCTGTAATAATTTCTGCTCGTACTGCATTGTCCCTTACGTGCGTGGCCGCGAGAAGAGCCGTCCCTTTGAGGAAATTCTCGATGAAGTGACCGCCCTTTCCCGTATGGGCGTGCGCGAAGTTACGCTCCTGGGTCAAAACGTTAACTCCTATGGGCGAGACCTGTTTGGCAAGCCTCGTTTTGCCGAGCTTCTTCGTCGTGTTGGGGATACGGGCATCGAGCGCATCTTCTTCACCTCGTCTCATCCCAAGGATCTGTTGCCTGAGACCATCGATGCCATGGCTGAAGTCCCGGCCGTTATGCCTCAGCTTCATCTTGCCGTGCAGTCGGGTTCTTCCCGCATCCTCAAGTTGATGAATCGCCGCTATACGCGCGAAAACTATCTCGACCTTATCGATCGCATTCGCGACCGTATGCCTGACATCGCCCTTTCCACTGACATTATTGTTGGCTATCCTGGCGAGACCGAAGAGGACTTCGAGCAGACACTCTCTCTTGCCGAGACGGTTCGCTATGCCCAGGCCTATACGTTCATCTACTCAAAGCGTGAGGGTACGCCGGCTGCTAAGATTGACGATCCCACGCCAAGGGATGTCATTCTTGAGCGTTTTAATCGTCTTGTACATGTGGTGGAACAGACTGCATTCGAGTACAACCAAAACGAGCTCAATACCGTTGTTCCCGCCTTGATCGAGGGAGTCTCCAAGAAGGACGCGACGATTCTTATGGGTAAGAGTCCTAAGAATCAGACGGTACACGCGCCGATTCCTGCGGTTTGCTGTATCGATGACCTTGTTGGCAAGATTGTCGATGTTGATGTCGACACGGCTCGCACCTGGTACCTCTCCGGCAAGGTGGTCGGGGATCCTCGATGACGAAGGATTCTTCCGGGTTGGTGCTGGCTGTGGCCGGCCCCACCGCCGTTGGTAAAAGCGCTGTGGCCGATGGCGTAGCCGCTGCTCTTGGCGGAGCCGTTGTGTCGTCTGACTCTATGCAGGTCTATCGTGGTATGGATATCGGAACCGCCAAGGTGCCAGAATCCGAGCGAAAGGCAGAGCTGCTTCTTATCGATATTGTCGAGCCTGAAGAGGCATACTCCGCTGCCCTTTACCAACGGGATGCTCGTGCCGCCATCGATAGACTTAAAAGCGAGGGACGTGTTCCCGTTGTCTGCGGTGGTACCGGACTGTATATCGACGCTGCTCTCGATGATATGCGTTTTCCTACCGGGGACATTGAGTCGAGTTCTCGCTCCAAGTATCAGTCTCTGGCTGTCGAGCTCGGTGAAGAGGGTCTTCATGAGCTTCTTCGAGTTCGTGACCCCGAAAGTGCCGAGGCCATCCATCCGCATAACGTTCGACGTGTGATTCGTGCTCTTGAGATGCTTGACGAGGGCGTTTCCTATGCCGAACAGCGCAAGGGCTTTGCATCCCCACAGTCCTTCTATCCCGCTTTGCGCTTTACGCTCAACATGAATCGTGCGTCTCTCTACGAGCGCATCAATCTGCGTGTTGATAAGATGTTTGACGATGGTCTTATCGATGAGGTCGAGCGTCTGATTTCTTCCGGAGCTCGTGAGGCCTTAACCTCTCGTCAGGCTATTGGCTATAAAGAGGTCATAGACTTTCTTGACGGCGAGATGTCGCTGGAAGACACCAAGGAACTCATTAAGCAACGTTCAAGACGTTATGCCAAGCGCCAGCTTTCGTGGTTTAAGCGCGACTCACGGTTTACGTGGATCGATATGGATGAGTGCGGTGTCGAAGGTGCCGTCGAGTTGATTCTTAAGACATTTCGGAGCGTGCAGTGAGCCGCTTTTCTTTCCTTTCCACCGATGTCGAGCCTGAGCGCGCCCTTCTTGTTGGGGTCGAGTGGTGTGAATCACGCTGGCCTATTGATCGTTCGCTCGATGAGCTCGAACGCCTTGTTCATACGGCGGGTGCCGTCACCGTGGGGCGCGTTGTTCAGCGCCTCGATCATCCCATTCCTAAGTCTTTTATCGGTTCGGGAAAGGTTCATGAGGTTCGTGATCTTGCACGTACGTTAGACGCTCAGGTCGTTATTTTCGATGACGACCTCACCCCCGCTCAGCAGAGCCATCTCGAGCGGGAGATAGGGGAGCCAATTAAGGTTATTGACCGTACGGCCCTTATTCTCGATATTTTTGGTCTGCATGCCCATACTCGTGAGGGGCGAATCCAGGTTCAGCTCGCTCAGCTGCAGTATTTGCTGCCGAGACTCAGAGGAATGTGGTCCCATCTTGCTAAAGAACAGACACGCGGTGGTATCGGTAGCCGTTTTGGCCAAGGTGAGAGTCAGCTTGAAGTCGATAGGCGTCTGATCAGGAACAAAATTTCCGCCTTGCGCCGTGAACTTTCTCAGCTCGAAAAGAGAAGGTCTGTCCAATCCAAGAGTAGAGTTGATTCCACTGCGTTCAGGATTGCCCTTGCGGGTTATACCAATGCCGGAAAGTCCACGCTGCTGAATGCCCTGACTGATGCGGGCGTTCTGTCCGAGGACAAGCTTTTTGCAACTCTTGACCCTACGACACGCGCTCTCGCTCTTCCGGGTGGACGTATCGTCACGGTTACGGATACCGTGGGCTTCATCCAAAAGATCCCGCACGGGCTTGTGGAGGCGTTCAAGTCCACACTCTCTGAGGTGCTTGAAGCCGATCTTATCCTAAAAGTTGTGGATTGCTCTGATGAGGATAGCGCTCTGCAGCTTGAGGCCGTGGAGCGCGTTCTTGAAGAGATCGGTGCCGGGGAGCAGCTCTCAATCACAGTGAATAACAAGGTTGATCTAGTTGATCAGGAGATTCGCTTTGCATGGGAGACAAGATTTCCTGATCAACTTTTCTGTTCTTCTGTTACCGGTTACGGCCTCGACTCTCTCATCAAGAGGCTATCAGAAGAGGCTGCTGCTTCTGATGTCACGATTGATGTTGAGTTGCCTTATAACCAAGGTGCTCTTATGGCCCAGCTCCGTGAACAGGGCGCAATCTTGCTTGAGGATTATGCTGAGTCTGGCGTGTTGCTCTCTCTCAAGGTTCCAAAATCATTGGCAGGCCGTTTGGAGCGGTTCCGGCGATAGGGCTACGTGCCTCGCTCTTTACGCTCATGCTTTGCGGTTTGGCTAGCCTATCACCAGCATGAGCACGCCGAGTACGATAGGTTGATGCAGCACATAGACGATCAAACTGTTTTTTCCAATGGACGAGAGCAGCTTAGAGTGGCGTGAATACATCCAATCAGGGTATTCCGTCTTTGAGGAAAAGTACCATCTGGCCAGCGAAGCCCCCGTTAGGTACATGAACAGAAAAGGTACGAGCGGATAGTAGTCTCCCGAGGCGAAGCCTGCAGAGGGAAACCCGAGCCATGCCAGCCCACCTAGGGCATATACGTGCCTAGGAACGGTTCGGCAGACGAAGAACAGCGCCAGGGACGTCACCGCGATCATTGCGGGATGAATACGTTCGAGAACCTTATGAAGTGCGGCGTAAATCAGCGTGCAGGCAGCCATGCAGTAGATGATTCCAAAGTTCACTGGGGTGTCGACAGCGGCAACGGTTGTGGCAATCCATACAAGTACGGCTACGGCCGCATATATGCAGCCGCGCCTCATATTGCTGCGCGAGTGATGCGTCATCCATCCCGCTAAAAGGAGGAATGTCCAGCTAATTGAGCACCTCCAGATTTCCTGAAAGGGGCCCGCGGTGAACCATGGCATATCCAGCGCGTAGATATAGGCCAGGTCGTAGGATGCGTGAAAAGCAACCATGGAGAGAACCGTAAGGCCTCTGAGCTCATCAAGAAAGGCAACCCGTTTGGTGGGAGTTGTTTCTTGGCCCATTTTTACAGTCGCCTCATGAGGGCAACGACCTTTCCGAGGATAGTCGGGTTGTCCGCATAGATGGGTTCCATGGCATCATTTTCTGGCTGAAGGCGCACGCGGCCGCGCTCCTTATAGAACGTTTTGACCGTTGCTTCGCCATCGATCATGGCGACAACAATTTCGCCATTCATCGCACTATGCTGCTCTTTGACGATGATGTAGTCGCCGTTGTAGATACCGACATTGATCATCGAGCTCCCGTGCACCTCTAAGATGAATGAGCTGGCGTCAGAGGCGATCTCGGTAGGAACGGTTAGCGTATCTTCGATGTTCTGCTCGGCAAGAATGGGCATGCCTGCGGCAACCCTCCCAACAAGGGGGAGCGATACGGTGTTGCGGTCGGCATCCTGCTTTTGAGCGGATGTGCTAGGAGCCGTGTTGACGCTTGAACCGTCTTGATCGAACAATTCGAGCGCGCGTGGCTTGGTTTTGTCACGCTTGATGTATCCGTGTTCCTCAAGTGAGGCTAGGTGAGCGTGAACGGTAGAAGGGGAGGAGAGCCCGACTGCTGCTGCCATCTCACGCACGCTGGGCGGATAGCCCTTTTCTGCCTGATATGAGCGAATGTAATCGTAGATTTCCAGTTGGCGTTTGGTGACCTTGCGCGTCATGACTACCTCCCTTTACGAACAAATGTTTGAAAAGCTATTGACAGGAACAGCTGTTCGAACATAATCATATACGAACATCCGTTCTCGCGCTAGTTCTTTTGTCCGAACGGGGTTGTATAACGTATCTCGTTCGCACGAGAGGAGAAGATCATGAACGCACCAGTTATGATGTACGGAAACCTTGCCCTTTCCATTGATGATGCATGCCCGTTGGATTACCGTCCTCGTTTTGAGGTCGTAGAGGGTGGTCGTTCGCGTGATCGCGTCCGTGGTTGCGCCGCGGCGCCCCCCGCTTCTTGCTCGAAGCGCTCGAAAGCCTTGTCGATTGCCATTGCCTTTGTTATGGGCGCAGTCTTTTTTGGTGCGTTTCTTTCCTTTGAGCTTTCGGCCGAGAACGCGTATTCTTCCGCGCTTGCTTCTGCGCCGCGCGAAGAGATTACCGTGAGTTCGGGCGACACCTTGTGGGCCCTTGCGAACGAACATCCCATTTCTGGTTTGAGCACCGCAGACACCGTGAACGTCATTGCCGAGTGGAATGGGTTGCAGGGCGGTTGCTTGCATCCGGGTGATCTTCTTCTCGTGCCCTCGGTGTCGTAGGCCGAGCAGGCTTCTTTTATCGTGGTATCCTTTCCATCAGTCTGTGGAGTAGGAGGCCCGTCTTGAGATGTCCTAAGTGCGGCGGTGGCGATACCCGTGTTGCCGATTCACGCATGCAGGAGGCCACAAACGCCATCAAGCGTCGGCGTGAATGCCTGTTGTGCGGTTACCGCTTTACCACGTTTGAACGCTGCGAGGATCCGATAGAAGTAATTAAAAGCGATGGATCTATGCAGCCTTTTGACAGGAACAAACTGCTCGTAGGCCTGATGCGCGCCACGTCTAAACGAGACATAGATTTGACGGTGCTCAACTCCTTGATTGACGATATCGAGCAGGAATTGCGAGGCCGTACACTTAGGGCGGTTTCATCACATGACATTGGCGACATGGTGCTCAAACGTCTCGAGAAGATAGACAAGGTCGCCTACATTCGTTTCGCGTCGGTTTATCGCGATTTTAAAGATGTCGACGAGTTCATCAACGAGCTTGATAAGTTGAGGTAATTGCCATGTCCCAGGTAGATGTTCGAATCAAGCGTATCGATCCTTCGGTGGAGCTGCCGAGCTATGCATATGCAGGTGATGCGGGTCTCGATCTGCGCGCTAACGAAACGGTTGATATCCCGCCCTATCATCGTGCACTCATTTCGACCGGTTTGGCAATTGCCTTGCCTGACGGCTACGCCGGGTTTGTCCAACCACGCAGCGGTTTGGCTCTGAAAAAAGGTCTGACTATAGCGAATACGCCTGGTCTTATCGATGCCCATTATCGCGGTGAGCTTAAGGTCATCGCCGTCAATCTGGATTCCGAGGAGCCTATCCATATCGAACGTGGCGAGCGCATTGCTCAGCTTGTGATTCAAGAGGTTCCCACGGTGAATCTTATTGAGGTCGATGAGCTTGACAAGACCGATCGCGGGACTGGCGGCTTTGGTTCAAGCGGTACTGAGTAGAAGTCGTTAGTTTATGGGTCCGTGCAGAAGTATCCGAACGGACCCATAAATCTCTTTAGCGGTTATGTGCTGGTTTGTCTCCGATGTAAAACTCGCCAAAGTGCTTGGTTCTTTTCACGGGAACGCCAACCCGTGCCATTGTCTCGCGAACGATGTCTTGCGCTGCAGCCGGCTTTCTTAAAGCGTTTGCGTTTACCAGCAGCGCATCGAGTGTCGCAGGATTGTTATGAATATTGGCAAGCGTGCTGATGAGTTCTCGCGATGTGGTTGCATGAAGGCTTGCACCAAAAGATGTAAGCATGGTCGTATTGGACTTTTCCTGGCCGTATGACTTACCCAGCAGGAGCATGGGAAGCTCAGCGCAGAGGCACTCGGTTACTGCTAGACCACCTGACTTGAGGATTGCCACGTCGGACACACGCATAAGCGAGGCCATGTCTTCCACATAGTCCATTACCGCGACATTTTCGAGCTTCATTCCATTGAATACTGAGCTCAGGTGCGTTGAATACTCGACGTCCTTGCCCGGCAGGAACACGAAGTGCATGTTCTCGAATCGGCGTAGGAACGGAATGGTCTGTTCGATTGCGGCCCTGAACCTTACGTAGGGCTGGGGGAGTGAAGCGCCCGCCATTACCAAAACGATAGTCTTGTCGGCAGGGAGATTGAACTTTTTTCGAGCCTCGTCCTTATCGATCACCTTGTTAAAACCTTGGCGAACCGGAATGCCCGTAATCTTGATATTGGACTCGCGTACATAGCGAGGTCTGAGCGTTTCTGCCATAAATTCGGTTGCTACGCAAAAGAGGTCCGCCTCTTTATGAGGCCACCAGCCCTCGATCTCGTAGTCGGTCGGAATGCACGCGATGGGGTATTCGATTCCGGTGAGCATACGGGCGCCGACGGCGACATTTGCAGCCGTGATATGCGTGGCGATTATGGCAATGGGCCGTTTTTCCTGCACGTATGCATTGAAGGATGGGAACATGACGCGGGACCAACCGGTGCCTCCACCCCACAGTAGTCGACCGGTGAGGGTGTAGCGCCAGGTTATGTCGTAGATGGGTCGCGTTGCGCCTGTAAAGGACGCAGCGGTTTTGTTACCGTCGAATTTGATGCGGCCAAAGTCGAGCACATCGAGAACCTCGACCTGAACATCTTCGGGCACGCCATCTGTTCCACGCATGGCGTCGACGGCCTGAGCGATGGCATTAGCCGCCGCTTTGTGGCCGGAGCCAACGGATGCGTGCATGACCGTGATGACAGGCCTTGGCGTTTTTTGCACTGTTGAAGCAGAAGACTGCTCAACTGACATGTGAGCTCCTTACGATACGACCTGTCCTATTCTACGATTCATGGCTCTCGTGCGCTGAAAGTCATCGAGAATTCCCAATATGGGTATTATCGGAGCTGAAGAACAACCTTTGGTCGAGATGGCGGTGGCTGAAATGACAACATATCAGTACGATTTAGCGGTTATTGGCGGAGGGCCCGCTGGAGCCGCTGCGTTACTGTACGGTTCACGCGCTGGGCTAAGCGTTGTTTGCTTTGAGCCTAGCGTTCCTGCGGGCCAGATTGCACTGACTGACTTGGTTGATAATTATCCCGGCCTTCCCGATGTTTCGGGCCATGAGCTTTCTGAAACTCTTTTCAATCACGCGCTGTCTGCTGGAGCGGACCATATTTCAGAAGGCGTTGAGTCCATCGAGGTGGATGACCAAGGCGGCTTTTCTCTTGCTTACCCCTCTGGACATCTATCGGCTCGTAGCTTGGTTTGCGCATTGGGCGCAACCCCTAAGCGCGCGGGCTTTAAGGGCGAACAGGAGTTTACCGGTAGGGGAGTTTCGTACTGCGCGACCTGCGACGCGATGTTCTTTAGAGGAAAGACAGCCTATGTCGTTGGCGGCGGTAAGACGGCGTGCGAGGAGGCTTTGTTCCTAGCGCGCTTCGCTAGCGAAGTGATCATGCTTGTGAGGAAGAGCAATTTTAGGGCACCGCGAGGGATTGCAGATCGTATCGATAAGGTACCTAATATTACCGTGAGGTTCTCCACATCGATCATTGAAGTTCGTGGCAAGCGAATGCTCGAAGAAATCGTTCTTCGTGATAACGATACGTTGGAGCTACATTCATTTAGCTACCAACCCGGAACGTGCGGCGTTTTTGTTTTCGTGGGCTTTGACCCAGCCACTCAGCTTGTTTCTAGCATGGTCGAGATTGCTGTCGATGGCGGCGTTATAACCGCCGAGGATATGTCTACTAGTACGCCCGGCCTGTACTGCGCTGGCGATATGCGTTCTAAGTATCTTCGACAGGTGGTCACGGCCGTATCTGATGGAGCTATCGCTGCAACGGCGGCAGCACGTTACGTTGAGTCGCATCTTGTTTAAAACGAGATAATATATCTTATGTAAAGTTGTTATATCGACTATTTATTGTACCTGCCGTACGCGTTTATTCACGCTTGCATCTACTTCTAGTCTTCAACTGTTGAAAGCCTGTCGTTTACAGACGATTTAAATCACAACAAAGAGATTTGGTTCGAAGGGAAGCCCTGCCGATTCGGTTCGCGTACAAGCGGATCGGCAGGGCTCAATCTTCAGTATTTACGCGTATCCTACGCCCAGGTGTATCCGATGATGAGGCCTTCACACTCAGCGTAATAGGAACAGAGCGCGCCGCATGGGAGAATCATGATCTCAGCTCCCGGCCAACGTTCAGCAATGCAGGCCTTGAGCTGTTCGGCCGCGGGTTCATTCTCAACATGGTCGATATAGACCATGCCGCCCGAGTAGCCGTCGGACTCCATGACGCCGATGATTTTCTTGGCCATCTTCTTCTCACCGCGTGCTGGCCCAACGATTTTGATAGTCCCCTCGGCGCTGGCGGTCCCCAGTACACGGATATTGAGCTTGCTAGCAATGGTCCCTGCAATGCGCGGCATGCGGCCGTTTTTCATAAGGTTCTCGTAGCTCGAAAGCGAGAAAAGAACCTGGGAGCGATCTTCAACGTTCTCAATGTAGGAAACGGCTTGGTCAAAGGTGGGATTATTATCGTTAAGGTACCTATGCAATAACTCGACAATGAGTTCAAGCTTTCCGCCGGCGGCGCGAGAGTTCACGATGTGAATATTCTTGCCAGAAATAACGCCGTCATGTTCGCGGGCGTATTCATCGAGGACGATGTTTCTGGCCATGTTCGCGGCCTCAAAGCTGCCAGAAAGGTTAGAGGAAATGCAGACTGCGATGACGTTGTCTGCTGTCCTGAAGGCTTCGGCCCAGGCACCGGCGCTTGGGCAAGAGCTTGAGGATGCCTCCTCTTCAGAAGCGATGCGCTCATTAAGTTCATGCACATCGAGATGCTCGTCGTCTACATAGTCGACTCCCCCCACATGAATGGTCAGGGGGACGGAAATGTACTTGACGTCGTCCTTGGGGCCAGGAAGAGAGCGCAGGTTACAGCTCGAATCAGCAACGATTGCCCACTTCATAGACGACTCCTTTAACGTACGGTCGCATGACCAACTCAACTGTCAGCTAGTATACAATACTAGCTACGCACTTATGGTCGCATAAGCGTCTTCGAACAATATGCAGGGGGCTATTTATGGGTGATCTTGCTCGCGTCATTCCCATGTCTGATCTTTCAACTTCGATCAATAGGGAATCCGTCTCCCCCACGTTTCTTCCTGATGCTTTTTTGGACTCAAACGAGGTCGCCTCTGCGCGAGCGTTTCGTCTCCCCTCTTATAGTGAACTGCCTGAAATGAGTCTGTACCGCGATCAGGTAGTCTCGTACGTATTGCAGCAGGTACGTCCGCTGGTGACTGAAGGCGAAGAGCCCTGGCTTACACCTTCTATGGTGAACAACTACGTGAAGATGAAATTGGTTGCGGCTCCGATTAAAAAACAGTACGGTCGCGAGCAGTTGGCACGCTTGATCGTGATTTGCGTGTTTAAGCAGTTCTTGAGCATGACGGCGATCGCTCAGCTGTTCCATATCCAACAGGTGTCCTATCCTTTGGATATGGCCTACAACTACGTGGTCCTTGAGGTCAATCATGCCGTTCGTTCGGCCTTTTCCGCTCAGCCGCAAGAAGAGCTCACCGACATAGAAAGCGCCTCCGCGATCACGCGCGAGACCCTGTTGGTTCACGCTGCTGCGGAGGCGTTTGCATCCAAAGCGTACCTGATGTCGTACCTTGGCTATGCTGGTTTTAACGGCAGATAACCTTCGCTGCGATTACTCGACCTTGATAAGGCTGAAGAGCGGATGGTCTCCAGAAAGCGCGAGCTTCTCCTGGGGATTCAAGAAGGTCAGCTCAAGAATGGCAGCGTAGCCTACGAGCTCTGCGCCCATCTTCTGCACGAGCTCACCGGTGGCGGCAGCGGTACCGCCGGTAGCGATGAGGTCATCGATAATGAGAACCTTGTCGCCAGGCACGATCGCATCGGTGTGAATCTCAAGCGTATCGGTGCCGTACTCAAGCTCATAGCTGGCAGAGACGGTTTCGCGTGGAAGCTTGCCAGGCTTGCGGGCCGGGATAAAGCCCGCGTCGAGCTCGAGCGCGAGCGGAGTTCCGATCATGAAGCCACGCGCCTCGGGGCCGACAACCTTGGTGATGCCGGCGTCTTTGTAGTGCTCAACAAAGGCATCGATGGTCATGCGAAGACCCTGAGGGTCGGCAAAAAGGGGCGTGATGTCCTTAAAGACAACGCCGGGTTCGGGATAGTCGGGAATGTCGATGATATACGACTCGATCGTCCGCTCTTCCATGGTCTACTCCCCTACTGTTTTTGTCTCGTTGACGGGTCCTTGGCCTTTGGTGGCATCGGTTGATTCGGCCTTACTGAGCTCCTCATCGATGAGCTCGACGTCAGCGTCTTCTACAACCGCGTTCAGGGACTCAAAGACCCTGTTCTTCAGCAGTGTAGTACGCACGCCGTCGGTAAGGTCGTGCAGTTTGCTAAACGCGCGTTCAAGTTTGGCGGCGCGGTCCTCATCCGAGTCGTCAAGACCGAGCATGCCGATAAGCACCTGCTCAAACATGGTCGACTCACGATTCGCAGCCGTAACGTATTGACGCAGGTTCCTCGGTTCGATGTGGAAGCGGTTGAGCTCGGAACAATAGCGGATGATCTCGAAGTCACGTCCATCGATGAGTTCACGGTTTTGAGGGCTTTTGATGATTCTGATCAGGTCGTTTTCTGCGAGAGCGCGGATAAACGAGATGTCTACGCCCAACAGATCGGGGATGTTCTCGATGGGGTGCAGCTTCTGCTTTGTTTCCTTGGGCTGCGTCTTCATGGGGAGATCCGAAAGAAGACCCACCTCAAAGGCGAGCGTGGAAAGGTCCGATGCGCTATCGAGTTTCTGCTTGATGACATTCAAGGGCATATAGCGCGTCTTTTGGAGATGCAGGATGACCTCGAGACGGTCGATATCCTCCTTGGAGTACTGGCGATAGCCCTTGGGCGTCCTGTGGGGCGTAATAAGCCCCTCGTCCTCGAGGAAGCGAATCTTAGAGTTGGAAAGATCAGGATAGGTGCTTCGTAGATAGTTGACTACCTGGCCGATGCTGAGATAGGTGCGCTCGGCCAAGCTACTCACCAGTCTCGATGCGCTCCGGCTGGCTTTCATGATAGATAAGCGTGAAGGTTCCGATCTGGACGGAGGAGCCGTCGTGAAGCGGGGCTGCATTGACGATAGCTCCGTCAACCCACGTACCATTCAGGGAGCCAAGATCTTCGATCGTCGTGCCCGCCGTAGTGTGCATGAGCTTGGCATGGGCACGTGACACGGTCATGTCGTTTAGGAAGATTCCGTTCGCGGGATCGCGACCGATGGTAGTTGCGGTGTCCTCGATCTCAAAGGTGTTGCCGGTTTGCGGCCCCTTGATGATGGTGAGGACGGGCTTGGTGACGGGCTGGGACTTCATAAGGTCCGGAGCGGTCATGTCGGAAGTAGGAATGCGGAAAACGCAGGTGGAATCACCTGCGGGCACGGAATCGGTGTGATTGAGAGGTGCTGACATGCTAAACCCCCGGGTGTGCAGAACGTCTTTACAACGGGTTTATTCTACCCCACTTGGCGATTAAGCTTCGGTGGCAACCGTCTGTTCATCGGTGTCGGTATCGTCAATCTCAGGATTGAGGAAATCCTCATCTTCGTCTTCAGGATGAAGCTGAGCGCGGCGAACGGCAATGGCGCCTTTGACGGTGTAGATAACGGCAGTGAGCAGCGAAAATACAACGCCCGAGTATACAAAGAAAATACCCATGGGTGCCTCGTACGCATTAAGGCCGGGGAAGGCCGTGAAGGTGTTGGGAAGCCAACCGAGGCCGTCGAGAATCGGCAGGCCGAGCAACATGAGGGTAAATCCGCTCATGAGGAGCGCGGTGGCAATTTTGCCCGTGTAGACGACGTCGATTGGGCGCTTGTGGTAGCGGCGCACAATCGCGTTACCACAGGCAAGATAGACATCGCGGCCGATGATGACGACGCAGACCCAAGTCGGCAGCTCTCCGCGGGCAACAAGGCCCAAAACGCCCGTAAAGAGAAGGGCACGATCGACGATGGGATCCATCATTTTGCCAAGCCAGCTTACGGTCCTGGTCATGCGTGCAATCTGGCCGTCAAGCCAGTCGGTCGATGCCGCGATGGCGTAGATGACCAAGGCGATATAGCGGTTGTCGTTGGTGGTGAACAGATATAGAAACACCAGAGTGAGCACGAGGCGAATCGCGGTTATGAAGTTGGAGATCGTAAAAATCTTATTGGAGGGATAATCGGAGGTGCCGATCAGCTCCTTTTTGATCTTCTTTTTTAGACCCACTTCTCTCCTTCGCAGCAAAACCAAACCGGAAGCATGGTACCCGCGGCGTGGCTGATTAACCATGGTAAATGAAAACAGCGGGGTTGGAAAGCGCAGGAAAGCGGCTCGAAAATGAAGTACACAAGTGCCTGAAAACAGAAAAAGCCGAGGTAAAACCCCGGCTTAAAAAATTCTGGTCGGGACGACTGGATTCGAACCAGCGACCCCTTGACCCCCAGTCAAGTGCGCTACCAAGCTGCGCCACGTCCCGAAACTGTTGCGACTCGCGCAACAAAGAATACTTTACTCAAACTCCCGAGTGGATGCAAGAACTAATTTTGACATCTTTGTAATTCGCGGGTTTTGAGCAGAATGAGCCGGGCGAGTTCGTCTTTATTGAGGGTTCCAAGATCCTCTGCGGCTGAGTCAGTTACCCACCAGGCGCGGTTAAGGTCGCTGCCAAAGCCGGTCTCGGTACTCGAGACGTCGTTGGCAAGAATCGCGTCGCAGCCTTTTCGAGCGAGCTTTGCCTGGGCGTACTCGAGAACGTTGTTGGTTTCTGCCGCAAAGCCGATAACGGTTTTGTCTCCCTTGTTGGCAGACAGGGTCGCCAAAATGTCGGCTGTTTTGGTGAGCTCAATGCGGTCGAGCGGTTCCACTGCCTTCTTGAGCTTGTGATCCGACGGATGCGCGGGCGTGTAATCCGCAACGGCGGCAGCCAGAATCGCGATGGAAGCCGACTTGAACTCATCGGTCGTGGCTTCAAGCATGTCTTGGGCCGTTGTCACGTTCCTTACTTTTACACCTGCGGGGGCCAACTCGCTGGTTGGGCCAAGCACGAGGGTCGCCTCGGCACCCATCTGCGCCGCCTGGCGAGCCAAGGCGATGCCCATCTTGCCACTCGAGCGGTTTGCGATGTAGCGTACGGGGTCGATGGGTTCATGGGTGGGGCCGGCTGTGATGAGTACGCGCTCCCCTGCCAGTTCATCGGTCGAGGAGAGCAGCGACATGGTCTCTTCCGCAATCTGCTGGGGTTCCGCAAGGCGACCGACCGCGACCTCTCCGCAGGCAAGATAGCCGGAATCCGGCTGGATAATCTTGATGCCGCGATTTTTGAGGGTCCGGAGGTTCTCCTGCGTGGCACATGCGTCCCACATGCCGGCGTTCATGGCAGGCGCGACCAGAATCGGCGCGCGCGTGGCAAGAAGCGTGGTAGAGATCAGGTCATCGGCGATGCCGTGAGCCATCTTGGCGATGATGTTTGCGGTCGCGGGAGCCACCAGCACCACATCGGCCTCTTGGGCAAGCGAGATGTGATGGATGGGGTCTTGCGGGTCGTCAAAAAGGTCTACGGCGACCTTTTCGTGGGAGAGCGCGCGAAACGTTACGGGGTCAACAAAATGCGTGGCGTGCTCGCTCATGAGGACTTTGACACGATAGCCGCCCTTCTGTAGAAGGCGCAAGATCTCACAGGACTTGTAGGCCGCGATGCAGCCGGTCACGCACAGAAGAACCGTCTTGTTATCCCCCGACATGGCCTACTCCTCTTCGGGAGCGATGACGAGCAGCCTATGGCAGTACGGGCACTCCGTGACCTCACCTGCGTACTTCAGATCGTTCATTGAAGACGCCTGAAGCGAGGTACGGCAGACGCTCGGCACGTTGCCGTTGAGCTGCTCCACGGCAAGGCCCTTGAACTTCGTTGAAGCGTTCGTGTAGCGGTTGGCGATGTCGGAGGGAAGCCCCTCGAGCATGTGGGTGCGCTTTTTGGTGAGCGCGTCGACCTTGTCTTGCAGCTCGGCAGCATGGGCGCGCGCGGCCTTGGTTTCGCTCACGATGGTCTCTTCGAGCTGGTCGGTGCGGGACTTGAGGTCGTTCTCGGCTGTGGTGGCCTTGGTGAGCAGTTCCTGCTTGGCCTTGTAGTCGAACTCGATCTTGTCGAGCTTCTTGGCAATGCTCGAAAGGTTGATCTCGAGTTCCTGAACCTGCTTGTAGTCGCTCATATCGATTTCGCGACGAGCCTGCTCGACATCAGCGTCGCACTGGCGCTTTTGCTCATCGAGCTCCTCGAGGTCGTTCTCGATGTCCTTGCGCTGGGCGAGAAGCTTGGTGGTGCTGGACTTAAGCTTGAGATATGTCTTGCGCTTTCGGGCAAGCTCTGCAATCTCGGGCAGGGACTTCAACAATTCCCGAGTGCGCATGAGCTCCAGGTCGATATTCTGCAATTCGAGTAGCGTAGAAGCCGGGCTCATGAACAATCTCCTTTTGTTACCGTCCACCATAGATGTGAGTCATCCATTGTATCTATCAATGCGGTCGGGATACCCGCCTCATGGGCTGCTTTCGCCAAGATTTCCACGAATGGACGCTCCGAGCGATCGTGGCCGAGCAAGATGACGCCGAGTCCGCGTGCCTCAAGGTCTTGGCAGATGTGGTAACCAGCCTCACCGCAGATAAGGGCGTCGACGTTGTTTTGTATGGCCTGTTCACCAAAACTGCCAAGTGATCCGCCGAGGAACGCAACCCTTCTTACAGGGGTTTTGGGGGAGCCCCAGACGCGAGGCGAGGTGCCAAAGGCGCGAGCGGACTGCTGAGCAAGGCCGAGTAGCGTTGTCTCGTCGACATCGCATATGGAACCGAGGCCTAGCTCGTCGGGGTTCTGGGCAAATTCAAGCGAGGTTTTGGCGCGGTAGCCCATGAGGATGGGCAGAAGGGCGCGCGCTTCGAGCGAGCGGTCGAGGTTGGTGTGGAGCGAGATGATCGAGACGCCGTGCCTTGCCGCCTCGTAGACGGTCGAGGCGGCGGCGGGATATGCCGGCGAGGAAGGGACGAAGCTCTCGGGTGCCTTGATGTATACGGGATGGTGCGTAAGAAGGACGTTTGCTTCCGTCTTTACGGCTTGGCGCACCGAGTCTGCGGTGGCATCGAGTGCGCAGAGCACTCCGGTAATCTCTGCGGCAGGGTCTCCGACGGAGAGACCTACGTGATCCCATGACTCTGCGGAGGCAACAGGGAAGCGCTCCAGGAGCGCCCTTTCTAGCGACGAAACGAGCATCAGACCTCCTGTAGGACAGATTGGAAGGCTTCGGCAAATGCATTGAGGTCGGTGGGCCTCACACGATCGTCGAACGAGATGCGAAGCGAGCCGAGCGCTTGGCGCCTGGGGATTCCCATTGCGGTGAGAACGTGACTGGCGTCAAGGTCTGCGCTGGTGCACGCGGAACCGGCTGAGACTTCAAAGCCGCGCGCGTCAAGCTGCAAGATCAGCTCTTCTGAGTCAACCCCTTCGACCGTGATGGACACGATGCCGGCCAGATGCGAAACCTCGCGGTACTCCCCCATGGTAGCTTCAACATGCGGGTTGCTGCTGAGCTTGTCGTACAACCCGTTTGAAAGTTCGAGTAGGCGGCGCTCGTCGTCTTTAACCTGCGGCGCAAGCTCTTTTGCTGCGGCGGCGAGGGCGACAATCTGGCGAAGATCTTGCGTGCCGGGGCGGCGTCCGGCCTCCTGCCCGCCACCGAATAGACGGGGACGAAGGGGTGTCGTGCGCGAGATGTAGAGAGCGCCTATGCCAACCGGTCCGCCGATTTTGTGGCCCGCGAGCGAGAGGGCGTCTACACCGAGTTCTTGCACGTCAAAAGGCGTATGGAGATAACCCTGGATGGCATCGGTGTGAAACGGTGCGCCAAAAGCGTGAGCCACGGCAGCAAGCTCGCGAACGGGCTGGATAACGCCCGTCTCGTTGTTGGCGAGCATGATGGTTACCAGGGCTACATCGTCGTCCATGGCAGCTTTCAGGACGTTAGGCTCGATGAAGCCCTGCCGATTGGGAGAGACGAGCTGCGTGGTAAAACCGGAGGCGTGGAGAAGCGAGATGTTGTCGAGCATCGAATCGTGCTCGATGGCGGAGATAAGTACGCGCGTGCGCTTGCGGTCGCGCTGGCGCGCACCTTCTGCGATGCCCATGAGGGCGAGGAAGTTCGACTCGGTGCCGCCGCCCGTGAAGATGATTTCGCTGGCGCGGACGCCCTTTCCGAGTGTACGGGCTACGATACCACGACAGCGTTCAAGCTCGCCTGCAGCCTTGCGCCCCAGGGAATGCAACGAGTTGGGATTGACGCCTGCAAGTTCACTCTGGTCGTATTCGGCTTGAGCCTGGCGAGCCGAGGCGCGCAGTGGGGTGGACGCAGCGTAGTCGAGGTTGACGTGCGTCCGAGTTTGTTCGATGGGCACCGGGGCTACACCTCGCTGGTGAGAAGGCCGAGTGCGGCCTTCTCACGAAGCTCGGCGATAGCTGCAGCGGGGTCGGGCTTGCCAAACACGGCGGAACCCGCGACCAGTACGTTAGCGCCGGCGGCGACTACCTTGTCAATGTTGTCAAGACACACGCCGCCATCGACCTCGATCAAGGGCGAGACGTGGTGCTCACGGCAAAGGGCCGTAAGGGCGCGCAGCTTAGCATAGGTGCTCTCGATAAACTTTTGGCCGCCAAACCCGGGGTTGACGCTCATGATCAAAACCATGTCGAGGTCTTCGATGATGCTTTCGAGCGCGCAAACGGGCGTGGCAGGGTTGAGCACGACGCCAGCCTTGCAGCCACGCTCATGAAGGCGGCTCACAATGCGGTGCAGGTGCGTAGCGGCCTCGTAGTGCACGGTGATGAGGTCTGCACCGGCGTCGACATACCAGTCAATCGACTCCTCGGGATTGGAGACCATCATGTGAACGTCGAGCGGCAAGTCACTTGCGCGCTTGGCAGCAGCGACGACACCCGGGCCAAATGTGAGGTTGGGCGTGAAATGGCCGTCCATGACGTCGATGTGGATCAGATCGGCCGTTGCGATGCGGCTCAGATCTTGAGCGAGGTTGCCCATATCAGCCGAGAGAATCGAGGGCGAGATTTTTATTGGGCTGGTGGTCATGGCTGGTCTCCCCTATTCGTCGATACCGTAGAACTCTTCTGTGGGCACGCGCTCGACGAGCGTTTCCAGAGCGCTTTGCATGCTCGTGTTGTGCCATAGGGCGCCGTTTAGGGCAAACGTCAGGGGAATATCAACCCCCAGTTTTTTGGCAAGCTCGGTGGCGCTTCGGGCTGCGTGCGCGCCCTCGACAACCATGTGCGTCTTCTTCTGGTATTCCACAAGGGTCGTGCCCTGTGAGAACGCGTAGCCGAAGGTGCGGTTGCGTGAGTGCTCGGACGTGCAGGTGGCGACAAGGTCTCCCATGCCGGCAAGACCCATGCAGGTGATGGCCTCGCCACCGCGGGCGTGCACAAGGCGGCTGATTTCGGCCAGGCCGCGGGTCATGATGAGGGCAAGAGTGTTGTCGCCAAAACCCGATCCGGCGGCGATACCGCAGACGATGGCAATGATATTTTTAATAGCCCCGCAAGTTTCAACTCCGACAACATCGCCGGAGAGGTAGACGCGAAACTCCGGTGCCAAGAGAACTCGCTTGAAGAACTCGGCGACCGTGTTGTCCTGCGCGGCGATGACTGCTGCCGAAAGCTGGCCTCGGCAAACTTCCTCCGCGTGGTTGGGGCCAGAAAGGGCGGCGATACGCTCGGGGTTTCCGCACTCGTCGCCGATGACCTCGCTCATCAGAAGGCCTGAATCGAGTTCGATGCCCTTGGTGAGGCACAGAATGGGGGTCGTCGCAGGTAGATAGCCCGCCGCGTTGGATGCAACCTCGCGCAGGTGTGTCGAGGGCACGGCGAAGATGACCCCGTCTGCCCCCTCAAGAGCCTCCTGCATGTTTGATGTTGCAGAAACGCCGTCAGGCAGTCGGTAGTCGGACAGGTAGCGAGGGTTGGTGTGTTCGGTGTTGATGCCTTGAACGCACTCTTCACTGTGGGCCCACATGCGAACGGTGTTGCCGTTGTTGGCAGCGAGGCCGGCGACAGCCGTGCCCCACGAGCCAGAACCGATTAGAGCGATGTTCATGAGGCATCATCCATCTTGGAAACTCTCTTGGTAAACGAGAGCTTG
Organism: Bacteroidaceae bacterium; assembly: GCA_963617695.1. Classification (GTDB taxonomy): domain Bacteria; phylum Actinomycetota; class Coriobacteriia; order Coriobacteriales; family Coriobacteriaceae; genus Collinsella. Next base: position 69,737 of record CAVEPV010000002.1, read on the forward strand.
GATTCCTTGCCGTGCATGAGCTTTTTGATGTTGCCGCGGTGCGCCCAGACAACGATCACGCCCATGAGCGACATGAGAAGCTTACAAGCAAGCGAGGAATACGGAAAAGTAAGCGTCACCGAGAGTGGAACGCAGGCGGCCGTAGCGATGGAGCCCACCGAGACGTACTTGGTGAGGGCCACCAGCACGATGAAGAGGGCGAGATGCGCAAGCGCGAGTGGCCAGAACCATCCGAACAAGACGCCTACGCCCACGGCGATGCCCTTTCCGCCCTTGAAATGCAGGTAGGGTGAAAACACATGCCCGCACAGACAAGTGAGGGCAATGAGCGCAAGCGCCCAATCCGCCGGAGCGCCGGGTGCCAGCTGGGCCTCGTTACCATCGAATAGCAGAGACGCGAGCGCAAAACGCGAAAGGCATACACAGATCGTGCCTTTAAGCACGTCGAACAACAGGGTCGCTGCGGCAACCTTGGGGCCAGCTACCCTCAGCGCGTTGGTCGTACCGATATTGCCGGAGCCGGCCTCGCGGATGTCGCCGTTGCCGTTCATCTTGGCGATGATCAGTCCGAACGGAATGCCGCAGATCATGAACGAGACCACCGCGCAGACGGCGGTGGCAGGAATCAGTCCCTCTGTCGAGCCAAAGAACATGCAGACGCTCCCCTACTCGCCGTCTTTAGAGTCCTTTTTGCGGAAACGCAGGCGAATGGGCGTGCCCTTAAAGTCGAAGGCCTTGCGCATGCGGTTCTCGATGTAGCGCTTGTAGGTGTCGGTGACCAGGTCGGCGTGGTTGACAAAGAACGTGAACGCCGGAGGGTTGGTGCCCGTTTGGGTGACGTAGTGCATGCGCAGGCGGCGCTTGCCGTCTACGACGGTATGGCCGAACTCGCGCATGTCGGTGAGCAGCTGGTTGAGTTTTGAGGTCGGGATGCGTACGGCGCGGTTCTCAGCGGCCGAGTCAACGAGCGCCCAAATCTTCTCGACCGAGCGGCCGGTGAGCGCGGAGATACGTAGGAAGTTCGCCCACGGCGCCATGCCGAGACGACGATCGACGGACTCCATCATGCGCTCGCGTGCGTTGTCATCGGGCAGCAGATCCCACTTGTTCAGCAGGACAACGAGGGCGCATCCGCGCTCGATGGCGAGGTTCGCGACCTTCTGGTCCTGCTCGGTCATGCCGGTGGACGAGTCGACTACGAGCAGGGCCACGTCCGCACGGTCGATGGCGCGCAGGCCGCGAACCATCGAGTAGTACTCGATGTTCTCGTAAACGGTGCTCTTCTTGCGGATACCCGCCGTATCAACCAAGCGGTACTGCTTACCGTCGCGCTCGATAATGGTGTCGATGGCGTCGCGCGTCGTGCCTGCAATGTTGGACACGATGGAGCGGTCAGAGCCGATGACCTTGTTGAACAGCGAGGATTTACCTGCGTTGGGGCGTCCAATGATGGCGACGGAAAGGATACCGTCGTCTTCCTGCTCGTCCTCGGTTTCGTCGTCCTCGGGCAGCAGGGCAAGGATCTCATCGAGCAGATCGCCCGTGCCGTGACCGTGCAGCGCAGAGATTGCGACGGGGTCGCCCACGCCCAACGAGTAGAACTCCCAGAGACGCTCTTCCTCACGGGCGGGATTATCGAGCTTGTTGACCAACAGGAACGTCGGCTTCTTGGCGCGTTTGATCATGCGCGCGACGCTTTCGTCCTCCTCAGTGACGCCGACGGAACCGTCGACCACGAACAGGATGACGTCTGCCTCCTCCGCTGCAGAAAGTGCCTGGTCACGGATGGAGGTCGAGAAGACGTCCTCACTCTTCATAGGCTCGATGCCGCCGGTGTCTACAAGCGTGAAGGAACGGCCGTTCCAGTCAGCATCGTAATAGGAACGGTCGCGCGTGACGCCTCGGCTTTCGTGCACGATGGCGTCGGAGGTCTGGGTGATGCGGTTGACCAGGGTGGACTTGCCTACGTTGGGGCGTCCGACAACGGCTACGATGGGTTTCAAGTTATCTCCTTGCATACGGGGTCTCAGGCGAGACCGAGTACGTTCGTTAGCGTATCGAGCAGATCTTGAGGCATGGTGGAGGTGACGTGAACCTCGGCGCCTCGAGACTCGAGCTCAGCAATTAACTGTTCCTGATGATACTCGTCCAGCGTCATCGAGTCTGCGTTGAACATCACGCTGGGGATAAAGAGCATAACGTGCGCGAGGTCGCATGGCAGCTGATCCAGAAGGTCGCCTCCGCAGATAAGGCCCGTGACGTCGACGTTCCCGCCAAAATAGCGGTTCTCGATCGCGAAGACCTCTCCGTGTAGCGGTTCTTGCGAGAAGAAGGAGGCCACCGTGTCGCGTGCCGCGGTTCCCGAGACGGCTGCAAGACGTTTGCCGCGTGCCTTGAGCTCGACAGAGATACGGTTGAGTGTTTCCCGCTCCTCCGTGAGCAGGCGCGCCGTGTCATCCATGTAACTGCGGATCATGCCGATGCCATCGTAGTACTGCGGGTATCCGTCGTAGAAATCGGCCTCAGGTGGGTCGAGCTTTGCGTCCAGATAGAACTCGTCGGACATCTGGAAGGTGTGCCGCCCAAAGCGCGCGAAGGCGCGGTCTTGGTACGGGCGCACAAGCTCAATGACACTGCGAGCCGCGTCGGCATCGTCGGAATACGAGGTGGTGAAACGCTTCTGGTGCTTAGTGAAGCCCAGAGGAACGATACCGAGGCTCGTGATTTGCTCGTGGTCCTCGCAGTAGCGAAGGGTCTTTTCGAGCTCGTCCCCGTCGTTTAGGCCGGGGCACAAAACGATCTGAGCGTGGATCTCGATGCCGGCATTCATGAGCGCCTCGAGGACCTCGATGCCGCGGGCTGCGTTTTTGCCCATGAGTTTGCGACGCACATCGGGCGAGATAGCGTGCACGGAAACGTTCATGGGGCTCATGTCATGTTCGATGACGTTTTGGACATCCTCGTCGCTCAGGTTGGTGAGCGTGACAAAGTTGCCCTGTAAAAAGCTTAGACGGTAGTCGTCGTCGCGAATGTACAGCGTCTCACGCCCACCCTTTGGCAGCATGGTCATAAAGCAGAACACGCAGGCGTTCACGCAGGTTCGCATGCCGTCAAAGATGGGGCCGTCGAACTGCACGCCCCAATCCTCGCCGGGAAAACGCTCAAGCTCAACGGGCGTTAAGGTCTCGTCGCTGGGATCGAAGACCTCGAGCTCGACCGTGTCGCCGTCGCCTTCCCACAGCCAGACGATCATGTCTGTCAGAGGTTTACCGTTTACGGACACGATCCGCATACCTGGCTCGATGCCCACATCATAGGCGGGTGAATCGGGGCGCACCGAGACAACGAGACCGCCGACCCCGGCCTCGGGATCGCGCGACCTGCCGTAGTTCGCTACGGTTTTGGCGTAATCGGGGATCGTCTGGTCCATAAATTAGGCCGTAAGCTCTTCGATCGTTTGGAAAACGCGTTGGATATGCTCCTGCGGCGTGGAGGCGCCGGCGGTGATGCCGATGTGACGGGAATCCGTGAACCAGCTGGTCTCGAGCTCTCCCTCGCTTTGGATGTGGTGCGTGTTGGGGCACAGCGCGCTGCAGATCTCGGCAAGGCGGCGCGTGTTTCCGGAGTTCCGTCCGCCAATCACGACCATAGCGTCGCATGCGGCGGCGAGCTCGGCGGCGGCCTCCTGACGCTCGCGGGTCGCGGCGCAGATGGTGTTGTACACGCGCAGTTCCTTAACGCGCGGCAGAAGGAGCGAGACCGCGCTTTGAAGCTTGGACTCGGTTTGGGTTGTTTGAACTACCAGGCCCACGCGTGGGCGCAGGTTGATCGAGGCGAGTTCGTCGGGCTCGGCAATGACAAAAGCGTCGGGAGCCGCATGGCCTTTGATGCCCTCAACTTCGGGGTGACCGGGCTCGCCCAGGATGACCACCTGGTAACCGTCGGCAACAAGCTCGTCTACAGCGTTGTGCACGCGTTTTACAAAGGGGCATGTGGCGTCAACGACGGTAAGGCCCGCCGCCTCGGCCTCGTCCGTGACCTGCGGGGCAACGCCGTGGGCGCGAATGATTAGAGTGCCTGCGGCGGCTTCGTCAACGGTTTTGGCCAAGCGAACGCCGCACTCCTCGAGTTCCTGCACGACGATTGGGTTGTGAATCAGTTCGCCAAGCGTATGGACCGGCTGCTCGGCAGAATCGCTGGCTGCGACGGCAAGGTCGAGTGCACGTTGTACGCCAAAGCACACTCCCGCCTTCTCGGCGATCTCGATTACGGGCTTGCTCATTACTTTCTCCCCGGATGTTCAGCCTGAAGAGCGTCACGCAGCGCGTACATGCGCTCGATGGATTGTTGCTCGACCCATTCGGACTTCTCGCGGCGTTTAAGACCCTCGGGGGCATCGTTGAACGAGATGGCATCACCTGCGGCCATCCAGCAGGTCAGGGGTCGTGTGAATTTGTAGCCCTTGGGCGTCAAGTCACGAAAGCCGCAGACCGCCATGGGGACGATAGATGCTTTGCCCATGCTGGCGATGACGGCAAAGCCACCGTGCAGCTCAACGGGCTGATCATCGGTGCGGATACGCGTGCCCTCGGGGAAAATCAGAATGTCCTCACCGCGCTGCAGGGCATGCTGGGCGCAACGGAGCGACTTGAGGTCTGCGGTGCCGCGCTCCACGGGAATACCGCCGGCACGCGAGAAGGCCCATTTAACAATGCCCGTGTTGTTGAACTCGGACTTAAAGATGGGGCGCACGCGGCGACCGGTTTTCCATATATGCGTCACGATCGCGATGACCTCGGCCATCGACGTGTGGTTGCAGATGATGACTGCACCTTTTTCGGAATCGGGTACGAGTTTCTGGGCATCGCGGATGTTCCAGCGCCACATGAGCTTGGAGAATGCGTACAGGATGGCCAAAACGACGGAGTATAGGATGCGCGAAGGCAGAGGAAACTCGCGCATGCCGCGGTCGTAATAGTCCTCGGGCTTGGAAAAGTCTTTGCTCATGGTTTAGCGCTCCGCGTCGATTAGGGCGCAGATCTGGTCGCAGACCTCTTCGATGGAATAAGAGGACGAGTCGATCTGGTGGGCATCCTCTGCGGCGCGCAGGGGCGCAACCTCGCGGCTCGAATCGAGCTTGTCGCGCATCTGCAGGTCGGCCAAGGTCTGCTCGACCTGGGCCTCGAGCTCCTCGGCGGGGAGCGTCTGTGCGCCGGCGCGTTGGAGCACGCGGCGACGCGCGCGCTCGCGCGGGTCGGCCGTGAGGAACACCTTGACCTCGGCCTGGGGAAAGACGACCGTGCCGATGTCTCGACCCTCGGCCACAACGTCCCTGCCCTGGGCAAAGTCTCGTTGGCAGCGTTTCATCGCTTCACGTACCTGGGGATAGGCGGATACCTTGGAAACAATGCGGTCTGTCTGCGGCGTGCGGATCTCGCGGGTAACGTCGCGACCGTCGGCAAATACATGCATCGTGCCGTCAATCTGCGTAAAGGTGATGTTGATCTTTTGCGCCACGTCGACAACCGCCGGTTCGTCATCCAGGTTAATTTCGGCGTCTGCGCAGACAAAGGCCACGGTTCGGAACATGGCGCCCGTGTCGAGCTTGTCGAATCCGCAGCGCTCGGCGATGAGGTTGGCGATGGTCGATTTGCCGGACCCTGCCGGTCCGTCGATGGCGATAATCATCGGTTGGTCTCCTTTATCGTTTGAGGGCTGTCTGCTCGTCGGCCGTAAGCAGGCGCCACAAACCGGGCTTGACGTCGGTAAGTGAAAGCGGTCCAAAGGTTGAGCGGTGAAGGCGCAGTACCGGGTGGTGGATTTTTCCCATCATGCGTTTGACCTGGTTCTTCCTGCCTTCGTGAATCGTGATGCGTACTGCGGTGGTGCGCGCAGGCACGCCATTCGGTGCGACGGAGGCGGCCTCACGCCCGTCCACGATCTCGCAGCGTGCTGGCTGGCACGGGCCGTCGTCGAGCTCTATGCCACAACGAAGCGGTTCAAGCTCGCGATCGCGCATGTCGCCGTCGACCAGGGCGTAGTAGGTCTTATCTACATGGAACGAGGGGTGAAGTAGATGCTGTGCCAGGTCCCCGTCGGTGGTAAAGAGCAAAAGGCCCGTCGTATCGCGATCGAGCCTGCCCACGGGGAACAATCCGGGGTAGCGATCGGTGGGCACAAGCGAAGCCACGCAGGGGCGCCCCTGGGGATCCTTCATCGTGGTCACGTAGCCCGTGGGCTTATTGAGCATGATATAAGCGGCGCCCTCTGAGAGCGAGACCACCCTGCCGTCGACGGCTACGATGTCGACGGCAGGGTCAACCTTACTACCGAGTTCGCAGGTCACAATGCCGTTGACCGTCACGCGTCCGGCGGTCATCAGATCCTCCGAGCCACGTCTGCTTGCCACGCCTGCGCGCGCCAAAAAGCGCTGGAGCCTCATGGGGACAATGCGGGTTTCTTCCATGTGGCTACGCGTCCTTGTCCTCTGAGTCTGCGTGCTCGGATGCATTGAGCGTGAAGGATTCGGACTCCAGACCTTCGTCTTCTATCAGTGAGCGCTCCTCTTCAAGATCCTCTTCGGTCTCCTCCAGCGTGGACTGGATAGATCGACCGGAGAGCCGCTCGCGGATAAATTGACGGGACTGCTCATCGGGGGCAAACTGTTCCAGGTCGGGCAGATCCTTGGTGCTCCTTAGGCCGAACTTCTCGAGGAAGGCGGAAGTCGTGCCGTAGGCAATCGCCTGACCGCGCTGCGGGTCGCGCCCGAGTTCGCGCACGAGGCCCTTGTCAACAAGCGAGGAAATGACGCCATCGGAGTTTACGCCGCGAATGCCCTTGACGGTTTCGCGTGTGGCAGGTTGGTGGTAAGCGATGACCGCGAGGGTCTCGAGGGCAGCCTGCGACAGGCGTTGAGTATCCCATGAGAGCACAAGTGCTTCAACTTGATCGTGATAAGCGGGATGCGTGAAGAGGCGCCAGCCACCTGCGACTTCGCGGAGCTGAATGCCGCGGTTGGCCTCCTGGTATTCCACCTGGAGCTCCGCCAAAAGTGAGGCGACCTCACCGGGCGCAACTTCGAGCACCTGAGCTAGCGACGACGCGCTGACCGGGTCACTCGATACCAAAAGCATGGCTTCGATTGCGCCCTTGAGCGAGGACGCCTCGAGGGTTTCAAGTTCACTCATTATCTGCTCCTCTATCAGAAGAGGTCTGTTCTTCGGGATGGTATTCGGGCGCACCTTCAACGCGGTCGATCTGAATAGTGCCGAACAGCTCGTCTTGGCTCAGGGTCACCGAGCCGCGTTTGGCAAGCTCAAGGATGGCGAGGAACGTGGCGACCAGCTGCTCGGTCGTGGCTTCGCCATCGAGCAGCTCTCGAAACGTCATGTGCGGCTTGGAGATAGTTACACGGTCTACAGAGGCTACGGTGAGCTCGAGTGGCACACGGTGCGGGGCCACATGTTCGGCTTCAAGCAAGAAGGTCTCACGGCGCCCGTCGAGGTCCGCGCAGATGACAGCCAGTCCACGCAGGGTGATGCCCGAGAGATAGTCGGGCATGAGGTTCAAGAACTCAGGATCGGGGCCGGCGACGCGTGGGTGCATGCGGCTCTCCGCCTCCATGCGTGCACCCAGGGCTGCCGCAGCGCCCTTGAACTGCTTGTAGGCAATCAGTCGGGCAATCAGGACTTCACGCAGGGCGTCGCCATCGAGGTCGGCGTACTCGTCGAGCTCATCGTCATCATCACGCTCGCTTGTGCGGTCGGTGTCGTTAGGCACAAGCGAGGCGGCCTTGATGTCGAGCAGAGTCGCTGCGACAAGAAGGAAGTCACTCGCTACGTCAAGATCAAGCGCCTCGAGTCGGTCGACCTCAGCTAGGTATTGGTCTGCGACCTCAGAGATCGAGATGGAGCCGATGTCTACCTTCTGACGGCTGACGAGCTGGAGCAAAAGGTCAAAGGGACCCGAATATACCTGTGTTGATACACGATAAGACACGGTTCCCTCCCCTCTTGTTCGTACTGCTTATGCAAACGTTCAGTTTACCTTAGATGCCACTTAGGATGAACTGGAACAGGAGCTGCGCGATAGGATACACGGTGAAATCGAAATAATAGCCAATCAGATCGATGTTCAGCACCGTGGGCAGCAGATAGAGAACTACCAAAAAGATGGGCATGGCGTATTGCTGGATGCGGTAGTACTCCTGCAGGGCCTTGCCTTTAAGAAGCGGCACGATGATCGATGAGCCGTCGAGCGGGGGCAGCGGAATCAGGTTGAAGAACGCGAGCGACAGGTTGACTACGATGAAGAGCGAAGCTGCGTCGATCACGAACTGAGCTACCTCGTAGCTCATGGTGGAAGCTCCCGCGTAGAAGATCGCATAGGCGATGAGGCTGCCCAAGCCGGCGAGAATCAGGTTTGAGGCGGGACCTGCCAGCGCCACAAGCACCTCGTCGCGCTTTGGATGCTTGAGATTTCCCAGGTAGACGGGTACGGGTTTGGCAAAAGCAAAGACCGGTCCGCCCGCCGCGAGCATCAGAATGGGGAGTAGAATCGTGCCAAAGGGGTCGATGTGGTTGAGCGGGTTCAGTGAGACTCGCCCGCGAGAGCGCGCCGTCTTGTCGCCCAGGAGATAAGACGCGAGGGCATGGGCGCTCTCGTGCACGACGATGCCGATAATCAGTGCGACGGCATCGAGCAAGAGCTGTTGGATGTTCAGCAAAGGTCTCTCCTAGCGCAGGGAGCGGGATACGCGCTGCAGCACGTAATCGATCAGGAAGAAGAAGGCCGCGCAAAGTGCGAAGTCAAAGCGAAAAACGCCTCCCATGGGCGAGGGAATCAGCCCGTAACCCGAAATTACAGATGGCAGGGCCGCTGCCAGATCGAATACAAGGTCAACAAGCTTGAGTTTCGCAATGAGCCCCGGAAAACAGAGCATGATGGTAAAAACGCACAGCACAATGCCGCAGACGCGCGCAACTATGCTCAGCACGCTGCAGGCGATAGCCCCTGCCCTATGCAAGTCCACGTGCGGTCTCCTCTTCGATGGTCGTCGACAGCTCGAGCCATTCATCCTCAAGCGCCGGGATTTCCTGCTTTAGACCGTTGTATTCCGCAAGGGCTTGGTTGAATTTCTCCTGATCGGCGTAAAGCTCCTCAGAGGCCATCAATTCCATGAGCTCGTCATAGCGTTTTCGGTCGCATTCGAGCTTTTTCTCAACCTGAGCCAAGCGCGACTTGGTGCCCTTGAGCTTCTTATTTAGGGCTGCGCGCGCCTCAGCCTCGGCACGGCGCTGTTCCTTGGTCTTCTTGCCGCCCTCGCGGGGTTTCTCCACAGCAGAAGTGTGGGGATGGTTGAGCTTCTTCGGCTCGCTCTGAGCGGCCGGAGCGACGACTTTCTGCACGGACGGTTCAATTCCTTGTTCGCGTTGTGCCAGCTCTTCGCGCTTAAACAGATAGTAATCGTAGTCGCCATCGTACACGCGCATCTTACCGTCGCGGATATCGATCACACGGTTGGCGACCGAGCGCACCAGGTGCTCGTCATGGCTGATGAGGACGATAGTACCCGGGAAGCGCTTGAGTGCGTTTTCGAGCATGTCTACGGAGTCAATGTCCAGGTGGTTTGTAGGCTCGTCGAGGCAGAGCAGCGCTTCGGGCGCCACGAGCATCTTGGCCAATGCTAGACGGGCCTTCTCGCCTCCCGAGAGGACACGTACCTTTTTCTCGATGGCATCGTTGTCACTAAAAAGGAAGGCGCCGAGCAAGCTGCGCTGTTGGGGCACCGTCCACTTGGGCGTTACGGTGTCGATCTCTTGCAGAACCGAGTTGTTCTCGTTCATACCCTCGAGCGCGTGCTGAGCGTAGTACGCGATGCCTACGTTGGTGCCAAGGTCACGTGCGCCCGTAGAGGGGGCTTCGATTCCCGCAATCATCTTCATGAGGGTCGATTTGCCGGCACCGTTAGGGCCGACGAGCGCCACGTGGTCGCCACGGTAGAGCTTAAGGTCGATGTCACTGTAGATGTGTTTGTCGCCGTAGGACTTGGAGACGTTCTCGAGCGAGATGACCATGTCGCCGGATCGCGGCGGATCGGGGAAGTTGAAGTTGATGTGCTTGTGGCCCTCGGGCAGGATGACGAGCTCGCTTTTGATCTGCTCGATCTTGCGAATGCGCTCCTGTGCCTGAGCGGCCTTGGTGGGCTTGTATCGGAACTTGTCTACGAACACCTGCATATGGGCGATGTCGCGCTCCTGAGCGGCGCGCTTGGCGCGCATCTGTTCAAGGTTGTCCTCACGCTGCTTGAGATAGGAGCTGTAGTTGCCCGTGTAGGTTGTGATGCGGCGGTTTTCAAGGGCTGCCACGTGGTCCACGCAGGCATCCATAAACGCTCGGTCGTGGCTGACGATCAACACGGCGCCCTCGTAGCTCGAGATAAAGCCACGCAGCCATTGAACGCTCTCGAGGTCCAGGTGGTTGGTGGGCTCGTCGAGGAGCAACAGATCCGGATGGCGCAAGAAAAGCTTGGCAAGCGCAATGCGCATCTGCCAGCCGCCCGAGAACTCAGAACAAGGGCGGTCGAAGTCGTCCGGGTGAAAGCCAAGGCCCGAGAGGATCTTCTTCGCGTTGCTTTCAAGCTCGTAGCCGCCCAGATGCTCAAAGCGATCCTGAACGTGGCCGTACTCTTCAAGCAGTGCATCAACGTCGCCGCCGGATTCAGAGACTTCGGCAATCTTGAGCTGAAGCTCCTGGGCGCGCTCCCCCATCTTGGTGATCTCGTGAGCCGAGGCGACGACCTCTTCGAGAATGGTGGTATCGCTTGCGAGGTCGGTCTCCTGCTCCAAGTAGCCTACCTGGGTGCCCTTGGAGAACTGGATGGTTCCGCCATCGGGCGCGTCGATGCCCATGATGATCTTGAGCATCGTGGTCTTGCCCGCACCGTTGGGGCCAACGAGAGCGTAGCGCTCACCGGCGTTGATCTGGAAGGAAGCACCGCTGAATAGCGAGCGCGCTCCAAAGCTCTTTTCAATCTTGTCTGCAAGCAGGATCATCTGGATAAACCAACCTTGAATCGTCATAGACAGCGCTCATGCGCAAGCCACCGAAGTATACCGCATGGTTGTGGAGGGTCGCGTCTGGGGGGATGCCGGGTCGTTGTTTGTACGCGTGAAGTATTTGATGTGCTTGTAGGCTGGGGTAAAATTTCTATCGATGGGCCCGGGATGACCGCTGATTCAAGTCACCGGGCCTAAATTTGTCTCTAAAGGGAGAAACCTCATGACGGACGCATCGGGGTAATGCATTGACTGCGGACTCCGCACTCCCGTGGGCTTATACTTCCGGGTCCCTACCCGCCCAATTCCCCTTTTTAACAAAAAAGGTCACGGCATACACCGTGACCTGAGGTTTGCTGGTGGGCCCAGCAGGATTCGAACCTGCAACCCAGGGATTATGAGTCCCCTGCGCTAACCGTTGCGCCATGAGCCCGTTTGTTGATAAGAAAACAGCCTCCGGTTTCCCGAAGGCTGCGAAGTTACGATGGTGGAGACAAGGGGGATCGAACCCCTGACCTCTTGACTGCCAGTCAAGCGCTCTCCCAGCTGAGCTATGCCCCCAATCGGTGCTTGAATACTATACGAAATGACTTGGACATTTGCAAGGAGAATTTTAAAGAAATTGTCCTGCGCAAAAGTTCCGCCGCCATTTCGCCGCGTTCCTACTTGCGGCCAGCGTCGACAAGCTCGGTGACCTTGGCCACGACCTCGCTAATGGCGACATCGCTGCGCTCGCCGGTGGCGCGGTCCTTAAGCTCAACGGTGCCGTTCTTAAGGCCTCGGTTGCCCAAAATAATCTGATACGGGAAGCCCATAAGGTCGTTGTCGGCAAACTTGACGCCCGGACGCTCCTTGCGATCGTCGACGATGACCTCGACGCCGGCCTGTTCAAGTGCGGAAACGATTTCGTCGCACGCGGCGGCGCACTCCTCCTTCTTGGGGTCGAGAGGAATGACGGAGACCTCGTAAGGAGCAACGGAGACGGGCCAGATAATGCCGTTCTCATCGTTGTGCTGCTCCACGATGGCCGCGAGCGTACGGGAGACACCCACGCCGTAGCAGCCCATGAGCAGCGGCTTCTCTTTGCCGTCCTCGTCCATAAAGGTGGCGCCCATGGCCTCGGAGTACTTGGTGCCCAGCTGGAAGACCTGGGAGACCTCGATGCCACGCGCAGAGGCGAGGGACTTGCCGCAGTGCGGGCAGGGGTCGCCAGCAACAACGGTGACCAGGTCGGCCCACTCGTCCACCGTGAAGTCGCGCTCCGGGCAGGCGCCGGTGAAGTGGAAGTCGACTTCGTTTGCGCCAACGGCCCAGTTCTTGGAATCCTTGAGCGAGATGTCGCAGACGAGCTTGATGCCATGAGGCAGGTTGACAGGCCCGATAAAGCCCTTATGCAGACCGTACTCGTCGAGCTCTTCATCGGTCATCATGCGATAGCCCTCGCCAAAGGCGTGCTCGGCCTTGCAATCGTTGAGCTCGTGATCACCGGGAACGATGGCCAGGACAGCGTTGCCCTCGGCGTCAATGAGCGCAAGCGACTTGCGTGTGCCGTTCTCGGGAAAGCCAAAGAACTTGGCAACAGCCTCGATCGTGCCCATGTCAGGGGTCGAAACCTTCTGAAGAGTGCCGTCGCCCGGGCCCTCAGTCACGGGAATCGCGGTGGTCGCGGCCTCGTCGTCGGCCGCGTAGCCACACTCGTCGCAGTAGACAAGGGAGGCCTCGCCGGCGTCTGCCAGCGCCATGAACTCAACGGAGGTGTCGCCGCCAATCTGGCCGGAGTCGGCAACCACGGGCAGTGCCTTTACGCCGCAGCGTACGCAAATGTTCGCGTACGCCTCCTTCATCTTGTCGTACTCCTCCTGCAGGCTCTCCTGCGTGGCAGAGAAGCTGTAGGCGTCCTTCATGATGAACTCGCGGCCGCGCATCAGACCATAGCGGGGGCGGAACTCGTCGCGGAACTTGTCCTGGATGTGATAGAGGTTTACCGGGAGCTGCTTGTAGCTCTTGAGTTCATTGCGCACGAGTGCTGTGACCGTCTCCTCGTGGGTGGGGCCGAGTACGAACTCACGCTCGTGGCGGTCGTTGAAGCGCACGAGCTCTTTGCCGTAGGCGTCGATGCGCCCGGACTGACGCCACAGGTCGGCATCGACCATGATGGGCATCATGAGCTCCTGGGCGTCGTGGCTATCCATCTCGTCGCGGACGATGTCCTCGATCTTGCGGATAGCGCGCCATGCGAGGGGCAGGTAGGTGTAGAGGCCGGCGGCCTCCTTGCGAATCATGCCGGCGCGGAGGAGCAGGCGATGGCTTGCGAGTTCGGCCTCGGCGGGATCCTCTTTAAGGGTGGGCGCGTAAAGCTTGGACATCTTCATGGCGCGTTTGACGTTGGACACGGTATCTCCTTGCGGTTGTTCGGGCGCTAGATCGGGAATGCATCAAGTCACAGATATTAGCGCAAACGGATATTAGATGCGCTCTATCTCGGTCATAAGCTCGTCAATAATGGCCGACTCGGGAATCTTGCGAATGATCTCGCCGTGTTTGAACAACAAGGCAGATTCGCGTCCGCACGCTACGCCCAAATCGGCATCTGCGGCCTCTCCGGGGCCGTTTACCGCACAGCCCATAACGGCGACAGAGATCGGCTTGTCGCAAGTCTTGAGCCGCTGCTCAATGTCGCCTGCGATGTCGATGAGATGCACCTGACAGCGGGCGCAAGTAGGGCATGAGATCATCTCGGGGCCGCGGCGGCGAATACCGAGCGCCGAGAGAATGCCCCAGGCTACCGGAACCTCTTCTATGGGATCTGCGGTAAGGGAGACGCGTAGGGTGTCTCCGATTCCTTCTGCCAGAAGCGCTCCTAAGGCGATCGAGCTTTTGATGGTGCCCTGCTGAACGCCGCCTGCCTCGGTCACGCCCAGATGCAGGGGGACTTGCGGAAGCTCTTCGGAAAGACGGCGGTACGTATCGATGGTCGTGCGCACACTGTGAGCCTTGGCAGAAAGGACGATGTTCTCAAATCCGCGCTGCTCAAAGTGCTCAACAAACTTGACGGCAGAAGCAACAAGCTTATCGGACTGGGTGAGGTCGTCTCGCTCAGCAAGCTCCTTCTCGATGGAGCCGGCGTTTACACCGATGCGGATGGCCGCGCCGTGCTCCCCCGCCGCATCGATAACGGCATCAACCTTTTCCCATGAGCCGATGTTGCCAGGGTTGATTCTGAGCTTGGAGGCACCGCGCCGCACGGCTTCGATGGCGAGACGGTAATCAAAGTGAATGTCTGCCACGATGGGCACGGGGCTCTCTTTGCAGACGCGCTCAAAACCATTGAGTGCATCCTTGGTGGGGACGGACACGCGCACAAGGTCGCAACCTGCCTCGGCCAAGGCGTTGACCTGCTCGAGGGTCGCATCAGCATCAGCCGTAGGGGTGCAGGTCATGGACTGCACGGCGACGGGCGCGCCTCCGCCCATCTCGATTGCGCCAATGCGCACGCGACGCGTGCGATCGTGAGGAAGCTGGTTTGGCATGAAGTCCCTCTCTACAGAACGAAGCGAATGATGTCGGTACGCAGCATGTACACAAAGAGCAAGGCGAATAGGCCGATGCCGATGTAGGTAATGATGTTCTGCGTGCGTGTGGAGATCCTCTTTCTGCGCACGAGCTGGATGATCTCGATGAGGATGCGTCCTCCGTCGAGGGGCGGGATGGGCAGGAGGTTCATCATTCCCAAGGACATCGAGATAAGTCCAGCGAACGTCAGGAACGTGGTGGGGCCGGCCGCAGCGGCCTGTGCCGACATGACGGAGACGCCCACGATTGAGGTGGACTGGTCGAGAACCTCCATGGTCTTGGTCGGCACCAAGAGGCTGGCGACGCCTTGCGCGGTTTGAGCGAAGTAATCGAACGCCAGGCGTGCTGAATCAATCAAGCTAAAGCGCACAAGCTCTTGGTAGATTTGGATGCCTATGACGCCGTCGCTGTCGGGGGCGACAGTTGCTTTGTGCTCGGCGCCATCATGTACATAGGTGAGCGAGAACGATTCAAGGCCGTCTTCCTCGGCGGCATCGATCGCATCGACAATCTCTAGCCAGGTGGTCGTAGGCGTGCCGTTGATCTCGGTAATCTGGTCACCCGCCACAACACCAGCGGCCTGTGCAGGCGAGCCCTCTGTCACCGAGCCGATGGTGTTGACGTCTTGCGGCACGAGGAATCCGATGATGGAGTAGACGCTCATGAGCAGCAAAATGCCGCAGATGACGTTTACAAAAATGCCGGCAAGGAGCATGAGAATCTTTTTCCAGAACCCAACTCCATCGTAGGTGCAGGAGCGCTCACGCGAAAGGAACTCCTCGTCGCTAAAGGGGGCAACCCAACTCTCCCCCACCTTTGTTGCGTTGCGGGAGTCGAACTTCTTGCCATCGAGCGTTGTGTGCCCAGCCGCATCACGCGGTGCGGAGGCGTATTCCATCGGGTAGTACGAGTGACTCTTAGGATCGCTCTCGTCATATACGGGGGCGATAGACCCCCAGTTCATCAGCATGACGCAGGTGTCTAGGGCCTCTTCTTCGGAAATGCCGAGCTCAGATGCAACATCAGACACCGTGGCGTGTCCTTTTGCATGAACGAGCGAGAGAGCCTTATCGGCATGAGGAGCGTCGACATGCTCCATGCCGCATATGGCAGCGTATCCGCCTAGAAGGAGCGGTGTGATACCGAATGTGGTTCCGCAGCGTTTTGATGGGCGTCCAATGCGATAGCGGCATGGCAGGCCTAGGAAGAACTCGGTAACGCGCACGCCGCACGCGCGAGCGGCAAGAAAATGCCCGCCTTCGTGGACAAAAACAAGGACGGAGAGAAGAAGTACGCCCCAAAAGAGGGACGTTGCGAAGGTGATGACGGCCTGCATATCTGCTCCAGGTCTGAAATGTTAGGAAAGCGCCGCGAGGACGGCACGTGACTCCATACGTGCCCATGCATCGACGTCCTCAAGCTGATCGAGTGAATAGACCGCAGAGTTCACATGTTTGTCCATGACGGCCTCGACCACCCGATCGATGTCAGTTATGCGGCAGATACCGTGCAGGAACGCCTCGACGGCGATCTCGTTGGCCGCGTTAAGCACACAGGGCAGCGTGCCGCCTTCTCGACCTGCAACATCGGCGAGCTTAAGGCAACGGAAGGCCTCGGTATCCGGTGCGTCAAAAGTGAGCGCGGCGAGCTGGCGGAAGTCGATGCGCTCAGACGGTGTGTCCCATCGTTGAGGATACGAGAACGCATATTGGATGGGGATGCGCATGTCAGAAGCGCCAAGGTGTGCCATGACGGAGCCATCGTTGTACTCGACCATGGAATGGATTTTGGACTCGCGATGTACAAGGACGCGAATGAAGTCCATGTCGACGTTAAAGAGGTGCATGGCTTCGATGCGCTCAAGACCCTTGTTCATGAGCGTGGCCGAGTCGATGGTGATCTTGGCGCCCATGCTCCATGTGGGATGCGCCAGGGCATCGGAGACCGTGACATTTTGAAGTTCGGCTCGCGACTTGCCAAAGAACGGGCCACCAGAGCAGGTAAGCCAGATTGCATGCGCTTCCTTGGGATTTTCTCCCTGATAGCATTGGAAGATCGCAGAGTGCTCAGAGTCCACGGGGAGCAGCTGTCCCGGGCGCGCCATGGGCATCAAAAGGTCGCCACCCACAACAAGCGACTCTTTGTTGGCAAGCGCTAGCTGCTTTCCGCTGGCAAGGACTGCAGCGCTTGCAGAAAGACCCGCGGCGCCCACGATTGAGACGAGAACTTCGTCAACGTCGTCGGAAAGGCAGATCTCTACGGCAGCATCAGGTCCGGTCAGAAGCGCGCATGTTTCAGGAAGTTCGCTAAGCATTGCGTCGCCAGCGTGCAAAGGATCGGTTACGGCAACGCGTTTAGCTCCCAACTCGCGCGCTGCGGCAACGAGCGCCTCGGTATTGGAATGAGCCGAAAGGGCAACGACTTGCAACTTGTCAGCATGCTGACGGCATACGTCAATCGCCTGCTGACCCACAGAACCGGTGCATCCCAAGATGGCAATGCGCTTGCGATCGTATGAGGTTGTGGCACCGCTTGTGGGCGACATTACAGGACGCCTCCGACCATGAGCAGGAGATATGCCGTGATGCACCCAAAGATAAGGGAGTCGGAACGGTCGAGCATGCCGCCGTGACCGGGGATCAGATTGCCCGAGTCTTTGACGCCCACACCGCGCTTGATGCGCGATTCGATGAGGTCACCAAAGACGCCGAGGACAGAGACGGCAATCGCGCAGAGTATCGCGTAAGGAAGATTGAGGGCGTAAAAGTTTGTGCCCCAGAGGATAAGCCAGATGATGATGGAGCCCAAGATACCGCCAAAAAAGCCCTCCCAGCTCTTTTTAGGAGAGATCTTGGGAACCATCTTGTGCTTGCCGATTTTGCTGCCGACCATGTAGGCAAATGAGTCGCTCACCCACAGAGACGCACAAACGCCCACAGAGAGCAGTGCGCCCTCAAATCCAAAAACCTGTTCGCGCAGCAGCACGATGGCGGAGAGCATAAAACCGGTGTAAATCGGGCCAAAAGCCGTTACCGCCACGTCGGCGATGCGGGTACGCGGAAAATAGACATACCAGAGACCCAGGCTGAGAACCAGCAGCGAGAAGACGACAGTAATCCAAACTTCGTCAAAGATCGAAGCGAGCGGAAAGAGCACCGCGGCGGTAAGACCGATGAACTCATTGGGAACTTTGCCGTCGAGACGCATCATGCGGAAGAACTCAAAGCAACAGAGCCAGCTCATGATGGCAACAAAAATGGCGGTGGAGATGGTTCCAAGATACAGACACGCAATAAAGGCTCCGGCGTATACCAGGCCAGAAGCCGCGCGAACGAGGAAACTTTGCAGCTTAGACGGCTTCGCCTCAGTGTTGGGCACGGGGTTATTATCGGTTTGTTGTGCAGGTTCCATATGCTGACTCAACTGGATTCCAATCGGATGCTCGAGGTTACTTAGAGCCCTTGCTCAGGCCGCCAAAACGGCGATCCCTGTTCTGATAGCCCAGGATGGCACGCACGAGCTCCCATCGGTCAAAATCGGGCCAGTAGGTTTCGGTGATGTAGAACTCGGAGTACGCGATCTGCCATAGCAGGTAGTTGGAGACACGCATCTCCCCCGACGTGCGAATAACAAGCTCAGGATCGGGAAGCCCGGCGGTATAGAGCTCATTGGCAAGAGCCTTGTCGTCGATGTCTTCCGCGGCGATTGAGCCATCGGCCACCTTTGCAGCGAGCGCCTTTGCGGCGCGGACGATTTCAGCGCGGCCGCCGTAGTTGACAGCGAGCGCAAGGACCATACCCGTGTGCTCGGCGCATTCCTTCAGACCAAACTCAAAGACGTCGCGAGTCTTTTTGGGAAGGGCACTAATGTCGCCAAGAAAGACCACGCGAACGTTCTCTCGTTTAAGGAGCGGGAGTTCATCAATGAACGTCTTGGCAAACAGGTGCATCAAGACGTTCACCTCATGCTGCGGCCTATTCCAGTTCTCGGTCGAGAACGCGTAGGCAGAAAGTACATCTACGCCCAAACGAACGCAGGAGCGAATAATCTCGCGCAGCGAGACGATGCCGGCCTTATGCCCCTCAGTACGAGCAAGGCCGCGAGACGTAGCCCAGCGGCCGTTGCCGTCCATGATGCAGGAGATGTGGCTCGGGATGCGGTTCATGTCCAAAGCAGACATGTCCAGATCCTCCGGCGCGTCCTTGAAGTACTCGACGAATTTATCCTGATCGTACTGCAAGACTAGATCTCCATGACCTCGGCTTCTTTGGCCTTCAGAACATCCTCGACCTTGGCGACATACTCGTCGGTGAGCTTCTGAACCTTGGCCTGTTCGCGACGAACGTCGTCCTCGGTGAGCTCCTCGTCACGCTCAAGCTTATTGTTGGCATCGCGACGGATGTTGCGAATAGCCACGCGGCACTGCTCGGCGTACTCGCGGCACTCTTTGACGAGCTCACGGCGGCGCTCCTCGGTGGGAGCCGGGAACGGCAGGCGGACGACGCTACCGTCGCTGTTGGGGGTGATGCCCAGATCCGAGGCGCCGACAGCCTTAACAATGGCATTGACCAGCGCCTTGTCCCAAGGCTCGATCATGAGCATGTGGGCCTCGGGAGTCTTAACGGCTGCAACCTGAGTAATGGGCGTAGGAACGCCGTAATAGTCGACAGTAATGTCAGACAGGATGTTAGCGTTGGCACGGCCGGTGCGCACCTTGCTGAAATTGTGCTTGAGGGACTCGATAGCCTTGTCCATCTTATCGCGCGTATCGGACATGTTTAATCCTCCGTAACCACGATGGTGCCCACGGACTCGCCCGCAAGAGCACGCTTGATATTGTCTTCGCCCTCGATGTTGAGGACCATGATCGGCATACGGTTGTCCTGACACAGGGCCGTAGCCGTAGAGTCCATAACCTGGAGACCACGCACGAGAACCTCGTGATACGTAATCTTGTCAAAACGCACGGCGTCTTCGTTCTTAACGGGATCCTTGTCGTAGATGCCGTCGACCTTGGTCGCCTTGATCAGGCAGTCGGCACCGATCTCGCAGGCGCGCAGAGCGGCCGCGGTATCAGTGGTGAAGTAAGGATTGCCCGAGCCGGCAGCAAAGATGACGATGTCGCCCTTCTCGAGGTGACGCATAGCGCGACGCCTGATATAAGGCTCGCAGACCTCATTCATCTGAATGGCGCTCATGACGCGGCACTTGCACTCGGCGCGCTCAAAAGCGTCCTGCAGGGCCAGGGCATTCATGACCGTGGCAAGCATGCCCATGTAATCGGCCTGAGCACGGTCCATGCCGCCGGCAGCGCCCGCAAGGCCGCGGAAAATATTGCCGCCGCCAACGACGATGCCGACCTCGATGCCTTCCTCATGAAGCTGCTTGACCTGGACGGCCAAAGCCTCGGTGACGGAAGGATCGATACCGTAGCCCTTGTTGCCCATGAGTGCCTCGCCGGAAAGCTTGAGAAGCACGCGTTTATACAGATACTCAGACAAAAGGTCCTCCTTACTGTTTAACCCGATTCATTCTATCAGGAATGAAGAGTCGACCCATAAAAAAGCAGGCTGCGGGCAAAACCCACAGCCTGCCATGCACGAACTAGACGTAAAGACTAGTTGGCCTCGCCGCGAACCAGGCGGTCGAAGTCGACGACGGTGATGGTGTCGCCAAGCTCCTTGGAGACCTGCTCGGCGTACTTCTTAATGGTGAGATTGGAATCCTTGATGAACTCCTGCTCAGTCAGGACAGACTGCTTGTAGAACTTCTCAAGGCGGCCAATGGCCATCTTCTCCTGGATAGCCTCGGGCTTGCCGGACTCGGCAGCCTGGGCCATGTAGATCTCCTTCTCGTGGGCGATGGTCTCAGCGGGGACCTGCTCACGGACGGCGCAGATGGGGGCAGCGGCGGCAACCTGAAGAGCAACGTCGTGGGCGAACGTCTTGAAGGCGTCGGCAGCGGCGGTCTCGGGCTTCTCGAAGGCGAACTCGACGAGGACGCCGATCTTGCCACCCATGTGGATGTAGGAGGACAGAGCGCCGTTCTCGACCTTGCGGGCGGCAAAACGAGCGATCTTCATGTTCTCGCCCATGATGTGGATCATCTCAGTGAGCTCGTCGGAGACGGTGTTGCCGGCCATCGGGGCAGCAAGCAGAGCGTCAACATCGGCGGGAGCAGCGGTGGCGACAACCTCGGCCACGTTCTTGGCAAAGCCAGTGAACTTGGCGTTGGAGCCCACGAAGTCGGTCTCGCAGGAGAGCTCGAGAAGGGCAGCGGACTTGGCATCCTCGGAGACGAAGGCAGCGACGGCGCCCTCGTTGGTCTCACGGCCGGCCTTCTTGGCGGCCTTGGCAAGGCCGTTCTTGCGCAGGACGTCGACAGCGGCGTCCATATCGCCGTCAGCCTCGACGAGAGCCTTCTTGCACTCCATCATAGGAGAGTCGGTCATCTCGCGGAGCTGCTTGACCATAGCGGCGGTAATCTGAGCCATTATGAATCCTTTCCTATCTGGAAAAACGTTTACAAAGAAGAGTTACTCAGCGTCAGCGGCCTTCTCGGCAGCCTCCTCAGCTGCGGGAGCGGTCATCTCGGCCTCGGTGATCTGCTCCTTGCCGGTGCCAGCCAGGCAGGCGTCGGCGAACAGGTCGCACATAAGAGCAACAGCGGAGATGGCATCGTCGTTGCAGGGGACGCCATAGTCGACCTCGTCGGGATCGGAGTTGGTGTCGATGAGGGCAACGACGGGGATGTGCAGGCGCTGAGCCTCCTTGATGGCGTTCTCCTCGCGCTTGGTGTCGATGACGAAGAGAGCCTGAGGAAGAGCCTTCATGTCGCGGGCGCCACCGAGGTTGGTCTGAAGCTTAGCGAGCTCCTTGCCGAGCACGGCCTGCTCCTTCTTGGGCAGAACAGCCATGCGGCCATCCTCAACCATAGCCTCGAGCTCCTCCATGCGGTTCATGCGGGAGCGGATGGTGACGAAGTTGGTGAGCATGCCGCCCAGCCAGCGCTGGTTGATGTAGGGCATGTTGGCGCGCTCAGCGGCCTCCTTGACGGCGTCCTGGGCCTGCTTCTTGGTACCGACGAACAGAACCTTGCCGCCGTGGGCGCAGGTGTTCTTGAGGAACGTGTAGGCGGAGTCTGCCTCCATGATGGTCTGCTTGAGGTCGAGGATGTAAATGCCGGAGCGCTCACCGAAGATGTAGGGCTTCATCTTGGGGTTCCAGCGACGGGTCTGGTGACCGAAGTGGCAGCCGGCCTCGAGAAGGGTGCGGATATTAATCTTGGTAGCCATGTTTACCTCCTGGTTTGCCTCCGCGCGGGGTCAACCCGAACTGCCACCCGTCCCTGTGCTACCGTGAGACGGGCACCACGGCATATCGGTAGCCGCGCGTGTGTGATAAATACGGTTGCGCATGCGCAACCTGCAGAATAGTAGCAGGTTCTATGGCAAAAACCAAGCAATTATTTGCGTCCTCCAGCGAGCTGCACATGAAGTGCCCACGCTAACCACGCGGATGCGCCTGGCGGAGTGTCACTTTAAGGCGCTCGGGCGTCAGATGGGTGTAGATCTGCGTGGTGGAAAGCGAGGAATGCCCCAACAGCTCTTGGACGCTTCGCAGGTCGGCGCCCCCCTCAAGGAGCTCGGTGGCAAAGGTATGGCGCATGGTGTGTGGGGTAACTGACGAAGGCAGACCTGCTATGCGTACCAAGCGGTCAAAACGGCGCCTGAGCGCAGCGGCGTCCATGGGCTTGCCGCGATCCGAAATGAACAGCCTGTCTGTCGTGGCGCCCCCCTGCTCCCCTTTCGCCTTTGACAGGAGCTCGGGACGAGCCGTCTTGAGGTAGGTCTTCGTAGCCTCCAGTGCATTTTGATAGAGGGGGACAATTCGTTCCTTGGATCCTTTGCCAAAGAGTCGCGCGGTCCGCTGCTGCATATCTATATCTTGAACTTTGAGGCGTGCTGCCTCAGAGATGCGTGCGCCGGTGGCTATGAGTAGCTCAAGCATTAAGGCGTCGCGCACACCTGCGGAACTTGACACATCCGGGGCAGAGAACAAGGCTTCCACCTGGGTCTCCGTGAGTACAGACGGCAGTGTGTCCGGCAATTTGGGCGCAGCGATTGCGGCCGCCGGGTCGCTATCGGAAAGTTTCTGGATATTAAGCCACCGATAGAAAGCCTTTATGGCCGAGAGGTGGGCTGCCAGCGTGCGGGGCGCGAGGCGGCGCTCATGCATCTGTGCAAGATAGCGTCTGAGTTCCGTGACGGATACCTCGTGCACATCCGTCTTGGTGTCTCGGCACCAGCCTGCATATGCTTCAAGATGAGAACGGTACGCCCGAACGGTCTCGGGCGATAGGCCTTCCACTTGTTCGATGTGGGTTAAAAAGCTATCGATCTGCTTATGCATCAAAGGTGCCAAAGAGGTCTGGGCGCGTGCTCAAATAAGCATCGAGGTCCTGCTCACCGCGCTTGGAATAGTTTGCGTAGCGATCGCGTTTGGAGCGACGAACGCCGTCCTCAAGTGGCGGAATGATGCCGAAATTCACGTGCATGGGCTGGTAATCGAC
>CAVEPV010000002.1:93850-106413 GCA_963617695.1 Bacteroidaceae bacterium
CGTTTTGCGCAATCAAGAAGTACCGACCCCATACGGGAGAGTTCGCGCTTGAGCATGCCGGCGGCTGAGTCTTCACGCAGGGACTTAAGCGAGTTGGAGCAAACGAGTTCCGCCAAGTTTCCCGTGTGGTGTGCGGCGGAAGACTTCTCGGGGCGCATCTCGTACAGCTTTACCTGCACTCCCCTGTCGGCCAACTGACAGGCGCACTCGCAACCGGCCAAACCGCCGCCAACCACGTGAACTGTATGCATCGGTGTTGTCTCCCTACGTCTTGGTTTCCGATGCAGCATTGTGAACGATAACCGACCGCTCGTGAAGCATCTCCATCGAGGGAGCGAATCGCCCGTCCAGCAAACGCTCGACCAGTCCCTGCATCATAAAGTTACTCATGGTCTGCAACGTGGTCATCGTGTCTAGCTTGAGAAAGAGGGCCAACTCGTTCAAGCTCATAGGTGAGGCGATTAGTGCGTGAAGAACCTTTTTCTGCAACGGATTTAGGTCGGATGTATTCAAATTCGCTTCGCGACCGTAGCGCAGGCGCCCGTAGATTCGCGAGATTGCCATTTCAAGGGAGTCTTCGTCCTCGATACAGCAGGCTCCGTTGGCAATCAGATAATTCGTCCCGCGCGACTCGGGAGACAGGATCGAGCCGGGAACGGCAAGGACTTCCCGGTTGATTTCTATCGCGCACTCGGCCGTGCTGAAGGTACCGGAGGGACGTCCGGCCTCAGTGATGCAAAGTGCCTGGGAGAGGGCAGCGATAACGCGATTGCGTTTAGGAAAGGCGAACTTTCTCGGCGGCGTTCCCCACGGATCGAGCGAAACGATGCATCCGCCTGAGGCGAGCGTCTGGTCGATTAAAGAGTGCGAGGACCGTGGGTAGACCACGTCTGCTCCGCATCCCAAAACAATCACGTGCGTGCCGTGTGCGGCCAAGGCGGCCCTGCCTGCCGCTTGGTCGCATCCCCTGGCACCGCCCGAGACGACCGTTATGCCCGATTGGGCAGCGATCGTAGCTGCGATACCCGCCACGGTCAGGCCGTATGGCGTGGCGCTGCGGGCCCCGATAATAGAAAGTGAGGGGCTTTTTAAAATGTCGGGATTGCCGCGCACATAGAGGGTCTTAGGCGCATCGGAAAGATCGAGTAAGGAGGCGGGGTAGCGGCTATCGCTCATGCGTATTTCAAAGCGTTCGTCAGGCATTTCCACCCAGCTCCCTTCCTTGGAACATTGCGGCCTCGAGCACGTGGCCTGATTGCACAAACTCAGACTCAGCAAGGTCGGCGACCGTGCGGGCAACGCGAGCGAGACGAACAATGCCGCGCGCAGTGAGCGCGTTGCGGCGCGCGTATTCCAAAAGGGTCGATTGCCCTTCACCGTCAAGCAGAAGACTCTGTATCGCAGAATCTGCCGAAGCTGTAGGCTCGGGGTCTCCCCTTCTTCGCGCTTTCATCGTGCGTTCCTCCCTAAACGCCCTACCGATCTGCACCGCTTCACGCATTTCTCCAGTAGTCTTTCCCTGAGCACCCTTAACGATCAGCTCAGGGGCGGGACGCATGACATCGATTGAGATATCGATGCGATCGGCCAGGGGGCCTGAGAGCTTGGTCCGATAACGCTCGATTGCGAGCGGCGTACAGCGGCATTCCACCTCTTGGTCGCCTAGGTAACCGCAGGGGCAGGGGTTGCTGGCAGCCAATAGCTGGAAGCGCGCAGGGAACACGTAGGCGCCGTTCGCTCGCACGATTCTGATAACCCCCTCTTCAATGGGCTGACGAAGCATTTGCAGTAGATGGGAAGACCACTCCCCCATCTCCTCCAGGTACAGAACGCCACCGTGCGCAAGGCTCGCCTCACCGGGCATGACTGGCCTGCCGCCTCCCAGCAGGCCCGCGGCCGAGATACTGTGGTGAGGGCTTCTAAAAGGCCGCTTTCCTTTAAGAAGCTCTTCAATCGGTTCACCGGCGACTGAATGGATGCAGAGGGATTCTTGAAGTTCATCCTCGTCGATAGACGGCAGAATTCCGCACATGCGTTGCGCGAGCATAGACTTCCCCGCCCCCGGCGTCCCAATCATAATCAGGCCGTGTTCGCCAGCAGCGGCAATCACCAGGGCGCGCTTAGCGATCTCCTGACCAACAACATCCTCGTAGTCGAGAACAGGTCGAACCGCGCCTCCCGCCTCCTGTCGTGTCTTGGTATGAGCGTTGCAGCCCTCTTCGATTCCAAGCCTCAGTGACGACACGCTGGCCATCTCGAGCCTTGTTAAGCCACTCAGGGCGAGTGGTTCATCCGTGCGCCCGCCAATAAGCGTAAGGCTGGAGTCTCTAGCTAAAATCTGGTATGCCACCTCACCTTTCACCGGTAGGACAGATCCGTCAAGGGCAAGCTCCCCTACAAAGAGCGCACTGTCGATTCGAAATGTCGGAATCTGCCCCGACAAGGCAAGGATTGCAACAGCGATGGGGAGATCGAGCCCGGACCCCGTCTTCCTCACGTCACCCGGGGCGAGATTGATGGTGATGCTCTTGCGCGGAACCTCAAAGCCGGTGGAGCGCAGGGCGCAGCGAATGCGACTTCGGGCCTCGAGCACCGTAGAGTCCGCCATACCGACGATAGATATGCCCGGTAGCCCGGCAGACATCGAGACCTCCACGGTTACGGGAATGGCCTCAACGCCACGCAGGCATGCCGCATGGACTGCAAAGACGGTCTTCTCGCTCATTGCCGCACGTCCCATTCAAATGCATCTGCGATGTATTCGACCTGTGCAGACATACCAGACAAAAGCGTTATTGCAATCACGTCAAAGCGGAGCGAGGTGACCTGGCGGTGCTCCATCACGTAACAGGATGCGATGCGAGAATACTTAAGTTGCTTTAAACGTGTGACCGCTTCTTCGGGATATAGGTCTGCAGCAGACCCTCGCGCTCTTCTAGTCTTAACCTCAACAAGCACGACATCATCTCGAACCGGGTCAAAGGCCACCAGGTCCGCCTCGCCCTCACGGCATCGGTAGTTGCGCTCGAGGACGTCCCAACCCCGATCTTGGAGATAGGCTTGCGCCAATGATTCTCCAAGAAATCCAAGCTCCTTGGTGGTCAGGAGCTCGAGCAGTTCGGGATGCTCATCGCATTGCTGAAGATAATCGACCGCTTCATGGTCGCTCTCATCAAAGCGCGTTTTGCAATGACGTACGGTCTGTGGCATACGGCCCTCCCTCGATCGTTTTGACCTGGAGTATCCGTCTGGGCTTGGTGCGTAAATTCCCAGCTTGCTTACAGCGGCCGTACAGCTGTCTCCTCACTACCTAACAAAAAGCCAACATGCGAGCTAAATCGCATGTTGGCTAGTCGGGTTGGCAGGACTTATGGAGCGTTTTGCCTAAAAAAGCGTGGCTGTTTCCAGGAAATTGCCACAGAAACTCACGCGGTGTATCGGAGAGAGGCCTCGTTCCTTGATCGCCTGGATGTGATCTGCCGAAGCGTATCCCTTGGACTGTGCGAGGTGGTATCCAGGATATTCAGCGTCGAGTTCGACCATCATCTCGTCACGCGTAACCTTGGCCACAATCGAGGCAGCGGCGATGCACGCTACCGTGGCATCTCCGTGGACGACATCGCGCTCGTTGGGAACGGCTCCCAAAGGGTTGCCGTCCATGAGGACGCAGTCGGGAGTCAGGCCCGTGTCGGCCACAGCGCCGGCAACAGCCTTGCGCAGAGAGCGAGCCATTCCCTGTTCATCAATTTCTGCAGGCGGAATATGACAGATACCGATCGCGTGGGCAACTTCGGCGATGTGAACGCTCAGCGTCTCGCGTTTGGCGGCGGTGAGCTGCTTGCTATCGTTGAGGCCCAAAATGCGTGGCTCCATGGGGAGACAAACCGCACAGACGGTGAGCGGCCCGGCAACCGAACCTCGGCCCACCTCGTCTACTCCGACGATAACACCGCTGCCGCCGAGCTCAGCCATGGTTTCGTACATCTTATCTACGCGCTCTCGCTCAGCCTGAAGCTTCTCAAGGCGCTTCCGAGCGCGCTCGCAGGCCTTTTTCACCTGTTGGCGCGGATCTTCCCCGTAGCGCTCAAGAAGCTGGGGGATTTCAGCCTCTTCCGCGCTGGAAAGCTCTGCCGCAATCTGTGCCGCTGGAGCGGAACTCGTGAGGTTTGCCATGTACACCACCCGACTCGACGATAAAAAAGGCCGCCGCCCACGGGGGACGACGGCCAGGTAAGAACCAGTGCAACCGGCCTTGGGGCCTTAGCGCTTCTCCGGAATGCGAGCAGCCTTGCCCACCTTGTCGCGGAGGTAGTACAGCTTGGCGCGACGGACGCGGCCGTGACGAACAACCTCAAGCTTACCGATCTTGGGGCTGTGCAGCGGGAAGGTACGCTCGACACCGATACCGAAGGAGATCTTACGAACGGTGAAGGTCTCACGAGCACCGGCACCGCTCATGCGGATGACGTCGCCCTGGAAGACCTGGATACGCTCACGGTCGCCTTCCTTGATGCGGTAGTGCACCTTGACGTTGTCGCCGACGCGAACCTGAGGAATGTCCTCGCGGATCTGCTGGCGCTCAATTGCGCGGATGTAATCCATGTTGAGTCCTTACTCTTCTAGAGGTGCCGCACACGTATGCCGACACGTAGTTGAACAAACGGTAGCTATTATACGCAACGACTGAAGCTGCGCAAGGGAGAAAATCGCGTATTTCCTGTGGTGGAGGCCGGAAAATGCTTCAAGTGCTTGTTCGCGCAGACGCAAAAAGGGGCCTCCGCGAACGGAGGCCCCAAAAAGGGGCGGCCATGCTCGGCTGCGCGCTACTTCTTGCTGGCGAGCTTTGCTTGGGCAGCGGCCAGGCGGGCCAGCGGTACACGATACGGCGAGCAGGACACGTAGTCGACACCGGCCACGTTGAAGAGCTGCGGAATGCTTAGCGGATCGCCGCCGTGCTCACCGCACACGCCAAAGTGCATACCCGGGTTGACCTCGCGAGCCGCCGAGACGGCCATACGCACCAGCTCGAGAACCGCACTGTCGATCGTCTCGAACGGGTTGCGCTCGAGAATCTTGCGGTGCAGATAGAGCGGCAGGAACTTGGCCTCGGCGTCGTCACGGGAGAAGCCGAACGTCGTCTGGGTGAGGTCGTTCGTACCAAAGCAGAAGAAATCGGCATGTTCAGCAATGTTACCGGCGACCAGGCAGGCACGGGGAAGCTCGAGCATAACGCCGATGGCGATGTCGAGCTCGACGCCGTACTCATGGGAGACCTCAGCGACGACCTTCTCGGCGACCTCGCGCATCTGAACCTGCTCGCCCTCGAGGGCGACAAGCGGGATCATGACCTCGGGCTTAGCGTCGATACCCTCGTCGCGGATGAGACGCGCGGCCGCAGAGGCCACGGCGCGCACCTGCATGAGCGGAAGGTCGGGGTAGACAAAGGAAAGACGTACGCCGCGCAGGCCGAGCATCGGGTTCGACTCACTCATGGCGTCGATCGCGCGCAGGCGCTCGGTGTCGGCGGCCAGAGACTCGGCGCTCTCACCGGCGGCCTCGCGCTTAGCGAGGGACACGGCGAGCGTGCAGGGGTCATCGAGGAACTCGTGCAACGGCGGGTCAATCAGACGGACGACGACGGGACGGCCGTTCATGGTGCGGAACATCTGGACAAAGTCCTCGGTCTGCACCTTGAGCAGGTCGGCAAGGGCCTTTTCGCGGATTTCGTCCTTGTCGGCGAGGATGAAGGACTGAATGATCTGCTTGCGCTCGCCAAGGAACATGTGCTCGGTGCGGCACAGGCCGATAGCCTCGGCACCAAAGCCAAGGGCGAGCTCGGCGTCGGCAGGGTTGTCAGCGTTCACGCGGACGTGGTAGGCACGGCCGTCCGTCTCATCGAGGCGAATCTCGTCTGCCCAGGCGAGGATGGTGTCGAGGTCACCGGTGAGCTCGGGGGTCTCCAGCGGAACAGCGCCGGCAATAACGATGCCCTGCGAACCGTCGATGGAGACGACGTCGCCCTCGCGAAGCACGGTATCGGTGCCCTTGATATGCACGACCTTGTTCTCAGCATCAATCTCGAAAGACTCGACGCCGCAGACGCAAGGGGCGCCCATGCCGCGGGCAATAACGGCAGCATGGCTCGTCTTGCCACCGTGGCTCGTGAGGATACCCTCGGCGGCAACCATGCCCTTCAGGTCGTCGGGATTGGTCTCCCAGCGAACAAGAATGACCTTTTTGCCCTCGGCGACGGCTGCCACTGCGTCATCGCTCGAGAAGACAATCTCACCCACAGCAGCACCAGGGCTGGCATTCAGACCACGCGCCAAAACCTCGACGGAGCTGAGATCGGAGAACTGCGGGTGCAGCAACTGGTCGAGCTGGGTCGGATCGATCCTCGAGACGGCCTCTTCGCGAGTGATAAGGCCCTCGTCGACCATCTCGATAGCAATCTTGAGCGCGGCCATCGCAGTACGCTTGCCCACACGGGTCTGCAGCATCCAGAGCTTGCCCTGCTCGATGGTGAACTCGATGTCGCACATGTCTCGATAGTGGTTCTCAAGCGTCACAAAGACCTGCTCGAGCTCACGGCCGGCGTCCTGCAGACCCTCGGTGTTCTTGAGGTCGGTGATCGGCTCGGTGTTGCGAATGCCAGCGACGACGTCCTCACCTTGGGCGTTGACCAAAAAGTCACCGTAGAACTCACGCGTGCCGTCGGCGGGGTTGCGCGTGAACGCGACACCAGTGGCCGAAGTGTTGCCCTTGTTACCAAAGACCATAACCTGAACGTTGACGGCGGTACCAAGATCATCGGAGATGGAGTGCTGTTTGCGGTAGAGGATAGCGCGCTCATTCATCCAGCTGCCAAAGACCGCCTGGATGGCCAGGCGAAGCTGGAGGCTGGGATCGAACGGGAACTGGACCTTGCCGTCCACCACGAGCTCCGGGTGCTCCTCGGCAGAAACGTGATCGGAGAAGATCTGTTTAAACTCAGCGACGAGCTCCTCGAGGTCCTCGGCGGAGAGATCGGAATCGTTGCGGACGCCGGCGATGACCTTCTTCTGCGTGATGGCGTTCTCAAAGAGATCGGAATCGACACCCAGAACCACGTTGGAGAACATCTGGATGAAGCGACGGAAGGAGTCCCAAGCGAAACGGGGATTCTCGGTCTGCTTGATGAGCCCTTGAACGGACTCGTCATTCAGGCCAAGATTCAGAACCGTGTCCATCATGCCGGGCATGGAGAACGGCGCGCCCGAACGCACAGACACTAGGAGCGGGTCGTTCGCATCACCGAGCTTCTTGCCCATGCGGCGCTCGAGGTCGGCCTCGGCCTGGGCGATCTCGTCAAGTGCTCCCTCGGGCCACACATTGCCGGCCGTGGAGTACTCAACGCAGGTTTGGCAGGTGATGGTGAATCCCGGAGGCACGGGAAGGCCGATGCGGGCCATCTCGGCGAGGTTCGCGCCCTTGCCACCAAGCGTGAAGTTCATGCTGGCCGAGCCCTCGGTTACATCGGTTCCGTGCTCGTCGACACCAAAACGGTAGACGCGCTGCTGTGTGCTCACGATAATCCCCTTTCATCGCGTCTCCTCGGAGGCGCACTATCGTGGTACGAAAACCCCGGATCTCGAACCGAAATCCGGGGTGAAGCCATAATAGGTAAAAAGCTACGGTTTCTTTCGAGTTAGGGAAAATGACCCGTGACCGTAACGAAAGTTTCCGTAAACGGATATATCTGTGGTTACTTGATGTAGATACCTCTAGCTCTGTTGCGCCTGCTGACGTGCGCGTCGTGCCGCACGAGCGGCCTGAATCATATCGAGATGACTGATGATCTCGGCGGCAGACTCTTCGATTGCCTTTCGGTCAGTGCGCACGATAAAGCAGCCGAGACGCTTCATCAAGGCGTGCGCCTCTTCCATTTCACGCGTGATCGCCTCAGGGTCGGAGTACGAGGAAGCCATGGCACGTGTATAGTCGTCCCCAAGCCTGCGATCGCGAATGCCCGCGATCACGTCGGTGGTCGAAAGCAGGCCAAAGAGGCGCATTGGGTCGACATCGAAGATGGCCTTCGGCGGCTCCAGACCCGGGGCGAGCGGAATATTCGCCACGCGGTAGCCCTGAAAGGCAAGGTACATCGAGAGCGGCGTCTTAGAGGTGCGGGAGATTCCCAACAGCACGATGTCTGCGCTCGAAAGATCGTCCGCTCCCCTGCCGTCATCGTGCTCGACAAAGTACTCCATAGCCTCGATACGCTTGAAATAACGCTCATCAGTGCGGTGAATGGTGCCGGGAATACCGTGAGGCTCCTGCCCGGTGATGACGGAAAGCACGCCGGTCGTTGGCCCCATGATGTCCATGGAGGGGATTTGAAGTGCGGCGCAGGTGTCACAGACCTGGTTGCGCAAGACGGAATCTGCAATGGTGTGGAACACCGCATGCTTGCCGCCAAACGCAATACGGGGGGCCAAGTAAGTCTCCACCTGGTCGATATTCGACACCTTGGGCAGCCTTGCAATCCTGATCGAACCCTCATCAAACTGGCCTGCCGCCGCCAAGACGACCTCGCAAGCGGTATCGCCCAACGAGTCGGAGATGACGTGGACTGTAGGGATGGACGGGTCGAAATCTTCTGGCATGGTGCTCTCCTCTCTCGATGCTTGCGATACTACGTAAGAATGAGTGCTGGAAGAGCGTGAATTCGATAGACGTATGAATTATCGAAAGAAAAGAAAGGCGCTGGGATAAAACGATTATCCCAGCGCCTTCGTTTCGAAAATAAACGAAATTATACGACGAAACCCTACTTCTTCTTGGCAAGCTCACCGATGTTCGCGATGTCAGAGAAGACGGCCTCGAAGCGGTTGAGGAGGCGCAGGCGGTTCTCCTTGAGCTGCGTGTTCTCGTCCATAACCAGCACATCGTCAAAGAATGCATCGATCGGGCCGCGAAGTTCGGCCAGAGCAGAGATGACGTCTGCGAACGCCTTGTCGTCCATGGCAGCGGCAACCTTTTGGGAAGCCGTGTCGGTTGCGGTGAGCAGGGCACGCTCGGAGTCGCCCAGGATGCTTTCGTCAACCTCGACGCCAAGCGCAGCGTCAGACAGGTGGCTCGCACGAGCATAGGCGGTTGCCAGGTTCTCGAACGTTTCGGCGTCATGTGCGCGAGCGTCCTCGAGGGCGTGTGCGAGGGCAAAGTAATCTGCAGGCGCAGAAACGCTGCCGGCAGAAACGGCGGCGACGGTGTCGGGCGAGATCTTCTCATCGCGCGCCATCTGCTCCATGCGTCCCTTGATGAAGGCGCAGACAGACTGGGCGATCTGAGCCTTATCGAACTCAAGACCCTGCTCCACATAGAGGTCGAGGGCAGCGTCAACGAGCGCAGCGTAACCACAATGCAGGCGCTCGCGCAGGATGTTGATCATGCCAATGGCGCTACGACGCAGTGCGAAAGGATCCTTGGAGCCGGTGGGAGGCTCGCCGATCGCGAACATGCCGGCAATGGTGTCCAGCTTGTCGGCCGCAGCCACAATGCAGCCGGCGAGACCCTCGGGAAGCTCGTCACCAGCGAAACGAGGACGATAGTGGTCACGGATCGCCGTTGCCACTTCGTCACTCTCCCCTGCCGCCTTGGCGTAGTAACCGCCCATGACACCCTGCTGGCTTGTGAACTCAACAACGGCTGAGGACACCAGGTCTGCCTTCGCGAAGTGAGCTGCACGCTGGGCATCGGAGGCAACGTGGGCACCGATGTGCGCCTCGCGGGCAATGGCAAGTGCTAGGCTCTCGATGCGCTCAGACTTCTGAAGGACACTGCCGAGCTTCTCCTGGAACGCAACACGAGCTAGACGCGTACGGAACTCCTCAAGGGAGACCTTGAGGTCTTCGTCGTAGAAGAACTTGGCGTCGTACAGACGGGCGCGAACCACGCGCTCGTTGCCGTCGATCACGCGAGCGTTGTTCTCGGGCAAGGAATTGGAAACGATGACGAACTCGCGCGTGAGCTCACCGTTTGCATCATAGATCGGGAAGTAGCGCTGGTTGGAGAGCATCGACTCGCAGATAATCTCATGCGGCGTGTCGAGGAACTCGGCATCGAAGGTACCGACGAGCACCGTGGGCCACTCGCACAGGTTGACGACCTCGTCGAACACCTTGGCAGGCATATCGACGTGAGCGCCGTTGCGAGCAGACTCGATCTCGGCCACGCCATCAAGGATGAGCTGGCGGCGGCGCTCAGCTGAAAGAACACCGTTCTCCTCGAGCACGCGCTCGTAGTCGGCCGGGGTTGCGACCACGTGGTCGCCCGGGCCCATGAGCCTGTGTCCTCGGGTGAAGTTGGAGCTCTCAACGTCTGCATAGCGAACAGGGATGACGGATTCGCCCAGAAGAGCGCAGATCCAGCGAACGGGGCGCACAAAGGTCGCGCTCTGGTCGCCCCAGCGCTGGGAGCGGTAGTTAGGCCACTCGAGCGAGGAGATAACGTTCTCGGACAACGCGCTCAGCAGCGGCTCGGCAGAAACGGATGGGATGTTCTGTTCGGCAAACACGTACTCACGGCCGTCGGTGTCCACGCGACGAACCAGATTCTCGGCATCGATACCGCACTTGCGAGCAAAGCCGCAGGCAGCTTTGGTGGGGTTGCCCTCGGCATCGAAGGCGATGTTCGCTGCAGGGCCGCGCTTGACGTCATGGACCTCTTCGGTCTGGCTGGCAACATCTGCAACGATAATGCCCAGGCGACGGGGCGAAGAGATGACGTGAGCCTCACCGTGGGAAAGACCAGCCTGGTCGAGTCCCTTGAGAACAAGCTCGCGATACTGCTTGGAAGCATGGATCAGCGGAGCCGAGGGCATCTCCTCGGTGCCGATCTCAAGAAGGAAATCTTTGGTCGAAGCCATGGCCTAGGCCACCTCCGTATTCTTATCGTCGTCAGTCGTGTTGCCTGCAACCTCGGCAAGATAGGACTCACAGCAGGCCTTGGCGAGCGAACGGACACGCAAGATGTAGTTAGCGCGCTCGACGGCAGACAGGGCACCGCGGGCATCGAGGATATTGAAAGCGTGGCTGCACTTCATGACGCAGTCGTAAGCCGGTAGCGGCAGGCTGCGCTCGAGACAGGAGTGGCACTCGGTCTCGTAATCGTCGAACTTCTGCCTCATCATGTCGATATTGGCAACCTCGAAGTTGTAGGCAGAGAATTCCTTCTCGTTCTCGAGGAACACCTTGCCATACGTCATGGGCGTGCCATCGGGCAGGTAGCTCCAGACAATGTCATACACGGAGTTTACGCCCTGCACGTACATGGCGATGCGCTCAAGACCGTACGTGATTTCGACGGGAACCGGATCGACCTCGATACCGCCCACCTGCTGGAAGTACGTGAACTGCGTAACCTCCATACCATTGAGCCAGACCTCCCAGCCAAGGCCCCAGGCGCCGAGCGTCGGGCTCTCCCAGTCGTCCTCGACAAAGCGAACATCGTGCTCGCGAGGATCCAGGCCGATCTCCTTCAGCGAATCAAGATAGAGCTCCTGGCTGTTGACCGGCGAGGGCTTGATGAGCACCTGGAACTGGTAATAGTGCTGCATGCGATTGGGGTTCTCGCCGTAGCGACCATCAGCCGGGCGACGGCAGGGCTGCGCGTAGCACGTGCGCCAAGCATCTTTGCCGAGTGAGCGCAGAAGCGTAGCGGTGTGGAAGGTACCCGCGCCGACCTCAGAGTCATACGGCTGCATGATGACGCAGCCTTGCGCACCCCAATACTGCTGGAGGCGCAGGATGATTTCCTGGAACGTAAGAGCAGACTTTTCCATGCCCTAGATCCCCTCGATTCGAAAACGTTTCATACGGTGGCAATGGTAGCCCAAAGCGGCAATCGCCGCGCGGGCGCACGTGATTCTTTTGGGAGTACTCGAGAACTACAGGGTGCCAAAACGGTTGAGCGGCCAATACCTCAAGACCACTACGCCGATCACATTTTTGGAGTCGATAGCACCGAAATAGCGGGAGTCGGCGGAGTTCTCACGGTTGTCGCCCATGACCCAGATGCAGCCTTCGGGAACGGTGTAGGGATAAGAGATCGAGACTCCATTGGCCTGCGAGGCAAGCGGCTGAGACTGTCCGGTCGCATAGTCTTCGCTCAGAGCTTCTCCGTCAACGTAAACGGTGCCGTCGATCAGGTCGACGGTCTGGCCAGCGGTAGCGATGACGCGCTTGACCAGCACATCGTGGTCACTCGTGGAGTCGGGATTGTGGAAGACGACAATGTCCCCCGCCTTTACTCCCATGCCCAACTCAACGGTTATCTTCTCGGCAAGAACCTGGTCGCCGATTTCAATAGTCGATTCCATGGAACCGGTGGGGACTACATACGGCTCGATGATGAACGAGCGGATCGCGAACGTGGCCACACACGCGATGACGATGACGATGACCCATTCGAGAAGGCCTTTGAAAAAAGAACCATTATGCGGTACCACGGTCAGCTCCTTGTTCGTCTTGTTCTGAACGTCCATGATAATGCTCGATGAGCTCACTCGCCCGCTCGCGCTCTGCCTG
>CAVEPV010000003.1:0-91957 GCA_963617695.1 Bacteroidaceae bacterium
GCACGAGCGGGCGAATGCCGTGCGGATCGCGGAAGGCGTACAGCGAGCT
Source organism: Bacteroidaceae bacterium (assembly GCA_963617695.1). GTDB lineage: Bacteria > Actinomycetota > Coriobacteriia > Coriobacteriales > Coriobacteriaceae > Collinsella. The sequence continues at coordinate 50 of CAVEPV010000003.1, forward strand.
CTCGTTAATGAGCGTCATAGCGTAGCCGCCGCGCACGAGCTCCATGGTCTTACGGATGCCCTCACGCAGGTGACCGGTGGTCTGGGTGAAGTAGCCGATCAGCTTGGTGGCCACCTCGGAGTCGGAATTAGAAAGGAAGGGCACGCCCAGCTCGATCAGCTGGCGACGCAGCTCGTCGGTGTTCACCAGGGTGCCGTTGTGGGCAAGCGCGATGATGACCTCATTGATGGTGGAGAGGTGCGGCTGCGCGGCCTCCCAGCTCTTGGCGCCGGCCGTGCCGTAGCGCACGTGGCCCACGGCGAGCTGGCCGGTAAGCGTGGAAAGGTCTGCGTTGGAGAAAACCTGGCCCAGAAGGCCCAGATCTTTGCGCACCATAACGGTGCCGCCGTCGCCCACGGCGATGCCGGCAGATTCCTGACCGCGGTGCTGCAGGGCGCGCAGGCCAAAGTAGGTCAGACGCGCGACGTCGCGCTTGGGAGCCCAAACGCCAAAGACACCGCACTCCTCATGGAGCTGGTCGTCGGCCAGGTCGTCGTGCAGCTGCTTTTGCTCGCACGTTGCGGCGAGCTGGGCCGCACGGATGGTCTCTTGAGACATTGAATCCCCTCGTAGCCTCGAACTTGGCGTTTCCGCCCAATTATACGCACTCCCCCGCCGCCCGCGCGCCCAAGGGATAGCAACGTTTCGCACTCATACAAAAAGCCCGGCCGCCTGGATAAACTGAAAGCGGGCAGCTTAGCCTATGGCGCAAGCACGTCCAACGGTACAACCTGGATACCGTCCTCAGTCACATGTGCGTGCGAACCGAAACCGATAATGGCCAGCTTTGCGGCGGGAGGCTTGTTGCCGGCACGCACCATCCGCTTCTCCAGGGCAAGCAGGTTCTCAGTCGCTTCTGGCAGCTGAGCCGCTCCGAGCTTAACCTCGACCGGCAACCACGTCCCACCGGGGCTCGCAACGATGGCGTCGACCTCGAGGTCGTCTTCGTCATGGTAGTGGTATAGGCCCATGCCATTCGCTCGAGCGTAGACCCAAAGATCGTGCAAGGCCAAAGACTCGAACAAGAGCCCCAGCGTCTTGAAGTCATCCAGCAGAGCTTCAACGTTAGCCCCCATTGCCGCGGCGGCGAGGGAAGGGTCGGCAAGATGATGCTTTGGCGTCTCCCTCAGCCGTACCGGCGACCTCATGGCCGGGCTCCACGCCGGGACGTCCCTTACGAAACTGATGCGCGACAGCAAAGATATGTATGCGCTGACGGTCTGCCTTGTGGCCCCGCCGTTCAGATCGGCCGTTATCGTTTTAACCGTTGCCAAGGTCGACTCGTTCCTGGCAAGCGAGGCAATGACGGCCTTGATCTTTTCGGGATCACGCCGTACGCCATCGACCTTAGTAAGGTCTTCTTCGGCCACGGCATCGATATAGGAGGCCGCCATTCGGGCAGCCGCCGCAGTGCTTCTTTTAATGGACGCCGGCCAGCCGCCGCGAACGATAAGCTCGGCGATAGCCTTCGAATCAAGCAAACCGAACTGAGCATTAAACTGCTCCCCCGCGATGAGCTTGGAAAGCTCAACTTCTCCCGATGATTTGCCGAGTTCAAAGAGGGTCATCGTATCCATGCGAAGCCTGGCAAACCGGCCGGCACCGCTGTGCATTGGTTTACTTTCGTCTCGCGGGGTTGCGGAGCCGGTGAAGATGAACTGCCCGGGCTCCCCTCCCCTCCTGTCGCATTCAAAGCGCGCGGCATCCCAGAGCTTGGGAACCTCTTGCCACTCGTCGATAAGACGCGGAGCTTCACCTTCAATCGCCCGAGCCGGATCAATCTCAGCTCTAGTCCGGTTCTCAAAGTCACGAGAAGGATCCGTCAGAAGCAGGCTGGATTTTGCGCGCGTAAAAGCGGTGGTGGTCTTTCCACACCACTTTGGCCCCTCGATCAGCACCGCTCCAAAGGTAGAAAGAAGCTCGTCGAATTCTCGTTCTGCGATTCTTAGAATATACGATTCCGGCATCGCCAATCACATCCGTTCACCAGCGCGTTTAACATAATCCGCCATTTCCAATTAACATAATACGGCAATTCCAGTTAACAAAATTCGGAGTTTTCAGTTAACAAAATTCCGGATTTTGACCCAAGTGCGGGACTGCTTTTAGTCATAAAACTGGGCTGGGGAGACGGACGCATGGCTCTAACGACGGGCGCAGGCCGCAGCACGCTTTCAACAGGAGCTCGCGAAACGCAAAAAGAAGGGACCGCCCATAGGACGATCCCCTCTGTAGTCACGTGCCGCCACGCGCCCGTTGCGCTACGGCCACGGCGGCTCAGTGACGTTTATGTATGCGCGAACGATGCGGACGAGATTACTCGCCTCAGGCTCAAGGCCAAACTCGAAAAGCTACTCGGTCTTGAGATCCTCGGCGGTGAACTTACCGGTTGTGAGCGGCGAGGGGGTGCACTTGCCCTCCTTGGCGTACTCGATATTGCGCTTGATCATCTGGTTGCGGTACCAGGCAAAGAGCGCCACGTAGATGGCAATGGCGACCACAGCGGCGATGATCATCGCAACGTCGCCCGTCGAGCCCTGACCAATAAAGAAGGCGAGGAACTTCTCCACCGGACCTTCCATCGTGGTCTGGGAGATCAGACCGCTTACGCCATCGGGGAACGCGCCGACGGACTGAGCGGTGGCGGTCACAAAGCCAGCCACCAGGGTGCCGGCACCCAGGAAGACGGGCAGCAGGATGGCGCCGATAACGACCATGCGGATCACGCGGCCACGGGTGACGATCAGCAATGCGGGCGTCAGGCCCATGGCGATGATGCCGCCGAGCGGGAGCAGGCCGTTCCACGTGCCCGTGGGAGAGAACGGGCAGGGCACATTGGCGAGCAGCAGGGCCTCACCGAGCATGATGGGCGCCAGGATGTTGGCGGCGGCCCAGATCTCGGCGCGACCGGCCATGAACGGCCAGTCAAGTCCGACGTTCAGCGTGCGGCCCTTGAGCCACTTGCTGTTGTTGGCGAAGTCGGAAATGCCCTGGGAGAGAGGCTCAACGGCGGCGATGAACCAAGAGCCGATCATCGAGAAGAGCTCAAGGCAGGTGGCGGCGGTAAAGGCCAGCGTAAAGATCTGCTGCGGGGTCTGATGCGCGAGAAGACCCACAAAGATACCCAGGTAGATGCCAATAGCGAACTTAGAACCCCAGAAACCGATCATGTTGTTGAGCTTGGCGGCGTCAAAGTCGTACTTATCAAGGAAGGGCAGCACCTTGTCGATGATCTTGTTGAGCAGCATGGCCAGCGGATTCATCATGTAGTTCATGTGTGTCGTGGTCATAGGGTTCTCCTCGGGAGCACCCAGAAGATCGTTGAAAGTCGGCTTCATGAGGTCGGAGTTCATGATCTTCATCACGCCTACGAACACCACGAGCAGCGTGGCGACAACGATGTTGGCGCCAAAGTAGATGCAGGCAAGGCCCACAAAGGCAAGGTGCCAGACGTCAAAGATGTCGACATCGATGGTGTTGGTCTTGGCGAGCGCGATCATCACGATGTTGACGATCACGAGCACCATCAAAAAGTACAGGGTATAGGGGGAACCCCAGGTGATGGTAGCGAGCGGTGCCCAGCCCACGTCGGTAACGGTAAGCTGTAGGCCGGTCGACTCGACGAACGAGGTCATGGCCTCAGAGAACGCCGTGGTCAAGATATTGATAATCGCGCCAATGCCCGTGATGGCGATGCCGAGCTTAAGGCCGCCCTCAAGCGCCTTGGTGAATTTGACCTTGAAAAGCAGGGCGATGATCGTCAAAACGATCGTCATCATGGGGGCGGCGCCAAGGTCGATCAGCGGCTGGAATACCGCGTTGGCGAAGCCGATTACTGCGTCCATACATCCTTCTTTCGTTTAGCTTCAACACATGTGAACAGTGCTTAAAAAAAGAAACGATGACGTCCCGGTAATCGCCTTCGCCCCTCAGAAGAGACCCTACGAAAGGCCCTTTTCCTTGATAATCGCCTCGATCTTGTCGTAGACGGGCTTGGCCATGGCGGGCATGCGATAAAGAATCGGGCCGGCGTCGACGATCGGCGTGGTGACCTCAAAGGAGAAATCTGTCTTGGCGATCTGCGCAAAGATGTCGTACTGAGAGATCATCGTCTCGGTGACGTCCTTGATCATCACGGCGTCGCAGATGAGGTTGTAGCCGCGACTCTTGAATTCGGTCTCGATGGCGTCCTTGATCTGGTGGCTGGAGTTAACGCCAGCGCCGCAAGCGGCAAGTACCTTGATCATTGTCGTTGTCCTTTCTTTCTGCGGGCGCGCCCGCGCTATACCTTGCGTACTCAGAGGCGGAAGCTATTCCGCCGGGAAGTTCTGAACCAAGAACTCGTAGATCTTGTGGGTGTCGGTCATGGAGAAGAGCTCCTTCACGCGCTCGGCGCCCAGCGTATTCACAAAGTCCATGATCTTGGCGAGGATGCCGACCTGCGCCTGAGCGTCGTCGTTCAGAATCATGAAAAGGAAGGTGACCGTGATGGTCTGAGAAGGGTCGGTCATGGAGTGCCATTCGACGGGCTGCGTGAGCTTGACGGGTACGATGCGGCACGTCTTGACGAACTCCGGCTCGGTATGAGGAATGGCGAAATTCGGCAGTTCAGGATCTACGGGAGACATGTCGAGGCCGGTGGGATAGTTCTCCTCGCGCTCAATAACGTTCTCAAGGAACGCAGGGGCAACATAGCCCGCCTCCAGCAGACGCTCGGAGACATCGGCGAAGATCTCTTCACGGGTCGTCCGGTCGCACACGTAGACGGTGTCCTCAAAAAAGAAGGTGCTGGAGCTCGACATGCGGTTTCCCTTCAGACGTTCGAAAATGTTCGTTTTTGTTAGCGATAGTTTTACAGCCGCTCTAAAGGCCTGTCAATTAGTGGGATTCAATATGAACAGAGGTCAGTCGAGGCTCGATGCGGGAAAAGAGTTCTGTTCGATTGTGGGGTTTAGCTGGTAGATTTTTTCAATTTGAGCACAATTATTACCAACAATTTTCGGGTGAAAAATAGTTCCACGCACCAAAATGAATACCGCTCACCTGCGTTTTTCGACCGTTTGCAACGGACTTATTCGACGTGTTGATTCCTGTTCGCCGGTACTGCAGTCCGTCAAACGAACAGCAACGCGTATAATCGATTCACATCGAGACCGACTGGAGCCGCGCGCAAACGCAGCCCCAACTCACACGCCCCGCAGGAGACACACATGATCAAGGCCGAACGCCAAGACAGAATCCGTCAGCTTCTTGAAAAGCAGGGCACGGTTTCGGTCAAGGACATCTCAGACGCCCTGGGTGTTTCTGACATGACCATCCGCCGCGACCTCGAGGAACTCTCCGGTGCGGGCGAGGTCGAACGCATCCACGGCGGGGCACGCAGCACGCCAAACCGCTCCCGCTCCATGCTGCGTCACGAGTACACGCACAATGAGAAACGCAAGCGTCACGCCGATGAAAAACTGCAGATTGCGAACACTGCGGTCTCGCTTATCGAGGAAGACATGACGGTGTTTTTGGGTGTCGGCACCACTGTGGAGCAGATGGCGGCAGTGCTCCCCTCCATGCACCTGCGCATCATCACCAACTCGCTTTCGGTCTTTAAGATTCTCGAGGGCCACGAGGGCTATGAGCTGTGCCTGATCGGCGGCATGTATCGCCCCCGTACCGGCGCCTTTGTGGGCCCGGTTGCAGAAATGGCACTCAAGACCATCGGAATCGACACCGCGTTTATCGGCGCAAACGGCATTCTGGACAACGACGTCTCGGCCTCCAACATGGAAGAGGGCAGCATCCAAAAGATGGCTCTGAGCAAAGCGGACAGCCGCTACGTCATCGCCGACAGCAGCAAGATCGGCAAACGCGACTTTTACACGTTCTATTCCTTAAGTGATCTTGACGGCCTGGTGTGCGAGACCGGCATCTCGCCCGAACAGCGCGCCGCCGTGGACGAGTACACCAAGGTCATCTGTCAGGACTCGATCTAGCTGGGGCTTCCGCGCTCGAAGCGGCAGGGCGAGAAGCAGGTAAGCGCAAGGCGGTTAGGAGCCAACCGCCTTGAATCGCGGCATCTAGAACGCTACGTGCTGTACAAGACGGGGCGGGAGCCGCCACGTTTCCGCAATCAACGGGCCTACGGGCCCGTTTTTCATACCGGATGCGTTCGCACCACACGACGCCGCACGCCTATAAGACATCTCATCCGCAGCCCAGGGCTCCTGATTGGCAGATCACCCTTCCCCACATCGCGCCGTCATGCGCGTTCCTCCACGCATCACGTTCTCAAATCCGCCTCTGCCGTGCACAAACCAAACAATTCCACACACGGATAAACGGTAGAAAAACACTCGTGAACGTATTTCATGCATTTACAAACACTATCGAACAGAAAATCCTTGCGGTTGGTGTTCGATTATGTTTGAATGCTCGTGAAAGACGGGGACGGAGCGAAATCCCGGTTCTTCGAACCGCCCCCGCCGCACGAATACAAGCGTGCGGCCCGTCCGCACACGCATTGGAGGATGTCATGAGGGTTGTTATCGCTTCCGATTCCAACGGTATGCCGCTCAAGGAGGTCGTCAAGGAGACGCTCGTCCAGGATGGTCATGAGGTCGTCGACCTTTCCGAGACCCCTGCCGCAGACTTTGTCGACTCCGCGACCGCTGTCGCTGCCGATCTGCTCAAAAACGAGGACTCGCTCGGCTTTGCCTTTGATGAGTACGGCGTGGGCTCCTATATGACCGCCACCCGCGTCAAGGGTATGGTCGCCGCCAACATCTCTGACGAGCGCTCCGCGTACATGACGCGCGAGCACAACAACTGCCGCATGCTCTGCATGGGCGCTGGCGTTGTGGGCAACGACGTTGCGCGCAGGATCGCACGCGAGTTCCTTAAGGCCGACTATGCCGCCGGCCGTCACCAGATTCGCGTCGACATGCTCAACAAGATGGCCTAACCGGTCACCAAAACGCACACCATACCGTTTTACCTCTTGAAAGGACGCCCCATGAGCAAGAAGAAGATCGTCGCGATTGGCTGCGACCATATCGTCACCGATGAGAAGACCTACCTGCACGACCGTCTCGAGGAGGCTGGCTACGAAGTGCTGGACGTGGGCACCTACAGCCACACGCGCACGCACTACCCCATCTACGGAAAGGCCGTGGGCGAGGCCGTGGCCTCTGGCCGCGCCGACCTGGGCGTGGCTCTGTGCGGCACCGGTATCGGCATCACCAACTCGGTAAACAAGGTTCCCGGTGCCCGTTGCGCCCTGGTTCGCGACATGACGAGCGCCCTGTACGCACGCCGCGAGCTCAACGCCAACGTCGTGGGCTTTGGCGGCAAGATCACCGGCCAGTTCCTCATGGCCGACATCATTCTCGCCTTCCTGAACCAGGAGTACGAGAAGACCCCCGAACACGACGCCCTCGTTGCCAAGATCGACGCCGTGAACAAAGCCGACGCCGAGGCCCAGGCCGATCCGCACTTCTTTGACGAGTTTATCGAGAAGTGGGATCGCGGCGAATACCACGACTAGGCGCATCTCTCCTCTCTCGATACGCCCCCTTTTTGCCCGCGCTACCATCTCTTGTAGTGCGGGCCTTTTTATAAGGAGACATCTTATGGAATACACCCTGGACAACGGCGTCTTACGCGTAAAGGTCACGACGGCGGGCGGTTCGCTCACCTCTATCGAGGCGCATGAACGCGAGTACCTCTGGCAGCCTGACCCCGCAGTATGGACTGGCCAGGCACCAATCTGTTTTCCCATCTGCGGAGGCCTGCGTGACGGCCGTGCGACAACGGCAGGCGGCAAGAACATCGAGCTTGCTCGTCACGGCTTTGCACGCAAGCAGAAGTGGAAGCTAGCCAGCCAGGTAGACAACGCGCTGACCATGAGTCTGAGTTCGGCAGATCACCCTGAGCTGCTCGACGGCTACCCTTACCCCTTCACCATCGCCGCGCGCTACGAGCTATGCGGAGACGCACTCAAGGTTTCCTACACCGTTACTAACGATGGCACAGAGGACATGCCGTTTTTCATCGGCGGACATCCGGGCTTTCGCTGTCCGCTCGACGAGGACGAGTCGTATACCGACTACGAGCTACGATTCGAGGCGCCCGAGGCGGAGACGCTCTGCACCGCCGAGCCTTCCACGGGACTGATTGACGTCGAGCACCGCAGCACAAACCCCATGGTGGGTCAGACTCTGCCACTCACGCACGAGCTGTTCTCGTTCGCCGAGACCATCTTTGATGTGTTGGAGAGCCGGACGGTTACGTTTACCAAGAAGAACGAGGGCAAGGGCGTGCGCCTGAGCTTTGCGGACTTCCCCTACCTCGTTGTCTGGGGCAAGCCCGAGGGAAACTTTGTCGCCATCGAGCCCTGGGGCGGACTTTCCACCTGCTCCGACGAGGACGACGTCCTTGAGCACAAGCGCGGTTGCCTGACCGCGGCGCCGGGCGAGTCTGTGACCCGTAGCTTCTCTATCGAGGTTCTCTAGGAGGAACAAGCATGATTCTCACCGTAACGATGAACCCCTCCATCGACACCCGCTACCAGCTCGACAAGCTAGTAATCGATGACGTAAACCGCGTGACCGCACAAAAGACCGCAGGCGGCAAAGGGCTCAACGTGAGCCGCGTACTTCTGCAGCTGGGCGACGACGTTCTCGCGACGGGCCTACTCGGCGGGCACATGGGCGCCTATATGGCCGAGCTCATGGACGCCGACGGGGTGCACCACGACTTTGCACCCGTTCAGGGCGAAACACGCGTGTGTCTGAACATCCTGCACGAGGGCAACCAGACAGAATTGCTTGAATCGGGCCCCGAGGTCTCCCCTGCCGAGCTTGAAGGCTTTACGGCCAAGTTCGAAATGCTTGCCGCACAGGCAGACGTCGTCACCATCTCTGGTTCACTACCGCGCGGCGTGGATACCGGCTACTATGCCGAACTCGTCCGCATCGCACACGGGAAGGGTGCCAAGGTGCTGCTCGACACCTCGGGCGCCTCGCTCGATGCCGCGCTGGCCAGCGATGTTAAGCCCGAACTCGTCAAGCCCAACATCAGCGAGATCAACGGGCTTTTGGGCACGAGCTTTACTCCTGAGGACGCGACCGCCCTGCAGCAGGCACTCGCCACAGATGAGCGCTTTGCGGGCATCCCGTGGGTAGTCGTATCCATGGGCGCCGCAGGCTCGGTGGGTTTCCACAACGGACGCGGCTTCCGCGTGGTCACGCCGCGCATCGAGGCCGTCAACGCCACGGGTTCCGGCGACTCAACCATCGCCGGCTTTGCGCACGCCATCGCAGCCGGCATGGACGATATTGAAACGCTTACCTGCGCAAACACCTGTGGAGTACTCAACGCGATGGACCCGATGACCGGTCACCTTGTTATCGAGAAGTGGGACAAGGTCTACAACGGAGTCACGGTTACCGAGCTGTAAAGAGCTGTGCCGAAAAGCGCGAGGGATCGTTTAAGTGTTGCACCTTCGCCGCCCAACGAGACCCAGCCGCCGACTGTACAGGTGCCCCCACGCCCGCTCGGCCCCCTGTCCGACGCGCCGGCTGCTCCACTCACCTGCGGCCCTGCCTCCGCAGCACCACTCATCAATCCCGAAAGCTGAGCCTTTCCGTCACGCTATGATGGAAAGGCTTTTGTTTGCGTCGCATATATAAGGAGCGCTTGCGCATGTTCAATAGCCGGTTCCGCGCCGAGAAAGAGCTGCCAGCGAAGGGCGCCCACGCGTGCAACCAACTCGACCCCGCCATCCCTCCCGCCAAAGCTCAGCCCCGCGTGAGCCTGCCGCTCAAGATCTACGCCGTGCTCTGCATCCTTTCGGGTGTGACCACGCTGCCTTCGGTAGCCTGGTTCTTTGGCGTGAGCCTGCACAGCCTGGCCATGCGTTCGAGCACCGTCACCGTCGGTGACGACCTGGTGCTCTCTGTTGGCCTGGTCGTCTTGGGCGTGGCGCTCTCGGCCGTGGGCACCGTGGCCCTCATCGCCTTTGGCATAGCCCTCATCAAGAGCCGCCGACGCGACGCCGCCACGCTTTCCTACGTGCTCATTGCCTACACCTTTGTCGAGATTGTGGTCGAGGTCATGCTGCAGGGTCTGGGCCCGCAGATCATCCAGCCCACCGTGCAGCTCCTCATCCTGATCACGCTTTCTGTTACCGTCGACCCGTCCCTACGGCAGGAGCGCGAGTTGCAGCGCCGTCTGCGCGACATGATGGATCGCGACGCCGCGAACGAGGGCCTGCTTGGGCGCGACGAGACCGGCGAGGGCTACATCAAGCTCAACTTTTTCAACCTGTTCTGGGTCTTTATGATCACGAGCTTTTTGGGTCTGGCGCTCGAGGAGATCTGGCACATCGTGATTGTCGACCCGGGCGTGTGGCAAGACCGCGCAGGTGTGCTCTTTGGCCCCTTTAGCCCCATCTACGGCATTGGCGCCGTGCTGCTCACCGTCACGCTCAACCGCTTTTACCAGCGAAACTTTGCCATCATCTTTTTGGTGAGCGCGATTATCGGCGGCGGATTTGAGGTCTTTGCCGGATGGTTCTTGCAGGTCTCGTTTGGCGTGGTCTCGTGGAACTACAGCCACATCACGCTCTTTGGCTTCCCCGACCCCATTGTGACGCTCACGGCGGGGCGCACCTGCACCGCGTTCAGCTGCATGTGGGGCCTGGGCGGCCTGATCTGGATCAAGCTGCTGTTGCCGCGCGTCCTTGCACTCATCAACATGATTCCGTGGAAGTGGCGCTACTCGCTCACCGCCGTCTGCTCGGTGCTCATGCTCGTCAACTGCTTTATGACGCTGCAGTCGCTCGACTTTTGGTTCAAGCGCGCGACGAACACCGCGGGCGACTCCCCTGTCGCCGCCTTCTACGCCGAGCACTTTGACGACGAGTACATGCAGGAACGCTTCCAAAGCATGTCGATGGTCGGCAACGGCACCGGCCGCGTAGACCCCAAGGCGTAAGCGCTGGGGTGCCGGGTGCCGCGCGCGGCCGGACGGGCAGCAGCGTTCCAACAGGCCGCACGAAACAAGGCACTACACGGGCGGAACAGCGAACAGAAAAGGGCCCGCGTCGAATCGCGAGCCCCTTCGGGTGCATATTGAGCTGAAAGCGGCAGGCGCGGCGACCCTACGCCGTGGCCGTCTCCTCGGTGGTTGCGGCATCGCCCTCGGTCGCAGCGGCGTCGGTGCCGTCAGCTGCCGACTCGTCCGTCGAGCCGTCCTCGGTCGACGTGCCGTCGCTCGTACTCGTCGTACGATCCTGCGTCTCCACGACCTTGCACACCATGGCGGCGCGCGTGGTGCGCGGGATGATCTCGCCGGCGCAGGTCACAAGCGTCAGCACCTTGTCGACCGACTTGATGTCCTCGGACGCGGTGGACGAGCTAGCCTTGGCCTGGCTCAGCATGTCCTCCAGATAGCTCTGCAGCGTGGTCTCGCCCTCGGTGAAGTTGGGCGTGCGCGCGTTGAGGTAGGTGTCCTGCACCTGCGCGGTGAACATGGGCTCCAGCACGTAGGTGGTGTCGCGCGTGATGTAGTAGACCTTGCCGATCTTGTCGAACTCGTCCTGACTGAGCGTGCCGTCGATGGCCTTGAACATCGAGCCGTCGTTCATGTGGTGGCCGTAGATGGTGGTCTGCTGGTCGACCATGCCGGGCGAGGTGTTATCCATGTCCATAAAGATGGTGCCCGAGCCGTTGCCCTTGAGGTCGAACAGCTTGCTCAGGTACGTGGTGTTGTTAGATGTCTGCACCACGGGGTAGTTGATCACCGTGCCGGGGATGTAGATCCAGCCCACGATGTCGGGGTTGATGGCGGCGAGTGCGTCAAAGTCGACGGTGGGGACGTTGTCGCCGTCGGAGCTCTTAACGGCGTACTGCTCCAGGTCGCTATAGGTAGACTGCGCCTCTTGGTAGCCAAGCTGCGCCTTGATGAATAGGCCTCCCGCTACAAGCAGCAGTGCCACACCCACCACGATGAGCGCGGTGGATATGATCTTGCTGCGCTTGCGACGCGCGGCGTTATCAACGGGCTTTTTGGCCTTTGGAGCGCCGTGGCTGCCGGCGGCCTTTACAGCGCGGTGACCGGCCTTCTTGTCTGCACCCGTGGCGGCCTGCGCGCGGCTCGCACGCACGGGGGCCACCGGCTGCACGCCCGCGGTGCCGCGAGCGGCAGTACGACCGGCGGCACCGGCGGCGTTCGCGTTCGCAGCGCCCTTGGAGGCAGAAGCAAAACGACGGCCGGCTGTGGGCTGGGCCGTGGTCTTATCGGGCGAAGCCGCGTGCTTGGAGGCGAAGCGCGAGCCGGCGTTCTTGCGAATCGTGGGCTCGGCCTCCCTCAGATGCGACGAGGCGCCGTGCTTCTTGGCGGAGTCGGATGCGGCCGGGGTCTTACCGGCGCCAAAGTGCGAACCGGACGCACCGGAGCGGGAGCCGCTCTCCGCCGAATTCGCGAAGTGCGAGGCCGAGCGTCCGGACGTGTTCTTGCTGTTGGGATCAGTCATTACGATCTCCCAGGTAGATTGCGGTGATGCGGGGCGCAGGCGCGGCGTGCGGCCTTAGGCCTCAGCCATCTCGCGCTTGAGGTTAACGACGACGTCGCGGTACTCGGGGTCGGAAGCACCCAGAATCTGTGTGGCGAAGATCGCCGCGTTCTTGGCGCCGTTGATAGCAACGCAGGCCACAGGCACGCCAGAGGGCATCTGCACCATGGAGAGCAGCGAGTCAAGGCCGCCCAGATCGGAAGTCTTCATGGGTACGCCGATGACGGGCAGCGGCGTAAAGGCAGCGACCACGCCACCCAGGTGCGCGGCCTTACCAGCAGCAGCGATGATCACACGGATACCGCGGTCTGCGGCAGACTCGGCCCACTCGTGCACCTTGTTGGGGGTGCGGTGAGCACTGGCGATGATCAGCTCGTAGGGCACGCCCAGGCGCTCAAGCTCGGCAGTGCAGCCCTCCATAACGGGCATGTCGGACTTGGAGCCCATGATAATGCCAACAACGGGCGCTTTCTCGGTAGCCTCGGCCATGCGATTCCTCCTGATAACGTGCGCGCGGGCACGCAGCTCGCGCAGCTTGCATGCAACGTTACCAGTATAGTCACAGCTCGCTCGGGCGCCCGGCGCGGGTCTGCCATCACAGAAAAGCTGCCCGCGCGCTTAAGAAATGTGGAAGCGGCAGGTAGCAAAACCGACGGCAGCGACGTTGGATTACAGCCCCTTGTAGAACGCCGGCGCCGTAAGGGCATGGGCCCTGGGGTTTACCCTGAAAAACTGGTCGCTGCGCTCCAGACAGTTTTTCAGGGTAAATCCCAGGGCCCTCTCGGCTCGCAGGGGCCACGCGACCTGAAGGACGCGCGGATACCGCCCTCAAGTGGCTAGTTAATTCATATATGCGCGATTTTTCTCTCGGATGGATGGCGCATGAAGCCCAAGGGGTTCGCAAGCCATCGTTTTCCCTGGATTTCCGCCTCGGAACAGCGCTGGACGCCCCCTCCGAAAGCCGATCCGCGGCTCAGAATCGCGCATATATGAATTAACTAGCCAGATTCGGCGATTTGCCACGCCAGCCGAAACGCACGGGCGACTGAGCCGCGGCCGCGCGGCGAGATCCAGGCAAGCCGTGACGTCGCGATGCGAAAAAGGACCCGGAGCGACGGGACGCGAGCCAGATAGAGAGCGCATGCAGTCCGGCGGACAACGGCAAAACGAAAGCCGGCCTCGCGTCGAGGCCGGCTTTCGCTGCGAGATTTGTTACCAGCTGAATCGTTCGAGAACGAAGCCGGGCTCAGCTGCAGCCCGCTCTCGCCGGAAGGCTACGCGGCGGTGCGGCGACGGGCAACGGCCCCGATGGTTGCGAGGGCCAGACCGGCTACGGCTACGACAACCATGGCCGTGGCAGCAAGGTCGCCGGTGGTGGGGAGCTTGTCTTTGCCGGACCTCTCCTTTTCAGCGGCTTCGCGCCTGGCTTTCTCCTCGGCCTCCCTCTTGGCCTTTTCCTCTTCCTCGCGCTTCACCTTGTCGGCGGCGTCCCGCTCGGCGCTGGCGTAGGCGGACTCGGCCTCCTCGAGCCTCTTGAGGGAGGCGGCGGGGACGCGGGCCCTCTGCGCATCGGTCAGGGCGTCGTAGGCCGTGCGGGCGGCGTCGATGCGCGCCCGGCACTCGTCGGTGTACTCCACGTCACCGATGGCGTCGATCTTCTTGACGACCTCGTCGGCCGCCACCCGGTCGGGGTTGGGGGCTACGGTGAACTCCACCTCGACACTTCCGGTGTAGTTGCCGGTTCCCGTGATGGTCAGCTTGTACGTGCCGGCACTGGTCGCCTTGTTGCCGCCGATCGTGTAGTCGCTGGCCCCGAGCACGGTACCGTCCGCAAGCGTGACGGACTCGACGGTCTGCTCCTGCTCCTCGTCGTTGGCCGTCAGACCCGGGCCGAGCGCGACCTTCGCGCCCTCGATGCTCCTGCGCGCGATCGAGAAGTCCGCCGTGGCGACGGCCCCCTTGTAGTTGGCGGTCTCGGCGACGGTGGCTCGCACGGTGTAGTCGCCCGCCTCGGTCGGAACCTCCGCAGACCAGCCGTCCTCGGACTGGGCGTCCTCGTCGGTGCGCGCGGCGTACTCGTAGGTCACCTCGCCGCCGCCCAGGTTGCCCTCGACAGAAGGCTCGTCCGCCTCGTCGCCGTAAGTCCAGCCCCCGATGGAAACGGTCGGACTGATCGCGGCCCTCACGATAGTGAACGTGACGACGTTGTTCTCAGGCAGCTTGTAGTTAGCAAGAACAGCAGCGTCGCCCTTCAGCGCCGCAATCGCCCTATAACCGCCGCCAGCGTTCTCTTGAGCGCCGGTCACAGCAAGGCCAACCGCCTCACCATCGACTACATTGCCAAGCTCGCAGGCAGGATGCTGCTCCTCGCCTGTATACTCAAGCTCTGTTCCGCCCCATGTGAGTGTCACCTCACGCTGAGTGATGTCGGCACATGCATAGTCGTCCGTTTGCCAGCAGACGTAATTACTCGCATCGGTACCCGTAAGTTTGATATTTGAGATGTGCACGGTCTTGTTTGTTCCAACGCCCGCGCTGTCAAAAGTGCCCGTAGCGGTAGCGCTCACATCGTCTCCGCCAACCTTCTTATCTATATACCAGTTCTCGGAGGAGCCTATGGCTAGATCTAACGTGCCATCGTAGGTCTTTCCGCTCACACGACATATATCTGCGGTTCCGTCGATATACGCATAGGTAGGTTTTTTATTGATTGTAAAAGTCGAGGTTGAGACAGCATTTTCAGCAGTCGCCGTGATCTTATAGTAGCCAGCGTTCCTCACCGCGTCGACGGCGACATAGTCGCCGTCCTCGGTATCGGAGCGCGTCAGCGTGACAGCGGGAATATCGACCCGAGCAGCCTCCCAAGCTGTGCGCTCCTCCTCTGTACCGACCGCCTCGACAGTCTCACCGTCATATGTCTTGGTGCCGCTGGCAAGCGTCAACGTTATGCCCTCGGTCGGGATGTCACAGACGCTCTGGCCGCTCTTGTTGCACTTCACGGTAATCGAGCTGCCGTCTGAGGAGTAGGCAAGCTCATGGCCACAAGCGGGAAACGTGTACGAGGTCGAGCCCGACAGACTGGCATCAGGCTCGCCCGGGTCATTTTCGTATCCGCCGAACTCAACAAAGAAGCCGTCCGCATAGCCCGACGCCGTGTACCCGGATTCGGTGATGTCGTTGATTGTTCGGCCGCCCTGGCTCACCTCATTGTTCGCCACCAGGCAGCACTCGTACTTGGTCATTCCCAGCTGATTGCGGCCCTCGTCCCACGGCTTGTCATTCCCAACGTGCTTGTACGCGTTGGGCTCGCTACCGCTACCGGAAAGCTCGCCATCAAATGCCTCTCCCGCCTCGGGACCGCACGCCCAGTAATAGTACGGAACGGCGGTCTCCTTGGTGTTCTGAAGAGCATCGTCGGCCCCTGAGGGATATGCAAAGCTGCCCGCAGTTCGGTCGAGTTCTTCTGCATCATAGATCCTGGTGTCACTGCCGTTGCTGTAAACCATGAGCGTGCCGCCGAGCCAACCCGCCGTGGTGCTTGCGGTGCGGAGCGCCTCATATTCCTCTGACGAAGTGATGGTGGCCAAGTAACCCATCATGCCGTTGTATCGGTAAGTCTTTGCCAGGTTGTAGGCCTGCGTCCAAGAATAGCTGCCGGAGACGAACAGGTAATGGTGCTCGCGGCCGTTCTGATCGGTATATGCAGAGATGCCCGTGGCCTTATCCGTGTCCCAAGTCGCCCTGTTGGCGTCGATGGTAACCTCGATCTTTGTCTTGCTGGTGCAGCCGGCAAAGACGATGTACCGCAGCGTTTCATTTATCTCGTCCAGATCTTGGTCGTCGTTAATCTCAAAGACGGCAACCGTGCGGTCCTCATTTGTCACAAGGGCCGGCGGGATCTTTTCCATCCGGCCGCCGCCGGTTATCGAAACCGTCATGACCTGGTCTGCAATCCACCCATCGTCCTCATCGTAGGAGGGCGTGACCGTAGCGTTGGGGAACTGATAGCTATGCGCAATCGTGGTCTCTTGAGAAACCACCGGATCGCCCAGCACCACAGAGGGGGGGGTAGTGTCGGCCAACGCGGCAGACGGAACCGCCAGCGCCAACGCAGCGGCGAGCAGCAGACCCAGCGCACCCTTCTTATTTCGTACAGCCTTCATAGCGAACACCCCAGACACAGTTCAGCAAACTACAAACACGAGAACGTTACCATAAGGGGCCGGTGGGCTCTGCAAGGAATCGGCAAATTAATCCATCTAACAGGGGCGACGGGGCTCTCCTCCCGTCGATCGGGGCGCCTCTTTGACAGGAGGGGCCGTTAGGCCTGCGGGTCACAAACTAGCCATACCATGCCACCTGTAGAGGGATGGACCCGGAGCGACGGGACGCGAGCCAGACAGGGAGCGCATGCAGTCCGGCTGGCAACGGCAAAACGAAAGCCGGCCTCGAATCGAGGCCGGCTTTCGCTGGCAGCTTTGCGCACCGGCTGAGTCGTCCGAGAACGAATTCGGGCTCAGTTGCAGCTCGCTCTCGCCGGCAGGCTACGCGGCGGTGCGACGACGGGCGATGGCTCCGATGGTTGCGAGGGCCAGACCGGCTACGGCTGCGGCCACCATGGCCGTGGCAGCAAAGTCGCCGGTGCCGACGAGCTTGTCTTTGTCGGCTGCGTGCTTATCGGTGTCCTCCTTGCCGGAGTCGTCGTCACCGTCGCCTTTGTCATCGGCGTCGCTTCCGTCGTCCTTCTTGCCATCATCGCCCTTATCGTCATCTTGCCCGTCAGGCTTGGGCGCAACGGTAAACTCCACCTCAACGGAGCCGGTGTAGTTGCCGGTTCCCGTGACGGTCAGTCTGTAGGTACCGGATTCGGTAACCTTGTTGCCAGAAAGCACGTAGTCGCTGGCCCCGAGCACGGTACCGTCCGCAAGCGTGACGGACTCGACGGCCTGCTCCTGCTCCTCGTCGCTGGCCGTCAGGCCGGGGCCGAGCACTACCTTCGCGCTCTCGATGCTCCTGCGCGCGATCGAGAAGTCCGCCGTGGCGACGGCGCCCGCGTAGTTGGGAGTCTCGGCGATGGTGGCTCGCACGGTGTAGTCGCCCGCCTCGGTCGGAACCTCCGCAGACCAGCCGTCCTCGGACTGGGCGTCCTCGTCGGCGCGCGCGGCGTACTCAACGGTCGCCGCTCCGTCACCTGTGTTGCCGGTGATGGAAACCACACTGGGAGCCTGGCCGTACGTCCAATCCGCGATGGAAACGGCCGGCGCAATCGAGGCCTTCTTGATGGTGAACTCGACCGAAACACCTTCCTTGGGCAGCGCGTAGTTGTTGTTGTCGAGGGGCTGCACCGTGGCGATCGCGGTGCCGGCCTCAGCTCGTGCACCAGTGACAGATACGTCAACGATGTCGTCAGAAAGCACGTTGGTCACGGCGCAGGCCGGCACATGCTCGTCACCATCGTAGGTGAACGTAGTGGCACCCCACTCGAGTACGGCCACGCGCGGCGCGATGATAAAGTTCTCCGCGTCAGTACCACCCAAATAGTTTTTGGTCTCGGCAACGGTTGCTCGAACGGTGTAATTGCCCGCAGTGGAAGGAACTGCCGAAGACCACTCCTCCGCACCTTCAGCGCTGTATTGGTAAGTCACGTCGCCCTTGCCCGGGTTACCGCTATCTTTGACAGAAGGCGCGTTCGCAGCCTCGCCGTAGGTCCAGCCCTCGATCGATACAACCGGAGTGATGGAGGCCTTCGCGATCGAGAAGGTTGTCTGCGCGGACGCGGGCAAGGCGTAGTTACCGGCCTTTGACCCTGTCAGCGATTTCGCTACGGCGGTGTAGTTCTCACCAGCATCGACCTGGGCTCCGTCCACGGCCACCTTTACGTCATCGTCCGCAACCGAATTGGATACGGTGCACGTCGGGGCCTGGCTCTTACCGCTGTAGACAAGCGATGTATTAGCCCACACGAGTCTGGCTTCGAGCGGAGCGATGACGAAGCTCTTCGTGAGCCCGCTATCCGGAAGCACATAATTGTCGGCGTCCCTACCGATCAGGGTCTCCGCCTTGGCGGTACCGCTCTCGTTGGCGTTGACCTTGGCGCCAGTCACGGTGACCGCAACATCATCGTCCCCGATTTTGTTGGAGACAGAGCAGGTCGGAGTCTGCTCCGCGCCATTGTAAACAAGATCGGTGGAATCCCACGCAAGGGTAACCACACGCGGCGAAATCGAGAATGTCTTGGTCACGCCCTCGGCAGGAAGCTTGTAATTGGCATTATCGAGACCGGAGGCGGTGGCCTCATAGCCCGTGCCGGCGTCGCGCTTGGCGCCAGAAACGGTCACGGTAACCGCATCGCTCCCGATAAGGTTCCCTGCGGTGCAGGTCAGCACGTGCTCAGCGCCATCGTAGGTAAACGAACTGTCACTCCAGGCAAGCGTCACCTCGCGCGGCGCGATGGTGAAATCCGCCGTAGCAGAGACCTTATCGTAGTTCGCGGTCTCGGCCACGGTGGCTCTCACAGTGTACTCGCCGGCGGCGGTAGGAACGGTCTCAGACCAGTCATCCTTGCCCTTAGCGCTGTACGCAAAGGTCACATCACCGCCGCCAGGGTTACCAGTGACAGAGGGCGTAGCGGCCCCATCACCGTAGGTCCACCCGCTGATCGAAACACTCGGCACAAAAGAGGCCTTCTCGATGGTGAACGAAGTCGTCTTGCTTGAATCGGCCAGCGTGTAGTTCGCGTTGTAGATATGCGCCTCGGCGGTATAAGTGCCCGCGTTGGTATGCTCACCGCTCACCTCCACGCTGGCATATACGGATTCGCCCTGAACCACGTTGTCCAACGTGCAGGTCGGAGCCTGCGGGGAGCCGTTGTAGGTGAGCTTCGCATCGCTCCAGTTCACCGTCAGCACGCGCGGCGTGATATTCGCCTGCTCACGCCCAAAGTCCTCGCTGAGGGTGAGGGAATAATTACTGGCATCGTCACCTACCAGACTGGAACTGAAGGAAAACGTCTTGTCGTTCCCGACATTCTCGTCCTCAAATTCAGCGTCCACATAGACCTCTGCCTCATCACCTTCGACAAGACCGTACCCACTGACAAAACTGACTTTCGAGTAATCGAACTTTACGCTGGGATTGCCGTCGTACTCCTTGTCCAGAATCCTAACGCCGTGCGCCCTGACCTCTTTCTGCGCAATCGTGAACGAGCCTGTCCAGGTTACGCCAGCGGAGTCTGCATCACCGGCCGTTACCGTCACGGTATAGGCTCCAGCCTTTTTCGCCTCCTCAACAGCTTCAGGCTGAGCCTCAGCGTCTGAGGGCGAGGTCCACAGGTACGCCGCCGATGGCAAGTCTGCACCCACGGCGTTCCAAGTCGCACGCTCATCGCTCGTGCCGAGCGCGTCCACGGCAGTTCCGTCATACGTCGTATTGCTGGCCCCGAGCGTCAGCGTAATACCGCCTGCAGGGATGTCGCAAAAGCCTTCGTTCTCCTTGGTGCACCTGGCGGTCAGCACATTTCCGTCTAGGGAGTACGACAGGGTATGCTCATGCTCTTGGAACTGGTACGAGGAGGTTTTAGTCAGCTCGGGATTCGGATCGCCGGGATCCTTACCCTCGTCATAGCCTCCAAACTCAACGAAATAGCCTTGGGCGTCGTAGTCTTGGTCGGTAAAGCCGGGTTCTGAGATATCGCCAATGGCATCTTCGCCGGTGAAGTTTGCAACGAGGCACGACTCGACGCTCGCCACGCCCAGCACATTGCGCGCTTCATCCCACGGAGTGGTGTACGGATAGAATTTTACGTTGGGCTCGTCATCGCTATTAACGAGCTCCTCGTCGAGCCCCTTGTCCGCATCGGGACCACAGGCCCAGTAGTAGAGCTTCAGCGCCTGATCTCTGTCTCCGTCATCGCGCCAAACCTCATCGGTGGGCCGGCCCAGGACACCTTCAGCCTGGGTAATCGAGTCGCAATCGCCGATCTCGCTCTCATCAACGGCATTGATCAGCATGGTTCCGCCAATCCAGCCCTTCGACGTGCTGGCCTTACGAAGAGCAGCACGCTCCTGTGCAGAGGTGACAGTCGCAAGATAGCCTTTCATGCCGCGGAAGGAGAGGCTCTTCGCGTTGTTATACGCAACAGACCACGAATAGCTCCCGCCCACGAACAGGTAGTAGCGAAAACTGAGCCGCAAACGCGAAAAGCCGGCCTTGATGCCGCACTTCATCCTGCAGCAAATACACATGAAAATGCCTCCCGTTTCTCATACTCAAGAAATAGGAGGCATTTAAGAGACGTGCAGGCTAACGGCCAGCTTTCAGACCGGCTTGGCGACCAAACCCCGCAGGCAGGGGAACCGCCGCTCCCCTACACCTCGTACTGGGGAAGATCCTGCAGCGCGATGGCGGCCATGCCGACCTCGTTGTTGGAGCCACAGCCCTCGTGCTCTTCGCGCACGGCCTCGATGGCGCTCACGTAAGCGTTGGCGCCAGAGAGGGCGGTCACGCAGGTGACGCCGCGACGGACGGCCTCGGTGCGCAGCAGGTAGCCGTCGCCGCGCGAGCCCGGGCCGTAGGGCGTGTTGATGATCAGCGCGATCTCGCCGTCGGCGATCATATCGCCGATGTTGGGATGCGGGCCGCCGATCTTGTTCACCGTCTCGCACGTCACGTTGCCGCCGCGCAGCACGCGCGCGGTGCCCTCGGTGCTCACGATGTCAAAGCCCAAGTAGCGCAGGATGCGCGCAACCGAGAGAATATGGCGCTTATCGCGATCGCACACCGAGACAAACACCTTGCCCTTGCTGGGGCTGGGCATCTCGTAGTCGATGGCGAGCTGCGTCTTGGCGTAGGCCTCGGGGTAGCTCTTGGCAATGCCCATGACCTCACCGGTCGACTTCATCTCGGGGCCCAGGATAACCTCGGCGCCGGGGAAGCGACCCCACGGCATCACGGCCTCCTTCATGCAGAACCAGTCCAAACGACGGTCGTCGGCCGGGAGCTTGAGGTCTGCGATGGTCTCGCCCGCCATGATGCAGGCAGCGCACTTGGCCAGCGGCACGCCGGTAGCCTTGGAGATAAACGGCACGGTGCGGCTCGCACGCGGGTTGGCCTCGATCACGTAGACCGTCTCGCCCTTGATGGCGTACTGCACGTTCACCAGACCGCGCACGCCCAGCTCCAGCGCGATGCGACGCGTGGTCTCGCGCAGCTTCTCCACCAGGGAGTCGCTAAAGCTGAACGGCGGAATGCAGGTGGCGGAGTCGCCCGAGTGGATGCCCGCCTCCTCGATGTGCTCCAAGATGCCGCCGATGTAGACCTCTTCGCCGTCGCACAGGGCGTCGACGTCGGACTCGATCGCTCCCTCCAAGAAGCGGTCCAGGTAGACAGGGTAATCAGGGCTGATACGCGCAGCCTCGGCCATGTAGGTGCGTAGGTGCTCGGCGTCGTAGGCGATCATCATGCCGCGGCCGCCCAGCACGTAGCTGGGGCGCACGAGCAGCGGGTAGCCGATGCGCGCGGCCACGCGCTCGGCCTCCTCGAACGAGGTGGCCTGGCCCGCAGGCGGGTACATGATGTCGAGGCGGTCGAGCAGCGCGGCAAAGCGTTCGCGGTCCTCGGCAAAGTCGATGGCATCGGGCTTGGTGCCCATGATGTTCACGCCGCTCTCCTCGAGCATGCGCGCGAGCTTAAGCGGAGTCTGGCCGCCAAGCGTCACCACGACGCCTTCGGGGCGCTCCACGTCGATGACGTCCATAACGTCCTCGTAGGTGAGCGGCTCGAAGTACAGGCGGTCGGAGGTGTCGTAGTCGGTAGAGACGGTCTCGGGGTTGCAGTTGACCATGATGGTCTCGTAGCCGCGGCTCGCCAGCGCGTAGCTCGCATGCACGCAGCAGTAGTCAAACTCGATGCCCTGGCCAATGCGGTTGGGGCCGGCGCCCAGAATCATGGCCTTGGGGCGCTCGCAGGCCGTAACCTCGTTGGGAGCGACGGACTTGCGCGCAAAGGGCTCCTCGCGCATCAGGCTCTCGTAGGTCTTGTAGTGGTACTCGGTGGCGCTCTGGAACTCGGCGGCGCAGGTGTCCACCGTCTTCATGCTGGGTACCACGCCCAGGCCCTTGCGGTAGGCGCGCACGGAGCGCTCGTCGCTACGGGTGAGTTCGGCGATCTCGGCGTCGCCCATGCCATACTGCTTGAGCAGGCGCATGGCGTCGGCGTCGATGTCCTCCAGGCGCATGCCGCGAATAGACTCCTGCACCTGGATCATGTCGTTGATGCGGGCGAGGAACCACGGGTCGATGCGGGTGAGCTCGTACAGGCGCTCCACGGTCCAGCCGCGGCGCATAGCCTCGGCCACGTAGAAGATGCGGTTGTCGGCCGGGCGCGAGACCTTGCCCTCAAGCTCCTCGTCAGAAATCTTGTCAAAGCCGTCCTTGGCGCGGCTCACCAGGCCGATGTGGCCGTCCTCGAGCGAGCGCATGGCCTTGCCAAACGACTCCTCGAACGTGCGGCCGATGGCCATGATCTCGCCCACGGCCTTCATGCGCGTGGTGAGGGTGTCGTCGGTGCCCTTGAACTTCTCGAACGCAAAGCGCGGCACCTTGACCACGCAGTAGTCGATCGTGGGCTCAAAGCAGGCGGGCGTAGCCTTGGTGATGTCGTTGACGATCTCGTCGAGGGTGTAGCCCACGGCGAGCTGCGCGGCAAACTTGGCGATGGGGAAACCCGTGGCCTTAGAGGCGAGCGCCGAGGAGCGGCTCACGCGCGGGTTCATCTCGATAACGATCAGGCGGCCGTTCTTGGGGTTGACGGCGAACTGCACGTTGGAGCCGCCGGTCTCCACGCCCACCTTCTCGAGGATGGCGAGCGAGGCCACGCGCATGCGCTGGTACTCCAGGTCGGATAGAGTCTGCGCGGGCGCCACGGTGATGGAGTCGCCGGTATGCACGCCCATGGGGTCGAGGTTCTCGATGGAGCACACGATGATGCCGTTGCCGGCGTGGTCGCGCATGACCTCCATCTCGTACTCTTTCCAGCCCTCGATGGACTCCTCTACCAGCACCTCGCCTGCAGGCGAGAGCTCGAGGCCCTGTGAGACGATCTCTTTGAGCTCGTCCTCGGTGTGCGCGATGCCACCACCGGCACCGCCCAAGGTAAACGAGGGGCGCAGCACGCAGGGGTAGCCCACGCGCTCGACGATGGCCAGGGCGTCCTCGACGGAGTAGGCGTAGCCGGAGCGCGCCACCTCCAAGCCGATCTCGGCCATGGCCTCGTTAAAGAGCTTGCGGTCCTCGCCGCGCTCGATGGCATCGAGGTCGCAGCCGATCATCTCGACGCCATAGGTGTCGAGTACGCCTGCGCGGGCAAGCTCGACGGCGGCGTTCAGGCCGGTCTGACCGCCCAGGGTGGGCAGCAGCGCGTCGGGGTGCTCCTTGGCGATGACCTTCTCCAAAAACTCCGGGGTGATGGGCTCCACATAGGTGCGGTCGGCCAGGCCCGGGTCGGTCATGATCGTGGCCGGGTTGGAGTTGAGCAGCACGACCTCGTAGCCGTCCTCCTTCAGGACCTTGCAGGCCTGAGCGCCGGAGTAGTCGAACTCGCAGGCCTGGCCGATCACGATCGGGCCGGAGCCGATGACGAGGATGCGCTTAATATCGGTACGCTTGGGCATTAGAGTTCCTCCGTTGCAAACTTCCAACCGGCAAGACGGTCCTTGCTGATGTCGATGTCGAGGTACTCGGCGTCACCGTCCATCAGGCGCGTAAAGGCCGTGAACAGGTAGTGGGCGTCGGTGGGGCCGGGCGCGGCCTCGGGGTGGTACTGCACCGAGAACGCCGGATGGTCGAGCAGCTGAATGCCCTCGGCCGTGCCGTCGTTAAGGTTCACGTGCGTAAGACGGATACGGCCAAAGCGCTCGTTTTGCACCACGGGCGCAATGCCGGCCTCGACCCACGCGCGCAGATCGCCGTTTGCCGGATGCTCGGACACACCGCCCGAGAGCTCGGGCACAAGCTCACCCAAGCTGGGGAACACCAGGCCAAAGCCGTGGTTTTGCGCCGTGATCTCCACGCGGTGCGAGATGAGATTCATAACGGGCTGGTTGCCGCCGCGGTGGCCGAACTTGAGCTTTTCCATGGTGGCACCGCAGGCCAGGCTGATCATCTGGTGGCCCAGGCAGATGCCGAACAGCGGCACCTTGCCGATGAGCTGCTGCACCTGGGTATAGGTCTCCTCCACGGCGTCCGGGTCGCCGGGGCCGTTGGAGAGGAACACGCCGTCGGGCTCCATGGCGAGCACGTCGGCAGCCGGGGTATCCCACGGCACGATGGTAAGCTCGCAGCCCGCACGCACCAGACCCTCGAGGATGCCGCGCTTGATGCCGCAGTCGTAGACGGCCACGCGGTACTTGGCGGGCGCCGGGTCGGCATCGGCAAACTCATGGGCAGCCGGCAGGTCGGCGGCGGCGTAGGCATGCGACTCGGCGCAGCTCACGGTCTTAACGAGGTTCTCGCCCACCAGGGACGGAGCCGCATCGAGCAGCGCCGCAAGCGAGGGCAGGTCGAAGGTCTCGGTAGAAAGGATGCCCTTCTGGGCACCGTTATCGCGCAGGTGGCGCACCAGGGCACGGGTGTCGATGCCCTCGATGGCCACGATATTGTTGGCTTTAAGATAGTCCGGCACGCTAACGGAGCTGCGCCAGTTGGAAGGCGTGGGGCACATGTCGTGCACGATCATGCCGCGCAGGGCGGGCGTCGAGGCGCCGCGCTCGGCAGAACCCGGAAAAGCGCTCTGCACGTCTTGCGGATCGATGCCGTAGTTGCCGATCTGCGGGTAGGTCATGGTGACGATCTGACCCGCGTAAGAGGGGTCGGTGAGGACCTCAAAATAACCCTCGAGCGACGTGTTAAAGCAAACCTCGCCCGTGGTGGTTCCCGCGGCACCGCATGCGCGGCCGTAGAACACGGTTCCGTCCTCTAGCATCAAGATGGCAGCACCCGCATATCCCTTGCTGGTACGAGCCATAATGCGCTGCGCCAGCTCACTCGGAGCGGCCTTCGCGGTCTCGATCTCCGCGGCGGTAGTCAACCCCATTTCTTCTCCTTCTCGGTCTCTCGGTACCGGCTTAAAGGTCATAAGGCCCGCCTTATTGTACCGATAGCCATATGGCCGCACGGCGTCAATTGCCAATGTGCCAAAAACTCGCGTGTCCTATTTTGGCACATTGGGATAGAGGGCCGGCCGAGAAGGGCAAAGGCCGGGCGCGGTGGCACTGCGGGACGAGGGAGCCGGGCCGCGGGCGCCGCCTGCCGAGCTGCGGGCAGGCGCGGCGAAGGAGTACAAGCGGGGCGCGAGGCAGCTGAACCAAGTTTCGACACGCCCGCGGTGGCCTGCCCCCTCGCTCCCAGCCCTTCTCAGGCGGCCCCTGCTCGCGCGGCACCGCACTCCACATTACCCACCGGGTATGTGCAGAAATGAACGCGAGCAGCCCAAACGCGCGTTTTCGCGCTATGGTATGGGGCACGCGTTTTGCCTTATATAGAGAGGATCGAACCATGAGTGATACCCAGCAGGCGCTCTACCAGCGCCGCGGCAACTACATCCCGCGCGTCGCCGCCGTGCACGACATGTGCGGCTACGGCAAGTGCTCGCTCACCGTCGCCATCCCCGTGCTCTCCGCGGCCGGCATCGACGTGTGCCCCGTGCCCACGGCGCTGTTCTCGGCCCACACCAAGTATCCGGTGTTCACCATGCACGACACGACCGAGATCCTGAACGGCTACCTCGACGCCTGGCAGCAGGAGGGCGTGGATCTCGACGGCGTGTACTCCGGCTTCCTTGGTTCTGCCGAGCAGGTCGCGCTCATCAAGCGCCTGTATGCCGAGTACCCGCACGCACTGCACATCGTTGACCCGGTGATGGGTGACGGCGGCGAGAAGTACCCCACCTACACCGACGAGCTGTGCCAGGCCATGGCCGGTCTGGTGGACGGGGCAGACATCCTTACCCCCAACCTCACCGAGGCCTCCATCCTCACGGGCATCGCCTACGAGGGCAAAGACGTTGATACGGCCTTTGTGCAGAAGAACTGCGACGCGCTGCTCGCCATGGGCGCCAAGTCGGTGGTCATCAAGGGCATCGTGCACGAGGGCGAGGCTGTGATTCGCAACTATATCGCCCGCGCGGACGCCCCGCAGGTCGTTGAGGTCGCAGACGAGCTTTTGCCCTACATGCTCCACGGCACGGGCGACCTGTTCGCGAGCGCCCTTACCGCCGCCGTCTACACGGGCAAGCCGCTCGACGAGGCCGTGGCCTTTGCCGGCGAGCTTGTGCGAGACGCTATGGTCATCACCCGCGACCAGCCCGAGTACGAGATGCGCGGTGTCTCCTTTGAGCCCACGCTCGGCAAGGTGGCAGCGCTGCTGGGCTAAGCCCTCGAGCAGCACGGTCGGTTAGCCGGGCGTCGTGCGCACGACCGGCTGCCGGCATTTGGCCACTCTGGCCGGACAAGGCGAGCTACCCAAACCGGCTGGTCAGCGGCCTGAAAAACCAAACACCACCCGGAGCCAACCGGCTCAGGTGCCAAACAAACCAAACGCATAAGCCCCGCGACCGCGCAGGTCACGGGGCTTTTTGCAAGCAATCTAAATGCAGGCGGGCATGCTCTGAGCAGCCCGCTTATTTCTTACTGCTCGTGCCGCCGGAGCTCGACGAGCCGGAGCCGGAGGCAGAGCCGGACGTGCCCTGGCCCAAATCAGGCAGCACGTCCGAGAGCTTCTTGGTGTTCGAGCCGCCGCGGAAAATCTCAGAGCCATGTAGCATGTGCTCGGCCTGCTGCTCAGCGCGATCCTCGTCGATGGCGGTCTGGTCGACCTCCTCGGACTCGGTAATCGAGGAAACGGAATTCACCTGCTCCTGGATCTTGCTCGTAAGCTTGTCGTTCATGCCCACGATCTTGAGATTCCAGTCGATGTAGGTGGTGTTGGCCGACTTCTCCTTGGTCCAAATGAACGTCAGCATGGCC
The DNA here is from genome assembly GCA_963617695.1 of Bacteroidaceae bacterium. GTDB lineage: Bacteria > Actinomycetota > Coriobacteriia > Coriobacteriales > Coriobacteriaceae > Collinsella. The sequence continues at coordinate 27,676 of CAVEPV010000003.1, forward strand.
TTGCGCGTTCCCTTGGCGGGAAGGAAACCAAAGAAGCGGTCGTGCGCAAAGTTGCCATCGTCGTCGATCAGGGCATAAACCTTGTAGACCACGCGGTTGATCTTGTCGTTGAGAAGCGCATTGGTCGAGAGCGCCGAGGCCTGAATCTGCGAGTTGGAGAGCAGCTCCAGCTCGTTTTTGGAGTCAGTATCGGTGACGGAGACCTCGATCTCGCCGGTGCGCTCGTCAGCCTCATCCACCGTGAACTGCGTGGGGAACTGCGTAAAGCCGTTGCCCCACTCAACGCCCGAGGAGAGCGCGTTGGAGACGGTCTCGCGATCGGCGCGCTCAGAGAGATTCGCGGTGTTGAGGCGGCGGCTCACGCCATAGACCACCTGCATGCCCACCACAAACACGAGCACGCCCAGGATGCACAAAAGCGCCGTGCGCGAAATGGCCTCGCCGGCTTTGGAGCCCGACGGGTCGTCCTCAGACAGCGGGTCAACCTTGGCGTGATGGCGTTCACGGCGGCGAGCGAGGACGCCCTTTGAGGCCTTGCCATCACCGCGCAGGTGCTCGTAGGCCACCAGCGGGTCGATAGTGCCGGAATCGTCAAGCTCCGAGAAGAGCTCGAGCGCTTCGTCTTCTGTCAGGGGATCTTTCTTTGCCATCAAAACCTCAAGGGAACAGGTGCGCTAGCTGCGCGCACCCTCGAACTGCATCCGATAGTAGCGAGCGTAGGTGCCACCGCGGGCGAGAAGCTCCTCGTGCGTGCCACGCTCCACGACCTTGCCATCTTCGACCGTGGCGATCTCGTTGGCGCCCTTGATGGTAGAGAGGCGGTGCGCGATGACAATGGTGGTGCGGTCGCGCGCCAGGCGTTCGAGCGACTCCTGCACGGCCTCCTCGCTCTCGTTGTCGAGCGCGCTCGTGGCCTCATCGAGGATGAGAATCGCGGGGTTCTTGAGGAACACGCGGGCGATGGCGATGCGCTGCTTTTGGCCGCCAGAAAGGCGGCTGCCGCGCTCCCCCACCACGGTGTCGTAGCCTGCAGGCAGGCTCTCGATAAACTCGTGGATGTTGGCCAGGCGCGCGGCCTCGGCAATCTCTTGGCCAGTGGCATCGGGGCGGCCGTAGGCGATGTTGTCGCGCACGGTGCCGTCGAACAGATAGACGTCCTGTTGGACGATGCCGATCGCGCGGCGCAGGCTCTCCTGCGTCACCTCGCGCACGTCCTGGCCGTCGATAGTAATGCTGCCCGAGTCCACGTCGTAAAAGCGCGGCAGCAGTGAGCAGGTGGTCGACTTGCCGCCGCCCGAGGGGCCCACCAGCGCGAGCGTCTCGCCCGGACGGATGGAGAGATTCATGTGATCGATGACGGGGCGCTCATGCTCCTCGCCGTTCTCGGAAAGCTCGCGGTCGCTGTAGCTAAAGCACACGTCGCGGTACTCGATGGCGCCGAGGCCAATCTTGAACTCGGCAGCACCGGGCGCGTCGGTGATGTCGGGCGTGGTCTGCAGAACCTCGTCCATGCGCTTAAAGCCGGCGATGGCCTTTTGATACATCTCGGTAGAGTTGACGAGCGTCTCGATGGGCGAAGAGAACAGCGTGATGTAGAGCGCAAAGGTAGCCATGTCCACGGCCGAGAGTTCGCCGCGCGCTACGAGCACGCCGCCCAGCACGGCCACGACGGTGTAGAGCGCGCCCGTCATGAGGCCAAAGGTGCCGGCATAGCGGCCCATCACGTGGTACATCTCCTCTTTGGAGGTGAGGTAGCGATCGTTGGATGCGCGGAACTTGGCACGCTCGCAAGCTTCGTTCGCAAACGACTTGACCACGCGCATGCCGGCCAGCGAGTCCTGGAGCTGCGAGTTTACGCCCGAGATCTTCTTGCGGTTGTCCGCAAAGGTCGAGCGCATGGTGAGGTTCTGATGCACCATGGCCGCGGCGAACACCACGGTCACGGCAAGGATGGCGAGCGCCAACACGGGCGAAAGCGAGAACAGGATCGCAAACGAGCCGATAATCTCGATGGAACAGATGATGATCCACTCCGGCACATGGTGGGCGGCCTCGCAGATGTCGAACAGGTCGTTCACCACGCGGCTCATCATGTCGCCCGAGCTCACACGGTCAAAGTACGCAAAGCTCATGCGCTCGTACTGGTCGAATAGGTCCTCGCGCATCTTAGACTCCATACGCGCGCCCATAACGTGGCCCTGCGCCGAGACAAAGTAGCGGCAGCCGCAGCGCACCAGGTACATAAGAGCCAAGCCCACACCGATGTAGCCGATCGCGCCCATAATGGCCTCAGGGCCTTCGCGGAACAGACCGTTGGTGAGCCCGCGCAGGATGCTCGGGAACGAGAGATCCACGGCGGCGACGATGATGGCCGCCACCGTGTCTGCCACAAACAGGTGCATCTGGGGCTTGTAATAGGCGAGGAATCGCCCGAGCATTCCGCTCTTCTGCTTCTTTGCCATGGCGCGCCTTTAAGCCGAGACGGCCAGACGGTGCGAGATGGCGTCGCAGGCAAGGGCACCCACCACGGTCTTGGCGTCCTCGATCTTGCCGTCGAGTACGGCATCGATCAGCTCGGTGAGCGGCACCAGGTCGACGTTGAGGAACTCGTCCTCGTCGGGGCAGGCCTCGTCCAACTCAAGCTGGGTGGCCATGTAGATGTGGATGACCTCGTCGGCAAAGCCGGCCGAGGTGGCGATGGTGGTGAGATAGCGCATGCGCCCGGCCACAAAGCCGGTCTCCTCGCGCAGCTCGCGCGCGGCGCACTCCTGCGGGTCCTCGCCCGGATCGAGCTTGCCGGCAGGAATCTCCACCGTCACGCGGTCGAGCGCCGTGCGGTACTGGCGCACAAGCGCGATCTTGCCGGTATCGGTCAGGGCAACGACGGCAGAAGCGCCGGGGTGGCGCACGATGTCGCGCGAGGTGCGGCGGCCGTTGGGCAGCTCGACCTCCAGGCGGTTCACGTCGATGATGCGTCCGTGCCAGGCGCACTCCTCAGAAAGGATGCGCTCGTGCAGGCCGGCGTCGCGCGGGTCGTCATCGCCCAGCACCAACGTAGGCTCGCAGGCCTCAGACTCGTCCTCTACGATATGCGCGTCGCTCTCGATCTCTTCTGCCATCTTTGCCTCTTCTTCCAATAAAACGGGCGAGCCCTTACGCATCCCAAGCGTCACGGCCGCGCAGAGCGCGCAGGCCGATGTCGCGGCGCAGGGTCTTGCCTTCAAACTGAATCTTCTCGCAGGCCTCGTAAGCGAGGTTGCGGGCGTCCTCGAACGTGGCGCCCAGGGCGGTGACGTCGATCACGCGGCCACCGTTGGTGAGAATCTGGCCGTCCTCGGCGCGCGTACCGGCGTGGTAGACGGTCACGTTCTCCATGGCCTCGGCGTACTCGATGCCGGTGATAACCTTGCCCTTCTCATAGGCGCCCGGGTAGCCGGCAGAGGTGAGCACCACCGAGACCGCCCAGTCGTCGCGCCAAGAGAGCTCGACCTCGTCCAGACGCTGCTCAGCACAGGCGAGCATGACGTCTACCAGGTCGTTTTGCAGACGAGGCAGGATGACCTGCGTCTCGGGGTCGCCAAAGCGGGCGTTGAACTCGAGCACCTTGGGGCCGGCCGGGGTGAGCATAAAGCCGCCGTAGAGGCAGCCGCGGTAGTCGATGCCCTCGGCGGCGAGCTCGGCCACGGTCTCGCGCATGATGCGCTCCATGGTCTCGTGCTCCTCGGGCGTCACGATGGGCACGGGGCTGTAGACGCCCATGCCGCCCGTGTTGGGACCGCAGTCGCCCTCGAGGGCGCGCTTGTGATCCTGCGAGGTAGCCATGGGGCGCACGGTCTTGCCGTCGGTAAAAGCGAGCAGCGAGCACTCGGGGCCCACAAGCATCTCTTCGATGACCACGGTGTTGCCGGCCTCGCCAAAGGTGCCGCCAAAGCACTCGCGCACGGCCTCTTCTGCCTGCTCAAGCTCGGTAGCCACAATCACGCCCTTGCCAGCAGCCAGGCCGTCGGCCTTAACAACCAAAGGAGCACCCTGCTCACGCACGTAGGCAAGAGCGGAGGCCTCGTCGGTAAAGGAGCCGTAGGCGGCGGTGGGCACGCCGGCGCGCTCCATCAGGCGCTTGGAGAAGAGCTTGGAGCCCTCCATCTGCGCGCCCTCGGCGCCCGGGCCAAAGCAGGGGATGCCCGCCTCGCGCACCGCGTCGGCCACGCCCACCACGAGCGGGGCCTCGGGGCCGATGACAACCATGCCGCAGCCGTGCTCGACGGCAAACGCGGCCACTGCCTGCGGGTTCTCCTCGTCAAGCGCGACGTTTTCGCCCACCTGCGTGGTGCCGCCGTTGCCCGGCGCAATGTAGAGCTTGCCTGTGCGGGGCGACTCGGAGAGCTTCTTGGCGATGGCGTGCTCGCGGCCACCGCTGCCCAAAAGCAGGATGTCCATAACCTTAGCTTCTGCGTTCATCGGTCCTCCTCGGTACCTGCCGCCGCAGCGGCTCTCTACAAGAACGAACGTACCCCTCCGCAAACGTCTGGGCTCGCGAAGGGGTACGGCTCGCTATCTCACGGGTTATTTCCAGTAGCGATTGATGATCTGCTCGCGCTCGGCGCCCACGCCGATGATAGACACGCGCGTGCCCGCCAGCTTCTCGATAAACGAGACGTACTCCTGTGCAAGCTGGGGCAGCTCCTCAAAGGTGCGGCAACCGGAGATGTCGCACTTCCAGCCGGGCAGCTCCTCGTACACGGGCACGGCATTGGCAAAGACCGACTGGTGCTCGGGCACCGAGGTGTAGCGCACGCCGTCGCAGTCGTAGGCGACGCAAACCTTGATGGTGTCGAACTCAGAGAGCACGTCGAGCTTGGTGAGCGCGATGTCGGTCAGGCCGTTCACGCGCGCAGAGAAGTTGGCGATGGGGCCGTCAAACCAGCCGCAGCGGCGACGGCGACCGGTGGTGACGCCGTACTCGTAGCCCAGCTCGCAGAGCTTGTGGCCGTCCTCGTCGGTGTCGTAGTCCAGCTCGGTGGGCATGGGGCCGGAACCCACGCGGGTGATGTAGGCCTTGAGCACGCCGATCACGCGGTCGACGTTCTTCATGCCCACGCCGGAGCCGGTGATGGCGCCGCCCGCGGTGCAGTTGGACGAGGTCACGAACGGGTAGGTGCCGTGGTCGATGTCGAGCAGCGTCGCTTGGGCGCCCTCGAACAGCAGCGACTTGCCCTCGTCGATCAGGCCGTTAAGCAAAAGGCCGGTCTCGCAGATGTAGGGGCGCAGGCGCTCGGCGTACGGCAGGTACTCCTCGCAGATCTGATCCACGGTGTAGGTAGGCAGGTGATAGATGAGCTCCAGCTCGGGGTTGGTCTTGGCGAGCGCGATCTCGAGCTTCTCGCGGAAGAGCGCCTCGTCGAGCATGTCCTGCATGCGCAGACCGATGCGAGCCATCTTGTCCTGATAGCACGGGCCGATGCCGCGCTTGGTGGTGCCGATATTGTTCTTGCCCAGACGCTGCTCAAAGGCACCGTCCAGATCCATGTGGTACGGCATGATGATATGGGCGTTGCCCGAGATGCGCAGGTTCTTGGTAGAGATGCCGTCGGCCTCGAACATGTCGATCTCTTCGAGCACGACCTTGGGATTCACCACGCAGCCGTTGCCGATCACCGCGATGCAGTCCGGGTACATGATGCCCGAGGGAACCAGGTGCAGGCCGTACTTCTTGTCGCCCACCACGATGGTGTGACCGGCGTTGTTACCGCCCGAATAGCGCACAACGCTATCGAACTCACCGGCGATCAGGTCGACGATCTTACCCTTGCCCTCGTCGCCCCATTGGCCTCCGACCAACACTGTTGACGGCATGTTGTCTCCTCACGTAAAGGCCGCGCACGTCGCGCGTGCTCAAACGTACCTATTATAGGCATGCGCAGGCGCTATTCCTCTGCATGCTCGTTAAGCTCATAAAACTTGGTGGACGCAGCCAAGAAGACCAGGTCCACGTCTCCGATGGGGCCCGAACGATTCTTGGCCACGATGATGCGCGTGATGCCCTCGGGCGGGCGATCCTCGCGGGCGGCTTCGCTTTCGTTGCTCGAGCGATCCAGGAACATGACGATGTCGGCGTCCTGCTCGATGGAGCCCGATTCACGCAGGTCAGAGAGCTGCGGGCGCTTGCCGGTGCGCGATTCCACGGCACGGGAGAGCTGCGACAGCGAGATAACGGGGACGCCCAGTTCCTTGGCCATGATCTTGAGGGCACGCGACATCTCGGAGACTTCGACGGAGCGGTTCTCGGCGCGGCGGCCCGCCGGCGGACTCACCAGCTGCAGGTAGTCGAGGATGACCACAGCGCGCTCCTTGTTGTGGAGCATGCGGCGCGCCTTGGCGCGGATCTCGGTCACCGTGGTGCCCGGAGTGTCGTCGATCAGGATGTCGAGCTTGGAGAGGTCTTGCGTGGCCTCGTTGATGTTGGCCCACTCCTGCGGCGAGATCTTACCCGTGCGGAAGTTGGACATGTTGATCTGCGCGTGGGCGCAGATGAAGCGCTGGGCGATTTCCTTGCCGCTCATCTCGAGCGAGAAGAAGGCCACGGTGTAGCCCTCGGAGGCGGCGTTGAGCGCCAGGTTCAGGGCGAACGAGGTCTTACCCACGGCGGGGCGCGCGCCGATGATGACCAACTGGCCCTCGCGCAGACCCATGAGCATGCGGTCGAGGCTCGGGTAGCCGGTGGGCACGCCGTGCGTCTCACCGCCGGCCGCGCAGACCTCCTCGGCCTCTTTGTAGGCCTCCACCATGTAGTCGGTGAGTGACTTGTAGGTGCTCTTCACCTCGCGCGCGGTAACGGAAAGCAGCATGCTCTCGGCGCGCTCGATAACCTCTTTGGTATCGGTGGGGGCATTGTAGGCCAGGGCGTTGATCTGGTTGGTGGCGCCGATGATCTCGCGCAGCATGGCGTCGCGGCGCACGATGCCCGCGTGGTGCTGCCAGTTGGCGAGCGCGATGGTCTGGCCCATGAGCTCGACGATGTAGGCCTCGCCGCCCACAGACTCGAGCTTGTCCTGCGAGCTTAGGTAGTCGATGAGCGTGATGGAGTCGATCGGCATGTTGCGGTCGTACATCTCGTTCATGGCCACGAACAGCGTTTTGTGCGCCGGGCGATAGAAGTCATCGGGCTGCAGCTCGACGAGCGCCTCCTCGACCACCTCACCAGAAAGCAGCATGGCCGAAAGGACGTTGGCCTCAGCCTCAAAGTTGTTGGGCAAGCCGAGCTGTGCGCCGCGACGCTCGACGCCCGTGGGCGCCCATGCGTAATCTGCAGGCGATGAGTCCATGCGCTCTCCTTGAGTATTCATTCGTTCGGCGGTAGCTCATACATAGTACGGCACGAGGGCCAGGTGGTGAGTCGGCGTTCGATGGTTTCCGCGCGAGCTGCGAGTGCGAGCGGGCAGCCGAGCGAATGGGCGCGAAACGCCCGGAACGGTGAGGCGAAAGCCCTCCTAAGACGCCGCGCCAGCCGAAGGAGAGCCCACCGCCCAAGTCTCAAGCTCTACTTGAAGCCAACGCTTTGACCTGCGCATATGCGAGTTATCAACGTTTTCAACATTTCTTTCCTGCGCTTTTGCCGAGTTTTCAACAACGTGGTTACTACCAGCGATTATTCATTTTGAATCCCTGTTTTACCGGTGCTTTACCGTTTCTACCCGCCATGTATCAACATTTCCGCAGGTAACTGCCATTGAATATACAAAGCGCAGGTGAGGGGCCTGCAAAAACAGATTCATTTTTGCTGCCCGCCCATAAAAATGGGGCGCACGGGGCGCCCCAAGTTCTCAAATCGTATGCGTCCATCTGTTGAAATCCATCAAGAGATTTCAACAACGCCGCAGATAAAGTCTTTGACCTTTAGACGGCCTGCGCGAGCTTCTCCGCGCGGTCGGCAGCGGCGAGGGCGTCGATGACCGTCGCCAGCTGATCGCCCAGCAGCACGCCGTTGTAGGTGGAGTTAAAGCCGATGCGGTGGTCGGTCACGCGATCCTGCGGCTGGTTGTAGGTGCGAATCTTCTCCGAACGGTTGCCGTGACCGATCTGGCTGGAGCGTTCGGCGCCCAGCTCGGCCTGCTGGCGCTCCAGCTCGGCCTCGTACAGGCGGGCGCGGAGCATCTGCATGCAGACCTCGCGGTTCTGGATCTGGCTGCGCTGCTCCTGGCTCTGCACCACGGTGTTGGTGGGCAGGTGGGTGATACGCACAGCGGAGTAGGTGGTGTTAACGCACTGACCACCAGGGCCGGAAGCGCAGTACGTGTCGATGCGCAGGTCAGACTGGTTGATCTGGATGTCGATCTCGTCGGCCTCGGGCAGCACGGCCACGGTAGCGGTAGAGGTCTGGATGCGGCCCTGGCTCTCGGTCTTGGGAACGCGCTGCACGCGGTGCACGCCGCTCTCGTACTTCATAACGGAGTAGACACGGTCGCCCGTGACCTTGAACTCGATGGACTTAAAGCCGCCGGCCTCGCTGGGGCTCGAGTCGAGCACCTCCATCTTCCAACCGCGGCTCTCAATAAAGTGCTGGTACATCTTAAAGAGGTCGCCCGCAAAAATGGCCGCCTCGTCGCCGCCAGCAGCGGAGCGAATCTCGACGATGGTGTCCTTGTCGTCGTTGGGGTCGCCGGGGATCAGCATGAACTTGATGCTCTCCTCCAGCTCGGGGAGCTTCTCCTCGTTCTCGGAGATGTCCATCTGGAGCATCTCCTTCTCGTCTGCGTCGGTGGTTTCGCGCAGCATCTCTTTGGCGGCCTCGATGTCATCGAGCGCGCCGAGATACTCACGGGAGGCGCGAACCAAGTCGGTCTGGTGCGCATATTCCTTGTTCAGACGCGTGAACTCCTTGATGTCAGAGGCCACGGAAGGGTCGGAGAGCTTCTTTTCCAGTTCTTCGTAAGCAGCAATGAGTTTTTCGAGCTTATCGCGCATGGTGCGGCTCCTCTATTCATTAGTGTTGTGGGTGCTTGGGAACCGCGCTTGGGATTCCCGCAGGATAGGCATGGGGATTGAGCGGCGCACACGGCGCCGGCAGACGCGGAGCAGCTAGAGCTTGTCTGTCCTTTGATACATCGCGCTATCCCTTCTTTGCTAGGTCATCCATGATAACCCGCCCGCCACACCGTGCAAGGCGAGGACTGATGGGCAGATGAATACGGCCCATCTAAGCACGCAAAACGTTCATAAGCAGGGGCACGAGCCGCGGAGAACGACCGTTAGCGCTGCGGTGTGGCCTCGACGGCCCCATTCCGATTCCGTCGGCGCGACCGGCACCGCATGACCCACGCCTGCCAAGTGGGACCGCACGATACTCCCGCCAGGCTCCCCTGCCGGCAATTCAGAGCTACGAAGTCGCCTTGATGGTGGAGACCAAACTCTCCTTAAGAAACGCGTCTCCCTTGGCTATCAGGGTGACGTCGTTGCCGTCGTCGTTCTTTACAGAGGCGATCACGTCGTCGAGCGAGACCGTACCCCCGGTCTGAAGGTCGACGATCTCCTTTGCCTTGTCATGGGAGTAGCCGTAATTCCCATCGTCCATCTTGCCGGCCGCTATACAGGAGAAGGGGTACGCCCAGCGCGTAACCCAAACCTGCGCATAATAGCCCCCACCCAGAGAGACATTGCTGATCAGGCCGTCCTCTATGTCGCCCTCGTCCGCAGAAGGCGTGGTCTGCAGGTAGATTCTACACAGCTCGTAGTCGGAGTACTTGGAGGAATAGATGTGCAACGTGCCCTTGCTGTCGATGGAGTAGCTCACCTGGCCCGCCCAGGACTCGGGCACCTCGACGGTGTAGCGGCTCGCGGTAATGGTGCGCGCGACCTTGGCGGCTGCGGCCACCGCGTCGTCGCGGCGTTTGACGGCGATCGCTTTGAGGGCGTCTGCCGAGGGCGCGCCGTCGGCGGTGTCTTTCTGGGCGTACTCGTAGGCGGCCGCAATCTGCTCGTCGGTAACCGCGGCGGCGTCGATGACCGAGAGCTCAAAACCGCCGTTGCCCGTGGCATCAATAGCCTTTGCTTCGTCCTTGGTGGTAAAGGAGACCTCAACCGTCATGTTGGAGAAGCTATAGAGCGTGCCGTCCACCGAGATGGGAGAGGCCGCCACCGCAAGGGCATACTCGCCTTGTCTGAGGCTTAGGCCCTCGCCGTTCGAGTCGATGAACTGGACCTCGTCCACGGCGTTACCGCTCACGTCGGTACCCGAGACCTTGATGGGGAGGCGCGAAGCACCGGCCACGGTGTCCCAGCCACCTGTAGTCACTTTGACCGTCACCGCGTGCTCGGCCTGCGCGATGCGCTCGTCAGCCGCCGCCTGCTCAGCCTCGGCGGCCGCCTGTTGGGCCGCCTGCCAGCGCGAAAAGGCAAACACGCCGCCGCAGGCAAGGGCCACCACGGCCACGATCGCCGTAACAGCGAGCGCCGTGCGCTTGTTGTTACGCTTGGCGCGGGCCTGTTCGTGCTCGACTCGCGTAGCCGTGGCGGAGTTCATGGTCTTAGTAGCGGCATCGGGGGTTAGGGCATCAAAGTGCTCCCCAGAGGCAGGCGCAAAGTGCGCAGCGTGGGGCTGCGGCTCAAACTCAGGAAGAGGCCTGAGCTCCGCCTCGTTGTTCCACAGCGCGCCCTCGGCTGCACGCCGATCCACGCCGGCGGCAAAGGCTTCGTCAACCTGAGTCTCGCCGGGGTCGAATACCGGGTCGGAATCGGGCGCACCCTCGGAGTCGGACATGAACTCGAACATGGTCTCGGGATCGGAGATCACCCTGGTGGCGTCATCACTCGCAGGGATCACCGTGGTCTCGCCTACCAGCGGGCGAGCCGTGCCGCACACGGTGCAGAACTGGGCGCCTGCCGGCAACGGGCTGCCACAGCACGAGCATGCGTCAGTAGAGTCTTCTTCGGGATCGAGCGCAGACAGCTCCCCCGCATCGAATGCGACCGTGCTATCAGGCTCGATCTCAGGCAGGCTCTCAAACTTCGGCGTTTCTTCTGCCTCGGGCACAGCCGTGGGAACACCGGGCGAGAGGCTCTCCCCGCACAGGGTGCAAAACGTAGCGCCGTCTACAACCTCACCATGGCACTTAAGGCAAATCATGCCGGCCCCCTTCCGCACAGCAACCGCATTTCCCCTATTGTGCAAGACCCGATACGCCACGGCAACGCACTATTTGTCCAAATAATGCCCCAGCTGATTAGGGCAACGTGAGCGGCTCATCTTTTGCCCCGCATCTAGCGTGTGCCGAGCCGCGTGCATATCTTGAGTATGGGGTAAGCATGCCTGATTGTTAACCCCTCGAAACGCCGTTAGCACTAAAATATCCCTGCTCAACGTCATAGAAAGAAAGGTTCGTTTTGTCCAGCATCGTAGATAAATGGAAGGGCATGGCAGTCTGCCTTGTCATCAGCGCCGCAGCCTGGTTCTTGGGTCAGCAGCTCGAGGTCGTAGGTGGCCCCGTCTTTGGCATTCTGTTCGGCATGCTCATCGCCGTGGCCCTGCGCGGCCGCGATACCGCAGCCCTCCAGCCCGGTGTCAAGTTCACCTCCAAATACATCCTGCAGGCCGCCGTTGTGTTCCTTGGCTTTGGCCTGAACCTCGCCCAGGTGGCCAAGGTGGGCGCCACGAGCCTTCCCGTCATCGCCTCGACCATCGCCACCTCGTTCATCGTGGCCTTCGTGATGTGCCGCGCCATGCACGTACCCGGCAAGATCGCCACGCTCATCGGCGTCGGCTCCTCCATCTGCGGCGGCTCCGCTATCGCAGCTACGGCGCCCGTTATCCGCGCCGATGATGAGGACGTGGCGCAGGCCATCTCGGTTATCTTCCTGTTCAACGTCATCGCCGCACTGATTTTCCCCACCCTGGGCAGCATGCTCGGCCTCACCAACGAGGGCTTTGGCCTGTTCGCCGGCACCGCAGTGAACGACACGTCCTCCGTGACCGCAGCCGCGGCCGCCTGGGACGGCATGCATCCGGGCGCAAACACACTCGACGCGGCCACCATCGTCAAGCTCACGCGCACGCTCGCCATCATCCCCATCACGCTCGTGCTGGCTATCTGGCAGATGAGGCTCGACCGCAAGTGCGGTGGTGCCGGCGAGAGCACCTTTAGCCTGCGCCGTGCCTTCCCCACCTTCGTTGGCCTCTTTATTCTGGCAAGCCTGGTGACCACCGTCTTCGCGCTGCCCGCCACGATCACCGCGCCTCTCAAGACGCTCTCCAAGTTCTTGATCGTCATGGCTATGAGCGCCATCGGCCTGAACACCGACATCGTCAAGCTGGTTAAAAGCGGCGGCAAGCCCATCGCGCTGGGCGCCTGCTGCTGGGTCGCCATCGCACTGGTAAGCCTGGGCATGCAGCACGTCATCGGCATCTGGTAAGGCCCTCTTGTGAGAAGGGCCTGCAGAGCGGCAGGCCCTCGTATAAAACGCCCAACGGCGCATGGTCACCCCGACCGTGCGCCGTTTTTCTAGGCGCGCAAATACGGGCGCTTCGGGTACCCCCTAGAACGAGAGGCTGTCCTGATCAAGCAGGAAGTCGTAAACGTTCATGGATAAAATTCCGTCCTCGTTGTAATAGGGTGCCGGCCCCTCTTTTGTCACGATGATCTTCTTGAACGAATCGTCAACTCTGAGAAGTGATCGGCGTTCCTGGTCTTGTTTTTCCTGCGTCGGCAACGCAAAAGCAGACTGCACGTAATAGCGATGACTCCCCTTGTTACAGACAAAGTCGATCTCTAGCTGCACGCGTCGACTCTTTCCCGATTCGTCCCGTTCGGTCACGGGCACAACTCCGACGTCAATGCTAAAACCGCGGGCAGCGAGCTCGTTATAGATGACGTTCTCCATGATGTGGGTAGGCTCGACCTGCCGAAAATTCATGCGAGCATTTCGCAGACCAAGATCCGTAAAGTAATACTTGAGCGGAGAGCCGATATAGCGACGCCCCTTTACGTCGTAGCGTTTCGCGTGCGTTATGAGAAACGAGTCCTCTAGCAGGTCGATATAGCGCTCGATGGTCTCAGGGGCTATCGAAACGTTCTTCTCGCTTTTAAATGTAGCAGCGAGCTTATTCGGGTTAGTGAGCGAGCCGATGGCAGACGACAGAACGTCGATAAGCTCCTCAAGGTTGGAGCGATCGCGAACTCCCCCTCGCTCGACGATGTCACTGAGATAAAGCTCGTCATAGAGGGAGCGAAGATAGTCTGCCTTCTCCTCGGGAGTCTCCTTGAGGAAGGCTCCTGGCATTCCGCCGTAAATGGAGTAGAGCTCGTATGCGTCTCGCTTGTCTCCGTCATAGACGCTCAGAAACTCCGAGAACGACAGCGGAGCCATAGCAATCTCAACGCCGCGCCCGCGAAACTCCGTAACGACGTCTTTGGACAGCAGCTTGGCGTTACTGCCGGTCGCGTACACGTCGACGCCGTCGCGTGCAACGAGGTCGATGAGAATCTCGGCAAAGTTACCGAGGAGCTGAACTTCATCGAGAAGGATGTAGTAGGGACCCTCGGCACTACCGACGGCCTCAGTCACATGCGGATAGAAAACCTCGGGGTCACGGTATTCCCTATTGCCGTAACGGTCGAACGCCATCTCAAAGATATTCGACTCCGGAACGCCGCTATCGAGAAGATGCCGTTTAAACAGGTTGAAGAGCAGGAAGGACTTGCCGCACCGCCTGACACCGGTAATCACCTTGACCTGATCGGTACCCATTTGACGCACAAGTCGTTCCAAGTATGCGGGGCGCTCAATGATCATGAGGGAATCCTATCTGAATATTTTGCAGCAAGCTGCATTTTTATCAGCTTGGATTATAGTCCTGCAACCATATCAAAATGCATCTATCTGAAAATTTTGCAGCAAGCTGCACTTTTTTCAGATAGGAGTAGAGGGCGCGGCGGCCAATCGGATGGGGCAGAAACCAAACCATAGGACTTTTACCTGCAGTTTTATAGATTTGACCCACTTGGGTGACACGAGCCGGCAGTTCTATCTGAAAATTTTGCAGCAGGCTGCACTTTTTTCAGATAGAAACTGGCCCCGCGCGTCGACACATAGGCAGCGCGAAGCTCCCTAATCACATGCCGGCTCGACTGCCGTAGAAGACTGCCGGGCCCACGCGCCACGGCTGAGCCCGCACCTACAGCTCAACAGGTATCTGTATGCAGCAGAAATCTTCCTGGTGATCCTCGCAATACGAGGTGGCGTCCATGTAGCAAAAGTCGTACGCATTGCCCACAGCCTTGAGCTGGTGCTGGTCGAGGTACGAGACCGCCGAGCGGATTCCCTCTGGGTTGTACGGCATGCCCCAGCGGCTGATGCACAGGTAGATGCCCGCCGGCAGGCGGTGCGTCTTCTCGAGCTTGGCGGCATCAGCCCCCTCGGGCACCACGGCAAACGGCCCTGCGCCCAGAATGGGGTTATCGGCATGGAAGTTACTGCGCAGCAGCATAGTGCCCCAGCCGCGCATGGGCTTTGCCCCCACCAGGGCCTTCATGTTGGTGATCGCCTTCATAAGGGTGGGATGCAAAACCGAGCGGTCAAGCAGAACGTCTCCAGGGAACGGCTCAACCACAATGTAGCGCTCGGGGAAGTACTTGAGCTTGGGTACGCCCTCGTTGGCGCGCCAGTAGACCACGTCGTCGTAGAAGCACAGGCGCTCTTGCACGCTGGCACGCTCGGCCTCCAGATCGGCAATCTGCCCGTCAAGCTCCGCCACGCGGTCGCGCAGCTTGTCGACCATTACCTCGATGCTGTGGGAGTTCACCAGGTGCGTGATCTCTTCAAGCTCCACGCCCAGGTCGCGCAGAATGCAAATCAGACGCATCAGGGGAATCTGCGTGGGCGAGTAGAACCGGTAGCCTTTCTCGTTCACCACGGCGGGCCTGAACAGGCCGATCTTGTCGTAGTAAATCATGGTCTGACGCGTGACGCTAAAGATATTCGCCATCTCGCTGATGGAGTACATGCCTTCCATGCGAGGCTCCCCCTCTAAGACGCTCGTCCCTTACAAGCTGCCGCACAAGCAAATTATAAACCCCTCGTCAGGAGGGGTTAACAAATAACTATTCCCAACGCTTGTAGCCGGCGCACTCAATACCAAAAGTGGCCAAAGCCTTGCAAGCCATGTGATGCACCATGTCGTCAAGCGTCGAGGGCCCGTTGTAGAAAGTCAGCATGGGCGGCATGATCATCACGCCCGGCACGCGGCAAAGACGCTGCATGTTGTCGATATGAATGGGAGAAAACGGCGTCTCGCGCGCCATGAGCACCAGACGGCGCTGTTCCTTCATCTGCACGTCGGCAGCGCGCAGCAGCAGGTTCTCGGAGTAGCCGTTGGCAATGCCGGCGAGCGTCTTCATCGAGCACGGAGCCACGATCATACCCTCGACCGGGAAGGTTCCGCTAGCAATGGAGGCACCGATGTTGCGGTTGTCGTAGACCACGTCGGCATGCTCGCAGAACTCATTGAAGCTCATGTCGAGCTCCTGGTTGATGGTGATCTCGGCGCCGCGGCTCACCACCAGATGGCTCTCGGCACCGGCCTCGCGCAGACACTTTAGGCACTCAAGACCTAGCAGCGAACCGGACGCACCAGACACGCCCACAACAACACGTTTGCAAGAAGCCATGGCGACCTCCAGATAGCGTTCGTTCAATACAAAACCGCCGCTCACGAGCGGAAAATCTCTCCCTTATCGTAGCGCACGCGACAAGAGCGGCTACAGGCCGTTTTTTCCTCTCGCTAGTCCAAAAAGGAAAAGACGAAAAGCGGCGCGCAGGCCGGTCAAAACACCCTCGATACGGGGTCGATAAAAACGGGCCCGAAGCGCGCGGCTCCGGGCCCAATCTCGCGGCGAGAGGGGATCACCGCTCAAGAAGAGAAAAGCGCATCCTAGATGCTGAGCTCCTTGGCCCACTTATCCTTGTCGATCTCCATGAACTGGGAGCGAACAAAGCGATCCTTAAGGGCAAACGGCACGGTGGCGTCGTAGATGACCTTGCAGGCAATGCCGTGCTCGCGGATGGAACCGGACATGGCGTTGTCGTTGGAGGGGTCAAGCACGTGGCAGTGGCAACCGGGGATCGTGATGATGTCGGTGTCGGCCTGGAAGCGCGTGGTCATGGCCCACATAACGTCGCTCATATCGAAGATGTCGACGTCCTCGTCAACCAGGATGACTTCCTTGAGCTCACCGAACGCGGAGAACGCGAGCATAGCGGCGTTGCGCTGACGGCCCTCGTCAGAAGCAGCGGACTTCTTGAACTGCAGGATGGCGCAGAACTTGCCGCCGCCGCAGGGAGCAGCGTGGACGTTCAGCAGACGGCCCGGCATGGCCTTGTTGACCATGTTGAAGATCGAGGCCTCGGTGGGGATACCGGCCATGGAGACGTGCTCGTGCGAAGGGCCGATGCAGGACTCCATGATGGGGTGCTCGCGGGTGGTCACAGCCGTGACGTTGATGACCGGGCAGACCTTGGCGCCACCGGTGTAGCCGGGGAACTCAGGCATGGCCTTGCCGTAGCCGTTGGTGTCCTCGTTGACGGCCTCGGTGCAGGAGAGGGTACCCTCGATGACGTACTCGGCGTTGGCAATGCACTTCTGGTCGACGGTCAGGCAGTTGGCGAGCTCGACCGGACGGTTGCGCACGGCGCCGGCAATCTGCAGCTCGTTAAAGCCGAGCGGCGTGGTGGGAGCCTCAAAACCGCAGGCCATGTACACGGCCGGGTCAAGACCGATGGAGATGGAGATCGGCATGTCCTCGCCGCGCTCCTTGTACATGTCAAAGAAGGCACCGAGGTGACGCGAACCCGGGGTGATGAACATGGTCAGCTTGGTCTTGTCCACGATGGCAAAGCGGTGGATGGTGACGTCGGACATGGTCTTGTCCGGGTCGTTGCCCATGGCGAGGCCCATGGTGATGTAGGGGCCGCCGTCGACCGGGGTGTTGGTGGGAGCGGGGATCAGCTTGTGCAGGTCGAAGTCAGGATCGGTGGCCTTGTGGACAACCTCCTGGCAGTCGATGTGCTTGCCCTCCTCAATCATCTCGGGGGCAATGAGGTTGTCGAACATCTTGCCCATCTCGAGGCCAAGGTGCTCTTCCTCAAGGTCGAGCATGGCGGCAACGCGCTTGCGGCTGGCGAGCAGACCGATGGCGACCTTCGCGTCGGGGTGACCCTTCACGTTGTTGAAGACCATCGCGGGGCCTTCCTTGGTCGGGCGCATAACGGTGCCGCCGGAGCCCACGTGACGATAGACGCCAGAGACCTCAGCCTTGGGATCGACCTCGGTGTCGGTCTCGAGGTACTGGCCGGGCATCTCCTTCAGGAAATCGAGCGCGGAGCGAAGGTCATGAATCTCGTTTGCCATTGTTAATACTCCTATTCTCTTCTGAGAACTTTACGGACTTATATGTCCTGGGGTGCCCCGCCCCAGGCCCCCGCGGGCGCAACGGTTCGCGCTTCCCTATCAGGCATTT
Organism: Bacteroidaceae bacterium; assembly: GCA_963617695.1. Lineage (GTDB taxonomy): Bacteria > Actinomycetota > Coriobacteriia > Coriobacteriales > Coriobacteriaceae > Collinsella. The sequence continues at coordinate 45,180 of CAVEPV010000003.1, forward strand.
GGTGGGAGACGCACGCGCGGCGCGGCCGCGGAAGCAGGAAGGGGGGGCACGTACACGAGGCGCTTAAGAGCTCTAGGGTCAGCGCTCAGAGGCGCCTCGTATCGTTGCCTACATCAGGCCGAGCATGCTGAACCAGAAGGCCTCGACAAGCACGACCAGGAAGGTGACCACGGTCAGGGGGATGCCCATCTTCATGGCTTCCTTGGAGGTGTAACCACCGGCGTCCTTGCCCTCGCCGACGAGAATCGCCAGGTTATGGAAGGGCAGGATGTAGTGGAGGTTGATCGCGGTGAAGACGATGAGGGCGACGGCGATCGGGGTGACGCTGGTTCCCTGGATGAAGGTCAGGAACGCGGGTACGCAGATGCCGAGGCCGGCCATGACGGAGCCCATGAACATGTGGATGATCATGGTCAGGGCGCAGACCAGCAGCGCGAACAGGTAGGGGTTCGCAGGGGCGGAGCTGGGCAGAACCACGTTGGCGATCCAAGCGTTCATGCCGGTGGCGCCACCAACGGTACCGATAGCCATAGCGGCGGTCAGGAACATGAGCGTCTTGATGTCGACGGAGTTCCAAGAAGCCGGGGTGAGAACCTCACCGATGACGGGCATAGCCATAAGGACGCCGATGACCAAGGTGACCCAAGCCAGGTAGTCGCCAGAGACGGTGAGCCACAGCGCGATGGCGATGACCAGCCAGACGATGGTGCGGATCTCCTTCTCGGAAAGCTTGCCGAGGGCGGCCTGCTTGGCGAGCACCTCGTCGCGGTCGTACACAAGCTCCTTGGAGGGCTTGAAGAGCACGAGAGCGAGGATCAGGGTGCAAGCGGTCGCAACGACCATGGGCACGCTCATGTAGATGAACCAGTCAACAAAGCCGATGGAGGCACCACCGTCGCTGGCGCCATAGGAGGCGACGAGCGGGTTGAGGGTGGAGTCACCGGTCATGAAGAACATGGAGCAGGGCACCGCGGCGGCAAAGATCAGGAAGCCGAGCTTGCCGCGGTCCTCCTCGCCGTAGCCGGCGGACTCGGCGATAACCGAGACAACGGCCAGGATGAGGAAGGCACGGGGGAACGGGTGCGGAATGAGCAGCGCGAGAACGAAGGTCAGGGCGAAGATCGAGATGATCAGCGACTTGACGTTCTTCACGAACTTGAGCATGAACGCATAGGCGATGCGCTGGCCCAGGCCGGAGTCCTTCACAGCGCCGGCGATAAGGTAAGCACCGACGACGATCCACATCGTGCCCTTAGTCCAAGCGCTGAACGCGGAGGACACGGTGGCGGACATGCTGGGGTTGCCGGCGTCATCGCAGACAACCTGGAAGAGCACGAGCAGCGCGCAGTACAGGATGCCGGTGTAACCGGGCTGAGCGACACCGCAGGCCCACATGACCACGGCGCCAAGAGAGAGTGCCAGGCAGTCCTTACCGCCCTGCGAGAGGGGGACGGTGCCTAGGCTATCCAGGGGAAGAACGAACTTGATCAGCAGAAAGACGACGATCGCCGCGAAGAAACCGATGTAGCGCTTCGTCAAAAACTTACTCTTTGCAGCTGCCATTTCTTCACCCTCCTTCCTTTTCTTGCACCCCCTACCTGATGGGAGTGCATTGAACCTACAACCGGAAGCGTGGGCTGTGTTCTTGGAATACAGTCAAGAAAACTTCCGATCTTTGCCCGATGAACGGTGTTTGTCCCCGGGCAAACGGCTAGAGGCCTTCTTGCGTTGTAAGAGTGAAAAAGACAACAAAAGCGCAGGCAGTCGGAGTATTAGGCTTACTGCATGAGTTCTTGTTTTCCCATCAAGCTGACAAGCGAGAACGGTCGCCGGCACGCGACGACCACATGCACTGGGCGGTGTCGCGACTTCAGGCATGTTCGCAAACGTTGCTCAGCGATGGGCTTCTAGATTGCGTCAATTGTACCAAGCGAAAACGGCCGCTCGCCCGAACGTTCCGGGCGAGCGGCCGCTATTTCTCCCCCGCCGAGAGCTATCCGGCAAGGTGCCACGCGTGAGGAGTTACTTTTTGCAGCAGAACTCGATCAGGGCATCGCCTTTGCGCGCAAACATCACGTCCTGCTCGGGAGTGTCCTCAAAGGGGCCGAGCACGACCTCGTCACACCAGGCCGCAGCCTCGTCCAGATTGTCGGTCGAGAAGGCCACGTGACGATGCGTTTTCATGATCTCGGGCGCGGGCGAGCCCTCCTCGAAGTACAGGTACTCCACGCTATCGGGAGAATCGGCGGCGTTGGAGACCCACAGCTTCATGGGCTCGGCGTAGCGCATACCCTCGCGCTTCTCGGATACAGGCACCCCGGAATGGTTGAACGAGAGCTTCACGTTTGAGTCCTTTCTCCACGGTTGGCTAGGCAGCGCACAGCTCAGCGAGCTTGGCGCGAATGTCCGGATCGCTCAGGGCCAGGCGCGCCCAGGGAGCGAGCTGCTCGGGGGCGCCGGCCAGGTAGCCGTCAAGCTCGGAGAGGCTCACGCGGCGCACCTCAGAGATTTCCTCTTCGTTGATACACAGGGTGCCCGAGGTAACACGTGCGGCAAAGACGCCGCACCATTCGCACTCGCAGCGGCCGTCGCCGTGATCCTCGCGGTACACGATATGCCCGAGCTGGGTCAGCGGGGCGTCCGTGGGCGCGATACCGCACTCCTCGGTGAGACGGCGTGCGGCGGCGGCGTCGAGCGCCTCGCCCACATGGGGGTGCCCGGCGCAGGAGTCGGCAAGCACGCCTCCCCACAGGCGCTTAAGCGCACTGCGGCGGCAAAGCAGCAGGCGCGCATCGTCGCCCGTGCTCTCTACCAGGAAAATCTCAAACGCCTGGTGCAGCAGACCCTCGCCGGTGTGGGCTTCCACGCGCTCAGCCGTACCGGCAGGCTCACCGTCCTCCGTTACGCACACGACCTCGTCCGCATCGTCCCAGCCGGCGCGCAGCACACGAGCCACGCGTTCCTCGAGCGCAGCGATGAGCTCCTTGGTAGTGTCGAGCACGGTTTGCAGGTCATCTTTGCTGGCATGCTCCACGTGGAAACCGGTGGAGCAGGTGCAGGGCATTTTGAACTTGGTAGCAAGCGCCGCGCAGATGTCGTGCGCGGGGATCTCGTCGCGATGGCACGGCACGGCCAAAATGCTCACCGTGGCGGTGCGACCTTCCTCGGGGCGCGGAATCGCCTGAGCCGTGGCACCCAGGTGCGCGTACTCTGGCGAGCAGGCGTATACGATGATGCCGCGCGGCGTGACCGTGAGCACCGCCTGCAGGGTGAACTTACCCTCGCCCACGGTTACGGTTGTGGTGTACGGCCCCATGGCAATCTCCTTCACATGCGTTGACTGAGCGCTGATTCACACAGCCCAACTCTTGGCTATATACCGACTATACATTCAAGACTTGCCCGGTAGACGGCGCTTTTTGGCAAGTGAAGATGCCGAGTGCGCATAGAGCAAGACCCCGCCGCGCGACGTCTCGCACGGCGGGGTCTTGTCGGTTACAACCTCACCTCACGGGCATGCCTGATTTACCCATTCGGCTTGGCTTTGAGCGGAGCGGATGCCCCGCGACCTGTACTAGACCTCCAGCGGGGGAACCGGCGGAATCACCTGAAGATTGGCGATCTTTTCGGCATCCAGCTTGAACACGTCATCGACGTGAGGGGTCTCGGTGGAGCGCCAGGAATAGAAGCACTGGTCGCACTGGTAGATCTCCCAGGCGCCATCGATGGGCGACTTGGCGATCGTCGAGATCTTGTCGTACTCGCAACGCGGGCAGTTCATATGTTGTCCTCCTTTGGGACGAGGTTTCCAAGAGCGAACCCTGTCGGGGCGGGCGCTGCGGCACATGGAAGGACCCGCGCGCCGCCTCGGCAAAGATTGGGGACTTGGCTACTGCTTGGCGGCCATCAGATCGGCGATGATCTTGGTGTACTCGGCCGTCTTGGCAGGATCCTTGAGCAGCTCAACGGAGCGAGTGAGCGGCTCGGGGTCGACCGGCGTGGTGGCGTCGATGATCAGCTTTGCGGTCATACCGGCGACTTCCTCGGAGGGGTTCAGCGGCATGCCAGCGCAGTTCTGGATGACCTTGACGTCCTTGTCCGGACGCACACGCGTGGAGATGGCCCACATGACCTGGTTGAGGTCGAACGGATCCACGTAGTCATCGACGAGGATGACGTTGTGGCAGTAGGGCATGGCGTGCGGCGTGGAGAGCAGCTTGAACGCGGCGCCGGTGGCGTGACCGCCGTAGCGCGGCTTGATGGAGATGATCTCGGTGAAGCCGTGGGTGTACATGGCGTTGACGGAGACGACCTCGGGGAAGCCCTCGTCATGCAGCTGCTTGTAGATAGGCACAGAGGTGTTGAGCGCCATGAGGAAGTCGATCTCGGTCCAGGGCATGCCCAGGTAGATGTTCTCAAAGATCGGGTTGGTGCGGTAGGTCACGTGCGTGATGACGGCCTCGCACTGGGCGCGGCAGCCGGAGTAGGAGCCGGGGAACTCGCCGAACGGGCCCTCGCAGGTGCGGACGCGCGGATCGATATAACCCTCGAGGACGACCTCGGAGCCAGCGGGCACATAGAGGTGATCGTACAGGTCGGACTTGACGATGTCTGCCGGCACGCCACCGTTCAGGGCACCCACGAACTCGAACTCGTTCTGGGTGTAGCCAACGGGCGTGGAGGCCATGAAGGTCACCAGCGGGGCGTTGCCGAGGGTAACGCAGATGGGGAACTTCTCGTTCTTCTTCTCAGCCTCGGCGAGCTGCTTGGCGATGTCGTGCATGGCGAGGCACTGCATGCCGATGCGGTTGGCGCCCTTGACCTGGATGCGGTAGGTACCGACGTTCATCTTGTCAAAGTTGCCGGGGTCAGAGGGGTCGCCCGTGATGATGGAGGCCTTGCCGATGAACATGCCGCCGTCCTGCTCGTTGATGCGGTAGAGCGGGAGCAGGTCAAAGAGGTTGACGTTCTCGGCGCCGTCGATGACGTTCTCCTTGCAGGGGGCGTCGTCGCGCTCGAGGACGTTGGGCTTAACGGGGAAGAGATCCCAGCGGCGGTTGAGCTCGAGGAACTGATCCTTGGTGGACGTGTTCTTGTCCATGCCCATCATGAGGGCGTGGTTTGCCCAGGAGCCGTGAACGTTGGTAACGACGGAATGACCCGGGCCATAGCCCTTGATGTTGTCGAACATGACAGCGGGGCCGTTAGTCATACGGCTGGCGGCACGACCGGCGGAGCCGATGTCGGGCTCGGGCAGAACCTCGTCGGTCACGTGAACGAGCTGGCCCTCCTCATCAAGCGTGGCGAGGAACGAGCGAAGATCCTGATACACCTTTGTCATGAAAGCTCCTTTCCAAAAGCTTCCGGGTACATGGCTTTATCTTCGCCCGCCTACCGTTCGCGGAAAATTCCGTTGGCGCGTCGTGAGTTTCCATCGCGGAATAACGCGAGTTGAGGCGTTTGGGTTATTCCATTTGGGCACAACAACTCGCCGATACGATGATGAATGCAGTGCTTTTGCTGAATAAAGTGAAAGAAGCACACGCGGATAATGCCATTTTTGGAATAACCATTCATTGCTTGGGGGAGCCGTGGACTTCAGAAAAATCGAGGCCTTCCTGACCGTGGCCAAAACCGGAAAGTATACCGAGGCGGCCGATAAGCTCTTTGTCTCGCAGTCATCGCTTTCAAAGCAGATGTCCCAAATGGAGAAGGAGCTGGGAGTCAAGCTTTTTAAGAAGACGCGCAACGGCGTGGAGCTCACGCAGGCGGGGCTCGACTTTTACTCCTATGCTCACAAGGCGCTGCCCGAGTACCAGCGCGCGGTCTCGCGCCTGCAGATGTATCGCGAGGGGGCGACCTACCCCGTCCGCCTGGGCGCGCTACCGCTTACCGAGGAGTACGGCATCGCCGATGCGCTCAGCTCCTACTGGGTGCGCAACACCTCGGTGCAACTCGAGTTTTTCGAGCGCAGCCAAGAAGACCTGATCAGCAAGCTCGAGCGCCACAAGATCGACCTCGCTATCGTGCGCGGCGAGATGCTCGATCCGCTCTCTTTTGCCTTTACCCCGCTGGTCAAAGACGAGCTGGTGCTCGTATGCTCGAGCAAGCACCCCCTGGCGAACCGCGAGGTCGTGAACATCTCTGACCTGCGCAACGAGCAGTTCATCTTGCTGGAAGAGAAGTCCGATGTGACGCAGATCTTTCGCCGTGCGTGCGAGCGCGCGGGCTTTTGCCCCAACGCCCCGCTGCACCATGCGCGCCATCGCATGCTCATCAAGGCCGTGCAGAACAATATGGGCACGAGCGTCCTGCCGCGCCGTCTTGCCGCGAGCTACATGGCAAGCAACCTCGCCATCGTCTCATTCGAGCAGCCGCTCTACTCCACTCTGGGCTTTGCCTGGCTGCAAGACGAGCAACCGGGACCGGTTATCCACAAGCTCGTAAAGTACGTGTGCGACGAGTTCAACGTGGAGAGCGACAGCACAGCATAGAAGCAGCCGTTCTCGCGAGCGCTTGCGTTTGCGCGGGACGAGGCGGCGAGGCGGAGCGAAGAGGTAACGTCCGCTATTATGGGTGCTCGCATTCCTGCGGCGCCGGTACCCCGGCTGCCGCGGAGAGAAAGCCCGTCTCGTAGCCCAAAGGATTCCCCATGCAGCGCATCCTCTTTATCTGCCACGGTAATATCTGCCGCTCGACCATGGCTCAGTCGGTCATGGCGCACCTGGTACACCAAGCCGGGCGCGATGACGAGTTTTTGATCGACTCCGCCGCCACCAGCCGTGAAGAGATCGGCTGCGGCCCGCACCGTGGCACCGTCGCCAAGCTGCGCGAGGTGGACGTGCCTGTGATCCCCCACCGTGCACGCCAGATCACCCGCGCCGACTACGATGCGTGGGATTACATCGTCTATATGGATAGCGAGAACGCCGCCGGCCTCCGCCGCATCCTCGGCGCTGAGCGCATGGACAAGGCAAGCCGCCTGCTCGACTGGGCGGGCAGCCCCCGCGACGTGGCCGACCCCTGGTACACCGGCGACTTTAACGCCACTTATCGCGACGTCCTCGAGGGCTGCACGGCCATGCTCGAGCAGCTGTAGGCTCTAAATTTATTTTGGTACCTTGACATCAAGTAATGCTGCGGTACCCTCATTACCACACTACCTAATGAACCACCAACGACAAACGCGAAAGGAGTGTTATGTGCGATAGAGATTGCGATATGGTGCCGATTCCCCACGACCCCAACGGCAGCAGTTCCGAGCCCGCCGATGAGCCCACCTGCCCTACCGAGGCGGATCTGGTTGCCAAGCGCATCCTGAACAGCATCGGCTATCTTGGCCACTACATGCACTTCCACGGCGGCGGCACCTCGGGCAAAGCGCCCATCATCTGCCTGCTCGCCAAGCACGGCGGCGAGATGTCGCAGCAGGAGCTCAGCACCTACTTTGACCTCAAGCCCGGCTCGCTCTCCGAGATCCTCTCCAAGATTGAGCACAAGGGGCTTATCGAGCGCACGCGCAACCCCGAAGACCGCAGGCAGCTGATCATCAAGCTCACCGAGGCAGGCACCGAGGAGGCGGCCCACGAACAGGCCACCCGCATTTGGTTCCGCAAAAACGCCTTTACGGCCCTGACGCCCGAAGAGCAGCTGCAGCTTGCCGACATGCTCGAAAAGATCCGCGAGACCTGGGAGGGACTCGATGATTAAAACCCTAGCCGCCAGTATCCGCGATTACAAAAAGGTGACAATCGCCACGCCGCTGCTGGTGCTCGGCGAGGTCGCCTGCGAGATGATGATTCCGTTCCTCACCGCGCGCCTTATCGACGAGATCAAGGTGGGCACCACGGTGCAGGGCCTGATCGAGCCGGCCTGCATCCTGGGCGGCCTGGCCATTATCTCGCTGCTCTTTGGCGCCGCCGCGGGCGTGACCTGCAGCTACGCGAGCTGCGGCTTTGCCAAGAACCTGCGCCGCGACATGTTCTACAACATCCAGCGCTTCAGCTTTGCCAACATCGACGAGTTCAGCTCCAGCTCGCTCGTCACGCGCCTCACCACCGACATCAACAACGTGCAGCAGGCGTTCATGATGATTATCCGTATCGCCGTGCGCTCGCCGCTGTGCCTGGTGTTCGCCTTTGTGATGGCCTCCATCATGGGCGGCCCGCTCGCCCTTGTCTACGTAGTCGTGCTGCCGCTGCTCGGCTTTGGCCTCTTCTACATCATCCACAAGGTGCGCCCGATCTTTACCCGTGTGTTCCATAAGTACGACGCCCTCAACGAGTCGGTCGAGGAGAACGTCACCGGCATGCGCGTGGTCAAGAGCTTTGTGCGCGAGGAGTACGAGAAGAAGAAGTTCGCCACCGCCGCACAGGACGTGTGCCTCGACTTTACCCGTGCCGAGAAGTTGCTCGCCTTTAACAACCCCATGATGATGTGCGCCATCAACATCACGTGGGTCGTCATCATCTACTTTGGCTCGCAAATCATCGTCACGAGCCAGGGTACGCAGTTCGACGTGGGCCAGCTCTCCGCCATCTTTACCTACGGCTTCCAGATCCTGATGAGCCTCATGCAGCTCTCGATGATCTTTGTCATGGTGACCATGGCCGACGAGTCTGCGCACCGTATCGAGGAAGTTCTGACCGCCGAGCCCACCATCGCCAACCCGGAAAACCCCGTCTACGAGGTGGCCGACGGCTCGATCGACTTCGACAACGTGACCTTTAAGTACTCCGAGCGCGCCGAGCGCCGTTCGCTGGCCGAGATCGACCTGCACATCAAGAGCGGCGAGACCATCGGCGTGATCGGCGGTACCGGCTCGTCCAAGTCGACGCTCGTGAACCTCATCGCGCGTCTGTACGACGTCACCGAGGGCCGCGTACGCGTGGGCGGCGTGGACGTACGTGACTACGACATCGAGACCCTGCGCACAAACGTCGCCATGGTTTTGCAGAAAAACGTCCTGTTCAGCGGCACGATTGCCGAGAACCTGCGCTGGGGCGACGAGAACGCCACCGACGAGGAAATTCATGAGGCGGCCCGTCTGGCCTGCGCCGACGAGTTTGTTGACGGCTTTGCCGACGGCTACGACACCTGGATCGAGCAGGGCGGCTCCAACGTCTCCGGCGGCCAGAAGCAGCGCCTGTGCATCGCGCGCGCCCTACTGCGCCACCCCAAGGTGCTGATCCTGGACGACTCCACCAGCGCCGTGGACACCAAGACCGACGCCAAGATCCGCGAGGGTCTGGCAACCTATCTGCCCGAGACCACCAAGATCATCATCGCCCAGCGCATCAGCTCGGTGCAGGATGCCGACCGTATCGCGGTGCTCGAGAGCGGCCACATCTCCGACATCGGCACGCACGACGAGCTGCTCGAGCGCTCCGACATCTACCGCGAGACCTATACCTCGCAGAACAAGATGACCGAGGAGCAGGCCGCCGTTCTGGCCGAAGCCGAGGGCGATGACGCCGCCAAGGCCAGCGATACCGCAACCGTTGAGACCGCCGAGAAGGGAGGCGAGGCACATGAGTAGGGCAACCACCGCCGCGCGCGCCGGCAACCGCAAGAAGGGCACCGCCGGGCGCCTCATCAAGACGCTGTTCTCGTTCTATCCCAAGCTTCTGCCCGCCATCGTGTTCTGCATTCTCCTGTCCGCCCTCATCAACTCCGTGGGCGCGGTGTTTTTGCAGCAGGCTCTCGCCATCGTCGAGGGCGCCTGGGAAGGCGGCGACTGGGCATCCGTCGAGCCGCAGGTCTTCCAGCTCGTGTTCACGCTCGCCTGCGTCTATATTGTCGGCCTGGCCTCCACGACGTTTTGGAACCGCGCCATGGCCATCGTCACGCAGGGCTCGCTCGAGAAGCTCCGCGAGAAGATGTTCAACCGCATGCAGGATCTGCCGATTCGCTACTTTGACACCAACCAGCGCGGCGACATCATGAGCCACTACACCAACGACATCGACGCCCTGCGCCAGATGATCTCGCAGTCGTTCCCCAACCTGCTGCAGACCGTCATCATCCTGATCGCCGTGTTCTGCATCATGTGCTACTACTCGCTGTGGATGTGCATCGTGATCGTGGCCGGCGTGCTCTTCATGTCGCTGCTCACGCGCCTGCTCGGCGGCAACTCCGCCAAGTTCTTCATCGCGCAGCAGCGCGAACTCGGCGTGGTCGAGGGCAACGTGGAAGAGATCATGAACGGCCAGAAGGTCGTCAAGGCGTTCTGCCACGAGGAGGCCGCCGAGGCCGACTTTGACGCCTACAACGAGAAGCTCTACGAGGTCTCGCAGAAGGCCAACATGTACGGCAACATCCTCATGCCGATTCTCATGAACGTGGGCAACCTGATCTACGTGCTCGTCGCGCTCGCCGGCGGCCTGTTCATGGCGCTCGACGTGCCCAACGTGAGCGTGAGCGGCCTTGCGTTCAGCATCGCCGTGGTAGTGCCGTTCCTCAACATGACCAAGCAGTTCTGCGGCCAGATCGGCCAGATCTCGATGCAGATCAACGCCGTGGTCATGGGCCTTGCCGGCGCCGACCGCATCTTTGAGCTCCTGGACGAGGAACCCGAGACCGACGAGGGCTACGTCACCCTGGTGAACGCCCAGATCGATCGCGAGACCGGCGAGTACGTCGAGGCCGACCACCACACCGGCCTGTGGGCCTGGAAGCACCCGCACCGCTCCACCGGCATTACCGAGTACGTGCCGCTGCGTGGCGACGTGCGTATGGACAGCGTGGACTTTGGCTACACGCCCGACCACGAGGTGCTCCACGGCGTGAGCGTCTTTGCCAAGCCCGGCCAGAAGGTCGCCTTTGTGGGTGCCACCGGTGCCGGCAAGACGACGATCACCAATCTGATCAACCGCTTCTACGACATCGCCGACGGCAAGATCCGCTACGACGGCATCAACGTCAACAAGATTCGCAAGGCCGACCTGCGCCGCTCGCTGGGCATCGTGCTGCAGGACGTGAACCTGTTCACCGGCACCGTTATGGACAACATCCGCTACGGCAACCTAGATGCCACCGACGCCGAGTGCATCGCCGCGGCCAAGCTCGCCGGCGCCGATGACTTCATCACCCGCCTGCCGGACGGCTACCAGACCATGCTCACCGGCAACGGCGCGCAGCTCTCCCAGGGCCAGCGCCAGCTGATCTCCATCGCGCGCGCTGCCGTGGCAGATCCGCCCGCGATGATCCTCGACGAGGCCACGAGCTCGATCGACACCCGCACCGAGGCCATCGTGCAGCGCGGCATGGACGCCCTCATGAACGGGCGCACCACGTTTGTCATCGCGCACCGTCTCTCCACCGTGCGCAACTCCGATGCGATCATCTGCCTCGACCACGGTCGCGTGATCGAGCGCGGCACGCACGACGAGCTGATCGCCAAGCACGGTTACTACTACCAGCTCTACACCGGAGCCTTCGAGCTGGAGTAGGGCTTCCGGCACGCCGGAAACAGAGCTTGCCTCAACAAAGCACTCCGCGAGTCACGCGCTCACGGAGTGCTTTTTGCTTTAGCTGGAAAGGGCCATTCGGGGTTGCTAGCTCAGCCCTCGCCTATTCTCCCAACCAGTTTTTGAGCCAGAGTTCCATGGAGCGGCCCATCTCAGCCATGAAGTCGCTCGTGTGCTTGCGCGTGTAGATGTCGCGCACGCGGGCACCGCGCTCGGTGGCGTGCGGGGTAAACATCGCGTCCATCTCGGCCACCTGGGCGTCGAGCGTGGCGGCGTCTGCCCTGCGATAGCGTTCGCTCATCACCAGATTCACCGTGGGATGGGGCGTGGCCGGGCGCTTCTTTGCCGGCGTGCCCAAGATGAGCATGGAGAGCGGCAGCGTGTACTCGGGCAGGCCAAGCAGCTCTCGGACCTCCTCTGCCTGCTCAATGATGTCACCAATGTAGCAAGTGCCCAGACCCACCGCCTCGGCCGCTACAGCGGCATTCTGAGCAGCGATCACCGCGTCCTGCGCGGCGATGCCAAACTCGCCAAGAGCGGGAGCCGTACGCGGTTGCTTACCCGTGCGCTCCACAAACTCAGGCTCAAAGCACCCCACATGCTCGAACAGGTCAATCCACTTGGCGTAATCAACCACAAAGATCAGCGCCCACGGCGCCTTGGCAATCATGGGCTGGTTGTCGCACAACACCGCCAGGCGATCGAGCGTCTCCTGCTTTTGGATGTCGATGATCGAGTACATCATCATGGCGCCCGCGGAGGGAGCACGGCTTGCAGCATGAAGCACGGCCGAACGCTGCTCATCGCTCACTGGCGTGCCCGCCTTGAATACGCGTGTCGATGAGCGCTGCTCGAGAGACGCGAGGACAGGATCTTGCGCATACGCTTCCGGCAAGTCCGGCACGGGTGCTGCGCTATCAGCCGCATTGTTATTCGCGGCAACATCAACAGGAACAGTCATAAGGGGCTCCTTCGCTCACAAGCCATACTTCTCGCTAGCGATTATCTCGCAGAAAAACTTGTTCAAACAGCCCCTTGAGGAAGGGTCAGGGCGAATCTGCCGGTACGCGCCCCAAGCAGCACATAAGGTTCCAGATCAACGGGCAATAATCCCGCGCGAAGTGCACCTTCCCAGGCCAGACAGCGTCCCTGCCCAGGCTCGACAAACCGAAGCCCACGCGGAGGCAAACAAAAGACCCCGAGCCCATAGGACTCGGGGTCTCATATGCGCACCAGGGCGGCACGCACAGCTATAACGAGTAGCTACTACTCGGCAGCTGCCTCGGTCTCAACCTCGGCGACGGCCTCCTCGGCGGTCTCCTCGGTCTCAGCGACCTCCTCAGCCTCGACCTCGTCGGCGGCAACGCCAACAAGAACGGTCACGGTAGCGCGAATCTCGCGATACAGAGCGACGGCAACCTCGTGGGCACCGGCGACCTTGATGGGCTTACCAAGCTCGACGCGCTTGCGGTCGACCTCGACGCCCAGGTCAGCCTTGATGGCGTCGGCGACCATGGAGCTGGTGACGGAGCCGAACAGCACGCCCTCGTCGCCGACCTTAGCGTCGACGGTGACGGACTTGCCATCGATGGCATCCTTGAGAGCGTTGGCGTCGGCAATGCGGACGGCCTCGCGCTTCTCGATGTTGTTGCGGCGCTCCTCGAGCTGCTTCAGGTTGCCCTTGGTAGCCGCAACGGCGAGCTTCTTAGGGAACAGGTAGTTCTCGGCGTAACCCTGAGCAACGTCTACGACGTCACCCTCGCCACCCTTGCCCTGGATCTCACCCAGAAGAACGACTTTCATGAGATCTCCTTGCGGATACGCACCGCGGATACGGTGCTTTCGATTACTGTTGTGCCTCTCCGGAATCTGTGCCATCCCGCGAAAGCTTGCGGAAATTCGCCCAGATGTCGATGAGGCCGACGATGCACATTGCGAAGCACATCGCCTCGAGCCAAACGGTTGCGAACGTGATCAAAAACCTGGTGGCGCATCCCATGCGCTTTCTGGCTGTCAGCGCGGAAACCACGCCAAAGCCCTGCAGCGCAAAGACAACACGGATGGTCGCAAGGCCGGTAGCGCACACGGTGCGCACCGCCTCGGCCTCCGGGATGCCTGCGAACGACGCCCCGAGTCCCAGGATGCAAAGCGCCAAGACCCCCACGCACCACATGGGCGCATCGAAGTTGGCGATCTGCGGCACGCGGGAGACGCCCGTGCAACGCACAGACATCGCGTAGGAGCCGACACCGGCAGCGAGCGCGCTGAACATGGTCGCCATCAGATAGGCAAACGGCCATATAGCGCGGACGAAGGGCATGATCTGCGAAACAAGCAGATCAGCCTGGATGCCGGATCCAACCGCCAAACGCACACTCTGCTCAAGCGCGACCTGAACCATGGTGACAATTGAGTATCCCAGCGACGACGCGTACACCGCATCGATCGCCAGAGACACCGCCGAAGCCACCACGACCACCGCGCTGACAGCCGTGACGTTTGCCTGCTTGCGCCACATGAACCAAGAGATTCCAGAAGCGCAAACAAGGTCGGGAATCAGGCTCATGGTAAGGGAGTAGTCGTAAAACCATGAGGCGACGCAAACGCCGACACAGGTCAGAAGGCCCATTCCCAAACCTTGAACCCTTTTGGCCTCGAGCAGCTCGCGCAGCCCATAGGCGGCCAAAAAGACTCCCAAATACGAGAAAAACGAGCTTACGATGCCGCCCAGCACGACCCAAAGAATTCCTTGGGTGACAACCGGGGGACGCGAGCCGATCTGCTGCCCTGCGGACACGATCTGCTGCTCAGGCTCGGAGTTCTCGTCGATCATCGCATCAACCCTAAGCTCTGGTCACCTTAGCCGCGGTTGCGCTCGCCGCGGGAAGAAACCACGGGAACGGTGTAGGGCATAAGAGCCATCTCGCGGGCGCGCTTGATGGCGTTCGCGATGTCGTGCTGATGCTGCGTGCAAGCGCCAGTGACGCGACGGGGCTTGATCTTGCCGCGGTCGGTCATGTACTTACGGAGAAGCTGAGTATCCTTGTAGTCGATATACTCGGTGTTCTCCTTGCAGAACTGGCAGTACTTACGACGCGGCTGACGTGCAGAATAATCATTAGCCATGTCAAAAATACCTTTCGCTTGGCACCCTGGTTTACGCCGGGGAGCCTCTCACTTAATAGGTGACACCCTGCTCTGGCAAAACCTAGAACGGGATGTTCTCATCGTAGATGTCGACCGCAGGGGGCGCCTGCACGGGTGCAGGAGCGCCGGTTTGCGGTGCGGCCGCAGGAGCATAGCCGCCGCCATAGGAGTTACCGCCGTCCTGGCTGTAACCGCCCTGGCCGCCCTGGTTACCGCGGCTCAAAAACTCGATCTCATCGACGATGACCTCGAGCTTCGAGCGGCGCTGACCGTCGCGCTCCCAGGAGCTATAGCGGAGCTTGCCCTCAATGGCGACCTTCGACCCCTTGGAGAGATAGCGGCTGACGGCCTCGGCACGGGTGCCGAACATCGTGCAGTCCACGAAGTTGGGGTAATCCTCCCACTCACCCGACTGGGGGTTACGACGACGGTCGTTAACGGCCACGCCGAACGACAGCACCTGGGTGCCGCCCGCAGTTGCGCGCAGTTCGGGGTCGCGCGTGAGGTTACCGGAAATGTTGACTCGATTGATGCTCATCTAAACTCACTACCTCTCGGATGCAGAAATTTACTCCTGGTCGTCGCGGCGGACGATCATGTGACGGATCACGGCGTCGGTGATGCGCAGGACGCGGTCGAGCTCGGCGATCTGAGTAGGATCTGCGTGGAATTTGATGAGGGTGTAGTCACCTTCGGTGAGGTCGTTGATCTCGTAAGCGAGCTTGCGCTTGCCCCACTCGTCAACGTTGTCGACCTTGCCATTACCCTCAGCGATCGTGTTGTCGATACGCTTCATGACGGCGAGACGAGTCTCGGGGTCGCAGGTGGGGTCGACGAAGAACAGCAGTTCATAAGCCTTCATGTGGTCACCTCCTCTGGGCATAAGGCTCCGGGTCGTGAAGGTGCGCCCGGGGCAGGAAAAGACTCGATTATGCTAGACCATCTGCCTGCCATTTCGCGTCTTAGCAGCTACAACCCCATGAGCTCTACACATCCCGCGCATCGTCGGCGCATGCTCAGAGCCAAGTCCGGCTGTGAACGCCCTTGCCGAGTCTCCGGTCTGTCCCTGAGCCTTGCGCCGGCGCCAGTGTCTCACGGGGTCTGGACACCTCAACATACCAAAATGGCGCAACGTCTTACGGAGACGGGCGCAAGGGCTTATTCGTTTCTTACAGCTGCTGATGAGAGGCGCGCAATGGGCTCGCGCTTCGCGCTTCGCGGGGACCGAACGACGGGCATTTACATTCCGTCCCCGCATCTCCTCCCCTGTTCTTCGTTCTCTTCTTGGCGGAGAGGGGTCGGGTGTTGGCCTGAAAAGCTGGTCGCTGCGCTCCAGACACCTTTTCAGGCCAACACCCGACCCCTCGCGCACAGCGGTAACTAAGTCGCGATCTTGAGCTCCAAGCCGTTTTCTGCCCGCGCCGCGATAGCAAGCAAGACGGGTGCTAAACGAAGACGCCCGCTGTCCCTCGTCATCCGAGAGGCAGCGGGCGAAACTCCCATGCGTCACGTTTTATCGTGTCCCGCTCGGTGCTATTCCTTGTGGCGACGCCAGAACGTGCAGGCGGCGACTATGCACACAAGTCCGCCGGCGGTTGCGGCCAAAATCAGCGCTGCGGACGCATCGCCGGTCTGGGGAAGGCTTCCGCCCTTGGAGCCCGAGTCTTTCTTGCCGATAACGCCCTCCTCGCGCACGACCTCGCGCTTTAGCTCGATCTCGGTGCGCTTGTAGTCGATCAGCATCAAGGTGCTACCAGTAACGTAGGCGTTCATCACGCTGTCAGCCTTGGCGCCGCTCACGATGGAGACGTTGCCGTACTCGTCGATGGTGAACACGACCTCGGCGGCCTTGGCGTAACCCGCAGGGGCCTCTTTCTCGTAGAGGGTATACTCCACTCCCGTGGAAAGGCCCGTCACTACATGGCCCACGCCGCCGGTAGTCCAGGTGTCCACATCCTCGCCCGCGGCGTCGCGAATGGCGAGCGTTGCCCCAGAGAGTGCCGAGCCGTCAGAGGAAACCTTGCCAAACGTCACACACGTCTTGACGTCGGTCACGCCCTCGCCCGCCTTGAATACGATGGGATCAGCGGCGGTACCGGCATAGCTGCTCTTGCTCACCGTGCCGTCGGCGTACACAAGGCTGTAGGTGCCGTCATCTGCACGCTCGATGGTGAACGTCTCCGTCTTGTTGCCCGAAAGGGTGTACCCGGCAGGAGCCGATACCTCTTGGAAGAAGTACTCACCGTCCTCAGAGATGGCCGAAGCATCCGCAGCGGTGAACACCATAAGGCCATTCGCGTCGCTCGTGGCCGTCATGACCTGAACAGCGCCATTAGCGGCAGAGGCGTCGACACGATAGAGCGCATACACCGCACCGGCCAGTCCTGCGCCTGTATCGGCATCGGACTTAATGAGAGCGAGGCTCAGCGGCTTCACCGTGTTGGTGATGGTGGGGTGCTCGGAAGACGAATAGGTCGTGCCGTTCTTCTGGGCGGCGGCGTCATCGGCGTTTGCGTACTTCACGTAATGGCTCTCGACCTCGTACAGGACATCGTTCTCGTCAACGCCAATCGTGGTAATAAACTGCACAACCTCGGTCGAGTAGACGACGGTGGAATCCTTTACCTGGCCGGGCGTTTCGCGCACGGTATACGTGTAAGTTCCCGGGGCATTAAAGCTCAAACAGGAGGGGTTATCGGGATCGCTGCCCGTAGCAGGGCTCGCTCGGTCAAAGTCGACCATACCGGCTGCGTCGTTGGTCGCGGTCGAGATAACCACGCCGTTCTCGTCAATCAGCTGGAAAGAGAACTCACCTTCCTTGAGCGCACGACCGTCGAGCACCTTGACGACCTTGGGATCCACGTAGCAGACCTTGTCCGCATCGCTCACGGGCGCATCGGCAGCACGCATGGAGTAGCCGCTCAGGGAGAAGTCTTCTTCATCGTCGCCACCGTCGGAGGGCTTGAGATTGCCGTGGAAGGGACGCGTGTGGCTCTCGGCCGCAACGGTCACGTTGTTGGCAATAAAGGTGCCGCACGCGCTACCCGGCCCCAGGGTGAGCGAGGCGTTGGGCGCAAGCACGCTGGCCGTGCACTCGTGCACCGAGATGGGCAGGTTCTCGGCCGTGTTGTAGAAGTTGTAGAGCACGTAGCCGGTATCGCCGTAGATGCTGTCGGTCTCGCCGATGCCAACGTTCTGGCCGTTGATGCGCAGATAGGTTCTAGGGATGTCGATCGAGGTAGCGCCCTGGCAATCAACGTTAATCACCAGACCGGACTCGCTGGTGCGGGCAAGTCCGTCGATATTGATGCCCTCGTAGCTGCTCATCAACTCCTCAGCTGTGAGCGACACGTAGGCACAACCGGTGTAGCCCTCATCGATTGTGATGGTGCGAACCTTACCTTCCTTGGTGAGCTCTGAGGAGGCGCCGATATCGGCGCGGCTCGCCAGCGTCGAAGAGGAGAGGGCAACCATGCTTGTCTTAAGCGCGTCAATGTCAATGAAGGGCGCCGTCTCGGTGTCGACATCCTGCACCACGGAGTTCGGACTGTCGATGCGCGTGCCGTTGAGCAGAAGCTCGCTGTTGTTGCGGGTGGTGATGTCTACACCACTGCCAAAGACCACGCAGCCGGCGCCATTTTCACTCTTGTCCCAACGGGGGAAGGTGCCGCTGTAGTTCTGGATGTAGCTCAGCGTGTTGTGACGGTAGATGTCCACGAACTTCTGGCTCGTACCCATATCGGTAATCGTAGCGAGATTCTTCACCAGGATGTTGCCGTACACGTCGACGGGTGCGTTCAGCGTGTCAAACGCCACGATGTGAAAGCTGTTGGCGATACCCAACGAAGTGCCGCCGTCACGGTACTTGTCATACATGGAGGAGAGAAACCCGTTGGCCAGCGTGTTCTGGGTGTAAGTGATCTTGCCGTACGTCTTGCCCGAGACCGGCTTGTCGTCCTGCCCCTCGGAGAGGGCCTGGATCTCGGAGTCGTCGTCCTCGCTCACAACGGAGATGGCGTCTTCACCGGAGGCCTGGGCTTGGCTCTCGTCAGCAACCGCAGACTCGGCCTGGGCATCAGCCTCATCCACGTCGGTTGCGTCCTCCGTATCGGCATCCTGCTGATCCGTGGACTGAGCGCCATCTGCATCGGAGTCGGCGAGAGAGGCGGCCTGAACGTCACCGTTCTGGTTGGCAACCGTCAGCTCGGCTGCACTCTCGACGTTTTGCTCCTCGGCATGCGCAACTTGCATGAGAGGAGACGTTCCCATCACCAGTACGAACGTCATGAACACAACGAGCGTCTTCTGGGCGGCTACGCGCAAAGCGTTCTTCATCTCGCGACCATCCCTGTTTCCGTTAAAGATTTTCATGCTCGTTTACGCCCCCTGCACGTCGTCGGTGTTGTGGGAAGAAGAGCGCCTCTTAAACAGAACCGCTACCAGCGCGATAAGCGCGACAACTGCGGCGGCAATGCCCGCAACGAACGCCGTGCCAAGCGAGCTGGACTCGTCCTCGGCGGCCGAGGCCAAAGGCGTCTCGTTGTCTGAAATGCGCTCCTCGTAAGCGCTCTCCCCGCTCGGCGCGGTCGCATCGCCCGTCTGCGAAGCGTCCGCATCGGAATCCGTATCAGAGCTGTCGGCACTTTGCGTGGTCACCGACGTATACGGAGCCGTGGTCACAAGGCCCTCCGCCCCATTGGAATCGGCACCGGAAGCAGTGCCGTCTGCATTGATGACGTAGCGACGCACGCCGCCGTCCACAACAACCGTGCGCGTAATGGTGGTGTCGCCGTTGCTCATGGAGCCGGGGCGCGCATAGTAGATGGTGTAGGTACGGTACGAATCGTAAAAGCGGTGCGTGATGGCCGCGCTCTGACCGCTCAGGCGCTCGTACTCCGCGCCTTCATACGAGACGGACTCGGGCGAAGTGATCGATACGGCAGCACCGTCCGGATTGCACGTGACCGTCTTGCTACCGAGCTGCGCGCCACTCACTGCGTCCACGTAGCGTACCTCGACCTCGTACGACTCAGGCGTCACCACATCGTCAGCAACGTAGTAAACCGTATCGACAAGCTGGCGGCCTGCAGAAAGATCCGACCAGGTATAGGTCAGAGATTCGTCGGTACCCAGGCGTTTATAGGTAATGCCGTCCTGCTCAATCGTTGCAGGAAGCTCCACGGTCGCATCCGCACTGGCAGAGACCTTGGCCGTGGCGGACTTGGCCACATTGACCTCCGTATTACCGTTCTTGCCAGCACTCACCAAAGCAAAGTTAACGGTGTAGGTCAGCTCGGTCTCTTCGGGCTCATAGTAGAGCGTATAGGCCTCGGCGCCGTCACGCGTAAGCGAGAGCTTGGCAGCCTGCTTAGCCGTGTAGGTATTGCCGAGACTGTCCTTTGCCCCGGTCAGTACATAGCGAGAGACCTCGGTGTCATGAGCCTGGGAGAACGAGGTGGCCGGCGCATACAGAAAACCGCCCGCACCCACCTGAACGCGGTCAACCATGAGCTGCTTGCCCGCAGGAGTGACGTAGGTGAGCGAAACCTCCTGCGTGCGCTTGTCGGCCTCGGCCTGCGCCACGCAACGTACGCGCTGCTCGGGAGCATCGCCGGTAAGCGTCACCTGGGTGACCTTCGCCATAGGCGTGTACGTTTTGCCGTCGACCTCAACGCTCGTGCGCAAGGTTACGGTTTTCTCTTCGCCGGTGGCGATGGTATAGGAATCGCGGGTGAGCTCGTTGCCGTCCTCGTCCACATAGACCACGGCAGCAGAAACGCTCTTCGCGTCTTCGACCTTCTCGTACGAGACGTAAAGCACGCCATCTTTGAGTACCGGCGTAACCTTACCGCTGCCCACCAGACTGTAGGTATTGCTACCGCGCACGATCTGCGACGGCGCTTCAATGGCAAGCGTGGCTTCAGAAGCCGAGGCGGTACGAATGCCGATCATACTGTCGGCAACGGAGGCGATGGGCTGACCATCGACCTGGATGCACACCGCATATACCGTGGAAGAAAGAAGCGCCGCAGTATCGCCGCGTTCGGCTGCCGGCGCCGCATAGAAATCAAGGGTGATGTCGCCACTGTGCTCGGCGACATAAGATGCCTTCTTATCGAGCTGTACAACACCAAACGTGTCGTCTGCGCTATCAAAGGCGTAAGTCATGTCCTTCTTCAGGACTTTGCCTCCAACGGAGACATTAGCGTAAAGGGTATCGCCACCTAGACCAGAAACGGTGGCACATTCAAATGAAGACCCCCCCCCCACGCTAAACGTGTCGATACCGCGAACGCTCAGCGAGGATTCCTGGGCAGCGGTCGAGGTAGCCGCATAAGCTTGCACGGGCGCCAAACAAGCCGGGGCACCTGCAACAAGCGGCAGCGCCAGCAACGGCACCAGGGCACAACGCGGCACGCACCGTACATCGGATCGGATGCTAGAGAGCATGGGTTCCCTCCCCGTCTCTCCCCGCACGACGAATCCGCCGCGCGAGAACGTTGGTCGCAAGAGGACGTTTGTCCCTTTGCGAGTCTCGGGGTGAACCCTGTTCTCACTCCCAGGTGGCCCGCAAGACCAACGTTGATTCTTTGCAAATAAACCAGCAGAGCATTATGCCATACATATGCAAAACCCGAGTAGCAATTTTGGAATACAACGAGGAATAAAACGACTTTAGGGATATAAGTCGCCGTGAACGGGGAGCCCGAACAGTGTGCAGCCGGCCCGCACCTCCTACAACTCGGCGCCGCGGCGGAGTTCGGCTAGGTATTCCTCGTAGGAGAAGACCCTGTTTCGCGCCGCATTGGTGCTTTGCGCCAAAATCCCGACCGCCTCAAGACGTTTGATGGCGGAGGAGGCGGTGGCGAAGGACATGCCGAGCGCTTCGGCCACGCCCGCCGCCGTCACGATGGGATGCTCCTCCAGATGGGCGAACAGCCGCTCATTGGTATCGGTGCGCGCAGAAAGGCCCTTCACCTTCTCAAGATTGCGGTCGTGCATCGCCACCAGCCGGCGGATAGACCCGCAGGCGTCTTCCGCGCCAACGTACACCGCCTCCAAAAAGAAGCGAACCCACTGCTCATAGTTCCCGGAACGCCTAACCTCGCTCATGCGGTCGTAGTACTCAACCTGGTTTCGCTTGAGAAAGTACGAGACATAGAGCACCGGTTTGGAAAGAAGACCTTCCTGCATCAGGTACAGCAGGATCAAGAGCCTGCCGACGCGCCCGTTGCCGTCAAGGAACGGGTGAATGGTCTCGAACTGATAGTGGATAAGCGCGGCCCGGACAAGCGGATCAAGATCATCCGCCTCATTCATATAGCACTCCAGATCGCTCATCGCCCGTTGCATGTCCTCAACATTGGGCGGAACAAAGCGCGCCTCTTTGAGCGTGCAGCCCGCCGGACCGATCCAGTTCTGACTCCGACGAAATTCACCTGGGGTCTTCTCTTCGCCGCGGACTCCCTGCAGGAGCACCTCGTGCGCCCGACGAAGAAGCCGACCGCTCAGGGGCAGCTCTTTCACCAGCTCCAGCGCGCGACGTTCTGCCGCCACATAGTTCACCACATCGGCGACCTCTGCGTTCGCGCTATGTGCGACCTCGGGATCCAAAATGTCCTCAAGCGTGCACTGCGTACCCTCGATCTGCGAAGAAATGAGGGCTTCCTTGCGCACATACATCGAAACAAACAGATCGACATTCGGAAGAAACTCCGCAGCCCCGCTCAGCTGCGCGAGCTCACGATGCGCTCGCACGAGCAGCTCGCCCAGACTCGAATCAATCTGAACCGCAGGATCGGGAGGCAGAGGACTGGGCCTGAACGAACGATACTGCAACTCCCCCGAGAGATTGCTGACCCAAACTCCAGCGCGTTCCCTATTGCCCATATCCCCTCCTAAATCAGCTCCTTATTTTAAATAACTATACTCTATCTAAAATAAGATTTGAGAATACGAGTCCTTATTTTAAATAAGTGCCCCTTACTTAAAATAAGCGAGCCGCCACTCAACCCTTATTACAACTTCGAACGCCCATCCCCCAGACGCCAGCCCCGAATGGCCTACGGCCCAGAGGAAGTGGGATAGAGTGCCGCATCGCCCCAAACGGCTCTCCGGGTTGCCCTGAAAACCTGTCTGGAGCGCGCAGCGCGACCAGGTTTTCAGAGCAACCCGGAGAGCCACCCCCTAAGGGTCAAATAAAGGCAATAAAAAAAAGCCCCCAACCGGAGGCTAAAACATGCATGCTGGCGGAGGAGGAGGGATTCGAACCCTCGTGACCCTTGCGGGCCAAACGGTTTTCGAGACCGCCGCATTCAACCACTCTGCCACCCCTCCGCATGGGGTGAAAACAAAGCGCGCCTCGAAGGACGCGCTTTGGAGAAATCTGGCGGAGAGTCGGGGATTTGAACCCCGGAGACGCTTTTGACGCCTACACGATTTCCAATCGTGCTCCTTCGGCCACTCGGACAACTCTCCGTTAAGTGCATAGGTAATTCTACTGAAAAATCCGAGCAACGCAACAGGCAAAATCTCAAATCTCAAAAGTCATGGAGAGCCGGTGAGCGAAACGGCACGTTATACCCCGTTCAAACAGGTAAGATAGTTCGGGTTCAAAGCCGTATCAACACATCGTTTTCCCACTTCACAGGAGTTTCCGTGGCGCCCATCACCACTTTGGCATCCGTCATCATCAGCACGCCGGTTTACGACCAACCGGTGGCCATCCCTATCTGGCTCGAGATGGTCGCCGTTGTGGCCGCCTCCATCTCAGGCGTGCTCGCCGCGCGCCGCTTTAAGCTCGATCTGGTGGGCGCGGTCGCGCTCGCCGTGGTCTGCGGTCTGGGCGGCGGTCTTTTGCGCGACATGACCCTACAGGTGGGCGATGTTTACATCCTTAAGCAGCCGCTCGCGCTGCCCATCTCGATCGGCACGGCAGCGGCCATCTACATCTTCCCCGCGATCGTTGACAAG
Source organism: Bacteroidaceae bacterium (assembly GCA_963617695.1). Classification (GTDB taxonomy): domain Bacteria; phylum Actinomycetota; class Coriobacteriia; order Coriobacteriales; family Coriobacteriaceae; genus Collinsella. The sequence continues at coordinate 68,768 of CAVEPV010000003.1, forward strand.
CCGGAGCGCCTCATCCCGCTGCTCGACATCTTCTCGGTGGGAATCTACTCCGCCACCGGCGCCGACAAGGCGTTTATTCACGGGTTCGATCCGTTTATCTGCGTCATGATGGGCTTTTTCACTGCGGTGGGCGGCGGCATGCTGCGCGACGGACTCATGGGCGTAGTGCCGGGAATCTTTAGGCCCACGAACTTCTACGCCATCGCATCCATTGCCGGCGCCGCCTCCTACGTGGCGCTCAGGGAACTTACAGCTGTACCCAACATCGCCGCGCTCGTGGTGTGCGTGATTATCACCATGGGTCTGCGCTGGCTCTCGGTGCGCTTTGACATTAAAAGCCCTACCGAGGAAGACATCGCCCGCTGGCTTCACCGCAAGTAGCAGCGGCGACGGCGGAGCCGCTCGCCACGCCAGGCGGCCACGGCGACGTCGCCCTCCACGTCAAGCCGTCAATCGACCATCACCGCGCCATGCCGCCGATCCGCCGCCATCAACGCAGCACAAACCACAACACCCCACCACGCATCAAAAAAGCGCCGCCGCCATGAAGCAACGACGCTTTCTTTCTAGCGATTCACTCGCAAGGAGCGGTCAAGCAACCGGGCAAACCCTACTTGGCCATGTTCGCGCGAACGGCGGCCTTCTTGCGGTCGGTCGCGTTGAGCAGGCGCTTGCGCAGGCGAATGTTCTTGGGCGTGACCTCGACCAGCTCGTCGTCGGCGATGTACTCCAGCGCCTCCTCGAGCGTGAAGGTGCGAGGCGGCACCAGCTGCACGGAGATGTCGGAGGTAGAGGAACGCTGGTTGCCCAGGTTCTTGGTACGGGCGATGTTCACCACCATGTCACCGGGCTTGGAGCGCTCACCCACGAGCATGCCCTCGTAGCACTCGGTGCCGGGCTCCACGAACAGCTGACCGCGCTCCTGCAGCGTGCCGAGCGCGTAGGCGACGGCTTTCTCGGTGGTCATGGAGATCATGGCGCCGTTGTTGCGGTTGCCGATCTCGCCCGCATAGGGGCCGTACTCCAGGAAGGTGTGGTAGAAGACACCCTCGCCGTGCGTGACATTGAGGATGCGGTTCTTGAGGCCCATGATGCCGCGGGTGGGGATCTTGAACTCAACGTGGGTCACCACGTCGCCAGAGGTCATGTTGGTCATGGTGCCGCCGGCGTTGCCGAACAGCTCGATAACCTTGCCCGAGTACTCGTCGGGGCACTCCACCACAGCCTGCTCGACCGGCTCTACCTTGTTGCCGTTGGCGTCGGTCTTGAACAGCACGCGGGGACGGCCCACCTGGAACTCAAAGCCCTCGCGACGCATGGTCTCCATCAGAACGGAGAGGTGCAGGATGCCGCGACCAGACACCTCGACGCCGGTCTTGTCGGGCAGCTCCTCGATGCGCATGGTCACGTTGTTCTCACGCTCGTTGAACAGGCGCTCCTTGAGCTGACGTGCACCCACGATGTCGCCATCGCGGCCCACGAGCGGCGAGGTAGAAGCCTCGAACACAATGGACAGGGTGGGCGGGTCAATCTCGATCGGCTCGAGCTCGACGGGGTTCTCGGGATCGGTGTAGACGTCACCGATGTCGGTGGAGTCAACGCCCACCACGGCGGCGATGTCGCCGGCGCCGACCTCCTGGCATTCAGTGCGGCCCAGGTAGTCAAAGGTGTAGAGCTGCTTGACCGTAGCGGTCTTGCGCTCGCCGTCGTTCTTCACCACGAGGATGGAGTCGCCGGCGTGGATGGTGCCGGAGTACACGCGGCCGATGCCGATGCGGCCCACAAAGTTGGAGTGGTCGATGGTCACGCACTGCATGGCGAGCGGACCCTCGGTGTCAACGTCGGGAGCGGGCAGATCCTCCACAATCATGTCGAGCAGCGGGAACATGTCCATGTTGCCGTCCTCGGGATCCAGGCGCGCAAAGCCGTTCATGGCGCTCGCGTAGACCACGTGCTCCATGGCGAACTCGAGCTGCTCATCGGTAGCGCCCAGGTCGGCCATCAGGTCGAGGCAGTCGTTGTAGGCGCGCTCGGGATCGGCACCGGGGCGGTCGATCTTGTTGATAACGATCATGATGGACAGGCCGGTGTCGATGGCGTGGCGCAGCACGAAGCGCGTCTGGGGCATGGGGCCCTCAAAGGCGTCGACGAGCAGCAGGGCGCCGTCGGCCATGCGAAGCACGCGCTCCACCTCGCCGCCAAAGTCGGCGTGGCCCGGGGTATCGAGAATGTTGATCTTGATGCCCTTGTACTCGATGGAGATGTTCTTGGCGAGGATCGTGATGCCGCGCTCGCGCTCCTGATCGTTGGAGTCGAGCACGCGCTCCTCCACCTGCTGGTTGGCACGGAAGGCATCCGTCGCACGCAGCAGCTTGTCGACAAGCGTCGTCTTACCGTGGTCGACATGAGCGATGATCGCGATGTCCCTCAGGTGCTCTACACGCATAAGTTCCCCTATCCTCTTTTGACATACATAGAGCAGCGGATGCGGGCGCATACGCTGCGATTTGGCAAAAACGTTCTTATAGTAATCGAGTTTTACAGCAGCGGAGGCTCTTCACCTGCGGGTTCAGGGTCGCTCCACATAAAGTTTTCTCCCTCACCCACGCCCTGGAACAAGACAAAGGCCGAATACGCGACCTTCATGCCGCGCTCGAAGAAGGTCGCAAGGATCGCGTCCTGATACCCGCCGTCAACATCAACGGCGCCGGTACAGGCAATGGTGTAGCGCTCGATGGCAGACAGGCCCTCTTCTGCATAGCCGCCCGCGTGCTCCTGCACGAATGCGGAGGCCGCGCCCAGGCACTGCTCCTCGCCATCGTCGGTGAAGGCCGCCTCGTAGCGGTTGCCCTCGGTGTCCTCCACGCAGAGAACCACGCCGGGATCATCGCCCTCGGCGAGCGCGTCGAGATAGGTTCCCAGCAGGTCACAGACCATGCCGTCGAGCTGCGCGGATACCGATGAGCCGTCCTGCGAATCTGCCATGCGCAAAGTCCCTTCCTGCGTGCACCTATATATCTAAAGCTCGCGCGCCTGTTGCGCGATGTTGTTCGCGCGATCGCGCGCGTGGGTAAGTTCTGCCGAACGCCGACGCAACACGCCGATCTGGCTGCCGAGCGAGACCACGTCCACCGTGCTCCATACCAGAAGCATCGACGAGACGGAAAAGCCCAGCGTTCCCACTGTACCACGAAGGCGCGAACAGACTAGTGCAGCTAGAAGGGAGATTCCAAGAAGAGTCGCCACACCATGTCGCCGTTCCACCAGTGTGCGCAGCTGCGCCGCCACAGCCAGTCGCGCGCACTCCGCAGCACGAGCTCGGGCCGTAGCCTCAAAAGCGATGTTCTCAGGCTGAGAGGAGCCGGCCGAACGAGCGCGAGAACGCGCGGATCCAGTCGCGCCGCCCTTGCCCAGCAGCACGTCGCGCGCTTCATTAACTGCGCGCATCTGCTGCTCAGCCCGAGCGCGCAGCTTCTTGTTGTCGCCGTACTTATCCGGATGCAGCATCTGCGCCAACTCCCGGTACGCCGCCCGCACCTCAGCCGCCGAAGCCCCAGCCTCAACGCCCAACACAGCCGCAGCCTCTTCCCGCGTCATCACTCGCCTCCCCTCTTCTGGTCATACGTGCTTCATTATGACGGCACTGAAAGGGGTAGGGCCTCGGGTTTTACGCTGAAAAACTGGTCGCTACGCTCCAGACAGTTTTTCAGCGTAAAACCCGAGGCCCTCCGACTCGTAGCGCTTAATCGACCCGACGCACGTATGCCCAGAGCGCGAAGCGAGTAAAAGCATCAACCCAATTTTTTAGTTCCAACGCGGAGTGCGCTGCTAGGCGACAACGCCCCAAAAGACCTCCCGGCCCGGGGCAGCCGCACCAGCACCTTCTTTCTACTCGAACGGCCCTTGGGCTTTGTTCTGAAAAGATGTCTGGAGCGCAGGCGACTTGCAACCATAAACAACCCAACATCGCGACCAGCTTTTCAGAACAAAGCCCAAGGGCCACCCCGCCGCATAAAGAAAAGAGCCCGGAGCAGACAGCCCCGGGCCCAGCAGCCTCACAGACGTTGTCGCCTAGCAGCCGTAGTACGCGTCCCTCGCGATGTTCACCAGATCCTGCTTGGACACAGGGCGCGGGTTGGTGGGCGTGCAGCGGTCGTGCGCTGCTGCCTCGGCCACGTCCGAGACGGCGGCCTCAAAGTCGCCGGGCAGGATATTGGGCAGCTCGGAGAGCGAGTTCTCCACGCCCAAGGCGTGGCGCAGCTCGACGATCTTCTCGAGCAGCGCATCGGCGTCGGCCAGGCCAAGCTCATGGGCCAGACGGTCATAGGGCTCGCGGTACTTGGGCTCAGCCATGTGGAAACGCATCACATAGGGGAGCAGGATCGCGTTCAGGCGGCCGTGGGCCACGTGGAACCGTCCGCCCAGAGCATGAGCGATGGAGTGGTTGATACCCAGGCCGGCGTTGGTGAAGGCGATGCCGGCGGCGCAGGATGCCTCGGTCATGCGGCCGCGACTGCGCATGGCCATACCGTCGCGGTAGACCACGGGCAAGTCTTCGAACACGATGCGCAGGGCCTTGACGGCCAGCGCGTCGGTAAAGGTCGTGGCGGCGTTGGCAACATAGGCCTCAAGGGCGTGCGTAAGGACGTCCATGCCGGTGTCGGCCGTGATCTTGGCCGGCACGGTCTTGGTGAAATCGGCCTCGAGCAGGGCGCCGTCGGGCGCCAGGAAGTCGTCGATCAGGACGACCTTGTTCTCACCGCGCGTGATGACGGCGAAGTTCGTAACCTCAGAACCGGTGCCCGCCGTGGTGGGGATCGCCATAAAGTAGGGCTTCTCCATGCCGTGCTCGTGCGCGAAGTACAGGATGGCCTTGGTGGCGTCGATGCAGGAGCCGCCGCCGAAGGCGATCACCATGTCGGGGTGGATCTTCTCGATCACGGCCACGCCGGCATCCACCAGCTCCTGGCTGGGGTCGGGCTTCACGTCGGAGTACGTCTGGTAGTGAGAGCCGGAGGGCAGGTGCTGGGCCATCTTGGCCACCGCGCCCGAGGACTCCAAAAAGCCGTCGGTAATCACAAAGATATTGCGGTACGGCAGGCCCTCGAGATGCGAGATGGCCTGGGGTCCAAAGAAGAGCTCGGTGGTGAGCTTAAATCCCTGCATGGATGTGTTCCTTCCTTATAGCGATCAGCCGCGCGCGGAGCCGCAGTCAACAGGCAGCAGCACCTCGGCGACAAAGAGGTCTTTGTTGTAGGTGGTCCAGTAGTCGGTCACGTAGCGCTCGAACACGCCTCGCTCCGCCTTGTAGCCGTGCTCATCGGCATAGGCCAGTACGCGCTCGTGCGCCTCGCCGATCTTCTCGAACGGACCGGTGTGGTAGGTGGAGAGATACATGCCGCTCCTGCGGTCAAAGCGGCAGGTCGGATCTTTAACCGGACGCAGAGCATGCTGGATCACCATCATGTCGCACTCTTCGTTGGTCTTGCGATGCTCGCAATGCGCCCGCGCGTCCTCGGCGTAGAGAATAACCGCGCCAGAGATGACGTTGTCGTTTCGCTCGACAAACGAGGTGAATTCCAAGTTGATAGTCGCATCTGCATAGTTGCCCCAGAAGTGATAGGGCATGGCAATAAACTCCTTGGCCGCGTGGTACTTCAGGCTGACGTCCAGCGGCTTGATGGAGAGGATGGAATTCGCCTCGTCGATGAGCTGAACCCACTCGTCGATCGTGGTCTGGCACTCCTTGAGGTGGTTGATCTCTTCCTGGCAGTCTTCGGAGCGCTCTTGGAGCTTCTCCTTGATCTGGCGGTACGAGTCGCACTCAAAGACCTCGGTGATCTCTTCGAGCGAGAAGCCCATCATCTTGAGGTAGTTGATGACGGGGATGCGCAGAATGGTCTCGATCGAGTAGTAGCGGTACTTGTTCTCGCCGATGATGTCGGGCTGAACCAGGTTGAGGCTGTCGTAGTGGCGCAGCGCTCGGGGCGAGATGCCCGAGAGCTCGCTCGCCTCGCCAATGCCCAGCAGGTGACCGTTGTGCAGTTCGCTGTTCGAAATCTTCGCCATCCCCTTTACGCCTCCAGCGCTTGCTGCACGCGCAGCGAGTTGACGTAGGTGTCGGCGATGGGGTTCACGTGGTTGGCGAGCTGCTGCTGCAGGCCATCGCGCAGGCAATACAGCGTGTTGAGCGAGTAGCTGGAGATCTCGCAGATATAGTAGTCGATCGATGATACCAGCTCCGCTTGCGAGACGGTGCCGCGGGCATGCTTGGTCGTGGCCGGCATCGCGCAGGCGGCGTCCTCGAGCATCGCGCGCAGCGTCTGCTCGATCGAGTCGAGCACCCCCTGTTTGACGGTCGAGATCTCCTCGAGGCGGCCGCTCCAGGTGCGCTCGAACTCCACGGGGTCGGTACGCTCCATCATGCGGGCGTACTTCTCGCGAATCACGTTGCGACCGGCAGCGTCAGCAGCGAGCACGTCATCGTGCACACAGGCGAGTGTTTCACGAGGAAAGCTCAGGTACTGGGCTGTGCGGTAGATAAAGAAGCCAATGGCGTTGTCTTGGCACTCGGCGCGTCCGGCGATCCCGTTCACCACGTCAAAGTGCAGCCACTCGACATCGAGCAGCTCGTGGAGCATCTGCACCTCTACCTCGACAAAGCCCTCCTCGGCCAGAAGCTCAGCCACGGCAGGCAGCTTGAAAAAGCGACCCATTCCACGGCGCGGGGTGCCGCACGTGTTCCTGCAATCTCCCATGAAACGCTCCTAGCGATAGGCGCCCGCGTTGAGCGGGCAGGCGGACAGGTACGGATCGGAAAGGCTGCGCCAAATTTGCGTAGCGGTGTCGAGCAAAAAGTCGCTCGCGGTGTCTGACCAGCCCAGAGCGCGCGAAGTGGAGGCGATCACCATGCACAGCGACTCGACCAGCTCCTGGTCAAGCTCGGCCACAGGCGCCGCGGCAATATCGGCCACGGCCTGCGCGATGGGCGCGGCAGCATGAACGCGCTCGGTAAGCGAGCGATACGACCACTTGTAGAACGGCATGTAGACGCCATGCAGCAGGTGCATCGCGGCGAGCGCCGCAGTAAGGAACTCGCTGCGGGCGGCGTTGGCGGCAACGGCATCGTGGCGCGCAAGCGTGCGCGGCAGGTTGTACTGACCGGCCTGCGCCATGACGGCACAGTTGGCCGCGAACTTCTTGCGCGTAACTTCATTGGGATAAAAGCGCAGGTAGGCATTACGAATAGCCGAGAACTCGCCACTCGGGTCGGCAAAGATCTCGCCGCCCGTGGCTACAGCCAAGAACTGCTCAGGGATAGCGAGCCACTCCTTGGCGGTCTGAGGGGCGCGCTCAAGGCCGGTAAAGCTGCGGTAGAACGCCTCGGTCTCAAAAACGCCCACGCGCTTGCCGGCAAGCTCGGTCACCTGGCGCGTGTAGCCCAGATACGTCGCGGGCAGAGCGTCGTAGCGGCGCTGCATCTCGGGCCCATAAGCGCGAAAGAGGTCGCGCGGGAGCCAGACGCAAAAGCCAGGGCCAAAATCGTGGTCCTGCGAGATGTCGTCATCAAAGCCCAGACACTCGGAGCCAGGGCCCACCAGGCCGGTCGCAGCCCGATAGCGAACATCGCTGGGCAGACCTTCAAACAGCGCGGAGGCGTACATGTCGTGGTAGCTTCGCGCTAGCTCGAGACCCTTCATGACTTCACCTCGCTTTTCAAGATCGCGTCGACCTTATCCTTCTCGGCGCGCAGGCGCTGTGCAGCTTGCGCTTCGCCCACCTTGTCTTCCAAGGCCTCGATGGCCTGGCCCAGGTAGTCGCTCGCACGGGCGTAATCGCCGCTCAAATAGGCGATCTGGCCCGCGGTCGCAAGCGCGTGAGGACGATGGATGTCGCGCCCGCCCGAAAGCGTGCGGTAGGCATCCAGGGCGCCCTCGATCTCTGCGCGCGCCTCGATGAGCTTGCCCTCGCACATAAGAATCTGCGCAAGGTTCACCGCGTTAACGGCGCGTTGCCCCTCACTGCCAGGCACCTGCGCCAACAGACTAGAGGCGTGGCGCAGATCCTGGCGGGCGCGGGCAAAGTCGCCGGCGGCGCGATAGGCGGCCGCGCGATTGTTGCAGATGGCAGAGAGCTCATAGGGGTGGGCTTCCGCATTCGGCAACAGGCGCTCTGCCGCATCGAACTGCGCGATCGCGGCTGCGGCGTTTCCCTGAGCAACGTAGACATCACCCAGGTTGATCGCCAGGTTGCAGCGCGAAAGCGCAGGCGCCCCCGTGCGCTCAAGCGCATCTGCGGCCGCCTCGTAAAGCGCCTGAGCGGCATCGAGCTCGCCGCGCACACGCAACACGCTGCCCAGCTCGCTCGCAACGGCAGCAAGGGCGGAGGCGTCGCCGGTCGAGATTACCCTCGCGGCAGCGTCGCGCAGGTAGCGCAACACGCCGTCGCCCGTGGCCTCCCGGTAGCACCGGTCGACCCCGCGGTAGAACTCAGCCAGATCGAACGCCTCGCGCCCCATGGCTCGCTAGACTCCCCTAAAGGCGTTAACGAGCTCGTTGACCATCTTCTCCAGCTCGTGGGCGTCAATGACGTCGTTGGGCTTCTCGGAGTTGGCGACGATCTGGTCGGGAGAGACGTCGCAGGCGCCGCAGCCCACCGAATAGGTGATGCCGGAGGTCGGGTGCGGAGCCTCCTCGGTGTGGCAGCAGCTCTCGGTGTGGGCGTGCTCGTCGGCACAGCCGTGCACCAGGTCGGGGTGCCACTTGGCGAACAGCTCGTCGTGGGCAACAACCTGGTCGGGCTCGATCAGGCCGTTCACAACGCGCTTGATGTTGATGAGGTGCTGCGGACCCACGTTCTCGGAGACGGAGGAGCCGCCCCAGGTGCCGCAGCCGAGCGTCAAAGCAACGTCAAGGCCGGTGATGACACCGGTGCCGCCCTGGCTGCCGCCGGTGTTCACGAGGATACGGCTGGCGGGCTTCACGGAGAACTTGCGGACGATGTCCTTGTCCTCGGTGTGGATGCTCATGGTGTGGCCGATGCCGTTCTGCAGCAGCTCGATGGAGAGGTCGCAGGCCTCTTCCCAGTTAGAAACGGTGTAGAAGCCAAGGACCGTGGTGAGCTTCTCGTAGGAGAGCGGCCACGCGTCGCCCACGCCATGCTGCTCGCCGATGAGCACCTTGGTGCCCTCGGGGATGTGGATGCCGGCGGCGTCGGCGATGGACTGCGGGCTGTGGCCCACAAACTTGGGGCTCATGGAGTGACCGTTGCGGAACAGCAGAGCGCAAACCTTCTTGCACTCCTCCTCGGTCATGAAGTAGCCACCCTGACGCTTGAACTCGGCAACGACCTCGTCGTGGTTCACGGTCTCGCAGATGATGGACTGCTCAGAGGCGCAGATGGTGCCGTTGTCGAACGTCTTGGAGGCGATGATGCGACGGACGGCGTCGGCCACGTGAGCCGTACGCTCAATGTAGGCAGGCGAGTTGCCGGCGCCCACGCCCAAGGCGGGCTTGCCGGAGCTGTAGGCGGCCTTGACCATGCCCGGGCCACCGGTGGCGATGATCATCGCGATCTCGGGGGCGTGCATAAGCTCGTTGGTGGCGGCCATGGAGGACAGGCTGATGCCCTGGATGACGTTCTCGGGGGCACCGGCCTCAACGGCGGCCTGGTTCATGAGCTGGATGGCCATAGCGGTGCACTTGGCGGCCGCAGGGTGCGGCGAGAAGACGATGGCGTCGCGCGCCTTGATGGCGATCATCGACTTGTAGATCACCGTAGAGGTGGGGTTGGTGGAGGGGACGATGCCCATCAGCAGGCCAACCGGCTCGGCGATGGAGATGACCTGGTTCTTCTCGTCGGCATCGATGACGCCGATGGTCTTGGCGTCCTTGATCTGCTCATAGAGCAGGGCACTGGCGATGTGGTTCTTGTAGACCTTGTCGCAGACCTTACCAAAACCCGTCTCCTCGACGGCCATGCTGGCGAGCACCTGAGCGTTCTCCTCGGCGGCCTTCACCATGTTCTGGAGAATGCGGTCGATCTGCTCCTCGTTGAAGTGAGCAAGCTGGTTGGCCGCGACCTTACCCTTGCGGGCGAGCTCGCGAGCAGCCTGGATGCTCTGAAGATCGAAATCGTAGTCCTGCATGAGACTCCCTTCGAATACTCGAATAACCGATACGGATTACAGCGCGGGCGGCACTTACGCCTTGGCGCCGGGGAGGATGGACTCGACCATCGCGTCGGGGCGCGGGATGACGTGGCAGGAGATGAGCTCGCCCACGCGCTGCGCGGCGGCCGCGCCGGCGTCGGTGGCGGCCTTCACGGCGCCCACGTCGCCGCGGACGAAGACGGTCACCAGGCCGCCGCCGACCGGCTCCTTGCCGATCAGGGTGACGTTGGCGGCCTTGACCATGGCGTCGGCGGCCTCGACGGAGCCGACCAGGCCGCGGGTCTCGATCATGCCGAGAGCTTGGGTAACGTTTGCCATCTTGGTTTCCTCCTTAAAGGATGCGCAGCGTGTTGCGCGGTTGTTGACGTAGAAGAATCGTCCGTGTACCTGCCCAGACGCGACTCGCGGCAGGGGCACGGGCAATCGGGTGCTTGAGGGCTTGCCCTCAAGCGGCGGGCCGCTCGCGCATGGCGTGGACGGGCGGCCCGCCTAGAGGTGGTTAGCCGTTAGGACACTTACGCCTTGGCGCCGGGGAGGATGGACTCGACCATCGCGTCGGGGCGCGGGATGACGTGGCAGGAGATGAGCTCGCCCACGCGCTGCGCGGCGGCCGCGCCGGCGTCGGTGGCGGCCTTCACGGCGCCCACGTCGCCGCGGACGAAGACGGTCACCAGGCCGCCGCCGACCGGCTCCTTGCCGATCAGGGTGACGTTGGCGGCCTTGACCATGGCGTCGGCGGCCTCGACGGAGCCGACCAGGCCGCGGGTCTCGATCATGCCGAGAGCTTGGGTAACGTTTGCCATCTTGGTTTCCTCCTGATGGTTGGGCCGAGGCTCGGGTACGCTCGGCGCGGTTTCCTTGGGTGCTTCGGGCTTGGGCTCGGACTTGGCCGGGGCGGCCTTCTCCGTGACCTTTGCCTCTGCGGTCTCTTTAGCGGCCGGAGCGGTCTTTGCCGTCTCCTTGGGCTTGGAGGCCTTGGGTGCCGGTGCGGGCTTTTTTGCCTCTGCCGGCTCCGACGCCTTGGGTTGCGCCTTCTTGGCCGCAGGCGTCTTTGCGGCGGGCTCCTTCTTAGGGGCAGGAGTCTTGGCGGGGGCCTTCTCTACCACGGGAGTCTCTTTGGGCTCCTGGGGCTTATTGCCCTCACCAGAGGCGGACGCGCGGGTCGCCATGGCCTACTTACGCCTTGGCGCCGGGGAGGATGGACTCGACCATCGCGTCGGGGCGCGGGATGACGTGGCAGGAGATGAGCTCGCCCACGCGCTGCGCGGCGGCCGCGCCGGCGTCGGTGGCGGCCTTCACGGCGCCCACGTCGCCGCGGACGAAGACGGTCACCAGGCCGCCGCCGACCGGCTCCTTGCCGATCAGGGTGACGTTGGCGGCCTTGACCATGGCGTCGGCGGCCTCGACGGAGCCGACCAGGCCGCGGGTCTCGATCATGCCGAGAGCTTGGGTAACGTTTGCCATCTTGGTTTCCTCCTAGAGTTATCGAATGATCTCGACTTCAGAACCGTTCTTGAGCTGAAGGGCGTTTGCCTCTTCGGTATCGATATGACAATCGAGGGCGCTCGAGTCGTTGGCTCGAACGATCACGTTGTCAAGACGGCCACCGCGCAGACCAGGTGCGACGATGGAGACGACCTCGCCATCGTGCAGGCCGCGCTCGGCCGCCTCGGCGCAGGTCATGTGGATGTGGCGGGCCGCCACGATGACGCCCTCGTGGAGCGCAACCGTGCCGTGCGGACCGGAAAGCGTGACGCCCGGGGTGCCCTCGAGCTTGCCGCTCATGCGCACGCAGGCGGGAACGCCCAGCTTAAAGGTATCGCCGGCGAGCACCTCGACCTGAGTCTGAGCGCGAACCGGGCCGAGCACGCGCACGCGCTCGATGACGCCCTTGGGACCAACGAGGGTCACCGTCTCCTTGGCAGCGAACTGGCCGGGCTGGGAGAGGTCCTTGATAGGAGTGAGCTCGTAGCCGGCGCCAAACAGCGCCTCGAGATCTGCCTGAGACAGGTGGATGTGACGACCGGACACGCCGACCGACACCTTCATCGAGACCTCTTTCTTGGGGTGCAGAAGGTCTGCCAGCTGCTGCTCGCTCCAGATGCCGTGATCGATGGCGCCGCGAATGAGGCGCTCCATCTCGTCGGCAGACACCGCGGGGTCGCCGTGGTGCTCCTCGGCGTGCGCGGGCTCGTGCTCCGCGTGCTCAACATGCTCGGCATGCTCGGGGGCATGCTCTGCGTGCGGGGCCTCGTCGTGCTTCTCGCACACCGGCTCGACCGTGCCGTGCACCAGCTCGACATGCAGCTCGGCGGCTTCATCCTTGGCCTGGGCCGTGACGATGGTGTTGTCATCGATCACGAGCTTGCCGCCATGTGCTGCTGCCTGGCGCACGTCTGCTGAACTGATCAGTCTCTTCATCTCCTCCTCCTTTCCTTACAGACTCACGTCTTCGTCGATAATTCCAACAATGGCCGCATCCACGGGCGCCTCTCTCCCAAAGCGCTCTTTCATGAAGTGGTAGGCGGCCGAACCCGTCGCCACGAGCACTCGGTCTCCGGTGCCCGCGCTGATGGTGTCCACGCAGACCAGGCGTCGCCCGGCCTCCGGCCCATCGATCACCTCGACGCGCATCAGCTTCATGCCTTCGAGCTCCTCGTATTTGCGAGTGGCCCAGATGGAGTCGATGAGCTTACAGATAATCATTGCTGCCGTTTCCCCCTTCCTTGATACGAGCCAGGCATTCCAAGACCTCCGCCGTGTCACCGGCGATGGCCAAAAGAATCATGTTCTGCGGGCAGCTGCCGCGCACGTCGGTCACCGTGACACCCGCCGTCTTCTCGGCGATGTCGGAGGCGACCACCATGTCGATCAGCTTGCCCTGGACAAGCCCCACGGCCGCAGGCGTAAAGTCCTCGGCCCAACGCTTGCCGCTCCGCTGGCGAAGGATGTCCATGGTGCCCCGGGAGGGAGCCTTGATCACCTTCACATCAAGCATCGAGCTCACCTGCCGCAGCCTTCATGCATCCCAGCGCGATGCCCAGAGGCGTCACGAACATGGGGTGATTCGGCTTGACCACGGGGATCCCCAGCTGCTTCTCGATCGGAGCCTCGATGCCCGTAAGCTCAGAGGTTCCGCCAACGAGGATCACCTCGGGAACGTCGTAGTCGGCAATGGCGCGCGAGACGATGTTCGCGACCTTGTCGATCGTGGGCTTCACCACGGGGAAGATCTCCTTGTGGTGGGCGGGGTCGCGCTTGTAGAGCTCGGCCTCGTCAAAGGTGATGCCCTTGGCGCCCGCAAGCACGAGCGAGAAGTGCGTGCCGCCGGTAGACTCGTCGATGCACTCCACCTCGGCGCCGTCCTGGAAGACGGAGATGCCGGTGGTGCCGCCGCCGATGTCGACCACGGCGCCGTCGCGCGTGCCGATCAGCAGGTTCGCAGCGGTGGGCTCGTCAAAGACGGCGATAACCTCGAGACCCGCACCCTCGGCAACGTTCTTGACCACGCCACCGTCGAGGTTCTCGGTTCCCGGGGGAAGCGCCACCGCGCCCAGCTCAAGCTCGCGGCCGAGCTTTTCCTCAAGCTCCTCCTTGAGCTCACGGGCGATGTCGACGGCTCCGATGTAGTCCACAACCATGCCGTCCTTCACCACGCTGGCAAAGCGGTAGGCGCAGGCCACAGGCTCGCCTTTAGCATCGACCACGGCGAGCACGATAAACGCGGTGCCCACGTCGAGACCGCAGTAGAGCGGCTCGTCCTCGCTCACGGGGCGAGGGGTGTCCACGCGCTCAAGGAGAGCGGCAAGCTTGGCGTTACTGGCCTCGAAATCAACCACGATGGACCTCCTTCGTGGCGGCGTCGATGCTCTTGGCCAGGCATGCGCGCATACGGCGGGCGCCGGCAGCCCATGCGTCGACCGTGTTCTTGCCGTCGGCGGTCATGTCGCCGCAGGCGTGAACCCAGAAACGCACGGTGCGCGCAAGCTCGGCGTCGAGCAGGGCCATTTCGTAGTAGAGGGGATGCACTGCAGCCGAGAGCGCCGGCAGATGCGCCGCCTCGAGCTCCTCCGCGCCCGGCTCCTCGCCGTCTTCGAGCAGGTTTCCCAAGTCGCTGCCCTGCTGCCAGGACGTCCCCAGGGCGTCGCAGGCAAAGGCCACGTTGTTGTCGATGCCCAAGGCGTTGCGGCCGAGCACGCGCAGGCGCGCGCCCAACACGGCGACGTCGTCGGCAAACGACGCAAAGGCGTCCTCGGCGCGAGCGGCGGCGACGGCCGGGTCGGTGCCCGTGGCGTCGTTAGTGCCCGCGGCGGTGCCGTAGCCGTCGGTAAAGTCGATATGGAAATCGATCAGGAACTGACGGGCGCTCGGGGTGAGCTTGGCGTCGGCCGGAACCGTGAAACTCGAGAAATGCTCCTTGGCGTAAGCCGTGCGCAGATCATTCTCCGTTACATAGAACATGTGCGTCTCCTCCTTTCTGGTCTAGTCGTTTGCTAACCACGGGCACGCGGGTGCGCACCCAGTTCATAAGTGCTTCGAGGCCCTCTCCGGTTTCCCGTGAAACGCAGAGCGTCTCGTCGCACCCGGCGTCTGCGAGAAGCGCGAGGCCGCGCGCTCGCTGCGCCTCGTCCAACAGGTCGCACTTGGTCAAAACGCCCAAGCACGGCTCGTTGAACGCTCGGGCAAACCCGCTGTTGTAGAGGGTCCGCCCCGTCGCTCCGTCGATTAGGAGGAGCACCGCCGAAGCCTGGTTTTGCGACAGCATGATCAAGATGCTGTGCATCCACTGGTTCTCGACGTAGCTCCCCGGAACCTCAAAGCAACAGGTGCGGTAAAAACAGTCCTCCCGGTGCTGGTGGCTCGACTGCTCGCCTTCCACCAGATCGGAGATCGTCGACTTGCCCGCACCGGCCAGGCCCACGATCATCAGACGGTCCTCCATTACGACCTCGTGACTTCGTGGGCCCTAAAGCCCAGATCGTCATGAAGCACGCGAACAACCTCTTGCATCGAGGTCTCCACGCTCTGGACGTCACCCAAGATCACCACGGCGCCCGTAAAGCGGTCCAAAAAGCCGATGCTCACCGGAGCCGCCTTGGCGGCGATGTCGGCCGCGATGATCGAGGTCTCCTCGGGAGACAGGGTGAGGATGCCGATGGACTCGCCATGCGTCACGCCAATGCGGTCGTAGATGTCGGGCGCGGGCGAGGCGATTACGTGCGCGAGCACGACCTCCTTGCCGTCAACCGACTCCTGGATGATGCGCTGCAGGTTCTCCATGTGCACCTCCTCCCTAGTGACGTACCAGGTTGACCTTGAAGTCGGCACCCGAGATCCAGGTCTCGATGCGATTCAGGTCAGCCTCGGACAGCGACGGGTCGTCCACGATCTCGTACTCGCGATCGAGCTGGTCGTACTTGCCAACGCCCAGCTTGTGGTACGGGAGCAGGTCAACGCCGTCGAAGTTCTTCTGGTAGCGATACGGCGTAAAGAAGGCGATCATGGCGTCGATCTCGGCCTTGTCGTCGTTCACGCCCTTGAGCAGCGGCATGCGCACGCGCACGTTGTAGCCGTTCTCCAGCAGGGTGCGGATGTTGGCCAGAATCTGCTCGTTGTTCACGCCGGTCCACTGCTTATGCTTGACCGGGTCCATCTGCTTGATGTCGAACAGGAACAGGTCCACGTACTGCGCGATGTCCAAGATCGTCTCGGTCTTGGTGTAGCCGCAGGTCTCGATAGCCGTGTGGTAACCGCGTTCGCGGCAGGCCGCCAGCAGGCTCTTGGCCGCCTCCGGCTGGGCAAGGACCTCGCCGCCGCCAAGGGTGATGCCACCCTCGGACATGCGGTAGAAGTCGGCGTCCTGGTCCATAAACTCAACCAGTTCGCAGATCTTCTTGTCCTCGCCCATGATGGAGATAGCGCTCTGCAGGCAGGCCTTCTCGCACGCGCGGCAGCCGAGGCACTGCTTGGTGCGGTCCACCACGTGCTGACCATCAACAATCTGATGAATCTGGGCGGGGCACACCTGAGCGCATGCCCCGCAGTTCACGCAAGCGGAACGCTTGAACATAACCTCGTAGCCGCGACGCTGGCTCTCGGGATTGGAGCACCACTTGCAGCGCAGGGGGCACCCCTTGAAGAACGCGATGGAACGGATGCCCGGGCCGTCGTACATGTTGTACTTCTGCAGGTTGAAGATGCGGGCTGTGCGCTCAACGCTCTCTTCCAGCGATTCAGTCATCTGCGTCCTCCTTTCCTTTCAAACCGTGTTTGCGCGTGCAACTTAGAACTTGGTGAGCATCGTGCGGCTGATGATCTCGTCCTGAACGTCCTTGCACAGCTCGACGAAGAACGCGGAGTAGCCGGCCACGCGGACCACCAGGTCGCGGTGCTCCTCGGGGTGGGCCTGGGCGTCAAGCAGCGTCTTGTTGTCCAGGTAGTTGAACTGCATCTCGCCGTTGCCGAACATGCAGGCGGTACGCAGCAGGGTGATGAGGCCGCGCTCGCCCTCGGGGGTGTCCAGCAGGCCGGCCATCAGCTTGAAGTTGTGCACCATGCCGATGTTCATCAGGTCGTTGCTCATCTTGGAGACGGACTTGATGATGGCGGTCGGGCCGTTGTGGTCGGCGCCCTGGGTGGGGCTGATGCCGTCA
The DNA here is from genome assembly GCA_963617695.1 of Bacteroidaceae bacterium. Taxonomy (GTDB): domain Bacteria; phylum Actinomycetota; class Coriobacteriia; order Coriobacteriales; family Coriobacteriaceae; genus Collinsella. Next base: position 85,592 of record CAVEPV010000003.1, read on the forward strand.
GACAGCGGCGTCCAAGCCTTACGGCCGTTGGCGGAAGCACCGGTGAGCTGGCCGAACGGCGTGTTGTTGGAGATGGAGAGCGTGCCGTGCGACAGGCGCGAGTACAGCGTCTTGAAGCCGGCGTGGATGTGCTCGGTGAAGTAGACGATGTCGGCGCAGATGTTGTCAGCGTAGTCGTCGTCGTTGCCGTACTTGGGCGCGTTCAGGCAGTCCTGACGCATCTGCTCGTAGCCCACGAAGTCGGCCTTGAGGCCCTCGTTGAGCTCGCACAGGGTGTACTTGTGCTCATCGAACACGAGCTTCTTGATGGCAGCCATCGAGTCGGCGTAGGTCGCAAGACCGCTCCACACAACGCCCGGGCCAAAGTTGTACATAGCGCCACCGGCGGAGACGTCCTTGCCGGACTCCATGCAGCCCTCGAACATGATGGACATGAGCGGCTTGGGCGCCATGTCGCGGTGCACGCGCTGGGAGATGACGGTCATGACGCTCGTCCACTTGGTGATGTAGTAGATCGTGCTCTTGACCGCGGCCTCGAACTCCTCGTAGGTCTGATACTGATCGGGATCGCCCAGGTCAGGAGTAACGGGCTTGCCGTACCACAGAGGCACGCCGTGGTTGAGGGTGAGCTCGATGGCGATCGGCCACTGGGTGTAGGACGTGGAGGTCCACTGATACAGGCGGCCGGACTTCTGCGGCTCGACGCAGCCCATCATGCAGTAGTCGCGCGCGTCCTCAATGTTGACGCCCTTAGCGAGCATCATCTTGATGTGCGTATCGTCGAAGTGGCACGCGGGGAAGCCCATGCCGGAGCGGACAACGTCCACGATCTTGCGCATGTACTTCTCGGGCGACTTGTTGTGGATACGGCAGGCGACGGAAGGCTGGTAGATCTTCACGTGGCGCACGGCGTCCATCAGCAGGTAGGTGAGGTCGTTGGTGGCGTCAGCGCCGGAGCGGGTCACGCCGCCGAGCGTCATGTTGACGAACGGCTGGTAGCCGGCGAAGAACTTGGAGCCGCCCTCGGAGGTGACCCACATCATCTCGCTCATCTTGATGAGCATGCAGCCCGCGATGTCGAAGGCCTGGTAGTCGGTCAGACGACCGGCTTCCTTGTCGGCCTTGTAGAACGGGTACATGTACTGGTCAACACGGCCGATGGACATACCGGTCTGGTTCTCCTCGACCGGCAGCAGGCTCTCGATGACCCACACGCTCTGGACGGCCTCCCAGAAGGTGCGCGGCTTGTGAGCGGGCACGTTCTTGAGGTTCTCGCAGATCTGGAGCAGCTCGGCGCGACGCTTGGGGTCGGTGCACTCCTGGGCCTTCTGGCAAGCGTACTCAGACAGACGGCGGGCGTAGATCATAACGCCCTCGGTGGTGTCGACGACCGACTTGTAGAAGTAGATCTTGTCGAGGTCATCGGGGTTGGCGTAGTCGAGGTGGGTGAGCTTCTCCTTGGCCTCGTCCTGAATGTCCTGCATACCCTTCTTCATCAGGATGACGTCGTAGCCGGGGTTGGAGTCGCCACCGCCGTTGACCTGGTGATAGGAGCAGTCAGACACGAAGGACTCACCGGAGAGCTCCCAGCCGCCGCACTCGCGGTACTGGTCCTCGCAGACCTCGTCGAGCGACTTGCCCTCCCAGAACGGGAAGAGCTCCTCGCGCATGTACTTCTTGTCCTCTTCGGAGATGTAGAAGGGGTCCTGCGGACGGTCGCCGATGGTGTCGATCTCGTCGCGCATCCAACGCCAAGCGATGTCGGGCGAGAAGGCGCCGGCGCGGGGAGCACCGGTGGGGTTACCGACGATAAGCTCGTCGTCCTGGATGACCAGCGGGGCGGTCTCGCAGCAGTAACGGAAGCACTTAGCGCGCAGCTCGATCTTGGGCATGCCGGGATACTTGCGGGTCATCTCGGTGACGGCGCGAGCGCGGTAGGTGGTGATGGAGGGAACCTGCTTCAGGAAGTTCTGCTTCAGGCGAACGTGGCGCTCGGTGGGGCCGTCGGGCACGTCGGTCTGAGTGTCGTCGTGAGCCACAGTGCTGGTGAGCGGCTTGTCGAGCTGGTCTGCGACCTGCGCGAACATCTTGCGGACGTTCTCGCGCTGCTCGTCGCTCATGTCCTTCGTGGCGTCGGACAGCTCCTTTGCAAACTCTTTAATGTCCATCTGTACTCCTTTTCTAACAATCGTTCATGTCTTCCAGCAGGCTCGCGAACCACGATTTCTCGCTTGACTCGCCCATCTCCTGCTGGTCGCTCGTATGGTCAGTACACGTATGGTCTAGACTTGCCCGCGCGGACGCCCGGTTGAGTCCTGCGGCCTCGAGGAGAGAGAGGTCGAAAGACTCAAAGCCGCACCCAACCTGGCGTCGGCGGATGAAGTCTCGGTAGGTCACACCTAGGTTCGAGGTGGTCGCGCTTTCCCAGCCGGCGACGGTGAGCGTCTTGGGCAGGGTCGAATGGCAACCCGTGCTGCCCATGGCGGTTCCCACGTTCACCAGGATTCGGCCCACGGGCTTCTTCAAGATGAACTGGCGAACCACTTCGCCGTCGCGCGAGAAGATCGAAAGCGCGTTGCCCGAGCCGCTGTTGAGGATCAGCTCGATGCACTTCTCGCAGGCGTCGCGCCAGTTGTCCTCCACGTAGTAGGAGAGCACCGGGCCGTACTTGGTGCGCGAGAAGTAGCTGCGCTCAGAGACGTAGGGCTTCTCGGCCACCAGCACGCAGGTGCCATCGGGCACGACGATGTCCGCACGGCGGGCAAGGTCTGCGGCCGACTTGCCGATCAGCTCGCGGTAGGTGCGTCCGTCCTCGCGGAAGCACACGTTGAGCAGGCGCTGGCACTCCTCATCAGAAAGGAAGTAGCAGCCACGGCTCTTGAGCTCGGCCTTGAACGCCTCGTCCACGGCCTCCTCGACCACCACCGACTGCTCTGCTCCGGGCATCATGCCAAAGCAGAACGACTTACCCAGCACAACCTCGTCGGCGCAATGAGCGAGGTCTGCCGTCTGCTCCACAAAGACCGGGTTGTTGCCGATCGAGGCGTAGTAGACGTCCTTGCCGGTCGTATCGCCCAGATCCAGGTGCTCGCACTCACGAGAGTCGATGAGCATGCGCACCTGGGACTGACGGGCCAACCACGCCTCGCCCTCATGAGCGTAAAGGCACAGGTAGCCCAGGGCGTCTGCCGGGTAGTGGCAGGCGCGGGCGATCTCGCGCACCTGCTCCATCACGGTCTCGCACGTTGCGTGGATGCGCGGGCGGGCAGAGAAGATGATGGGGCTGCGCGAGGCCACGGCGCACACGAGCTGCGAAAGCATCGTGGGAACCGCGATCCAGTCGGGCAGCAGCGAGAAGACCAGGCCCTTGGACAGGCCAACCTCGGCAGAATGCGTGTCCTCGCGCGAGTAGATCTCGAGCGGGGGCATCTGGGCGCAAACATCGTCGAGCAGGTCGCCCAAGACCCACTCGGTAAGCGCCTGCTCGTCGGCGGCGCTGCAGTAGTCGCTCTCCTCATACGCAAGCTCTGCGAACTTCTGGCAGCAGGGCTTGAGCTGGGAGGAAAGCTCGTGCAAAAAGCCGTCGATCAGCGTGCCGGGCAGACCCTCGAGAACGGCCCTGGACTCCTCGGCGCGCTCCAGCAGGATGCGCGCTTCCTGGATGGAGAGCAGATCGTTATCGACAAGGGACATGGCACACCTCCTAGTAGGGAAGCAGGTTCTCGACGTTGTAGCGCTGGGTGATCTTCTTCAGGTCGGGATGCGGGCGCGGGATGACAACCGAGCTGTAGACCTCGGCGCCAAGCGCGTGCACGGCCTCAACGCCGGCCTTGACGGCGGCCTCGACAGCCGAGACGTCACCCTCGACCAGAATCGAGATGTAGCCAGAAGCGGTGTTCTCGTAGCCAACCAGGTCTACGTCGCCGGCCTTGCACATGGCGTCGCCGGCCTCGAGCACCCATACCAGACCAAAGGTCTCGATGGCACCGAATGCGTTGCCCTTGAAATCAGACATGGGCACCTCCTAGAAATCCACGTCGTGGACGGATACGACGTCGCCGATGGCAGAAACCGGGCGCTTCATGACGTTTTGCGCCGTGAGCTTGCCGATTTTGGCCGCAGCCTCGGCGCCAGCCTTAACGGCGGCCTCACAGGCGGCGACATCGCCCTTGACGATGACGGTGACGAGCGTCGAACCGACGTTCTCGTAGCTGATAAGCTCGCAGTCACCGGCCTTGAGCATCTTGTCGGCGGCCTCGAGAGCCGGAACCATGCCGATGGTCTCGATCAGGCCGATGGCCTCCTCGCCGTTGTAACGGGACATTGCTGCTCCTTCCTATTTGATGTAGGAGTTGATGGTCGCGCGCTGCTCCTCGTCGGAGCTGTAGTAGACGCGCACCTCACCGGAATCGTCGAGGTCAAAGCGAGACTCGCTGACCATGCCGTTCTTTTCGGCGGTCATGACGGCCTCGACCATCTTGTCCTTGGCGAACGCAGGGAACGAGGAGTACTCAGAGCGCAGGGCTTCCATGACGTCGTCGACGCAGGCCTCGTCTACCTCGGTGAAGTACTTGAGCATTGCGTAGTTAAGCGGCCTCACGTTATTCACCATCCTTGTTGAAGAGCTCGGCAGGGTTGACGGCGATCAGGAAGATGCCGACCAGGTTGACGACGGCAGCGATCCAAGCGATGGGAGCCAGCGCGTAGCCGTCGAAGCCGAGGATGAGACCCAGCACGATCCAGGTGACCAGCGGGGCGGTGAAGGTGTAGGTGCCGTTGATGGCCATACCGAGCGCCGTGCCGCACATGGAGTTGGCGCGATACCAGCTCATGAAGGACAGGTAGGCAGCAAAGCCGGAGACCACAAAGAAGATGACGGAGGGACCGTCAGTGATGGCCTGACCCACGTAACCGTAGGCGTCGCCCAGGTTCACGCCGCACACGCAGGCGAGGATGGGGAGGACGATGACCAGGTTGCCGATGCCAGAGACGAGCTGACGGATGTTGATGGCGATCTGGGAGTCGATCATGCAGGTGGCATAACCGCCCACGCAGCCCTCGATGCCCCAGCAGAACGCGGCGAGGAGAGCGAGGCCAAGGCCGAGCGCCATACCCGCGGGAGCCTCACCGGTAAGACCGGTGGAGCCGATCATCACGCCGGCGATGACGCAGATGATGATACCGACAACCACGCGGGGGCCCATCGGCTGCTTGTAGAGCACGCGGGCGAGGATGGTGCCGATAGCCGGGTTAAGAGCGGCGATGGGCACCGCGAGGGTGCCGGCCTGGGACACGGCGATAACGTAGGCCGCAGAAGCGATGGGGCCACCGATGAAGGCGGCGGCGATTACGATGAGGCCGGGCTTGGAAGCGATGCAACGACCGAGGTCGGCAAGCTTGCCCTGCTTGATGGTGACGAGCGTGGCCCAGATGGCGCTGATGGTGTCGTTGATACCAGAAGCGATGGTAGGCAGCACAAAGACGACGAGCAGGCTGGTGGCGGCAAAGCTGCCGAACCACTCGCCCCAGACGCCGTTGAGCTGGCCGCCGGTGACGAATGCCGTGTACACGGCGTACATGATGGAAGAGAGCGCCGCGATTGCGATGCCCTTCTTGAAGAACTTAGCGTCGAGCGCTTTCTTCTTCTTGACCGCTAGGTCGCGATCTGTCGAAGTAGTTGCTGTTGCTGCCATGCAAACAGTCTCCTTCCTTAATCGATCGTTCGATTCGGCCCGCGTGTCGACTCCGCTGGCACTCAATAGCCATAAAAATAGAAATTGACGTCTACGGAAGGGGAAGGTTCGAACCGCTCACCATCCGTCAGCGGTCTGGTGGCCCGAATTCTCCACACCTGCCACCCCCGAACGGTCTCAACTCGATCGTGAACGGCATAATATGTTGCAATTCCAATGGCAAAACAGGGCAAGAGCGCACCGTCCCTCACCCCGCCAAAGGCTCAAAAACCTGCTCCTGACCTTCACGTAACGAACGGGGCAGTCTCGTAATGCCAGCCTAAAAAGCCGCCACCAAGAAAAGTGAGTTTTTATTTTCTACCTATATGTACCAGCGCTTTTAATGAGCAATACGCAACCTATGCAACGTAGGCCGCAAAAAATAACTGCCCCCACAAACGCAATTTTCGAAACACTCCGGAAACATTCACCATGCGTGAGAGTTTGCCGTGCCCTTACAAAAATCGGGAGCACGTGTCCAGCGCCCATAAAGTCTCAGATTTGTTTTGAGCGAATTCTTACAGCCAGGGGCAAAGCCGATTTAACCCATGGCAGCCGCACCAGCCCCCTCTTTCTACTCGAACGGCCGCTGGGTGTTGGTCTGAAAAGATGTCTGGAGCGCAGGTTGCCAACA
>CAVEPV010000004.1:0-1174 GCA_963617695.1 Bacteroidaceae bacterium
ACGAGAACCTCCCCTTTGGACCCGTGCGGACGAACGACACGGGCAATGTTTCGATATTTGACCGTCAAGGCTTTATCCCAAAACCTCAACCTCGACCGAAGTGCCAAGACGGGCGGCAAGGGCACGAGCAAGCGTGCGAACCGCCTTGATGGTGCGACCATGACGGCCGATCACCTTGGCAACATCGTCGTCGGCAACAGAGACCTCAATGGTCGAGGACTCCGCGCCATCGATAACCTCAAGGCTGACGGCATCAGCATCGTCAACGATGCTGACAACGAGAAACTCAACAAGATCGGCGATACGGTCGGAAACAAGCTCCAGATCGTCAGCCGTCTGAGGCTCCTCGTTATCGATTGCGTCGAGCTCCTCGGACACCGTTACTCCTCGGTGGCCTCGGCCTCAGCCTCAGCAGCCTCGGCGGCAGCCTTAGCGGCCTCGGCCTCCTTGGCGAGCTGCTTCTTGGACTTCTTGGGAGCGTCGTCAACCTTGGCACCCTCGTCGGCGGCCTTCACCAGAGCGGCAACGGCGTCGGTGAGCTGAGCGCCCTTGGCCTGCCAGTCGGCGATCTTCTCAAGATCGAGGTTGATGGTCTTGGGGTTGGTCAGCGGGTTGTAACGGCCGACTTCCTCGATCAGACGGCCATCGCGCGGGGAACGCGAGTCGGCGACGATAACGCGATAGTACGGACGCTTCTTAGAGCCATGACGAGCGAGGCGGATCTTAACTGCCACTTAAAACTCCTCCAACCAAGCAGCAATGCTGCGACAATAAACAAACGATTTGCAATGATACGCTAACTTCTGGAGCAGGTGAAGCCGTGAGAAGAACTTCTTCGGTATCGAAGCCAGCGTTTCCATATCTTACCCATGAATTGGCAAAATGCAAGGGTCCATGCCGCATCGCGCTATACTGTGTACATGAAACGCGAACATACATACGAGCCTGATTCGCCTATGCGCGCCCTTCTTGGTGACTGGAAGGGTCCGGCCATCGGTCTTTTGGACCTCGATGCATTCTTTGCAAGCGTCGAGATGCTTGACCATCCGGAGTGGCGCGGCAAGCCGGTTATTGTCGGCGGATCTGCCGAGCGGCGCGGAGTCGTCTCAACGGCATCCTACGAGGCGCGTACATATGGAGTCCACTCCGCCATGTCCTCCGCTCAGGCGATGAG
>CAVEPV010000004.1:1489-4587 GCA_963617695.1 Bacteroidaceae bacterium
GTCCTTCTTGGCACCCCTTCCCGTTCGCGCCATGAGTGGAATTGGGCCTGCGGCAGAGACGGCGCTGAAACGATACGGTATCCACACGCTCTCGCAACTGGCTCAAGCACCCGCACAAACGCTCTCGGCCGTCTTTGGCAAAAATGGTGAGCTCATGCGCTTGCGTGCTGCCGGGCGCGAGGTGAGCCAGGTCTCCCCCATCGACGCGGAGCGAGACGTCAAATCAGTCAGTAACGAACGCACATTTCCCAAAGATCTTGAAAACCTCGAGGATACCCGGGCGGCGGTGCTTCTTCTGGGCGAATCTGTGGGTCGGCGCCTGCGCGATCAGGGCCTTATGGGAAGAACCGTTACGCTAAAGCTGAAATTCTCCTGGGGATCAGGAAAAACGCTGCAAAGAAAATTGGCTCATCCCACAGACGACGAGAACGTCTTTGCCCCCGTTGCCGTCGAGCTGCTCGAGGGAATCTGGAGTGATGGGATGCACATCAGGCTCGCGGGGCTCGCGGTAAGTGATTTTGGTCTGGGCGACGGGATTCAGACCGATCTCTTCTGCACCCTTGACGAACGTGGTGCTCAGTCAAGCAATCGACGTGAGTTGTCGGTCACGATGGACCGAGTGCGAGAACGCTTCGGTCACGATGCCGTAGGCTTTGGCCGCGCAGCCCGTTTTGACGAAGACGTCGTGCGCCGAGACAAATACCCGGAAGCACGACGTCACACATAAATCCAAGGGGCGATAAGGCCGTTAGACCAGCTCGAGCTCGAGCTGGGGAGCATCTCCCCAGAGCTTCTCCAAGCGGTAGAAGTCACGCGTCTCGGGTGTGAACACGTGAACGATGACCGAACCGTAGTCCATGAGGATCCAATTCTTTTCATCGCGGCCTTCAATGGAGAACGGGTGCTCACCGCACTGGGCGGCAACCTTCTCTTCGACCTCGTCGATCACAGAGTCGCACAAACGGTTGTTGGCACCGCTGGCGATGACAAAATAGTCGCAGACATCAGAAAGCTCGGTCAGGTCGAGCACGACCACGTCATCGGCCTTCTTATCGTAAGCGGCCTGAGCGGCGACGTGTGCCACGGCGGCAGCGTCAATGCCGGTCGAAGAGGGCGAGGCGGCGCTACGCTCTGCAGTGGCGGTGAAGGTCTCGGCATCAGCGATGGGCTGAGCCTCGGTCAGATTGTCGGTCATGCGGATCCTTTCTTGGATTCATTAGCGGTGGCATAGGCGTTGTAAATCGACAATGCCGCGGGATACAGGTATCTCCCCGAGAGAATGACATATGAAAGCCCCTGAGAGAAGCACTTAAAGAAAAGGTCAGTGAGCGAGACCTTTCCGACAAGCACTCTCAGCTCGTCGGCGTAATCGCCCTGGCGAAGAGGCTCAATCGCATCGGCTACAAACACGACCATATCGAGCGGGGTCATGTCGGTCGCGGCAACGGTATGGCGAGCTACGGCCTGCCACACCCCGCCGGGAAGCTCGGGAAACAGGTGGGGAAGCTCGACGGCGGCAACGGGACCATGAAGAAGCGGTACGCTGAGTGTTGGGGAGCCAACGATGCGGATCTTGTACTGGGCTGCGCGCGCAAGAAGCTCGGAATCGTCCAGCACCTTATCCCAGTCGTGCACGAGGCCGGCGGCCTGGGCAAGAAAAGGGTCAACATCGTAGATCTCGGCGAGCTGGGCCGCGGTTCGAGCGACTCCTAAGGAGTGCTTGTAGCGGCGGGGCTTAACCTGCTCCATGCGAACGCTGAGCAGCTCGCGCATACGTGCCAGATAGGCCTCTTGTTGTTCCTGCGTTTCTATGGGGTTATCAGGCACCAAGACCACCTTAATTCCCGCCGGGGAGCGAGTCGACGCGTTCAGTAACCCCGGTATTGTAAAGCTGATTTTTGGTGATGTATCCGATAACCGACTCCGAAGTCAGGTAACGCACGCTTTTGCCATCGCGGATGCGATTGCGAATATTGGTAGAGCTAATTGCAAGAGCGGGAATCTCGATATAACGGACATCAAAAGAGATGCCGCTGCGCTCCACGCGCTCGCAGGCCTGATTGATATCGTATCCGGGACGCGTCGCCGCGATAAAAGTTGCAAGCTCGGCCATATGCTCGGCATCACGCCAGGTCATGATCTCAAGAATCGCATCAGCGCCCGTGATGAAGAAGAGCTTTACGTTTTGCGGGTAGAACTCACGCAGGGCTTTGAGCGTGTCAATGGTGTAGGTAACACCCTCACGATCGATCTCGAACCTGCTGGCATCAAAGGCGCGGTTCGCCGCGGTGGCCAGCAGCGTCATGGCGTAGCGGTGCTCTGCATCGGTGACGCTACTACCTTGCTTGAAGGCGGGAGACCCGGCGGGCATAAAGAGCACGAGGTCAAGCCCGAGGGCCTCTCGGGCTTGTTCAGCAGTGACCAGGTGCCCGTAGTGAATCGGGTCGAAGGTGCCGCCCATGATGCCCAGGCGGTACTCTCGGTTGGGATCGGCACCGAGTTCGGGCAGATGCAAAACCTCGCCCATGCTATGCTTCGTCCCTGGAAACTTCGTCTTCAAGAGCTTCGACATCTACGGCCTCAAAAGCTGTCTCCGGTTCGTCATCGAGGTCGAAGTCATCGTCTGCGCCCTCAAAGGCAAAGGAGAAACCAGAGATGCGAACCTCCTCACCGGCACGACAGCCAGCCTTGGTAAGCGCGTCGTCCACGCCGATGCGCGAGAGACGATGCTGAAGGTAGATGACGGCTTCTTCGTTCTCCCAATCGGTCTGAACGCAGAGACGCTCGATGCCACGGCCAAGGACGCGCCAGATGCCCTTGCCTTCGGGAACAACGCTGAATCGACGGTCGCGCTCACGGCGTGCACGCTCCCACTGATCGATATCGACCTCTTCGTCATGCGTGTCTTCGGCAAGCTCCTGTCGCAGTTTGGACACCTGCTCGCCCACGGCGAGCATAAGGGAGTTGAGGCCGGCGCCCGTCAGCGCGGACACAGCGAAAAACGCATGGCCATCCTCAGTCGCTAGACGACGAAGCTCAGATACACGCTCGGTCATACCGCTGGCGTCGCATTTGTTGGCGACAACGATCTGAGGACG
>CAVEPV010000004.1:4981-16622 GCA_963617695.1 Bacteroidaceae bacterium
CCCTTCTCGGCAAAAGCCGGAGCGCGACGGGTCGATGTCACAAAGTGCGTATTGCCGCGACCGCCGGTGCCGCCCGGAGCGACGACAACATGCTCGCCGTCGTGGGTAAGGTCCGCGATGTCATAGAGAACCTCTTGGGTCTCGGGGTCGAGTTCGCGCACGATAGTGCCCATCGGAACTTTGAGCACAAGGTCTTCTCCGCACTTGCCGTCGCGACGGGCGCCCTGACCGTGCGTTCCGCGCTCAGCCCTAAAGTGGTGCTTAAAACGGTAATCGACCAGCGAGGAAAGCTGAGCCGAAGCCTGAATAACGACGTTGCCGCCGTTACCACCATCTCCGCCGTCCGGTCCGCCCTTAGGGACGTATGCTTCACGGCGGAACGACATACAACCGGCTCCGCCGTCTCCGCCTTTAACGTTGATGCGGCAGATATCGGTGAACTGTGACATCAATGTTCCTTTCATAGAAAGAGAGACCCTTGACGCAAACGGCCAAGAGTCTCCCGCAGATGCTTGAAATGAAGGGAAGCGTTACGCGTTGGCAAGCGGACGAACGTTCACGCGGTGCTTGGTGCCACGGGTGTACTCGACAGTGCCGTCGACGAGCGCGAACAGGGTGTCATCCTTGCCACGGCCCACGTTGACGCCCGGGTGGATATGCGTACCACGCTGACGAACGAGGATGGTGCCGGTGGTCACGGTTTGACCACCAAAACGCTTGCAGCCCAGACGCTGAGCGTGAGAGTCACGGCCGTTACGGGACGAGCCAAGACCTTTTTTGTGTGCCATGTCTATTACCTACTTTCTACAGTTCTCGGTGCGATGTTACTCGGCCGTGGGAGCCTCGACGGCTTCCTCGGTGGTAGCGGCAGCCTTACGGGCGCGCGAAGTGGCCTGGATCTTGGTGATCTTCAGGCGGGTAAGCTGCTGACGGTGACCCTTGAGTCGACGATAGCGCTTACGCTTGTGGAACTTGAAGACGAGCTGCTTCTCGCCCTTGAACTGCTCGACGATCTCAGCAGTGACCTTAGCTTTCTCAAGCTTGGCAGGATCCGTGATGATCTTCTTGCCGTCGTTGAGGAAGATGACCGGAAGGGTGACCTTGGAGCCAACCTCGCCGTCGATCTTCTCGACGTTCAGAACATCATCGGTGGCGACCTTATACTGCTTGCCGCCAGTGGAAACGATTGCGTACATTTATCTTGCCCTTCATGCATCAGTTAGTGCAACAGCCGAATATGGTAACAGGTGCGTATGCACCCGTCAACGAATCAAGGGAAAGTTTTCCCTGCTAATTCATAAGTACGGCACACTCGTTGCCGTGACGGGTCTGGACGAAACATCAGCAACCTCTAAAACGGGTAACAGTGTAGCGTTTTCGTCCTCGCCGTGCTGCGAGATACGACAAACCGCATAACGTTCAATAGAGACGAGCTCTTGAATGCCCGTGGACACGATGGGGGACGCGCCGTACTCCCCTCCCACGACCATGCGGTCGAGAGCGGCAAGAAGAATCTCAGGCCTCAGCGATCCGTCGTTCGAGACACGCGTGTCTAGCATGAGCTCGAGCTTGCCGTCAGGCAGAGCCGCAACTTCATGAGCTACAAGGGCCTGCGCGAGGTCGAGTGACTTCATCTTGCGGCCGCGCTGGTACTCGATGACGCCTTGACCAACCAGGGTGTCAATGAAGCATGTAATCTGATCGGGATCAAGTGCGTAGCCCTCACGCGGAGTGAGGACGATGCGGTAGCCGTTGCGCGTGATCTGAGCCGTGAGCGCCGGAGCCTTGACATCGATATATGCGCACAGGTCGGGCGCGAGATCTGCGGGTGATGCAGCAAGCAGGCGCGAAAAAGCTTCGGACGCAGGAACGAGCTCGGTGAGAAACAGGTCGTACCACTCGCAGGTCGACGACGTTCCCACCGGCAGCGCGGAGGTGAAGCCAACGCGCATGTGAGGAGAGAAGCCCTGCGTGACGGCATAAGGCATTTTTGCTCGGTGCACAATGCGCTCAACGGTCTGGATAACCTCAAGGTGACCGAGATATGCGAGCCTTCCACTCTTTTTATAACGAACCCTCAGGCGAAAGAGGGTCGGGGCGTTGGGATCGCTCATCCGCGCTCACCTACCAATACGTTCTTAGCGTGGATCGTGGGGCAGATACCGCAACCGGTGCAAGACGCACGGGTGCAGTCGGGCGTGGTCTCCCCCGCCTGCGACTTGCGGTACTCACGCAAGAGGTAGCCTTTCGAGATACCAGGACTCACATGCTCCCAAGGCAGACGCGCATCAAGGTCAAACGGCTCGGAGGCGATTTTGCGCAAATCGAGGCCGAGCTCGTCTGCCGCCTCCTCCCAGCGGCTGAGCTTGAACTGCTCAGTCCATGCGTCAAAACGGGCACCGCGCTTCCAAGCCCCAACGATGAGCGGGGTGATGTCGCGACCGCCACGCGAGAGCACGGCCTCAAGAAGCGAGGTGTCGGCATCGTGGTAATGGACGCGGACGGCACGGTTGCGCACGCTCGAAAGCAGAAGCTTCTGACGTCGCTTGACCTCTTCGTCGGGCGTCTGGGCGCACCACTGAAACGGTGTCTGGGCCTTAGGGATGAACACGGAGCACGAGATGGAGACCGAAACGTTGCCGCGTTGCGACTTGGGCACAACCTCACGCGCAAGCTCGTAGGTTTTGTCAGCCAGTTCGGCGATGGCGACGATGTCGCTGTCCTGCTCGCCGGGCAGGCCCATCATGAAGTACAACTTCACGCGGCGCCAACCGGCCTCGAAAGCGGCCTTGGTGGCGCGTTCCAGGTCTTCCTCGGTGACGTTCTTGTTGATGACGTCGCGCATACGCTGGCTACCCGCTTCGGGGGCAAACGTGAGGCCGCCCTTCTTTTCGCCCGCCACCTGCAGTGCCATGTCGACGCCAAAGGAGTCGAGACGTTGAGAGGGTATCGAGACGCGAATGCCCGTGTCTGCAAGACGACGGTTAAGACGCGTAAGAATCTGCCCACAGCAGGAGTGATCGGTGGTCGAAAGCGAAGTCAGCGAGACCTCGTTGTAACCGGTCGAGTCCAAACCGCCGATAACCGCGGAGACAATCTGGTCGGGCGTGCGCTCACGAACGGGACGATAAGTGATGCCGGCCTGGCAGAAGCGACAGCCGCGCGCGCAACCGCGCAGGATCTCGACGGAAAGACGGTCGTGAACCAGCTGCGCATACGGAATAACGGACTGCGGAACGGGGTCGGTTGCGGAAAAGTCGGGGATGACGCGCTTGTATACAACCTCGGGCGTGTCTTCGCCTGGACGAGGCACGGTGTAGCCATGCTCGGTGCACGGCTCGTCGAACGAGACCTCGTAGAGCGAGGGCACATACGTTCCCGGAACCTTGGCGAGCGCGCGAAGAATTTCCTGACGCGAGGCACCAGCATCACGCAGACGCTGGTGCGTCCGGCAGACCTCGACGATTGACTCCTCGCCCTCCCCAATCAGGATGGCGTCAAAGAACCGCGCGACAGGCTCAGGGTTATAGACCGAAGGGCCACCCGCAATGATGATCGGGTCATCCTCGCCGCGCTCATCCGAATAGAGCGGGATACCGGCCAAGTCAAGGGCCTCAGGATAGTTGGTGCAGGCCATCTCATGCGGGATGTGAAAGCCAACGACATCGAATGAGGCAAGCGGTGCGGCGCCCTCAAGCGAGAGCAGGGGAACACCGGCTTCACGCATCGCATCGGCCATGTCAATCCACGGCAGATACGAGCGCTCGCAAGAGATGCCGTCCTGCTTATTCAGGATGGAATATAGAATCGCCAGACCCTGGTTGGGCAGGCCGACTTCGTAAACATCCGGGTAGATGAGGCACGCACGGTAGTCGGCATCGGCCGAGCTCAACGTGCCCCACTCATGATCGATATAGCGGCTTGGCTTCTCCACCCGTGCAAGCAGGGGCTCCAGGTCAGAAAAACGGTCCTCGTATGGTACGCGCACAAAAATCCTTACGCTGCGGAACGGATAGTATCAGCGGCCTGCGAAACCTTGGTCGCGGCCTCTTTTGCAACCGAGACAACAGATGAGACGGCATCGTTTGCACGCGAGTAGTCAACCTCGCGTTCGTAGAGAGCGCACAGTGCCCGGCCCATGGCAAAGGTTCCGCCCGCGCCAACAAGAGCCTTGACGGCAAAGGCCCAGCCGCCCGCATTCTTGCAGGCAATGCGAGTCGCCGAGCGCAGGACAAGACCCGCCCCCAGGACACCGGCAATCTCGTAGCCACGCTCAAGACGCATGGGTTTGCCGAAAATCGAGGCAAGCTCGATGGCCATGCCGACCTGTGTGGCGGCCATGACCGGAAAGTCTGCACCCGGAATAAACACGAGCGCACCGGTTGCCAGATTTGCGAACGTGCTCTGCGTGATCACGCGGTTGGCAGCCGCAACACGCATGAATGGGAAGTTCGCGGCAAATGCAGTCTCCTTCTCCGTTCGGTCAAGAATCCAACGCGCGAGGGACTCGAGCAGATTGACCTTCTCGGTAGAGGCGATAAGCCCAAGCATGCGAGTATCGGAATCAATAAAGGGAACCTCGACGCTTGATTCGGCGAGGATGACCGTCGGGGCGCCAGCGACCACGACGCGCTGGACGGCCTCCTGCAAGCCCTCGGAGCCACAAGAAAGAACGATAGCGACATCGGTGTCGCGCTTGATGGCGTTATCGATGTCGTCCAGACGCGCCACGCGGACGATGGCAGAGGTCGTCTGGGGAACAAAAGCATCGCGCACGGTCTCGATCAGAAACGGCGTGGCGGTGGTGTCTACAAAAACGGAGACGCGAACAGGCTCGTCAGATTGCCTGATGGTCTCAGCGCCGAGTTTGGCCGTATCGGCGATTTTGCTAAGTGGAATACGCATGCGCGCCTCTTTCTACCGTGCTCTGGAGCGATGTCTCCATACGGATTGTACGATACCCACGTTGGCGAGCTGCATGAGCATAGAACTCGAGCCAAAGCTGATAAAGGGCAGCGGGATGCCGGTGATGGGCATGAGCCCGATGCACATACCGACGTTTTCGAGCACCTGGAACGTCCAGATACCCACAATGCCGATGGCCACCAGACGCAAGAACAGCGAGTCGCTCTTATAGGCAACCCTGATGGTGGAAAAGATCAGCAGGGCGAACAGCAACAAAAGGAGCGTAGCGCCCGCAAAGCCAAATTCCTCGGACATGAGGGCGAAAATGAAGTCGGTATGCGCCTCGGGAAGAAAACCCGAACCCGACTGCGTGGCGTTGCCGACTCCCTTGCCAAAGAAACCGCCGGAACCCACCGCGATCATCGATTGCATAAGGTTGTAACCCGAACCCGTAGTGTCTGAGGAGGGGTCGAGGAAGACCAGCAGACGCTTCATCTGATAGTCCTTGATCAGGACGTCGCGACCAACGATGCTGTCTACCAGAGAGTCCGCCGCAAGCATGATGGCCACCAATCCGATGAGGATGGCGATGGTAGAGAGAATCCATTCGCGGCGCGCACCACTCATCATGATGATGATGGCACCGGACACAAACACAACAAGTCCGCTGCCCAGGTCGCCCGCGATGACGATACAGCAGAACGGCAGCGCAAGCATTCCACAGAGCTTGACGTAGTTGCGCACGGTATCGATGCGGCCGTTGTACTGCGCGCCCAACGCAGCGATGACAAAGACTGTCAGGATCTTGGCAAGCTCGACCGGTTGGAAGGTGAGGCCGATGACGGGGATCTGAATCCATCCAGTCATGCCCTTGGCGCTGTAGGAAAGAAACGGGATATAGGGCGTAAAGATGACAAAGATGTCTATCGCCATCAGGACCGTAGTCATATTGGTGATAAAGCGGAAGTCGGTCCTCCAGCAGAGCACTGCGAGAATCGTGCCGAGTCCAATGCCCATGAGCTGGCGCGGGAACGAGGCGGACGAGATTGACAGCGATGCCGTCCAGATGATGAACGCGCCGTAGCAGACCAGGCAGGTTGCCGCAAAGAGCACAGGAATGTTCACCTTGCTCCGAAGCGACCCGCGCGCCTGGCCGACGCGCTTGTTGACACGCTTGAGCGCGTCTGCGGTAGATGTTCTTGCTTGAGCCATGACGCGCCTCCTATCTGCTCGCTTCGCCTTCGGTGGTTGCCGCGGTGTCTTCTTCACCATAAATCGCACCGAGTACGTCGCGGACGGCGTAGAGGGATGCAGTGGAGCCGTAACCGCCCTGCTCAACGATGGAGGCGACAACGTATTTGGGGTCGTCCGCAGGCGCGTAGACAACGAACCAGGAGTAGTCGTCCTCTCCGGATTTCTGACCGGTACCCGACTTGCCCTCAACCGTCACGCTGAGGTTGGTGAAGTGCGCTGCTTGGTCGGCAGACTCCTCGTAGATAACGCCATTGAGGCCGCTCTTTACGGTTTCGAGATCAGACTCCTTGCCAAAATCGCCCGTAAGGCGCTCTTTGGGCTCGTAGGATACGGCGTCACCCTCACCGTCACGCGCGACGGCAGAGAGGAACACGTGCGGGACATACTCCTTACCACCGTTGGCGATACCGGCATAGGCGCAGGCGATCTGAAGCGGGGTGACCAGAATATCGCCCTGACCGATAGCGATGTTGGTGAGGTCACCGCCGGTCCAAGCGCGATCGCTCTCGCTCCAGCTCGAAAAATACTCATCTTTCCATGCGGCATCGGGCACGCGCCCGGAGGCCTCGCCTGCAAGATCGACGCCCGTCTTGGAACCAAAACCCCAGCTTCTGAACATCTCCTGAAGACCTTCGGGGTTGTCCTCGTCATAGAAGAACGCTTTGCCCAGATCGTAAAAAACAGGGTCGCAGGAGTTAACGATACCGCTACGCAGATTCATGACTCCATGGCCGCTGTGGTACCAGCACCATTTGCCGTCGGCCTCACCAAAGCCGGTCCACCAACCCGTGCAGTTGGTCGTCTGGTTCTCGGTGTACACGCCGTAGCGCATGCCGGCAAGTGCGGAGAACGGCTTGATGGTCGAGGCCGACATGTACTGGCCGCCGATAGCACGGTTGACCATGGGGCTGCCATTTTCCTCGCTGTTCAGTTGGTTCCAAACATCGGTCGAGACGCCACCGATAAAGACCGAAGGGTCGAACTTGGGAGCGCTCGCCATACCGAGAATCTCACCGTTGGTGCAATCAAGGCAGACGCAGGCGCCCTTGGTGGCCTCGGTATGCCCGTACTTGAGAGCAACTTCCATGGCGTGGGCAAGACCGTTCTCGCAAGCTTGCTGGATGTTGAGGTCGAGGGTCAACTTGATGTCGCTGCCCGGCTCGGCGGGAACGGCGTCGGAGCGGCTCGTCACAGTACCCGAGGCGTTAACCTGTACGGTCTGCTCGCCACGAATGCCCTGAAGCAGGTGCTCATACTGCAGCTCCACACCCGTTTGCCCCACGATGTCACCCGATTGATACGTGATGCTCGAGGTGCCCGTGGACTCGTCTGAGGTGTCCGAATCGTCGGAGGAGTCAGACTGGGCCTGAAGCTGCTCGGATGTAATGGTTCCGGTATAGCCCAAAACATGGGCCGCAAGCTCACCGTACGGGTAGACACGCTCAGTGCGCTCGAGAACTTCAACTCCGTCAAAAAGGGCAGCGTGCTCTTGGAGATAGGCGACGGTCGAGAGACGCACATCCGAGGCAACCGTGTGTAAGCTCTGGGCGCTCTCGTTGTAATCCTGGATGTTACGACGCACGGCAACATAGGGCATGCCGAGTACATTCGCAAGATGACGCACGGTCAGGGTGTCGTCCGCAAGGCTTCGATAGGCAGAAACGGTCAACGAGCCGCGGTTGGTCACAAGCGGTTCGCCATTACGATCAAGGATGCGTCCGCGCGGGGCCGGCGTCGTTACGGTACGTGTCTGATTGCTCACCGAGAGCTGCTCGTAGTAATCGGAAGATACCATCTGCATGCTCCACAGCTTGGTGAAAATGGCAGCGAAGACGGCTCCCACGCCTACCGTGAGCCAGGTGAAACGCGACTTAAAGGCGACCTGGGGAGTATTGCCCTCCCCCTCCGTGGCGCGCGGGCGCGTACCATCGACCGTGTCGAAGGTGAAGCGATCAGGATTGTTGTGCAGCATGATCAGCGCGGCGATGATGGCCGCAACAAGAATCAGGCCGGCAACGATAACGATGAGCTTAGCATCCATCGACGGCTCCGCTTAATGCAGGGTCTTGTACCGCGTGCCCTTTGAGCGGACGGTAAAGGTGGTTTGCGGAGACGAGGCGGCATAGATGTAGAAGAACGCTAGAGATACCAAGAATGTGAGTATGGTGGTCGAAAAACCGTGACCAACAATCGCCCAAAACAGGTCGGTCTGCACGCCCATAAAGAAGAGCAACAGGCCATAGACAGCGTTGATGGCAAAGATCATAAGGGCCGAGCAGCGAGCTGCATTTGCATTGAGGCCCGCCTGGACGCCGTTGAAAAAGCTGCTGGTAAAAAAGCAGGCAAGTGTCAAAAGCAGTGACATAAGGCCCACGGGTACGGCAGCCGTCAGGTCATAGGCGAGGCCGCAGAAAAAGCCAGCAACTGTGGCACGGTGCGTGTCTCCCGAAAGCGCAAATAGAGCAGCAAGGGCGAGCATAAAATTGATGCGACCACCGCAGATCTCGATCTGGGGGGCAAGGGCAATCTGGAGCAC
Source organism: Bacteroidaceae bacterium (assembly GCA_963617695.1). Classification (GTDB taxonomy): domain Bacteria; phylum Actinomycetota; class Coriobacteriia; order Coriobacteriales; family Coriobacteriaceae; genus Collinsella. Next base: position 13,677 of record CAVEPV010000004.1, read on the forward strand.
CAGGGCCGCAACGGCCAAGATGATGCTCGTTTTGTTTTCACGTCCGGTGTCCTTGATTTTCATATCTCGCCTCCCCTACTCAGATGTGTCGGAATCATTCGAAGTGTCACCACTCGAGTCGCTGCTCGAAGTACCCGAGGCCGTGCTTGTGCTTGTGCTCTCGTTTGCTGAGGCGACTTCGTCATCGGTTGCAGTCTGGTCGTCGTTGAGTGAGGTGATGACCAGAACTTCCTCGTTGTTCTCTGCAGTGGATTGAGCACGCACCACAATGGTGTAGTAAACGTCGTTATCGGATTTTTCGACTGACGTTACGGTTCCAAGCGGCAGCCCCTTGGGAAAAACTCCGCCGATACCAGAGGTGATCACGATATCGCCCACAGCAACGTCTGCGTCAGTCGAGACGTACGAAAGGCGCAAGGTTCCGTCAGCCTGGCCTTGGAGCATGCCTTGAGCGCGGGTGCTCTGAATCATCGCGGAGATCCCCGAACCCTCGTCGTTAGCAAGCTGAACAGTAGAGGTGGTAGCGGAGACTTCGACAATCTGACCGATCACGCCGCCCGAGTTGCACACGGCCATGCCGAGCGAGAAGCCCGAGGTGGTGCCCTTGTCGATGGTGACGGTACGCGACCAGGCATCGGAAGATGTGCCAATAATGCGCGCGGCAGTCGAGGTGAGGTTGTATGTCGACTGCAGGCCAACCAATGACTCAAGGCGCTCCGAGGTCTTCTTCGCCTCGGAAAGCTCGGCAACTTGCGCCGTAAGCTCAGCGTTTTGCTGTCTAAGCTCTTCGAGCGTCTCCTGTGAGGCGGTAAGGTTACCGACCACATTGCCGAGAGCGTTAAACGGGGCCGCCACAAGTGATCCGGCCATGCGTACGGGCGTGGAAACGACAGAGACCCCAGAACGCAGGGTGTGAATCGGGCCCTCCTCACCCTCACGGATATAGAACGTAAGCAGCAGGAGCGACACGAGACATAAAACAATCAACGGGCGAATTCCCGTTGATTGTTTCTGCGTATTCAGATGTGGTGAGAACCCTTTAGAACGCGGCAATCGAAAACCTCACAGAGCGGGTTAGGCGTTGCTCTGGACAAAGCCGCCGTCGAACGCATTGGCCTCAAGAACGCGAGCGCAACCATTGACCACGTTGTCGAGGGCAGTAGGGCTCACGTTGACTGCAACACCGGTCTCATCCCTTAGGCGGATGTCCAGACCACGCAGCAGCGCACCGCCGCCAGTCAAAAGGATGCCGTAGTACATAAGGTCGCTCGCGAGGTCAGGCGGGGTGGCGTCAAGAGCGTCCTTGACGGCTTTGGTCATCTCGTCGAGCGGCTTGTTGAGAGCGCGGCGAATCTCCTCGCTCTCGATGCGCACGGTCTTGGGCAGGCCGCTGATGACATCGCGACCGTTGACCTCGACATCAAGCTCGTCCTTCAGGGGGACAGCGGAGCCGACCTTGATCTTAATATCCTCGGCCGTACGTTCGCCGATAGCGAGGTTGTAGGCATCGCGTACGTGCGTGAGAATCGCCTGGTCAAACTCATCGCCGGCAATACGAATGGACTGCGAGACGACGATACCGCCCATGGCGATAACGGCAACCTCGGTGGTGCCGCCGCCGATATCGATAACCATGGAACCGGTGGGCTCCTCTACCGGGAGGTCGGCACCGATGGCCGCAGCCATAGGCTCCTCGATCAGGTAAGCCTGGCGGGCGCCCGCAGAGATGGTGGCCTCGAACACGGCGCGTTTCTCGACGCTCGTCACACCCGAGGGGACGCAAACAACCACGCGGGGACGCGGAGTCCAGGGATAACGCTTCTCACTCGCCTTGTCGATAAAGTAGCGAAGCATGGCCTCGGTGACATCAAAGTCGGCGATTACGCCGTCCTTGAGCGGACGCACGGCTACGATGTTGCCCGGGGTTCTACCCAGCATGCGCTTTGCCTCGATACCAACGGCCAGAATGCGCTCGTCGTTCTTATCGATAGCAACAACAGAGGGCTCGCGGATGACAATGCCCTTGCCTCGCACGGAAACAAGCGTATTGGCCGTGCCCAGGTCAATGGCGAGGTCTCCCCCGTACTGACCAAAGACCATGTCCATGAAAGAAAACAAATCGGCTCCTATGGTAAACGCCGAGTTGGCGCTGCGGATTGCATATGTCAAAAGTGTACGCCACGGTGTGCAAAACGGAGGCACCGAGGCGCCTCCGTTTAAAAGAACATATCAGGATGTCTACTGAGCGCTGTCGGTGGAGGTGCCGTCAGTCGTGGTCGCATCGGCCTCGGTAGAGCTATCGGCAGACGCGTCGGTAGCGGTATCAGTCGCAGTAGAATCTGCGCCCTCGGTGGTGGAGGCATCATCGGCGACGGTAGAGTCGGCAGCATCGGTATCAGACGAGGCGGAATCAGTGGAGACGGTGGTCTCACCCGTAGCCGAAGCACCCGTACCGGCAGTGCCGAAATCGGCCGCAATCGACCTCACGGTCCAACCGATATGGTTGGAGGAGCGGTCAAACTCAACCTTGTAGGTAACGGTGCCACCCTGGGAAAGCTGAGCGCTAACCTCGGCAGAAGAGGTAGTCATGTTCTGATCCATCGAAGTGATGCTCGGAGTAGCACCGGTGGGGATAGACGCCGTGATGGCAGACTTAGCATCATCGGAAAGCGAAGCCGAGAGGTACTCGGAGGCATCGCTACCATCGGTCACAGCCTGGAAAAGACTGGTGAGAACAGATTCCTGCGAGGGGAAGCCCAAGCCACGGGTGTAAGCAAATCCAAGACCACCGGCAGCGATGAGCAGGATAATCAGAATGGCAATGAAGATCTTGCGACCAGTATGGCGCTTCTTGCGGCGAATCTTCTTGTCCTGACGATCCTGCTGGATCATCTCAGACTCACTGAGGGTAAAGAAGCCGGTGTCAGACGGGTCGGGCATAAAGGC
>CAVEPV010000004.1:16944-91508 GCA_963617695.1 Bacteroidaceae bacterium
AGACTGGCCAGCGCGCTTGCGGGAGCCGGATTGGTGCCGTCGATGGCGGCAGAACGGAACGCGACGCCTGCATCGGTGACGTTGCCAAGCGAAAGCAGAGCGTTGCCAAGGCCCAAATAGGCCTTGTAAGGCGTGGGATAGGATGTGTCACGCGTAGCGGCGGAGAAGGCCTGAGACGCACCTTCGAAATCGCCCGCGGCGCTCAAGGCCTTACCGCGGTTGGTGAGGATAGCGCCCTGCTTGCCATACGAAGTGTCTGCGAGAGCGTCAGCGTAGGCGCTGGCAGCATCTGCGTAGAGTCCCAGACGCATAAGGCAGTTGCCGCGCAGGTGATCGGCCTCGCCGCAAAGTTCACCGGGCTCCTTGGCAGCGAGGAACATGCTTGAGGCGACCGAAAATTCGCCGGCGCGATACGCGGAGCGCGCCTGGTCCATGTACTGAGGATTCACTACTGCTCCTTATGAACGATGTCGATGTGGACGATCTCGTCGCCCGCACGAAGCTGAGAGATAACGTCTTTGCCCTCAATGGTCTGACCGAATACGGTGTAACCGGAATCGAGGCTGTGCTGCGGTCCTAGGCAGAAATAAAACTGAGAACCGGCAGAGTCGGGATTCATGGAACGCGCCATGGCAAGGGCGCCGTCCTCGTGACTGTTGTTAGGGTTGGTGTTGAACTCACCCTTGATGTGGTAGCCGGGGCCACCGGTTCCCGGGGCGCCATGAGGGCCCTCAAGACCGCGGGCAACGTCGGCACCGCTCATATCGCGGGTGTTGGGATCGCCGCCCTGGATAACAAAACCGGGCACGTAGCGGTGGAACTTAAGGCCATCGTAAAAGCCCATGGTGGAAAGCTCGCAGAAGTTGGCAACATGAATGGGGGCACCCGCCGCATCCAACTCGACCTTGATTGTGCCGCGAGAAGTCTCGATAACCGCGACCTCGTCTCCTTCTACCTGGTATTCAGGCGTATACAGTTCAATACCGAACATATCAGCACCCCTATATCTGAGCAAATCGAACGAATCCTGTTCAGTTTAGCAATAACCGGGCGCTTTCACGAATTCGGCATGCTGGTAATGCTATTTTTGCTCAGGCTCCCACACATCGATATAGGCCTTATAGGAGTCGTAATCGTTGGTGCCCGCCTCGCGCATGGGGGTCAATATCTCATCTTGATGCTGATTGGGGTACTCGCCATCTTGGTAGGACAAGGAGACGTCCCACGACTTGCAGATCGCGTCAACACGCCCGTACATCCAACCGGCAAGCTGGCTCATATGCTCGATGTCCTGGGAGTAGGCAGTGTCGGTTGGAGCTCGCAGGCTCAGCGCCGTGATGTCATCGAGAGTTTGTTGAACGGAGTCGCGCAGGGCGTAAGCAGAGGCTGCGGCAGCCTCGCGGTCGTCATGGCTTGAAGCGATGCAGTACGAGTTGAACGCCACGACGCACTCGCCGAACTGATCCTCGCTTCCGTAGTCGACAATCTGCTGGTAGATGGTCGAGAGCTCACTGTAGAGCTCTTCATCGGTAAGCGGCTCGGTCTTAGTGGTTTCAGAATCATCGGTGGTCGTATCGGTGCCGTCAGCCTGAGCATCTGCTGAAGAATCATCCGTCTGCTCTGCCACCTGGCGGCTCGGGAACATCTCGTGCGCAGCCTCCCTAAACGAGGCCTCGAGCCCGGGCATCATGTTCAAGGGGTCTTTGATGACGAACGCAGCGGCACCGCCAATGATCGCCACCAATACAAAAGCGATGATGACTCCCTTATAAGAGCGACGCTCCTTGTGGTACGGGTCCACATAGGAGGGCTCAGGGGCTTCCTGGCGAGCGCGCTTTTCAATATCCGATGCACGAAGAACCGACGTGACCGCAGGATCGAAGGAGTCGTTCAAAACCTGAGCCACCGAGGCCTGTTGCTTGGGCGTTTCATTATCGACGGGTTCGGAAGAGAGCCGCGGGAAGCTTGCCGTGCGACCGGCGGCGAGATCGGCCGAGGCAGACTGCGTGGAAAGAATACCGGGTGCGGGGCGTCCGCATTTAGGACAGGTACGGTCGCGCACCGAAAGGCGCGCTCCGCACCCGTCGCAAAACACGAACTCCCCCGCACCGGAGCCCGAGCCGCCAACATATGCATGGCAGTGAGGGCAAAACGTCGAATCGTCCTCGATTGTCTTCAAGCAGCTCGGGCAGATCACCGAAAAACCTCGTATTCGAAAGGGACGGACGAACCTACTGGGCGTAAGTCATAAGCCCGTCGAGAACGTAAGGAAGGATGCCGCCAGAAGTGAAGTACTCCCCCTCTGTCGGCGTGTCGATGCGCACCTCGGCTTCGAACGACACATCGGTGCCGTCCTCGCGGTGCGCAGTAACCTGAGCATACGCCGGGTTTGGCAGCCCCTGCGAAAAATCCACGGGAGCAATGTCGAAGGTTTCGTGCCCGGTGAGACCCAGCTCGTCTGCCCCCTCGCTCTCTTTGAACTGAAGCGGGAGGATTCCCATGCCAACAAGATTGGAGCGATGGATGCGCTCGAAGCTCTGCGCAATCACGGCACGCACGCCCAGAAGCTGCGGAGCCTTTGCGGCCCAGTCGCGCGATGAGCCCGAACCGTACATCTTGCCAGCCAAGATCACGAGGGGGACGTCCTCAGACGCCGCCCGCTGGGAAACATCGAAGATGGTCGACACGCACGAGTCCCAATGATCCCAGGTGTAGCCGCCAACCTTGCCACCAGCGAGCTTGTTCACGAGCTTCACGTTAGCAAGACACCCACGCATCATGACCTCGTGATTACCACGGCGGCTGCCATACGTGTTGAAATCGACCTCATCGATGCCGTGATCCTTGAGATAGGCCGCCGCGGGCGAATCAGGCGCGATAGCTCCGGCAGGAGACAGATGATCGGTGGTGACAAAGTCTCCAAGGTTGGCAAGCGCTCGTGCACCAGTAAGCGAGAAGCGCTCGCCAGGACGTTCGGCCTCAAAGTACGGCGGACGACGAACGTAGGTAGAGTCCGCATCCCAAGCAAACGTCGAGGCCGGCTCGACAGAAAGAGCCTTCCAGTACTCGTCACCGGCAAAGAGATCCTTGCCAGTCTTCTCAAAGACGTCGGGGGCGACCACCGTTCGCAGCAGAGACTCGACGTCCGCTTCATCGGGCAAAAGGTCACGCAGATAGACAGGGCCGTCGGCACCCATGCAAACCGGATCGGTCGATAGATCCACATCAAGCGTACCAGCAAGAGAATAGGCAACGACAAAAGCGGGGGCTGCCAGGTAATTCTGAGCGACGTCGGGGCTGATGCGGCCGTCGAAGTTGCGGTTGCCAGAAAGGATGCTCGTGAGCTCAAGGTCGCCTGAGACGTCGTGCATCTGATCGAACAGAGGGCCGGAATTGCCGATGCAGCTCATGCAGCCCCATCCGCACACAGTAAAGCCCATAGCCGCCAGCGGCTCGACCAGGCCAGCGCGCGAAAGAATCTCGGTCGTGCTGTGAGAGCCGGGCGCAAGCACCTTCTTCACGTACGGCAACGGCTTACAGCCAAGCTCTTGGGCACGTTTGGCCACCAAGCCGGCAGCAATCATCATCGCGGGGTCCGTGGCCGTGGTGCAACTCGTAACCGCGGCGATAGCGAGCGCGCCGTGAGTGAGCTTGAACGTCTCGTCAGCAAAGGTGACAAAAGCCTGCTTTGCTGCGGCCTCACGTCCATGGGCGGCAAGCGCATCGCGGAAGCGCTGCTTAAGGCCAGAGACGACCACGCGGTTATGCGGGCGCGAGGGGCCAGCCAACGACGGCTCGATCTGAGAAAGGTCAATCTCAATGACATCGGAGTAGACGATGCCCTCAGATGCAGGGGCATCCACAGGCATGCCCTGTGCTGCAAGGTAGGCGCGCACAAGTTCGATCTCACGCGCATCACGACCGGAAAGCTCAAGCTGAGCCAAGGTCTTTTCGTCGACCGGGAAAAGCGTTGAGGTGCAGCCATACTCGGGCGTCATGTTGGCCACCGTGGCACGCTGCGTAGCGGTAAGCGTAGAGACGCCCTCGCCGAAACACTCGACAAGCTTGCCGACAACGCCCACGGCGCGCAGGCGTTCGGCAAACGTCAGGGCAAGGTCCATAGCGCAGACGCCCGGGCGCAGGTGGCCGGTGAGCTTTACGCCCACAACAGCGGGAACAAGCATGGTGATGGGCTGACCCAAAGCCGCGGCCTCGGCCTCGATTCCGCCGACACCCCAGCCAAGAACGCCCATGCCGTTAGCAGTAGTGGTGTGAGAGTCGGTGCCTACCAACGAGTCGAAGTACACGACAGAGCTCTCCTCTGTCGAGGTACAGGCAACCGAGCAAAAGCGCTCGATGTTCAGCTGATGGCAGATGCCAGCTCCCGGCGGCACGATCTGAACGTTATCGAAACTGCCCGCACTCCACTTGAGGAACGAGAAGCGTTCAGCATTGCGCTGCGCCTCGATACGCGCATTTTCACGCGCGGCCTCGGAGCAGGAGACGACGTCGGCCGCGACCGAGTGGTCGACAACAAGCGTGCAGGGAATCTGCGGGTTAATGCGCTGGGCGTCTCCCCCGCGAGCCTCTGCCGCGTCGCGCATGGCCGCAAAGTCGACAAAGACAGGCACGCCGGTGAAATCCTGGAAGAGCACACGGGCAGGCATGAACTCGATCTCGCCGCCGGCACGGCCCGCAAGGCCGGCCTCGACGATTCGCTCGGCGCTCAGCTGGGCGCTCTTGGCGTCCGGAGAGCGACGAAGCACGTTCTCAAGCAAAACGCGCAGGCACATGGGGAGCTTGTCGGCCTGTGGAACGTCGAGCACGCGCGCGTAGCGGTACACGGTTCCGCTGCAGGAGAGCTCGCTCTCGGCCTGAGCGATAGTCGTCTGGGTTGAGCTCATTGATTGTCCCCTCTGTAATAGATGATGGTGCACAGCTGATGGTACGCACCCATTGTTACCGTTTGGTGTCCCGAGAGCGACGTCGCGAGGAACCCATGGAAACGCGAATGCCGTGATCAGATTTACTCACGCGCTTTTTTGAGGAGCCTTTATTGACGGCACGATGGGCAGAGGCTTGAGCGCGCGCAAGTTCCTGTCGGTCGCGCCGTTTAGTCACAGCGCGGACGAGTTTACCGGCACGACGCCTTAGAGCTGAGCCGCTCGACCCCACGGTACGTTTGCCCGCTCGCAAGGAAACCCGCACGCCGCGTCCGAAATGCGTGACGCTGCGCGTGGCTCGTTCGGAATGCCGATCGATCAGATCAGCCAGCACAAAGAAGAGCACGGAGCCGATAACGGCCACCACCACGGCAGCAAAAAATTGCGACAGCGTGAGCTTAGCCACCGAGAAAAAGTCGGGGAATAGCCCGATTCCCAAAACGATGCCTGCCACGACAAAGACAAAAACCGCCAAGCGCAACGGCGAGAACGGAAACGAGATGCGCCAGATCAGGCTGCAACCGATGGCGCAGGTAGAGATAAGGCAGAGTGTGGAGAGCATCGTCTGGTTATACGAGAACAGTTGGGCCTCGAACATACAAACGCAGCAGGCCAGCAGGACAGCGAGCGAAGCCGGACACGCGCGCCTAAGGACGTTGGCGAGGAAGCTCCCCTTCACGCGAGCCTTGTTGGGCTCGAGCGCGAGAACAAAGCTCGGGAAGCCGATGCAGAAGAAGTTGATGAGCGTCATCGTAATGGGCTCAAACGGATACGGCGGGAAGAAGATGCACAGCGCCGCCAAGCCCATGGAGAACAACGTCTTGGTAAGGAAAAGCGCAGCGGAGCGCTGCAGGTTGTTGATGGAACGACGGCCCTCTGCAACCACAGCCGGCATGGAGGCAAAATCGTTATCGATCAGCACGATCTCGGCCACGTTGCGCGCAGCCTCGGATCCCGCGGCCATCGCGACAGAGCAGTCGGACTCCTTGAGAGCAAGCACGTCGTTTACGCCATCGCCCGTCATAGCGACGGTGTGGCCGCGTGCTTTAAGGGCGACCACCAGCTCGCGTTTCTGCTGCGGCGTGACACGACCAAACACATGGTAGCGGTCGACCGCCGCCTCGATCTTGGCCGGCGTGTCAAGCGTGGTCGCATCGACAAAAGACTCCGCGCCGGGGATGCCCACAACCTTGGCAATCGAGGAGACGGTGCGCGGATCATCGCCGGAGATAACATTGAGTGTGACGCCCTGCTCGCAAAAATATGCGATGGTATCTGCCGCGGATGAGCGGATCTCGTCACGGATGGTCACAAAGCCCAACGGTACGGCCTCGCCCACCATGTCGCCCTCGTTGGTAAATCCTTCAACGCGGGCGATGACCAGCACACGGCAGGTGTCGGCAAGGCTGTTCACCGTCTCTTCCAGCTGCACGTAGGTATCGTGCGAGAGCGCGAACTGCGCGGCACCCATGATGTAGCATCCCCGCTCAAAGGCGGCACCGCTCCACTTCTTCGCCGAAGAAAACGGCACGATGGACGTAGGCTGCGCGAGGGTCACGTCGGAGCCGACGTAATGGGAAATAACGGCCTGACAGGTCTCGTTCGCATCGGCTGACGTGGCCTTGGCGATGTTCGCAAGAGCGAAATCGAGCTCAGCGGCGCTCGACGAGTCGCTCTGCTCGATGCTCACCGCGTGACCATCTTCGCCCACGGTGTAGAGACCTGCGACTTCCATCTTTCCTGAGGTAATGGTGCCCGTCTTGTCTAGACACAGCACGTCGACACGAGCAAGGGTTTCTATGCAGTAGAGCTGCTGCGCCAGAACACGACGGCGCGCGAGACGAATCGTCGCGATGGCAAGAACAGACGAGGTCAAAAGCACAAGTCCCTGCGGAATCATGCCGAGAAGGGCGCCCACCGTAGAAAGTATGGCAGCAGAGACCTGCGACCAAGCCTCGGCGCCAGAGAACGCCCAGGCAAAGAAACGCATACCGGCGCCCGTGCGCTCATATGCCAAATGGACGCTTGAATAAAAAAGCGCGATGCCCAACGGCAGCATGATCACACTCGCGAAGCGCACGATGGCGTTGAGTGCGTTCATGATCTCGGAGTTGACCTTCTTGACGTACTTGGCCTCATTGTTGATCTTGGCCACATAGTTGTCGGCGCCCACGTGCACAACACGCGCATGAATGAGACCCGAGTCGACAAAGCTGCCGCTCATGAGTTCGGAGCCGGGACGCTTGCGAATCAGGTCGCTCTCGCCTGTAAGCAGGCTCTCGTTGACATTGGCCTCACCCGCAACCACCACGGAGTCGGCGGGAATCTGGTCACCGCGGCCTAGACGTACCAGATCATCGAGCACAATCTGATCCAGGTCGACCTCGACCTCGGCGCCGTCGCGCACGACAATGGCGCGCTTGCTCGCAAGGAGCGTGAGCTTGTCGACCATGCGTTTGGAGCGCCAGGACTGCACGATGCCGATACCGGTGTTCAGAACGACGATTCCGATAAAGCTGAGGTTCTTTATCGACCCCGTAATGAGGATCAGGATCGCGAGAATCAGGTTAATGAGATTGAACAGAGTACAAAGGTTCTCGACAACGAGCTCACGAATCGATTTGGACTTCAAATCCGTGTTGACGTTGACCTTTCCATCGGCAATACGCTGCTCGACCTCCTGAGACGTCAGGCCTTGCAGGGCAGAAGCCGGCTGTTCAAGATCGTCTGGCATAGAACCGTCCATCCGTGAGGCGTGCTTAGAAAACGGGGACCGACGAGAGGTTTCTCGACGATCCCCGAACGTGCGCTTGGTGCCCCATGTTGGGCTCGAACCAACGGCCTTCTGCTCCGGAGGCAGACGCTCTAATCCCCTGAGCTAATGGGGCGCAACGAGATGTGAGTATACAACAGTGCCGGTCACTTTGCGTAAGTTGATGGCGAACCCCCTACGTTTTGCCGGATTGGTATACACTTCGTTGACACAAAAAAGAAAGACTGCCGGGCACTAGGAGGCTTCATGATCGCCATCCTTCGCAAAGACGCGAACGAGGAATCCGTTTCGCACCTTGTGAATTGGATCCATAAAAAGGGACTCGATACGCACATCAGCCACGGCAAGGAAGAGACCATTATCGGCATCGTGGGCGACACCACGCGCATCGATCCCTTCTTGCTGGAATCCATGGACATCGTTGAGCAGGTCAAGCGCGTCTCCGAGCCGTTCAAGAAGGCAAACCGCAAGTTCCACCCGGCCGACTCCTGCATCGACTGCGGCCATGGCGTGAAAATCGGTGCCGGCCACTTCCAGGTCATCGCTGGCCCCTGCTCCGTCGAGGGCGAAAACCTTGTCCGCATCGCACGCCGCGTAAAGGCGGCAGGTGCCACCATGCTGCGCGGCGGCGCCTTTAAGCCCCGCACATCCCCTTATGCCTACCAGGGCATGGGCCCTGAGGGGCTCGACCTCCTGCGCGAGGCCGCAGACGAGCTCGACATGCCCATCGTGACCGAGATCATGGATCCGCGCGACGTTCAGCTCTTCTTGGACAAGCGCATCGAGGTCATGCAGATCGGCGCACGCAACGCGCAGAACTTCCCCCTGCTCAAAGAGGTCGGTAAGACCCAAACCCCCGTACTGCTCAAGCGCGGCATGTCCGGCACCATCGATGAGTTGCTGATGGCCGCCGAGTACATCATGAGCGAGGGCAACGAGAACGTCATCCTGTGCGAGCGTGGTATCCGCACGTTTGAGACCCGCACGCGCAACACCTTCGATCTAAACGCCGTGCCCGTGCTGCACCACCTTTCGCATCTGCCCGTCGTGGCCGATCCAAGCCACGCCACCGGCTACACCCGCTACGTAGCGCCCATGGCGCTTGCAGCGACCGCAGCCGGCGCCGACGGCCTTGAGATCGAAGTGCACGACGACCCCGCCCATGCCTGGTCCGACGGCGCTCAGGCCCTCACCCCTGATCAATTCGACGACACCATGCGCCGTATCCGCGCGATTCGCGACGTCATCTGTTCGGCGGAGTAGGCGATGGAACCAACCGCTCAAACTCCTGTCGCGTCGGGCGCACCCAAAAGAGTCGGCATCGTCGGCCTCGGACTCATTGGCGGAAGCTTTGCCCGAGCCTATCGATCAGCCGGGGTTTCGGTCGTGGCCACCGACCCGAACACAGAGACCATGGAGGCCGCGAAGGTCGACACCATCGATGACGAGCTGTGCGACGAGACCATCCCCTCGTGCGACCTGATCGTGCTGGCAACCTATCCCAATGCCTGCCTCGCCTGGCTTGAGGAGCACGCCGCAGCGATCTCCGCCGCACAGGACAACGGACCACATAGCCCCGTTGTGATCGATACGGCCGGCGTGAAGGCATCGGTCTGCAGCAAGGCGTTCGCCCTGGCAGACGAGTACGGCTTCTCCTTTGTGGGCGCACACCCCATGGCCGGCACGGAAAACTCCGGCTTCGCGTTCGCGCGCGCCGACCTTTTCCGCGGGGCGCCGATGGTGCTTACTCCCCCGCCTTGCTCGGACTCCGAACGTCTTGAGCTGCTCGATCGCGTGCACACCCTGCTTAAACCGGTCGGCTTCGGCCGTTTTTCTGTCACTACGCCCGAGGTACATGACCGCGTAATCGGCTATACGAGCCAGCTGTGTCATATCGTCTCCAACGCGTTCATTAAAAGCCCGACAGCGCAGGAGCATCATGGGTTTTCTGCCGGAAGCTACCGCGACCTCACCCGCGTGGCGCATCTGAACGCCCCCATGTGGACCGAGCTCATGCTCGATAACGCGCAGAACCTTACCGGCGAGCTCGACTTCCTCATCGATGCGCTCACGGCCTATCGCGACGCGCTGCGCGATGGCAATGCCGAGTCCCTGCAGAACCTTCTGGCTGAGGGCGACCGTATCAAACGTTCGCTTGATGCCAACACGCCCGACAACAACTAAGCGGAGAAAGGGACGCGATGCAGACCATTTCCGTCACCACCGAATCCAGGGCCTATGATGTGCTCGTGGGCAAAGGGATCCTTGACCTTGCTGGCAAGAAGACGCGCGAGACGGCAGCCGGCACCCGCGCGATGATCGTAACGAACACCGACGTCGAGCCGCTCTATGCCCAAGCCGTCCAGGAATCGCTCGAGCGCGCAGACTACGTTGTCACCAGGCATGTGGTTAAATCGACCGAAGCTGTGAAGAATATGGGCGAGCTTACGCTCCTGCTCGAGGACATGGCCGAACAGCAGATGACCCGCGATGACGTCGTGATTGCACTCGGTGGCGGCGTGGTCGGCGACCTTGCGGGCTTTGCCGCGGCAACCTACATGCGCGGATGCAAGGCCGTACAGGTGCCGACAAGCCTGCTCGCCATGGTCGACTCCTCCGTGGGCGGTAAGACGGCGGTCGATCTTGCACACGGCAAGAATCTAGCCGGTGCGTTCTTCCAGCCCCGCTGCGTTATCGCGAGCATTGAGTGCCTCGACACGATCTCTCTCGACCTGTTTGCCGACAGCTGCGGAGAGGTCATCAAGTACGGCGTGATGTGCGATCCGGAGCTGTTCTATGACCTTGAGGCCGCGCCGCTCACCGCATCGAAGCTCGATCACGAGCGCCTTGAGCGCGTTATCGCCCGCTGCGTTGCGATCAAGCGCGACGTCGTGAACGCGGATGAGCACGAGACGGGTCTGAGGCAGACGCTCAACCTTGGCCACACGATCGGACACGCTGTGGAGAGCGCAAACGGGTACGAGCTTGGCCACGGTTCCTGTGTTGCCGCCGGCATGTGCATCATGGCGCGCGCATGCGCGGCCAAAGGTTGGTGCTCGCAGGAAACAGCCTCACGCATCGAGGCTACGGTCGCCGCGCACGGCCTGCCCACAAACAGCGAGTTTGACGCGGACACGCTGTACCGCTGCGCTCTTTCTGACAAGAAGCGCCACGGTGACACGATGAACATCATCGCCATCGAGAGCATCGGTCACGTCTACGTTCGCACCGTTTCCCTCGACGAGTTCAAAGAACTGATTGCCCTCGGGCTCTAGAGCACAAGGTAGGACCATGAAAGCGATTATCAGCCCCAAGCCCCTAGCCGGAACCGTTCCCGCTATCGCCTCGAAATCGATGGCGCACCGGCTCATCATTGCCGCAGCTCTGGCCTCTGGCCCCACGCACGTGATCTGCAACACCACCTGTGCGGACATCGATGCCACAGTGCGCTGCTTGGAAGCCCTCGGAGCCAAGATCGATGTCGATTCGGACGGCTACACCGTTCATCCCGTCCCCAAGAGCACCGAGTTCGGCCTGCTCAAGGCACTCCACGGGGCTCTGCTCGACTGCGGTGAGTCCGGCTCGACGCTTCGCTTCATGCTCCCCGTCGCCTGTGCGCTTGGAGCGCAAGCCTCCTTCACCGGAGCCGGTCGCTTGGGTTCTCGCCCCTTGGCTCCCCTTTCCGATGAAATCATCGCCGCCGGCTGCGACCTTGAGGGCCTGGGCGATTTTCCGCTCAAAACCCGCGGTCGCATGCGCGCAGGTAGGTTCGTTCTTCCCGGTGACGTAAGCTCTCAATACATTTCCGGCCTGCTTTTGGCCTTCCCGCTTCTCGACGGGGCAAGTTCAGTCGAGGTCCAGGGCCGCATCGAAAGCAGACCGTATGTGAACCTGACAATCCAAGCCCTTAAGGCCTTCGGCGTCGAAGTGAACGTCGAGCACATCGACGCCGCGCCAAGCACCCCCGAGGCTACGCGCTTTAGCGTCTCGAGCCGCGGTTACCGCACGCCCGGTACCGTGTCGGTCGAGGGCGACTGGTCCAACGCCGCCTTTTGGCTTTGCGCAGGTGCGCTGAGCCGACACCCGGTTACTGTCGCAGGCGTCTCGCTCAACTCCGCCCAGGGTGACCGCAACGTCATGGCCGCGCTCTCCCGTTTTGGTGCCAAGATCCTACGTGCGCCCAACAAGGCGACCGCTCAGCCCGATAACCTCAAGGGCTTCACGATGAGCGCTCAAGACATTCCCGACTTGGTGCCTGTCATCTCCGCAGTCGCCGCGTGCGCCGAGGGAACGACGATCATCCGCGACTGCGCACGTCTGCGTATCAAGGAATCCGACCGTCTCGCCACCACGGCTTCTGAGCTAAACGCTCTGGGCGCACATGTGACCGTTGAGGGCGACAGCCTAAAGATTGAGGGCACCCCGCGTTTGACGGGAGGCACAGTCGACTCGCACAACGATCATCGCATTGCGATGATGGCGGCTGTCGCCGCAACGCGTTGCGATGCTCCTGTGACCATTTGCGGCGCCCAGGCCGTAAACAAATCCTACCCCGACTTCTTTGCGCACTATGGCCTTCTGGGCGGCAACGTCCAGCTCATTGAGGAGTAGCCCATGGCATCCACGTACGGTCATTCGCTGCACCTGAGCATCTTTGGCCAGTCCCACTCAGAGGCCATAGGATGTTCCCTTGACGGCATGCCGGCGGGCGTGCCCATCGACCTTGACGCCCTGCAAGCTTTTTGCGACAGGCGCGCCCCAGGGCGCGACGAGACGGCGACCAAACGCAAGGAGGCCGACCGCGTACATGTGCTCTGCGGTCTCAGTGAGGGTCACACCTGCGGCGCTCCCCTTGCCGCCGTTATCGAAAACACCAACACGAGGTCTGCCGATTACAACGGTCTTCGTCGTGTTCCGCGACCGGGGCATGCCGACTGGCCGGCCTACGTTCGTTACGGCAACTGGCACGACGTTGCCGGTGGCGGGCACTTCTCCGGACGCCTCACCGCGCCTCTGTGCATCGCCGGCGGCATCGCGATCCAGACCCTCGAGCAGAAGGGCATTCGGGTTTCCGCTCATATTCAGCAGGTGGCCGGTATCGAAGACACCCGCCTGAACGACCTTGCATTCGACGAGGCCCAGCGCACAGCCGTCCTTGAAAACAGTCTCCCCTGTATCGATGAGTCCGCCGCACAGTCCATGAGGCAGGCCATTCTCGCCGCGCGCGACGAACTTGACTCCGTAGGCGGCATTGTCGAGTGCGCCGTATACGGAGTTCCCGCCGGCATAGGCGATCCGATGTTCGACGGCATTGAGAATCGTATCGGCCAGATTGCATTTGGCATCCCCGCTGTAAAAGGCGTGGAATTCGGCGCGGGTTTTGCCGTTGCGAACATGCGAGGCAGCCAGGATAACGATCCCTACCGTATCCAGAACGACACGGTCGTGTCTACGACAAACAACGCCGGCGGCGCTCTGGGCGGTATCACCACCGGCGCCCCTATCGTATTTAGACTTGCTTTCAAGCCCACCCCTTCCATCGCGAAGGAGCAGCTGAGTGTTGACCTTGAGGAAAGCTGCGACACCGAGCTTTCCATCCACGGCCGCCATGATCCCTGCATCGTTGCGCGTGCCGTCCCCGTCGTCGAGGCGGCGGCGGCGCTTGCCGTGCTCGACGCGATGCTTGACGATGGCCGATTCTTTGTAGCGCCCCGCAGCGGCAGCGCCCCTGCGTGCCTGTAGCCCACCTTTCCAACAACGTTCCGGAGTTGACCCATGGATCTATCTGAAGTACGCACCCAGATCGACGAGATCGATTCCCAGCTCCTCGAGCTCTTTGAACAGCGCATGGACCTGGCTCGCTGCGTTGCCGAGGCAAAGCGCGGAATGAAGAAGGCAGTCTTTGACCCCGCTCGCGAGCGCGATAAGCTCTCGAGCCTCATGGGCCGCGCCCCCGTTGAGCTGCAGCCCCAGGTGCATTCGCTGTTCTCCCTGCTTATGACCATGAACAAAGCCGAGCAGCAACGCATCCTGCACGATGGCGATCCCGAGGCGCTTTCTACCCGTGCCCACAAGGCAATGCTTCCCGTCGACACATGCTTTCCCGCCCTTGCCCACGTAGCGTGCCAGGGCGTGGAGGGCGCATACAGCCAGATTGCTGCATGCAAGCTTTTCGACGTGCCAACCATCAGCTACTTCACGAACTTTGAAGGTGTTTTCAAAGCCGTCCAGAGTGGATTTTGCGAGTTCGGCGTCCTGCCCATCGAGAATTCCACGGCCGGCTCGGTCAACCAGGTGTACGACCTGCTTGCTAAGTACCGCTTCCACATTGTTCGCGGTCTTCGTCTCAAAATCGACCATCAGCTGCTTGCCAAACCCGGCACGCGCCTTGAGGACGTCAAAGAGATCTGCTCCCATCAGCAGGCAATCGCGCAGTGTGCATCCTATATCGAGGAGCTTGGCGCCGAAGTTACCGTGATGGAGAACACGGCCATGGCCGCCCAGGCTGTCGCGCACTCCGAGCGCAATGACCTGGCCGCGCTTTCCTCGCGCGCGTGTGCGGAGCTTTACGGGCTCGATACGCTCGCCGCCGACGTGCAGGACACCGATTCCAACTACACACGCTTTGTGGTCATCTCCGCAACTCCGCAGATCTACCCGGGCGCCAACAAGACTTCACTGTTGGTCACGCTTAAGCATGAGCCCGGCTCGCTCTACCGCGTGCTCGAGCGCTTCTACGCCCTCAACATCAACCTGGTCAAACTTGAAAGCCGCCCCATTCCCGGTCGTGATTTCGAGTTCAGGTTCTACTTTGACCTCGAGACTCCCGCAGGCTCCGATGCCCTCGATGAGCTGCTCGACTCTCTTGATGAGATCTGCGACAAAGCCGTCTACTTTGGAACCTACACGGAGGTGCTGTAATGGCCGACCGCCCTTATGGAGTTCTTGGCCGCGTACTCGGCCACTCCTACACCCCCACCATCTACAAAGAGCTGGCCGGCATGGACTACCGCCGTTTCGAGCGCGAGCCAGAGGAGCTCGAAGCGTTCATCCGCGGCAACGAGTGGGAAGGCGTTAACGTCACCATCCCCTACAAGCGTGCCGTCATGGAATATCTCGATGAACTGAGCCCCATCGCCGAGCGCCTAGGCAACGTCAACACCATCGTTCGTCTACCCGATGGTCGCCTGCGCGGCGACAACACCGATTACTACGGTTTCAAATGCTTGGTAGAGTCACTCAAGATGGACGTTTCCGGCATGCGTGCCGTTGTCTTTGGCGGAACCGGAGGGGCGGGAGCCACGATTCTCACCGTGCTTGCCGACATGGGTGTTGACGCCATCCCAGTAAGCCGCTCCGGCGAGATCACCTATGACGACCTCGACAAGCTTGAGAACATTGAACTTGCCGTGAACTGCACCCCCGTTGGCATGTACCCGCATTGCCCGGACGCACCGTGCTCGTTCGACTCCTTCACCGGCCTCAAAGCCGTCCTCGATATTGTCTACAACCCGGCGCGCACAGGGCTTATCCTCGAGGCCGAGCGCCGCGGGATTTCCTGCGCCAGCGGTCTTTTGATGCTTGTAGGCCAGGCTGCAGCTGCCGTTGAGCGCTATACCGGGCAGGTCATTCCGCTCGAGCGCACCATTGAAGTCACCGAGCGTCTCTCTGCTTCCGTTCAGAACGTCGCCATCATCGGTATGCCCGGCTGCGGTAAAACCCGTGGTGGGCAGGCGCTGGCCGCCCAGCTCGGTCGCACCCACGTTGACATCGATCATGCCCTGGAAGAACGACTCGGCTGCAGCTGCTCGGAATACATCAAGGCGAACGGAGAGGACGCATTCAGGGCGCAAGAGACCGCATGTCTGGCCGAGGTTGCCGCGCACAGCGGACAGGTTATCTCTTGCGGCGGAGGCGTTGTCATGCGTCCTGAGAACTACAACCTCCTGCACCAGAACAGTCTGATCGCGATGATCAACCGCCCGCTCAAAGATCTCGCTAAGGGAGGGCGCCCCATCACTGCTCGCGACGGGGTCGATAAACTAGCAGCCATCCGCATGCCGCTCTATTGCGCTTGGGCAGACATCGAGGTCGACTCCCAATCCACGCCTAAAGAGACCGCAGCTGCGATCGCCAAGCTTCTGCCGCCCATGATCTAGGAGCACAATGATGAAAACACTGGTTATTAACGGCCCAAACATCAATATGCTCGGCATTCGCGAGCCCGACATCTATGGCCGGCAGACCTACAACGACCTGGTCGCCCTCTGTCACAAGGCGGGGGTAGACCTCGGTTTTGACGCAGTCGAGGTCTATCAATCGAATCACGAGGGGGCCATTATCGACAAGATCCAGGAGTCCCTGGGGACAGTCGATGGCATCGTCATCAATCCGGCAGCCTACACGCACACCAGTGTGGGAATCCTCGATGCCCTTAAAGCCGTGCAGATCCCTGCGGTCGAGGTTCATATCTCCGCCGTGGACGAGCGCGAGTCGTTTAGACAGGTCTCCTACGCTGGCATGGCTTGCTTCGCGCGGGTGACCGGCGAGGGTCTCGATGGTTACCGTCATGCTCTCGAGCTGCTGAAAGATCATCTCGAAGAGGCCTAAAGGCCACCTGTTGGCTCGGTAGAATTCCTAGCAGGATTCCTTTAAAGGGTTCCCGCCTCTACCAGAAGGGCACGTGCATGTTCGAGAGACGTACTATCGGTATCGCCGGAAAGCATGCGAGAGATCTCGGGCACGCGATCAGCGCCCTCACAGGGAGTAATGGTTGTCACGGGCGCATCTCCCCCGCTCTTACGCACCAGGTAGTGACGTTGCGCGGCAACCGCGATCTGAGCCGTATGGGTCACAACAATCACTTGGTGTGTACGTGCAAGGTCAACAAGAACAGTCGCGAGCGCTCGAGCTGTAACGCCACCGACGCCAGCATCGATTTCATCGAACACCATGGTGTCAACACCGTCGGCTTGGCCTAGAACCACGCTGCATGACAACATGACGCGAGAGAGCTCACCGCCCGATGCAACACGACGCAACGGACGAGGAGTCAGGCCGGCACCACCGCGATACAGCAGCTCATAAGAGACAGAACCGGACTCAGTCCAGTCCTTTCGATCAAGATCGCGAGCCTGCCAGACCAGCTCGGCAGAACCCATCTCGAGCCGTGCCATCTGCTTGCCAACCTCGCGACAAAAACGCGGACCGGCAGCAGCACGCTTACGCGCAAGAACGCGAGCGGTCTCGGCTAGAGCGGACTCAGCCTCATCAAGACGCTTCTGCGCGGCTTTAAGCTGTTCCTCAGAGTTGTCAACGATGGATAGCAGCTCACGCGACTCGTCACGCCGAGCAAACACGTCTTCCATAGTGGGGCCGAACTGGCGCATAAGACCCTTAAGCGTGGAATAACGCTCCTGTTTGAGGGCAAGATCGGCCGGATCGAAGTCTACATCGTCACGATAGCGCCTCAGACCAGAGGCCGCATCCTCGATGTCAATAGCCGCACTCGAGAGGGTGTCGGCGAACTGCATGAGCGCAGCGTCGACAGAACCCATGCGTGAAAGCTCGGCAATAGCGCTGTTAAGGGCGTCAAGGGCCCCGCCCTCACCAGAAAGAGCCTCCTGAGCATCATGTGCACAAGTGGCTAGAGTCTCGGCATGCTCGGCACGCGGAAGCAGCTCCTCAAGCTCCTCGAGCTCACCAGGTTGCGGATCGGCCTCTTCGATCCGCCCAACGCAAAAACGCGCCTCTTCAACACGTGAACCCTGCGCATTCGCCGCGCGCTCAAGGCGCTGATAGTCCTTCTTGCACTCCTTGACCGTTGCGAAGGCTTCTCGATAGGCCATAAGCGCAGGCCCGATGGAATCAGCAGCCCAGGCGTCAACGTAGGCAAGATGCGACGCCGGGTCGAGTAGGCGCTGATGTTCGTGCTGTGCGCACAGGTCGATGGTTGAGCCGACACGCGCAGCAAGCTCACCGACGCTAGCCATGGTGCCGTCGATCTTCACACGGCTCCTGCCATCAGCAGAAAGACGACGCTGAACCACGCAGCCCTCGGCATCAGTTGGAGAAAGATAAAAACGACCCTCAACGTCGGCGGCGTTAGCCCCCTCGCGCACCATAGAGGAATCCGCGCGCTCCCCCATCAGCAATTTAAGGGCCGAGAGCAGCGCCGTCTTACCGGCACCTGTCTCACCCGTCAGTACGGTTAGTCCGCTCGCAGGCTCGATATGGGCGTCCTCGATGAGGGCGAGGTTATGTACATGCAGCTCATCGATCATTGCGAACACCGTAGAACACGCGCGAGACGGAGTTGTAGAAGCTCTCCGGGCCGTAATCGAGCAGCAGCACATCGGAACAGCCGCGGCTCACTACCACGCGCTCAATCTCCCCCTCAGGCGTAATGAACTGCCCGTCCACCGCAATGGCGGGGACAGAGGGGCGATCCTTGGACATAACGACCTCCACTACATCGGAGGGCGACGTCAAGAACGCGCGCGCCTGAATCGTGTGCGGAGCGATGGGGACGCAGACCATGCCAGAGTAGTCGGGGCTCACAATGGGCCCACCGGCGGAAAGTGCGTATCCGGTCGAGCCGGTAGCCGTGGAAACAACAACACCGTCACCACGCAGGCGGTCAATATGATGCCCTGAAACGCTAATGTCAAATTCGACCATGTCGGAAAGCGGGCCTCGGGTGAGCGCCATATCGTTGAGCGCAAGAGACTCGGTATGGGCCTCTGACCCGTCCTCGAGAACAGAGATGATGTCGGTCTTGAGCGTAGAGCGACGACTTACGTGCATCTCGCCGGCCAAGGCATCTTGGACAACACCCAAAATGTCGCGATCCTGCGGGCTTGCCGCCGTAAGAAAGCCCAGATGACCATACGAAAGGCCAAGAATGGGAATCTCCCTGGTGCCTACAATACGTGCAGCACGTAGAAGCGTTCCGTCGCCGCCGAGTGAGATAACAAGCTCGCAACCGTCCAGGTCGGGATCCTGCTGGATATGCGAACGCTGATCTTGCGCCCATAAGACCTCGTAGCCCTGGCGCGTAAGCCAGAGTTCAAGGGTCAGCCCGCTTTGAACCGCCTCGTCCTTGTAATAGTTGGGAACCAGAAAGACCGTCACAGGGCATTCGCCTCACGTTTCAAATCGTCAATGTGCTGAGCGAACTCGGGCGCGCGGATCTCATCGGCACGAGCCTTATCACCGTACAAGAAAAACTCGCGGTTTCCCTTGGCGCCGTGGATCGGAGATACGCAGACCCCAACAGGATAGATTCCCGAATGAGAGAAGAGGTCTATGACCTCGCGCAACACGCGATGGTGCACAGCCGGATCGCGCACGATACCGCCCTCGCCCACCTCAGCAGCCGAAGCCTCAAACTGAGGCTTGACCAGCGTAATGAACGAACCGGAATCTTTGAGAAGCTCTAGGGTCGCAGGCAGGATCGTTGAGATGCTCGTAAAGGAGACATCGCAGACAGCAAGGTCAAAAGAGTCGCGCAGGCCAGCAGCGGGCAGATCAACGATGTTTGTACGCTCATGAAGCTCGACGCGTTCGTCGCAACGAAGCGACCAGTCGAACTGAGCTCGACCCACATCGACCGAGGTCACACGGGCCGACCCTCTCTTAAGAAGGCAATCGGTAAACCCGCCTGTCGAGCATCCGATGTCTAAACAGTTGAGACCCGTGGGATCAAAGGAAAAGGCGTCGAGCGCTCCTTCGAGCTTAAGGCCGCCGCGACCAACATAGGGAAGCCTTCCTTTGACATGAATTTCGCAGCCGGGGAGCACTTTTACCGCTGCGGAGGTGAGCTTTTCTCCCGAGGAAGAGACGAGCCCTGCCATGCAAAGACGCAGGGCCTCGTCCTTAGTAGAACAAAAACCCTGCGCAATCAGCTCATCATCCAAACGGACGCGCTTCATATCGAGTTATTCCGCGGCAGAGGTATCGGCCTCGGCCTGAGCTTTGGAACCTGCTGCCTCGTCGGAATCAGCCTTCATGTCACCCTCGAGCTGGGCCGCCTCACGGTCAGAAAGCTCAAAGGAATCGACCATCTCAACGGCCTTAGAACCCAAGGCGATGGCCTCATCGAAAAGATCGAGGCTGCGCTCAAGCGAGGCGTCCTTGGCACGAACGGCGTTAACGATGTCGTCCATGCGGGCAAGAACATCGTCAAAGGTGCGCGTATTCGTATCGGCCATCGTTAGGCTTCCGAATCGTCGTCGATATCAGAGAGCACGACGGGCTCAGAAGAGGCCAGCGCATTGATGGAGGCATTGAAGGCCTCGTCTACGGGTAGCTGCTCCTCGCGAGCGATGCGACCCAGCACGCCGTTGACAAAGCGAGCAGACTCATCGGTGCCGTAGGCCTTAGCGATCTCGACGGCCTCGTTGATCACGACGGCGGTGTCGATCGGGTCATCGGTAGAGGCACAGCGCAGCTCGTAGACAGCGATACGCAGCAGGTTGCGGTCCGAAGAGGGCATGCGCTGCAGATCCCAGTTCTTGGAGACGGCATAGAGCGCCGAGTCGATCTCGTCGATATGGGTATAGGCACCCTGAGCGAGTTCGACCGCATACGGGTCGAGCGGGCCCTTGGAAATCAGATAGTCGCCGTCGAGCACGTCGCCGACAGGCATATCCAAGGCCTCAGCCTGAAACAGGATCTGAAGGGCCTGGCTGCGGGCAAGAGTGCGGCCGCGATTAACTTTAGAACTCAACATTACTCCTTGGGGAAGACGAGGCCATCGATGCAAACGTCGACAGCAGAAACCTCGACGCCGACCTGGGCATCGATCGCCTTGACAACGGCCACGCGCACGGACTCGGCGAGGGTCTTGAACGGGTAACCAAAGAACACGGTAACGCGAACCGTCAGATGCAGAGCGTCGTTTTCGACGACAGCCTCGACGGGCGGCAGAGAAGTCGCGGCGTTCTTGGAAGAGAACATCGAAACAAGGTTGGTAGCCAGATCCTTGTTGCCAACGGAAGCGATTCCCTCGATTCCCTCGACGGCGCGAACAACGATAGCAGACATAACCTCGGGCGCAATAGCGATCCCGTCGATCTTGATTTCCTCGGTCATAACGACTCACCCACTTCTAGCAGAGGTACTCGGGCATGTGCTTTGGAATGAAATCAGTGTACACGATTCCCGAAGCGAACTGAGCGTTTCGCACAACATCCCGATGGAACGGCAAGGTGGTGGCGATGCCCTCGACCTCGCACTCATCAAGGGCGCGACGAGCACGGGCAAGGGCCTGATCGCGGTCGGCACCCCACACGATGATCTTGGCTACAAGCGAATCGTACGTAGGAGGAATCGTGTAACCCTCGTAAACGTGCGTCTCGACGCGCACGCCGGGACCACCGGGGAGTCGCAGATGCGTGATTTTGCCGGGGCACGGACGGAAGCCATGCTCGGGATCCTCCGCGTTGATGCGGAACTCGAACGCGTGACCAGAAGGCTCGGTGATGCCACCGTCGGGCACACGCATGGGCTCGCCGGAAGCAATAATCAGCTGCTCGCAGACAAGATCGGTGCGCGTAATCTCTTCAGTGACGGGGTGCTCCACCTGAATGCGCGTATTCATCTCCATGAAGTAGAAGCTGCCGTCCTCGTCGAGCAAGAACTCGATGGTTCCGGCGTTCTGGTAACCCACCTCGCGAACAGCCTTGATGGCAACCTCGCACATCGCCTGGCGCTGCTCCTCGGAAAGCGCAGGGCTCGGAGCTTCCTCAACGAGCTTCTGGTGACGGCGCTGCACCGAGCAGTCACGTTCGCAGAGGGCGGCAACGTTGCCATGAGAGTCAGCAAGAACCTGAATCTCAACGTGGCGCGGCCTCAAGATGAGCTTCTCGAGGTAGACCTCATCGTTACCAAAGGCCACGCGAGCCTCGGCACGAGCTGCGTCGAACTCCTTCTGGAGGTCGGCAGGGTCGTGGACCTCGCGCATACCTTTGCCGCCGCCACCAGCAGAGGCCTTAATCAGAACCGGGTATCCAACTTCGTCGGCAAAGGCACGAGCGTCCTCGACGGTCTCCACGGGACCGTCGCTACCAGGGACCGTGGGCACGCCGGCAGCCTTCATGGTCTGCTTGGCATTGCTCTTCTCGCCCATCGCGTCGATAACCTCAGGGGCCGGGCCGATAAAGACCAGGTCGTTATCGGCGCAGGCGCGAGCGAACTCGGCATTCTCAGAAAGAAAGCCGTAGCCGGGGTGCACGGCCTCGCACCTGCGCGAGTTGGCGGCACCGATAATG
Organism: Bacteroidaceae bacterium; assembly: GCA_963617695.1. GTDB lineage: Bacteria > Actinomycetota > Coriobacteriia > Coriobacteriales > Coriobacteriaceae > Collinsella. Next base: position 38,934 of record CAVEPV010000004.1, read on the forward strand.
CGTGCGAAATCGAGATAGCTCCTGGCGGAGGGAGCGGGCCCGATGCAGACGCGCTCGTCGGCCTCGCGTACGGCAGTGGTATCCGCATCGGCCTCGGAATAAGCGATGCAGCTTGTAATGCCCAGATCCTTGCAGGCACGTACGATGCGCAGAGCGATCTCTCCGCGGTTGGCGATCAGAATCTTCTTGAACATGGAAAGACCCCTCGCAGGAAAGACTAGTTGGACTTGATGGGCTCGAGATAGAACAGCGGCTGGCCGTACTCGACGGCGTCGCCGTCCTCGACGCAGATCTCGCGGACGGTACCCATCTCGTCAGCCGCGATCTCGTTCATGAGCTTCATGGCCTCAACAATGCACAGGGTCGAACCGGCCATGACCTCGTCACCGACGGAGACGAACGCCGGGGAGTCCGGGTTCGGGGCAGCGTAGAAAGTGCCGACCATCGGGCTCTTGACGGCCTTCCAAGTCAGGGGGCGAGCCTCGGACTCAGCTGCAGGGGTCTCCTCGGCCGCAGCGGTAGGAGCGGCAACGGGAGCAGCTTGGGCAGCAGCAAGGTTCGCGGCAAGGGCGACCTCGGGTTTACGAACCGTGATCTCGCTACCAGCGTCCTTGATGCTGATCTCGCCGATCTTGCTCTCTTCAACAGCGCGAATAAGCTCGCGGATCTGATTCATGTCCACGTAATCGTCCTCCTTGGTCTGGCTTGCGTCCTCGTCGCGCAAGAACTCAACGGATTCATTCGAAGGGTGCTTGGACAGGAAGGCCCTTGCCTCGACAGGAAACATTGCATACATAAGCACGTCCTCGTCGCTGTGCGCAAGCTCGCCGATCTCCTCGCGGCACTGCTCGAAGGTAGGCGGGTCGTCGTGCATGGCCTCGCGCTCGAGCTGGGAGAGGTCAGTATCGTCGCCAAAGACACGGCGCAGGACCTCAGCGTTGAAGGGCGCCGGGGCATGACCGTAAGCACCGAGCAGGTAGTCGCGCATCTCCTTGGAGACGATGCTCCAACGCTTACCGGTAAGCACGTTCATGACGGCCTGAGTGCCAACAATCTGGCTCATGGGGGTCACCAACGGCGGGAAGCCGACCTCGGCGCGGACACGCGGGATCTCGGCTACAACGTCTTCCAGGCGATCGGTCGCATGCTGAACCTCGAGCTGGCTCATGAGGTTGCTCATCATGCCGCCCGGAATCTGATGCTTGTAGACCTGCATATGGATGAGCGAGGAGACACCGCGCTTGTAGTGACCGCGGCGGCGCACCTCTTCCCAGTAGTTCGCGATGTCAAAGAGCAGGTCGAGATCAAAGCCGGTGTCAAAGGCCGACTCCTTGAAGGTTGCAGCAACCATCTCAACGGCCGGGTGCGAATTGCCAGAAGCCAAAGGAGCACTCGCCGTATCGACAATCGCAGCACCGGCTTCGGCACCTTTGATGAAACAGGAGGGGGCCATGCCGCCCACGTAGTGGCTGTGCAGGTGGATGGGCACATCGACCGCCTGACGCAGGGCACGCACGAGCTTTTCGGTGCGGTAGGGCGTAAGGAGGCCCGCCATGTCCTTGATGCAGATGGTGTCTGCACCCAGTTCTGCAAGCTGAACGGCATAGTCGACATAGGAGTCGAGCGTATGCACGGGGCTCGTCGTGTAGGAGATAGCAGCCTCGAAGTGGGCCCCGCACGCCTTGACGGCGCGGGCGCAATCACGCATGTTCTCGATGTCGTTCAGCGCGTCAAAGACGCGGAAAACATCGATGCCGTTCTTATGAGCGCACGAGATGAACTTATCGACGATGTCTGACGAATAGTGGCGGTAACCCACGAGGTTCTGACCGCGCACAAGCATCGAAAGGGGCGTCTTGGGAGTCGCGGCCTTAATCTGGCGCAGGCGGTCCCAGGGGTTCTCGTCCAAAAAGCGCAGGCACGAGTCAAAGGTGGCTCCGCCCCACGCCTCAATCGCCCAGTAGCCGACCTCGTCCATCTTGGGAAGGATCGGGAGGATGTCGCCGATGGTCATACGTGTGGCCCACAGCGACTGTTGGCCGTCGCGAATCGTGGTGTCCATGACGCGTAGACGCTTATCACCCATACGTGCCCCTTTCTGGTATGCGTGGTAGCAAAAAGGCGGGGTATTCAACTCCCCCGCCCTTTGCGGAATCGATGCTGTGAAGCAGGCTAGACGCGGGAGACGAACTTGCCGTCGCGGGTATCGACCTTGATGGTCTCACCGGGGTTGAGGTACATGGGAACCTGGATGACGGCACCCGTGTCGATGGTGGCAGGCTTGGTGCCGCCCTGGACGGTGTCGCCCTTGAAGCCCGGATCGGTCTCGGTGATCTCGGCCTCGATGAACATGGGCGGGTTCACGCCCATGAGATCCTCGTCGGCGTAGAGAAGCTGGCAGACATCGTTCTCGCGCAGCCACTTGGCGTTGTCGCCGATGAAGTCGACAGAAACGGGAATCTGGTCGTAGGTCTCCATGTTCATGAAGTAGTAGTTGTCACCGTCGTTGTAGAGATACTGCATCTCGGTGGTGGTGAGGGTCACGCTCTCGAACTTGGAGCCGGCGTTGCAGGTCTGCTCGACAACACGGCCGGTCTTGAGGTCCTTGGTCTTATAGCGAACAAAGGCACCGCCCTTGCCGGGTTTGACGTGCTGGAACTCAACGATCGTATAGATCTTGTCCTTGATCTTGAGACCGAGACCGTTCTTGAAATCGGCGGTGGTGATGCTAGCCATGATTACCTTTCTTACTCTGAGTGCCCGGCATTCAATACCTGGCGCTCCATACAGACGAGTATTTAGTATACACGTTGGGTGCAGCCACGGCAGCCCGCCTTTAATTCGCAACAATGGACCCCGCACGCCATCGAGGCGAACGGGGTCTTGAACATCTAGCAGTCGATGATCTGAAGCTCGTGCGGCGAGGTGGTGAACGGCTCGTATCCGGTTTCGGTCACAAGTCCGTAGTCCTCCAAGCGCACACCGCCCACACCGGGCAGGTACACGCCGGGCTCAACGGTAATGACCGCGCCGGCCTCGACAATGTTGCTCGTGCGGCCGAAGTTCGGCATCTCGTGAATGTCGATGCCCACGCCATGGCCCAGACCGTGATTGTAGTAGGCGCCATAGCCGGCGTCGCCGATGATCTTACGCGAAAGCTCGAAGATCTCTTTGCCGTCAACTCCGGCATGAACGGCGGCGGCGCACTCCTCGTGCGTGCGACGAACGAGCGCATAAAGGTCGAGCTGCTCTTGCGTGGGCTCCCCCACCACGACCGTGCGCGTCATATCGCTGCGATAGTCGCGGTAGCCCGCACCGTAATCCATGAGGACAAAGTCTCCGCGCTCGACAACGCGATCCGATGGGACGGCATGGGGGTTGGCGGTATTGGGGCCCGAGGCCACGATGGAACCAAAGGCAAGCGAATCGGCACCGTTGCTGAACATATAGTTCTCAAGCTCGGTGCGAATCTCTTTCTCAGTCAAACCAGGCTTGATGAAGCCAAGCATGTGAGTAAAGGCGGCATCGGTGATGGTCTGCGCATGGCGCATGAGCTCGATCTCTTCGGCGTCCTTGACGGCACGCATGCGCTGCAGATCGTGATGAAGCTGCGGCAGGTCGGCATGGATCGAGACGTCCTCAAGGCCGCGCTTAATGCCAAAGTAGAAAGAGATCTGCATGTCGTCTTCGACCGCAACAACACGGCTCTTGGTGTCACGCGCGCGCTCAGCCACCCAACGGGGCATGGCGACCTCGTCCATATCAAGCTTCCAAGGATGACCCGTGGGCAGGTTCTCCTCAAAGCTGTTGAAATAGCGAGAGTCGGTGTGCAGATAGCACTCGTCGGCGGTGATGAACGAGACATGCGGGAACTCAAAGGTGTAGTCGAACACGCCCATGGCACCGGTCAGCCAGCGCAGGTTCGCCTCGTCACGAATGACAACGGCGTCGTAGCCACGCTCGACCATCATGGCGCGCACGCGCGCAATACGGCCCGCAGGCCCATTAAGCACTTCAGACATAAAGAATCCTTTCCCTTGGTTATTCCTCAAGAAGTTCGGCACGGGAGGCTAGGTAGGCTTCGGCGTGTCGCTCAAGCACCTCATCGTCCACCGTAGAGAGGCGCACCGTGCCCACAGCCTTAGGCAGCGAGAACATAAAGCGGTTCGAACGCTCGAACGCGCACTCGTGCAGCGCCTCGATAAAGCGAGCGGGCTCGATACTGAACGCAGCCTCCTCGATACCCAGATCGTCCAAGCGATCATCTTGCTCGAACACGGCTTCGACATCCAAGTCGAAAACCTCATGTGCCAGGCGCGCCTCAAAGCGCAGACCCTCAGAGAGGAGCTGCGCGTCGGTAAGCGCATCGCCTAGGCAGCGCTTGAGCGCACGGGCCGTGGTAACGCCGTAGCCAAATGCAGCACGAGCAGAAGGATTGGATGCCTTGAGCACGCCACTCCAGGCCGTCTGCGCCATACCGAGCATATCGATGTAAGCGAGCTCTTCTGCAGCGAGGCAGCCCGGAATCTTGTCAGCGAACTTGTCCCATGAACGTTTGCTCTCCGTCATGGCAGCGCCGACCATATAAGCCAAGCCCAGCGCACGCTGCTCAGAGGTCTGGCCCATCACTAGATCAAGATCGCATACAACCAGGGAAACGTGCGGGTTCATGTTTACAAGCGCCGCACCGTCAGAGCAGGCAAGCGGCAGCATCCTGGTGGCAGCAAGGCACATAGCATCGAGCGTGGTGGGGACATGCCCGCAGGCCACACCCCCGCACCAGGAGTACGCAACGTAGTCGACGACCGAGGCGACCTTCATACCGCCGACCGACACGACGGCGTCGTCGCGCGTGATATGAGAGGCTGCAAGAAAGTCCTGAAGCTTAGTCGCAGAAGTCAAGGAAGCAATGCTTACGCCCTCATCGAACAGGAACGTATGCACCTCATAGCCGGCATCAATCAGCCCTCGAGACACCGCCTGAACAACGTCCTGATCAAGAGCGGGCTCGAGGACAAGGGCAGCGCGGCGCGGCGTACCCACAAGATTTGAGGCGTAACGCGAGAACTCGTCGAGGGCACCGCACCCGATGCGGTACTCGCAGCCAAAACCGCCGAGATTCACAAGTTGGCGACGCACCATTACAGCAACCCACTTTCTAGCAACAGTTCCGCACACACATAGCCGACCTCGGTAAAGGTGCGGTCGCGGATGTCTACGGTAAGATCGGCGGCCGCCTGATACAGCGGCCGGCGATGATCAAGCAGCTCGGACGCATAGGCCGGCGACCTAAAGTCCGGGCGTGTATCGCTACGCCTGATCTGGCGCAGCGAGTCATCGATATCTCCGTCGAGATAGACACAGTAGCCCATCTCGTGCATCAGCTCGATATTACGCGGAGTCTCAACGATTCCGCCGCCGCATGAAACGAGCAGGCTCTTCTCGGATGCAAGCTGTTCCAAGGCATGAGTCTCGCGGGCACGAAACTCCTCCTCGCCCAGCTCCTCAAAGATCTGCGTCACGCTCTGGGAGCTCGCGCGCTCAACCATGCGATCGGTATCCACATAGCGCCGGTTGAACATATGACCGAGGTTGCGCGCCAGCGTCGACTTTCCCGCACCGAGAAAACCGATAAAGAAGATATGGTCGCAACCGCGTTTTTCGAGCACCGGCATTATCGCTACTCCTCGCAGGGAACGTGAGCCAGGGCACGACGCTCGAAGATCCTGAAGAAGCGCGTGTAGAACAAGTCGACGTGGGTCTGAGGTTTTACGAGAATCGTGTCGATACCGGCAAAGTTACCAGCCCAAACGTCTGTGTAGAGCTGGTCGCCCACCATAACGGCCATATCACGGCTCACGCCCATATGCCTAAGCGCGCGGTTCAGCGCGAATGGCAACGGCTTGCAGGCAAAAACGATGATCGACTCGATGTTCAGCTCGTCGGCAGAACGCTGAACCTGATCACGGTGCCAATTATTCGAGACGATGTAGAGCGAAAACCCGATCTGGCGTGCCTGTTCAAGCCACTGGGCAACCGAGTCCGGAGCGGTCTTGCGATCGCGCGGAACCAACGTATTGTCACGGTCGAGCAGGATGGCACGCTTACCAGAATCCCAAAGATTCTTCAGGTCAATGCGCTCAACACAAGAAACGTAGCGTTTAGGGGAAAGCTTACTCATGAGTTCAACGACTCCGCATACTCCTCGCTGTCCTTCTCGAACTGGCTGTAGTCAGAGCTGAACTTATGCGTACCGTCGCCCGCAGCCGACGCAACGTAGTAGAGGTAGTCGGTAGAATCGGGATTCAACGCGGCCTTGATCGAAGAAACGCTCGGGCTGCAGATAGGACCGGGCGTTAGGCCGTAGTTCTTGTACACGTTGTAGGGCGAATCAATCTCAAGATCGCTATAGGTCACGGCTTGGCTGCCACCGCCGCGCGCGTACACGATAGCGGCATCAATCTGCAGCAACATGTTCGCGTTCAGTCGGTTGTAGATAACGCTCGCAACGGTCGGGCGCTCAGACTCAACCGCAGTCTCACGCTCGATGAGCGAGGCCATGGCGACGATTTGCTGGGCCGTCAGGCCGTTTGCGCCGTCCTCAAGACCGATCGAGGCGGTCTCGGTCTGGAACTGGTCGAGCAGCTTGCGAATAATGTCATCTGCCGTGACGGAATCAGAGAACGTATAGGTCTTGGGATACAGATAACCCTCAAGCGAGTCATCGTAAGCGCCCTCGAGGAAGGGATAGTCGCTCACGTAGTTGGAAGCTTTTGCCTGCGCAAGGAAATCATCCGCCGAGATTCCGCAGGACTCCTCCACGCGCTGCGCGGTTTGCGCGACGGTCAGACCCTCCTGGATGGTCAGAGTCACACCGGCATTGGGGCCGGAAACGAGAATCTGAACAACCTCGTCGGGATCTTGGCACGTCTGGAAGAGATACGAGCCGGGCTTCAATGAGGACTCGGCGTTCGCACGCGTCACCGCCGCGTAGTACTCCTTGGGATTCTCAATTACGTGGTTCGAGGCCAGAAGCGAGGCGATCTCGTCACCCGAGGCTCCCTCAGGGATAGTAATGCTCACATCGATGCCCGCCTCGACGGTCTCCTTCTCGGGGAAGAACGCATTCTTAACGGTCGGCACAACAAAGACGGCGACCAGAACAATGGCGAGAACCGTCAGGACGAGACCGATCAGAACCGGAGCCTTGGAGCGGCGCTGCTGCTGAGGGCGGCGATGTCCGCGTGCACCGGCAGCAGGTACGCTGCTGTAGGAGGAACGACGATACGGCTGCACACCAGCTGCACTTGACGTGCGGGCGGCGCGGGCCGAGCGCTGAGCCGGGCGGTCGTTTTGTCCCTGCTGCTTAAAGCGAGTGCCAGCAGCCCTCGTATGAGACGTGGACTGGGCAGCCCGCGGTGCAGAGGCGTGCCTACGTTGAGGAGAGGCCCCCTGGGGTGTGTTAGCCACGTTCGTTCCTTTCCTGTCGAGCGTCAAGCCAAGACTGCAAGAAAAGCGAGGCAGCGACCATGTCGATCTTGCCGCGCATTTGCTTCTCATTCAGCCCTTGCTCACGCAGGATACGCTTCGCCTCGCGCGATGAGAGGCGCTCGTCCTCAAACTCAAGAGGAAGACCCAGGTCGCAAGCGAGCTTTTGCGCAATCTTCTCGACGCGCTCGGCCTGCGGGCCAAGCTCCCCCGCCATCGTCATAGGGCGCCCGGAAACAATAATATCCGGCTCGTAATCCTCGAGAATGAGACGAAACGGTTTTGCCAAACCCGTAACTTCAGCGGCGGGGAGAACCTTGACCGGCGTGGCAACGCGACCGGAACGGTCGGAAACCGCGATACCGATACGGGTCTCCCCGATGTCAAGCGCAAGGGCTACCAAGATACCACGCTAGGCGCCGAGAGCGGACTTAGCGGCCTCAAGAGCAGCAGGGATACCCTCGACCTTGCTGCCGCCAGCCTGAGCCATGTTGGGACGGCCGCCACCGCGACCATCAACCAGAGGAGCAACAGTCTTGATGATGTTGCCGGCATGGAAGCCAGCCGCAACGGCGCCGTCGCCGGCAGCGGCGATAAGCGCCGGGGTGCCCTTCTCAGTCACGGTCGCAAGAACGCAGGCTGCGTTTGCACCGAGCTTGGCGTGCACGGTGTCCCAGACATTGCGCAGGTCAGCAGCCTCAAGACCCTTGAGCTCGGCAACAACAAGCTTGTAGCCGTTGACCTCGACGGCAGCCTCGATGGCCGAACCGATAGCGTCGGAAGAGCCACCGGTGAGCGCCTTCTTGAGCTTGGACGCGGTCTCGCGCAGCTCGACGGTAAGGGCGGCGGCGCGAGCAGGCACCTCGTCGGCGCGGCACTTGAGCGAACGGGCGGCCTCATCGACGAGGGCCAAACGAGTCGTCATGTAGTCGAGCGCGCCCTTAGAGGTCACAGCCTCGATACGACGAACATTGGAACCAGTGGAGGACTCGCTCACGATCTTGAAGATGCCGATCTCGGCCGTGTTGCCCACGTGAGTACCGCCGCAGAGCTCGCGACTGAACGGCACGTCCTCGGCACCAACCGAAACGACGCGCACGGTGTCGCCATACTTCTCGCCAAAGAGGGCGACAGCGCCCGAAGCACGGGCCTCGTCAATACCCATAACGCGAGTCACGACGGGCTTAGCTGCAAAGATCTGAGCATTGACGAGCGCCTCGACCTGCTCGAGCTGATCAGCGGAGAGGGCCTCGAAGTGCGTGAAGTCAAAGCGCAGGTGCTCGGGAGAAACGAGGGAGCCGGCCTGGGAGACATGCTCGCCCAGAACCTGCTTGAGAGCGGCGTCGAGCAGGTGGGTCGCCGTATGGTTGCGGCAAAGCAGACCGCGACGATCGCCATTGACGGAAGCGCTCACGACATCGCCCACAGAGACGGTGCCGCTAGCGACGGAGCCAACATGGGCATAGATGCCGTTGTGGTTCTTGGTGTCGACGACCGTGAAGGAAAGGCCATTGGCACTAAGCACGCCGGTGTCGCCTTGCTGACCGCCCATCTCGGCATAGAACGGCGTGGAGTCGAGCACGATCTCGACGTCCTCGCCCGCAGCGGCTGACTCGACGCTGCGGCCATCGCGAACGATAGCCACCACCTTGGAGTCGCTCTTCTCAAGGCTCTCGTAACCGACGAATGAGGTCGCGGAAAGAACGTCGGAAAGCTCAACCCAAATATCGTTGAAGGAGCCCCAGGCATCGCCCTTGGCAGCGGCGCGTGCGCGCTCCTTCTGCTCGGCCATGCAGGCGTTGAAGCCGTCCATGTCGACGTCGTGGCCAGCCGCAGCGGCGATCTCGACCGTAAGGTCGATGGGGAAACCAAAGGTATCGTGCAGCTTGAAGGCGACCTCACCAGCAAGAACGGCGGCTTCCTCAAGCTCTTCCAGAGCCTCGTCAAGGTAGGTGCGGCCGTTGTCGAGCGTAGTGGAGAAACGCTCCTCCTCTGCAGCGACGATACCGCGCACCAGGGAGACATTCTTCAGAAGCTCGGGGTAGGCCTCCCCCATCAGGTTGTTAACCTCGTCGATGAAGGTGTTGAGGAATGCTCCCTCGATGCCCAGAAGGCGGCCGTGGAACACGGCGCGGCGCAGAAGACGACGCAGGACGTACTCGCGCCCCTCGTTGCCGGGCAGGACGCCATCGGAGATCATGAAGTCGACGGCGCGAGCATGGTCGGCGATGATGCGCAGGCTACGGCTCGCACCCTCATAGGAGTTGGAATCGTAGGTCTTGCCCGAAATCTTCTCGCCGAGCGAGATGAGACCCTGCATAAGGTCGCCGTCGTAGTTTGCACTCTTGTGCTGCATGATGGCAGCCATGCGCTCGAGGCCCATGCCAGTATCGAGATTGCGGTGAGGCAGCTCGGGCATCGAGCCATCCTCCTGGCGATCGAACTGAGTGAACACGAGGTTCCAGAACTCGAGGAAGCGATCGCAGTCGCAGCCGGGAGCGCAATCGGGCTCGCCGCATCCGACCTCCTCGCCCTGATCAAAGTAGATCTCAGAGCACGGACCGCAGGGGCCGGTGGGACCGGCCGCCCAGAAGTTGTCGTCCTCGCCCAGACGGGAGATGTGGTCGTCGGCTACGCCCAAAGAACGCCAGACGTCGTAGGTCTCGTCGTCGTCGGTGAAGACGGTGAAGTACAGACGGTCGAGAGGAAGCTTGAAGACCTCGGTAATGAGCTCAAAAGCCCACGCGCAAGCCTGCTGCTTGGAGACGCCGCCGAAGGAGAAGTCGCCGAGCATCTCGAAGAACGAGAGATGACGGCCGTCCTCACCGATTACATCGATGTCGTTCGTGCGCACGCACTTCTGGCACGAGCAGGCGCCGATCTCCTTCATGGTCTTCTTGCCCTGGTAGTACTCCTTGAACTGGTTCATGCCCGCATTGGCAAGAAGCAGCGAGGGATCATCGGGAACGAGCGAGGAGCTGGGATAAAGCTTGAGGCCGCGCTCTTCAAAGAAGCCAAGGAACGCCGAGCGGATCTCAGCGGTCGTCATAGAGGGAAAGTCCGTGGTCATGTGTTACGACTCCAACCGTGCAGGGAGGCGCCGGACGCGTTCCGGCACCGTACATTCAAACGGAAAAGATTGTAGCAGCTAAGGCGCGCGCTGTGCAGCGGTGGCAACAGGGTTGTAATGCCCCACACATTTCGCGGGAACTAGTGGGAGGAGTCCTCACCGTCGCCGTCCTCCCCTTCCACGGAATCTGAATCGTCTGCGGCAAAGGGGTTGCGAAACATCCCGGTCTGGCCGGGTTTTCCCGTAGGCACCTGCAGGATATTGAGGGCGGGCCAAGGGTTGTCAAGTGCAGGTTTGGGCTTAGCGCTTGCAGAGGGCGCTGCCTCGTTCTCAATCAGCTCAGAATCGGAAACAAACGAATCGTCACCCAGAGCGTCATAGGCCGGAACAGGGCGCCCTGCCTCGTCAACAAACGGTGTGCCGCGGAAAAACGCACCATCATAGGAGACGAGCTGGCGCTTGGTGTCCTCCTCGAAGTAAAAGACAAACGTACCCTTGAGCGCAGCGCACAGGGGTATGGCCACGACCATGCCGAGCGGACCCATGAGTGCGCTTCCCACCACGAGCGCAGAAAGGCTCATGGCCGGGTGCACCTGAACCGCCGTCTGCATAACCTTGGGCGAAACCACGTTGTCGGTGATGTTCTGGGCGACAACAGTGACCACGAGTGTCCACAGCGCTAGCCACGGGCTGTACATAAATGCGATCACGCACGCAAGCGCCGCAGAGATCCAAGGACCAACGACCGGGATGAGATGCAAGATGCCCGTCATGAGTCCCATAAGCGAGGCATACGGGTGCCCGACGATAAGAAAGCCGATAAACGCCAGGACACCGCCCACAATCGATGTGATAACCATGCCGCGCATGTAGCCGCCGATGGAGCGAGAAAAAATCGCGACCATAAAACGATACGTGGTCTCTTTGTCCTCGCCGATGATGATGCCGATCTCGCGATGAATGCGCGGATAGTCGCATGCAAGCCAATAGGCCAGCACCAGGCCGAGGAAAACAACGAACAACTGCGATGCGATAGCCGAGACAAACGGCATCACGCCACGGCCAAGGTCGCTCGCAAACTGGCGTCCATAGGTCTGGGCGATGTCGGCCAGCGAGGCGAAGACGGAGTCGAGATTCTCGGCCCAGGGGCCCTCGGAGAACATCTTGAAGTTCTGCATCTGGGTCGCGAGCAGCTGGCCAAGCTCACGAAGTTGGGTGGGAAGCTGAGTCAAGATCTCGATACACTGCTCAACCAAAAGCGGCACGAACGCCATGAAGAATATGGTGATAACGGCCACGACGACAACGAGGCCGATAAAGGCTCCCAAACCGCGGGGCACGTTGCGGTGCTCCAAAAAGTTAACGATCGGCGCCTCGACGAACGCGATGAGCGAACCGACGGCCAAAAACTCGATGACCGGGGACAGGACGCCCAAAACATTGAGCACGGTGGCCGCGATGATAATCGCACCAACCAAGCTCCAGATGCGAATAAGCGTCAGCCGCGCCCCGGGAAGGCGGGACTCGGCATTCTCTCGACGTCTGTTCGACCCCGTTGTCATTGCTTGCTCATCACACCTTCGGGATCGATCTTGTCCTGAACCTTCTTGAGAGTTCGACGCAGCAGGCGCGAAACCTGCACCTGAGAGATGCCGAGTTTCTGCGCAATCTCGATCTGAGTCATCCCCTTGAGGAAGCGAAGCTCAATGATCTCGCGTTCGCGCGGCGAGAAGTCCCGCAGGGCCTCTTCCAGAACCAACCGATCGTCGGTGAACGCGAGGTCGGAATCTTCGGTAACGTAGCGATCGATAACCGAGGGGGCATCATCGGAATCAGAACCGCTGGGGGCCTCAAGGGGCACCGAGCTGTACGCGCTCGACGATTCCATGGCCTCAAGCACGTCATCGACCGTGGCATCAAGGTACTCGGCGATCTCCTCAACCTTGGGTGAGCGCTGAAGCTGAGCTGTCAGAGTATCGGTCGCTTGGTTGACCTTGGCAGAAAGCTCCTGGAGGCGACGCGGAACACGTACGCTCCAGCCCTTGTCCCGGAAGTGGCGCTTGATCTCACCCATGATCGTGGGCGTGGCGTAGGTTGTGAACTCAAGCCCGCGATCAGGGTCAAAGCGATCGATCGCCTTAAGCAGGCCCAGATAGCCTACCTGCATGAGGTCGTCGAGCGGCTCGCCGCGGTTCTTGAATTTATTGGCAAGGAAGCGAACAAGGTTCATATGGGACATGACGAGCTTCTCGCGCGCATCCATATCGCCGTCCTGTTTGTAACGACGAAACAGTTCGCGCGTGCGCTCCTTGTCCCACGCGTTCTTGCCCGAAGAGGTTTTTTCGGCCATTAAACATCAGCCTTAATGTCGAGTACGAGGCGCGCAGGGCCTTCCAGGCGCTCATAGGAGTCACAGACAGAGGCCAGGATGAGGTCGGCATAAGCGGCCGTAGGATCGTCCTCGGTGGGCTCGGCGAACGGAACATCACCGAGGTCGAAGGTCAGGCCCACGTGCTCGGCGTCCACGTCAAACGCAATGGAGATGTTGCCATCGGGGTTGGTCGCGCAAGAAAAGATGAACGCCTCCTCCGCAGCCATGCGAAGATCCTCAACGCGGTCGACCGTCATAGAAGAGAGCATGGCAACGTTGGCTGCAGTCATGCGAACCAGGCGGGCCAGGTCGGGGCACGCCTGGAGCTGCAGGGAGATGTTGTTCGAGTTACTCATCGGAGCCCTCCTTCTGCACAGACGCAGCGTCAACAGTGGCGGGGTCGTAGGTGTAGTAAGCGTTCGCACTCGCAGCCTGGTCGTCAGACTCGCTCGTGCAGTTCCAAATGTCCTCACCCGCGGCTTCGGTCAACACATGCGAACCCGAATCGGGGGTGTCAGCGCCCTTCCTGTTGAAGAGTTTCTGAACCTTCTCGGTCGCGGCATCGGCAATGCTAGAGACAGCCCCCGAGGCGTTAGTAACGTTGCCGGAGATCTGAGAAACGTCACGCAGCACAGCGTTTACCTCAAGAAGATCGGCGGAGAGCGTCTCGACAGCGATGCTGCTGTTATGCAGCAGGGGCTCAAGCTGGTCGAGCGCAGGCTGCAGAGAATCCATGGTCTCGTCCAGACGCGTGATGACGGGGCGCACGTCCTCGATCGTCGCGTTGATGCCCTCGACGGTCTTGTCGAGCGACGCGATGGTCTCGCGCGTGCGGCGCAGCACGAGCGCGACCTCAACTACGGCCCAAACGCCGGCCACGGCCAGCACAATAAGGGCGATTTGCATAGGATCCATCAAAACCTCCTGCGCAACGGGTGCACGCACCGAATACGAATTTACTAATGCTCAAGGATACCCCAACGTCTTTGAGATATGCGATGAGTCCAGGAGTTGCCCAGACGCAAAGCGCATTGGAGCCTATGCCGCCCCTCCCGAGCGGTCACGGAAAGACTGCTCCAGACGCCACTGTTCCCATCCGCGGCCGGCCGGCTTCCAGAAGGCACCTCGCTCAAGGCCCTCAGGCAGATAGCGCTGATCGACCCAGCCCTCCGGATAGTCATGGGGATACAGATAGGGCCCGTACTCATCAGAACCGGGACGATGTCGATCGCGCAGATAGGACGGTACCTCGCGCCGGCCGCTCGTGCGGACGTCTTCAAGTGCGGCATCGATCGCCGCCTCGCAAGCGTTCGACTTGGGCGCCAACGCAACGTAGAGCGCGGCCTGCGCCAAGTTGATACGGCACTCGGGATAACCGATGACCTCGGCAGACTTAAACGCCGCCTCGGCAACGAGAAGCGCAGTCGGATCCGCGTTCCCCACGTCCTCGGATGCGTGAATCATGATGCGGCGGGCGATGAACTTGGGATCCTCCCCCGCGTCGATCATGCGCGCCAGCCAATAGACCGTAGCATCCGGATCGGAGCCGCGCATAGACTTGATGAACGCCGAGATGATGTCGTAGTGCATGTCGCCAGATTTGTCGTAAGTAAATCCACGGCGCGGGTTTGCGACCTGAACATCATCGAGCGTAATCGCGCGTGGAACGTCCTCAGAAGAGTCATCTGCCTCAGGCCGCGTAATCGCAACCTCGCTAGCAAGCTCAAGCGTGGTGAGCGCTGAGCGCGCATCCCCAGCCGCCAGCATACAGATGGCCTCGACCACCTCATCGGTTGCCGAGAACTTGCCATCGAGCCCTTGAGGAGACTCGAGCGCGCGTCGAACCAGCGTGGCGATGTCCTCGTTAGAGAGCGCCTCGAGCTCCACCACGCGCCCGCGTGAAAGAAGCGCGGAGTTCACCTCAAAATACGGGTTCTCCGTAGTAGCACCGATCATCACTACGGTGCGGTTCTCGACGGCATGAAGCAGGGCGTCTTGCTGCGAGCGCGAGAAACGGTGAATCTCGTCGATAAACAGAATCGTGCGACGGTCAAAATTCAACAGGCGGCGACGCGCCTCTTCGATCTCGCGGCGCAGATCCTTTACTGTGCCGGTAATGGCCGAGACCTCAACGAACTCGCTCTTGGTATGCGCGGCAATGATATGAGCCAGCGTGGTCTTTCCGGTGCCCGCCGGCCCATAGAGGATCACGCTCGAAAGCACGTCATGCTCAATTGCGGAGCGGAGCCACGAACCGGGGCCGACGGCCTTCTGCTGACCGACGTACTCGTCGAGGGTTGAAGGGCGCATGCGCACGGCAAGCGGGGCGTTCCGCAGGCTCTGCGCCTTTTCTTTGGATGTGAACAGGGTATCGGTATCCATCAGTACTCGTTAATGTAGGTCCGGCGCGGAAAATGCAGTTCGGGAAACAGCTTACAGGCGAGCTCGGTGAAATAGCCGTCCGTCATGCTAGCGATATAGTCGACAACCGTCTGGTTGGGGTCGCCCTTCCAGTCGTAAGTCTTGTCGTAATACGAAAGTGCTCGCTCGGTACGGGCGATGTGGTGGCGGAAAATGTAGCTCGATTCATCCCCAGACTTCAGGTCGCTCAAGAAGTGCTCGTACATAAGCTCAAAGGCGTGTGTGAGCATCTCGGAGCGCTCTTCTTCGACCCCGGACGAATGATAGATCTTCTCGTAGTTTTCACGCTTGGCGCGCGAGAGCTCGCAAAACAGTTCTTCGCTCATCTCGATACGATCCTTGCCGTAACTGTGCTCGATGATGTCCACCGACGCATGCGTGAGAATCCAGGAGTTGTATCGCCCACCCAGACCATCAGAGAAGGCATCGTCATCGAGCAGACCGGCCTCGATCGCGTCCTGACGATCGCGCCCAACATAGGCGATGATGTCCGAGATGCGCACGACGCAACCCTCAAGCGTGGCCGGACAGAGCGTCTTGACATAATCAAAATCGCTCTCATAGCAGTTCTCGACCACCTGATCGAACTCGTCAAAGCTAGATAGGCCCGAAAGCCTGAACACGCGCTGCTCGTACTCACCGTTATGGGTGAGCACACCATCAAGCGTCTGAAGAGAAACATTGCGCCCATAGAGCGTATCGAGCACGCGCACCGAGTGGACGTTGTGGTAGAAAGAGCGCCCGGTATGGGCCTCGAGCAGATCATTCAGACGATACTCACCCGCGTGTCCAAAGGGGGTATGCCCCAGGTCATGACCAAGGCCGATCGCCTCAATCAGATCGCAGTTGAGACCAAGAGCAGCACCGATGTCACGCGCGATGCGCGAGACGAGCTGCACGTGCAGGCCACGGCGAGACAGGTCGTCGTTGCTGCGAAAGCTGAAAACCTGAGTCTTGCCGTTGTAGCGGTTATAAGCCGGCAGATGGATGATTTTTTCAACGTCGCGCACAAAGGGCGGGCGAAAGATGGTCGACTCGTCCTGATTGCGCGACTCACGGCGTATGACCTGAGTATCATCGGTGCGGTACGGATTGACCCAACCGCGCACCCGATCTTCCTCCATACGTGCGATAAGGTCGGCGCTCAATCTGTCGGGCATCGAAGTCAAACGATCAGACAAAGGCATAGACCCAGCCGTCATATGAGTCTCCTTTCAGTGTGCTCATGTCATCTTCGCACATCATAAGGACAGCCGATAGCCGGCAAATACAAGATATGCAAGCAGGAAACAGCCGGCCAAAAAAGGAAGCATCGGTGCCGAGGAACGCCCCCGCACAAGGCAATACACAGCAAGAAGCAATGCCCCCGCACAAAACGCGACTACAGCGACAACAGGGCTCACAAGCATCAGCGCAAAGAGAACCTTGATGTCCCCCATCCCGATACCGGCACGCCCCAAAACGCACCGCCACACCAGCTCAAACAAAACTAGCGCAGCGCAGACCGCCATACCAACAAGCACACGCCGTCCCAAGGCCTCAACGCCAAACGCGCTCCACGCATAGAGGACACCCACCGCAGCAAGCGAAAGAGAAAGCGCGTTAGGGCAAATTCGCAGCCAGGCATCCAGCCCAGCGGCAATGGATAGCAGCACAAAGAATAAACCGAGCAGCACGGACACCCCTCCTCCAAGATGCCCGCCCTTCTACCCAAATCCCACGGCCTTGAGCCAAGCGGGACGACACAAGCGGATCGGGGATTTGCCGTAGCGATAGATTCCGCCCGAGCCGAAGCACCCAGTGGATGCTTCGTGCGAGCAGGGTCGACCGAATCGTTACGGCACAGCCCCATCCCGCGGCGAGGAGAGGTCTACTTGGCGCCTTCCATGACTTCGTCCAGCGTCACTGACACCTCATGGGGCGTGGGAACCCAGTCGACCTTGAGGAAGAGTGCCGCCACCGTCAGCGGAATATAGGTGAACATGAACAGCGGGAATGTGAAGAGGTTCGTCACGATTCGCCACTTTTGCTTACAGTGAATGTGCTTGAACTCGGCGACCGTCGTCAACAGACCCAGCACGAAGAACGTGAAATACATGCTCAGCAGGGTCATCAGCAGAGAACCAAAGCACATACCCAGCTCACGGTCTGTCGCCAAAAAGCCGTGTGAAAGCGCCCCCACCAGCAAGAACGTGCCATTGGCCAGGATTGAAATCAGAGTCAGGAGCATGCCGGGGGCGATGGTCATGAGCAGGTCATAGGCCGCAAAGCGCCTAAAATGCGCAATGGACTTAACAAGATGGTTTCCGTAGGTAAAGAACACCTGGTAAAAACCCTTGGTCCAACGCATACGCTGTTTCCAAGACGCGGCGAGAGTTACTGGCTGCTCATCGAAGAACTCGGCCGGTGCGTAACCGATGCGCACGCCGTGGACGGCACAGAACGTCGAGAACTGAATGTCCTCGGTAAGGGTATGGAAGTCCCACCCGTGCATGCCCTCGACGATCTTGGCAGAAATCAGGTAGCCCGAGCCCGAGACCGCACACGAGGTACCGCACATCATGCGCGCGTTGTTCAGGAAGCGCGCCTCACGCAAAAACCAGGTCGCGTACGCGGCCGAGATCCACGAGCTGCCGAAATTCTTGGAGTTGCGGTAACTCGTCAGCGCAAGATAGCCCTGGTCAAAGGCATCGTTCATGATGGTGACATAGTTGGGCGCCAAGAGGTTATCGGCATCAAAGATGAAAAACGCCTCGTAGCGGCCCGGATACTCCTTGAGGATACGCTCAAATCCAAAGTCCATGACCCAGCTCTTGCCCTTGCGCGCCAGGTCGTTGCGCTCGTATACGATGGCACCAGCGTCTCGGGCCGCCCGGGCGGTCGCGTCGGTGCAAGCGTCGGCGACCACAAAAATGTCAATGAGCTCGGAAGGGTAATCCTGGTCCTTGATCGAGCGAACGAGGTTAGCGATCACCGGCTCCTCGTTGTGCGCAGCGATAAAGAAGGCATAGCGATGCTGCTTCTTAGCAGCAGGGATCTTCACCTGGCCGCGAAAGAGACCCAAGAAAAAGAAGAGCACCTGGTACAAAAAGCAGAGGCCAAACAGCAAGCCGATAATGAAATTAAACAGGACAATCGGCGTGACGTCCGAGAAGTCAACGAGCATCAAAATCCTCAAGTCGATACGAGGCGAACCGTACGCGGTGAAGTGTAACGCAGGGCTTGAACCCTATGGTGAAGCTTGTGTGCCGAATACCAGCGCTGCGGACGCCTAATCCAAAAGACCGAGCAAGGGGATAATGCCCTCCCCCGCCTCAGTGCGTCCCAGGGATCGTGGAGCAAGCTCATCAAGTACCGCTGCGAGGTCCCAAGGAAGTTCGTCGGTGCAAGCCACGGTCTCACCCGTAACGGGATGTGCAAACGAGACACTCCAGGAATGCAGAAACTGACGGTCAAGACCCATGTCTGCACGACCTGGGTTACGTTTGCCGTAGAGGGGATCTCCTACCAGCGGGTGGTTGATATGGCGCATGTGCACGCGGATCTGATGAGTGCGCCCGGTATACAGATGGCATTCCACCAGCGTATAGCCATCATCGCCGTGTGCCGCCTCAAAACGCTCGAGCACACGGAAGGTCGTAATGGCCTGACGCGCAAACGGATCATCGGAGACGGCCATCTTCACGCGATCACGGGTCGAACGCGCGATGCCGGTGTTGATTGTGCCGGAATCGAGCGAGATAAAACCGTGGCATAACGCGATATAGCGACGGTCGAGCGTGCGCGTGCGAATAAGATTCTGCAGCTCGCGTTGGGTGTCATCGTCCTTGGCGGCAAGCATGAGACCCGAGGTGTCCCGATCCAGGCGATGCACAATACCGGGCCGGTCCTCGCCCTGCACGGTACCCAGGTGATCAATGCCGCAGTGGTACACCAGCGCGTTTGCCAGAGTGCCCGAATCATGGCCGTGGGCTGGATGACACACAAGGCCTCGTTGCTTAGAAAGCACGATCAGATAATCGTCCTCATAGCGAATGTCGAGAGGAATGGCCTGCGGAATGACCTCGCCGGTCTCTTCCTCGTCAGGAAGCTCGACAGAAATCCTATCGCCATCGCAGACCGAGTACTTTTTGGATACGCAGGTCTCACCGTTCACGTCAACGGAACCGGCCTCGATCAGATGGGTGCAGGCGGAACGGGAGGGCATTCCAGACTGAGCACCCAAAAAAGAATCAAGACGCTGTCCGCACGCAGCAGCATCTACCAGATAATGCAGGTCGGCCATTATGCACGACCGTCCTTGTCGCTCGCCTTCTTACCGGCCTTCTTAGCACGGCGCTCAGCATCCCGACGATTGAGTTCGGCGGTCGCATCGATCTTGTTGGCGGGAGACAGAAACATAAAGCCAAAGAAAGCCACCACGACACCCACCGTGATACCGATGTCGGCGACGTTGAAAACCGGGAAGTCGATGAACTCGCAGGCGAGGAAGTCGGTCACGTAGCCGAACAACAGGCGATCGATGGCGTTGCCCACGGCTCCGCCCGCAACCATGGCAAGACCGACCGTCTCGACCTTAGAGACCAGAGGCGTCTTCCAGAGATACCAGATGCTGGCCAAAACGACAGCGACGGCAAGAATTACAAAAGCGCTCCCCATGCCCTCGCCCAGCGAAAACGCAGCACCGACGTTTTGCACATGCAGCAGGCGCAGAATGCCCGGAATTACTTCGGCAGAGGGGACGTTAAGCGTCAGCGTTGCACGTACGAGCACCTTGGTGAGCTGGTCGAGCAGAATGAAGACTCCGGCCACAACGGAGGCCACGGAAAAACGCCAGATACGTGAGGGCGTCTTTGCATTAGGTTCTTCTTTGGGCACGCCGTCCCCCTTCAATCAAGAACGGAGCTGCCGAACGAACTCGACAGCTCCATAACAAATCACAAGCGCAAGGCTAAATGAGCCCTACTGCTCAAGAGCAGAGGCGCAACGGGCGCACACGTGCGTGAACTGACCGTAGTCGCGCACGTCGGTACGGTAGTTCCAGCAGCGGTCGCAGCACTCGCCAGAGGCGGCCTCAACCTGCGCGGAAAGCTCCTCGCCCTCGACAAGCTCAACCTCAGAGACGATGTAGAACTCAGCGAGGTCAACAGCCTTGTCGCCGGTAAGAAGAGCGTACTGCTCAGCGGGCACGGTGGCCTTGACGCGAACCTGCTGGCTCTTGGTAAAGGTACCAGCAGAGCGAGCCTCCTCCAGCGCCTTGGTGACAGCGGAGCGAAGCTCGAGCGAGGCCTCGAGGACACCCTCGAACTCGTTGGCAGTCTCGAGGGAAATCGGGCTGCGATACCAATCGAGCAGGGCAGCGTACTTCTGGTGATCGACACAACCGGCAGGCGCATAGGCCATAACCTCGTCGGTCGTGTAGGCCAAAATGGGCTGCATGTCGCGCACAAGCATCGAGAGGAGCTCGGCCACCACGGTCTGCGCCGAACGGCGGGCGTGCGAACCGGGCTTCTCGCAGTACAGACGGTCTTTCAGAGCGTCGAGGTAAACGTTAGAAAGCTCGGTGACCACAAAGTCGTACAGCGCACGGTAGGCACGCGGGAACTCGTAGGAAGCGTAGGCGTCGTCGACCTCGGCCTGGACTTGCGTCAAGCGGGCAACCATAAGCTTGTCGAGCGGCGTGAGCTCATCAAAGGCCACGGCGTCCTTCTCAGGCTCGAATTGCCCCTCAAGCTCGGAGAGCAGGAAGCGGTACGTATTGCGGAAACGACGATACGCATCGGACGTGCGCGCCAAGATCTCGTGATCGATAGCGACGTCAGAAGACGTGTCGACCGAAGCGACCCAAAGACGAATAATGTCGGCGCCCATCTCATCGCACACGGCGTTGGGATCAATCACGTTGCCGAGGGACTTGGACATCTTGCGACCCTGACCGTCCAGCGTGAAGCCCTGAGAGACAACGGCCTTGAACGGAGCGACGTCGTTAGCGCCCACGGAGGTAAGCAGCGAGCTCTGGAACCAGCCACGATGCTGGTCGGAACCCTCGAGGTACACGTCGGCAGGATACTGGAGCTCAGGACGGAACTCGCAAACGGCCTTCCAAGAGACACCCGAGTCCCACCACACGTCGAGGATGTCGCGGTCGGGCTTGAGGTTGCTGCCACCACACTTGGGGCAGCGGCATGCGTCGCCCAGATACTCAGACGGCTCGTCAGTAAACCAGGCGTCGGAGCCCTTCTCGTGGAACAGGGCGATAACGGCGTCGAGCGTGTCGTCGTTCATGACCTTCTCGCCGCAGTCTGCGCACGTATAGGACGGGATGGGCACGCCCCAGTTGCGCTGGCGCGAGATGCACCAGTCGGGACGCTGCTCGACCATGGCACCAATACGGTTAGACGCGTGCGCCGGGTACCACGTAACTTTGTTCTTGATCTGATCGCCCGCGGTCTCGCGCAGACCGGTCTTGTCCATGGAGACAAACCACTGGTCGGTAGCGCGGAAGAGCACCGGGTGCTTGCAGCGCCAGCAATGGGGATAGCTGTGTGTAATCTTCTTCTCCATCACCAGCGTACCGCGCTCGCGGAGGAACTCGATGATGTGCGGGTTGGCCTCGTCGGTGTCCATTCCTGAGAACGGACCTCCGGTGCCAAACTCATCGCCCACGTAGAACTTGCCGTCATCGTCGACGGGCATGCAGATCTCCATGCCCTCCTTGATGCAGACGTAGTAGTCGTCCGCACCGTGGCCGGGCGAGTTGTGGACGATACCGGTACCGTCATCGACGCCCACGTAGTCGGCAAGCAGGGCCACACCCTCGATGCCGTCAAAGACTGGCTGCTTGTAGTGCAGGTGGTGGAAGGTCTCGGCAGAAACGACGTACTCCTTGCCGTCGATGCAAACCGGCATGTACTCCCAGCCAAACTCCTCGCAGCACGCGGGGGCAAGCTTCTCGAGCATGATCTCGGCGCGGCCATCGTGCTCCACAGCCACGTACATCTCGCCAGGCTTGAGCGAGACGGCCTGGTCGGACGGGATGGTCCACGGAGTCGTGGTCCAGATGATGAAGTCGACCGGACCATCGAAGCCCTCAAGGCCTGCAGGCTTAGAGGTGAGCTCAAAGCGCACGAAAATAGAGGGCGAAGTCTCGTCGGAGTACTCGATCTCGGCCTCAGCGAGTGCCGTGTGGCAATGCTTGCACCAGTGCACGGGCTTGTGGCCACGATAAATCATGCCCTTGTCAAACATGGCCTTGAAGACCTCGATGTCGGCAGCATCATGCTGATGATAGAGCGTGAGATAGGGGTTGTCCCAATCGCCAAGCACGCCCAGGCGACGGAAACCGGCCTTCTGGAGCTCAATGTTCTCGACTGCGAACTGGTTGCACAGCTCACGAATCTTGGCGGTAGAGGTCTCGTTGAACTTGGCAGTGCCGAGCTTCTCCTCGACCTTGTGCTCGATCGGCTGGCCATGGCAGTCCCAACCGGGGACATACGGAACCTCGCAGCCCTGCATGGTCCAGTAGCGGTTGATCATGTCCTTGGAGATTTTGTTCATCGCGTGGCCGATGTGGATCGGGCCGTTCGCGTACGGAGGGCCGTCGTGCAGAACGAACTTCTTGTGTCCCTTGTTCTTCTTCAGCGTCTGCTCGTAGACCTTGTTGTCCTGCCAGTCCTTGAGCCTTACCGGCTCGGACTTGGAAAGGCCGGCTCGCATGGGAAACCCGGTCTTGGGCAGGTTCATGGTCTTCTTGTACTCGTTGGCCACGATATACCTTCCACTCTGTGCGCGCCAAAGCGCATGGGCACTAAAAAAGCGCCCGTCCCTACAAGCTGGGACGAAGCGCCAGATATGCGAGCGGACTCGCACGTGCTCTTCGTTTAACCACCCAGCTTAGGTGCCCAATTGCACCCGTTACTCGGCTGGCCTGTAACGACGGCCATCCCGGCGATACCTACTAAGGCGCAAGGGCCCGTTCGAACCGCGGCTCCGGGGTGATTTTCGCACGGTCGCGCATGCGGGTTTTTCAGCTGCTGCCCGCTCTCTGAAATGCACGTTGGCCGACTACTCGTCCCCATCAACGCCTATGCTCGGAATCATAGCACGATGCCCGCCCGATAGAGCAAATACATCGTGCTCGCACACTCTAAACGTGCGACCTCGAACCATGGAGGCGAAGGCCCGCGCCGTAACGTGTCGAAAAGATAATTCTTGAATCACGACACATGCGCCCCGCCGCTGCCGCAACGCATCGGAACTACACTAGACCGGCCTAGAGAAAGGACAAGAGGCATGAGAACAATCGAGATGAGCAACTATACAATCGGCGAGGACTGCTTTGAAGCGCTCCCCGACGTCATGGCGGCATATAAGGCAAAGACGGTCATGCTGATCGGCGGAAAGCGTGCACTGGCCGCCGCCTCCCCGCTCATCCATGCGGCACTCGAAGGCACCCCGATCGAGATTCTAGGCGTGCACGTTTACGGTCGCGACTGCACGCGCGACAACATCGCCACGATCGTAAACTCCCCCGCGGCACAGGCGGCCGACGTTCTCATGGCGATCGGCGGCGGCAAGGCCATCGACACCGTCAAGACCGCAAACATCGAACTAGGCAAGACCGTCTTCTCGGTGCCTACCATCTGCTCGAACTGCTCAGCCGGAACCGCCATCGCCGTGGTCTACCACAACGACGGCTCTCTCGACAGCTACAGCTACCCCCACTGCCCCAATCACATCTTTATCAACCCCGAGATCATCGCCAACGCGCCTGACGAGTACTTCTGGGCGGGCATCGGCGACGCCCTGTCCAAGCAGCCCGAGGTCGAGTACGCCACGAGCGGAAACGAACTCACGCACACCGGAGCACTTGGACTTGCACTTGCGCACACCTGCTCTGAGCCGCTGTTCGAGTACGGCGCACAGGGCCTGGCCGATGTCCGCGCAAACAAGGGCTCCAACGCCGTAAAGCAGATTGCGCTCGACATCGTGGTAAACACCGGCTACGTGAGCAACCTCACCAATCAGCCGGACTTCTACTACAACTCCAGCGTGGCCCATGCCTTCTACAACGCCAGCTGCTCAATCGAGCGCGAGGGTCAGCATCTGCACGGCGAGGTGGTAAGCCTGGGCGTACTCGTCCTGTTCGCTTACACCGGCGACACCGAGAACCTCAAGCGCTACGCCGCGTTTAACAAGCAGCTCGGCTTGCCCGTCACCCTGGCCGACGTGGGCCTTACCGTTGAAGACATCCCCGCGCTCTGCGCCGCCGCGCACGAGACCAGCGAATGGAAGTCGGCCAAGCCAGAACCCTTCACCGACGAGCAGTTCGCCCAGGCCATCAGGGACGCCGACGCATACGGCAAGACGCTGTAGGCGCCCCCAATCCCCTGCTAGACCTCGGGATCCGCAGGCTCATCGGGCGCATCACCGGTGAGCTTGCGGCCGCAGGTCATGCAGAACGCATCGCCTTCTGAGACATGCGCACCGCATGTGGGGCAGACGGGTGAATCCGCGTCCGCAGAACTCGATGCCGGGGGAACCGGCGCGGACGCCTCGTAGGCCTCTTTGATTTCATCCATCGACTTACCACAGCCCGAGCAAAACATGTCTGCCACGCCCACGCGCGCATGACAAAACGGGCATTCAATCGTCATCGCAGCCTGCGCTTGCTCCTGAGCCTGCTGCTCGATGTCAGAAAGCTGCGAACGGAACGAGGCGATCTCGGCATCCACCGCAGCGATACCCTCGTAGAGACCCTCGCGACCAGCACGAAACGCCGGGTCGTTCTTGGTCAGCTCGTACAAGTTGGCGCCAAGCTGCGCTGCAAGCTGCTGGCGGCGCTTGGTCGCGTCGCTCATCTGGAGCTTGATCTTCTGCGTGTCGACCACGCGGGTGGCACTGACCATGCCGCGGTTGAGAGACGCCTGAACGTCATCGAGAAATCCCATAAGGCCTCCTTGTAAGGTTTTACCTTTGATGCCATTTATATACCAAAGCCCTCGCTCCGATAACCGGAACGAAGGCTTTGGCTGTTACCAATTCAACACGCGAGTCGGCTCGGGAGCCTACACGCCGAACTACTGGCCCGACTTGGGCATCAGCGGGTTCTCGCGCGAGAGGAGGTTCATGAACTCCTCGCCCGTGATGGTCTCCTTCTTATAGAGGTAGCGAGCAAGCTCGTGCAGCTTAAACTTGTTCTCCTTCAAGATCTGGAGCGCGCGGGCATGCGCCTCCTCGATAAGCTTAGAGACAATGGCATCGACATGCTCGGCGGTGCCGGGTGCGCAGGTAAGCGACGTATCCTGGTTCAGATACTGATTCTGGACCGTGCCAAGGGCCATCATGCCAAACTCATCGGACATACCGAAGCGCGTAACCATGTTGCGCGCAAGCTTGGTGGCCTGCTCGATGTCGTTCGCAGCGCCCGTGGTCATCTCGCCAAAGATAAGCTCCTCGGCCGCGCGGCCGCCGCAGTAAACGGCAAGCTTGTCCAGGATCTCCTGCTTGGTAGTAAGGAACTTCTCGTCCTCCTCGACCTGCATGGTATAGCCAAGTGCACCCGAGGTACGCGGCACGATCGTAATCTTGGTGACCGGTGCGGAGCCCTTCTGGCGAGCCGCAACGATGGCGTGGCCAATCTCATGGTAAGAGACAACCTGCTTCTCATGATCGGAGAGCACGGTGGACTTGCGCTGCTGACCAGCGATAACAACCTCCACCGACTCCTCAAAGTCCTCCTGGGTAGCACGTTTGCGGCCCATACGAACGGCGCGAAGGGCACCCTCGTTGATGATATTCGCAAGGTCGGCACCGGAGGCGCCGGGCGTAGCGCGAGCAATCGCCGTCAGGTCCACGGGAGGCTGGATCTTCACGTCTTTGGCATGGAGCTCGAGAATCGACTTACGACCCGTAAGATCAGGCAGCTCAACAGGAATCCTACGGTCAAAACGGCCAGGGCGCAGCAGGGCGGGATCCAGGCTATCGGGGCGGTTGGTGGCCGCGAGAACAACGATACCCTTGTGGTTGTCAAAGCCGTCCATCTCGGTCAGAAGCTGATTCAGGGTCTGTTCGCGCTCGTCGTTGCCAGAGAAGCCGCCACCGTCGCGCTTCTTACCGATGGTGTCGATCTCGTCGATAAAGACGATGCAGGGAGCCTTCTCCTTGGCCTGCTTGAAAAGGTCGCGCACCTTGGCGGCGCCGCGGCCCACGAACATCTCGACGAACTCAGAGCCGGAAATGGAGAAGAAAGGCACGCCCGCTTCGCCAGCAACTGCCTTGGCGAGCAGCGTCTTACCGGTGCCCGGAGGGCCCACGAGCAGAGCACCACGGGGAAGCTTGGCGCCGATTTCCTCGTAGCGCTGCGGCTTCTCGAGGAAGTCCACGACCTCCTTGAGGGACTCCTTGGCTTCCTCCTGTCCGGCAACGTCCTTGAAGGTCACTCCCACGTCCTTAGAAGCAATCACGCGCGCGCCGGACTTGCCCAGGCCGCCGCCCATGCCAAAGCCGCTACCAAAGTTCATCGAGGGGGCATCGTCGCCCATGGCCTTCTTCATGCGACGGTTGAGCCACCAGCCCACCAAGAAGAAAATTGCGATGGGCAAGACCATCGTGAGCAGATAGTACGTCATGAGACCGGAGTTCTTATCGGGAACCACCGACGTGAGCGATGCTCCAGACGCAAGGACTCGATCGGTGAAGCCCGAGTCATTGGGAACACCTACGGTCTTGTAGGCGACCGAATCATCTTCGCCCTTTTTGGTGTAGTAGATCGTATAGTCATCGGTGTTGTACTCGACCTTATCTACCTGCTTGTCGCTCAGGGCAGAGACAAAGGTCGAATAGTCCGTCTCGGTGATCTGCTGCGTGCGGCCCAGATTGGGGAACAGCACGGTGCTGAGCACGAGGTAGGCAACGAACGCGATGAGCACGTAGAGGATCATGTTCCTTCTACGCTTGTGGTCGTCCATCTCCATCGGCAAAACTCCATCTCGAGGTTATTGATTCTTCGTTAATACCCCGCCGGCGGGAAGATAATCAGAAGTAAATGCAGCGCACGGGTAAATGCGCACGAGAATGAAAGGTCACGCATGGCACATCTCGAATGCGGCAAAGTCCAGATCTATACGGGAGACGGCAAGGGCAAGACCACGGCGGCGCTCGGTCTGTCGCTGCGGGCCAAGGGCCACGGCCTTGACGTCTTGTTCCTGCAGTTCGCAAAGAAGCTGCACTGCGCCGAGCACGATGCTGCGGGTCTACTCGATCTTGAGATTGCGCAGGCGACCGAGTCCACGCCTGAGGCGTGCGCGCACCAAATCATGGACATAGCCCACTGGGCCATCGTCCCTGAAGGCGAGCCGCCAGTGGCAAGCATCGAGATCCGCCCGCGCAAGCAGGCCGTTGACGTACTCGTGCTCGATGAGTTGGGCGAGGCAATGCGGCGCGGATTCGTGACGCGCGAAGACGTCGAGAGCCTCATTCAAAACAAGCCCTCCGCCTGCGAACTTGTCCTCACGGGAAGAGGACTGCTGCGTTTAAGCGACCTAGCAGACCTGGTGACCGAAATGATACCGGTCAAGCATTACTTTGACGAAGGCTTGCTGGCGCGTCAGGGCATTGAGTACTAGAGACTCTAAAGCCGCTAGATCGCGAGTTCGAAGCGCTCTTTTCGCTCCTCGGCACGCGCAAGCCAATGCCCAAAGTGGTGGTAGATCGCAAAGATCGTCGCCGTCACCACCCAGGTGACCGGATAGACCATGAGCATAAGGCCCATCTCGTGCTTCATCGGCACGACAATGAAGAGCCATGCGATGCGTAGGACACAAGTCCCGAGCAGGGTCATGATCATCGGCTGAAGGCTCACGCCCGAACCGCGAATGGAACCGGACGCGTTGTCGACCACCGAGTAAAAGATGTAGAACGGCGCGACGTAGTGAATCATCAGGCGCGTGTAGTAGGTCACGCCGGCGTCATCGATAAAGAAGCGCGAGAGCGGATCTACAAACGCAAAGAGCAGCATCGCGAGTGTCCCCACCAGCGCAAGTGACATAACGAGCGAGGTATGGTAGCCCTCCCGCATGCGCTTGTAGTTGCGCGCACCAAAGTTCTGTGCGGTGAACGTGGTGAGAGCCACGCCCAGGGCCTCAACCACAAGCCAGACAAACACGTCGAGCCTGCTCGCAAGGCCACACCCGGTCACGGCGTCCGCACCAAAGCTGTTGATCGTGGACTGCACGATGATGTTCGAGATTGAGTACGCCGCCGACTGAATACCGAGCGGCAGCCCGCACGAGACCATGCTCTTAAGGATCGCAGGGTCGATGCGCATACTCGAAAACCTGAGCTTCCACGCGCCTTCGGCACGGTGCATGCGGTAGAGAATCATCAGGCAGTTGATGGAGATGGAAAGTGCCGTGGCAAGACCGCAACCCAGGGCCTCAAGGCGAAGGAACACGATAAAGACGAGGTCAAGCAGTACGTTAAAAACGCAGCTCAGAGCCGTAATGAGCGCAGGCCCTCGCGTGTCTCCCACGGCGCGAAGCAGCGCCACGCCCATGTTCATCATGAGGATGCAGACCATAGCCGCAAGATAGCAGCGCGCGTATGCGACCGACTCCGGCATAAGCTCGGCGGGTGTCCCCATAAGAGCCAAAATATCAGGGATGAAGATTACGCCCAGAACCGACACGACCAAACCCATGCAGAAGGCAAGCGCCATCGCGGTATGCACGGCACGCGAGAGATTCTCGTCATCCTTTTGGCCAAAGAACTGCCCGACGCAGACCGCGCATCCAGCACCGAGGCCTACGCAGAATCCCACAACGAGCTCGGTCAGCGACGTAGTCGCCTGGATGCCGCCCAGAGCGTTCTTACCGCCAAACTGACCGACAACAAACGTATTGATAAGCGTGTAGGCCTGCTGGAAAAACGAGCTGAAAAAGATCGGGACACAAAGCGCAAGAAGCTGCCTCCAGATAACGCCCGACGTCACGTCAAGCGAATCGGAACCATTGCGCGTCACGTTCATGCTCCTCTCTCGGTGTATTGCCGAACGATTTCAGCCAAACGGTACTCAGGGTAATGCGCAGACGTGCTCGTTGCAATGATGGTCGGCAAATAGTCGACAGATACCCTATGCAAACATGCCGGGGCGGTAATGGTAGCCGTTGTCAACATGGGGGCAGAGCTGCCAAAATGCAACGGCGCTCGCTGCCGCTACGTTCAGCGAGTCAACCCCGTGGGCCATAGGAATGCGAATCGTCTTGTGGCAACCCGCAATCGTGTGAGCCTTAAGACCAGCCCCCTCGGTTCCCATGAAAATCGCCAACCGGTCGATCTCGCCGAGCGCAGGATCGTCGAGCGAAACGGAATCATCCGTCAACGCCATAGCCGCGCAGGTGAACCCCGCATCGCGCAAGCACGCAAGCCCGTCGCGCGGCCACGCATGTACATCAGTTCCAATACGCGTCCAGGGAACTTGGAAGACCGTGCCCATAGAGACACGCACGGCGCGACGGTATAGAGGGTCACAGCAGGTAGGACTCACCAGAACGCCATCGACATTCAGGGCAGCGGCGCTGCGGAAAATGGCTCCTACGTTAGTGTGGTCGACAATCCCCTCAAGAACGCATACACGAACGGGGCGCTCCCCTGCTCGGCGGCACAAATGGCCAAGGAACACGTCCGCAGCCGGAAGCGGCGGCCGACGAAACGCAGCGAGCGCGCCGCGCGTCACCGTAAAGCCCGTCAACGTCTCCATGAGCTCCATCGAACCGACAAACACGGGGATGTCGAGTTCAGGTCGCTCGTACTCAAGCTTGTCAAGCAGCGGGCCAAGCTGCGAAAGCCAGCGCTCCCCCAGCAAAAAGCTCACCGGCTCAAGACCGGCGTTAACGGCACGCTCGATCACCTTGGCGCTCTCGGCGATAAAGATACCCTTCTCAGGCTCCAGAACACATCGCAGCTCGCGCTCCGTGAGCTTCGTATATGCATCAAGACGTGGATCTTCGAGGGAAGTCAACTGAATTCGAGTGATGGACATACCCTGCTCCTAGCCCTCGCGCCGATAGGTGACAAACTGATAGCAAAGCCCTGGCGTGCCCTCGTCCTCGGCAAGTTCCATACGGGGAGACTCCGCAGAGACACACCATGCGGGATCCTCGTCAAGATTGGGGAAAAACGTGTCGGCCTGGCGGGTGCAAAGGTTCTTGGTCACCTCTGCCACCGTGCAATACGGCAGCAGCTGACGATAGACCTCTCCCCCGCCGATAACCCAAGCTTCGGCCTCATCGGCAACCAGCTCAAGCGCCTCATCAACGGAATGGACAACCTCCACGCCTTCGCGCTCAAACGAAGCATCTCGGGTAAGAACGATATTGCGACGGTTCTTGAGCGGACGACCGCCGGGAAAACTCTCGAGAGTCTTTCGCCCCATGATGACCGGGTGTCCCGTGGTCACCTGAACAAAATGCCTCATATCGGCCCTGTTGACCACAACCATATCGCCAGCAAGCCCAATGGCCCACTCGTCCGTCACGGCCACGATGGCCCCAAGCACACAACTCATAAGAATTACCTCACCTGAAGAACTCAACGCACGTATCCCAAGGCCACGGGCCTATATATCGTCCCACGCGCAGTTTCGCAGCGCGAAGCGCGAGAATGTCTGAGCATGGGATGATATATAGGCCCGGGGCCGGACGGATAGGCGCTACACCGCGATCGGAATATTTTTGATCTGCTCGCCGCACACGTAGTCCTCGACAATAAGGTCATCGGTCGTGAACTGGTAGAAGTCCGTGACCTCAGGGTTCAGCGAGACCTTAGGAGCGGCGTACTGGGGGCGTGCGATAAGCTCACGCACCGTATCCACGTGGCGGTCGTAGATGTGAGCATCGACAATCACGTGCAAGAGCTCACCCGCGATCATGCCAACAGACTGAGCCACCATCATGAGGAGGATGGCGTACTGGCACACGTTCCAATTGTTGGCAGCAAGGATGTCCTGGCTGCGCTGCATAAGCACCATGTTGAGCGTCAGCTTGTCGTCCCCCGGACGCTCCGTCACGTTATACGTGACACTGTAGGCGCAAGGGTACAGGTGCATCTCATGCAGGTCATCAAAGTTGTACATGTTGGTCATGATGCGGCGCGAGAACGGAGTGTGCCTAAGGTCATAGAGCACGCGGTCCATCTGGTCAAAGTCGCCCTCGGGGTAATGCGACTTTTGCGCAATCTGGTAGCCGTACGCCTTGCCGATCGAGCCGGTCTCGTCTGCCCACTGATCCCAGATATGGCCTTTGAGGTCGTGGATGTTATTGGACTTTCGCTGGTAGATCCACAGAATCTCATCCATCGCAGTCTTGAGCGCGGTACGGCGTAGGGTGAGCGCGGGGAACTCCTCGCGCAGGTCGTAGCGAGCCGTGACGCCAAAGTTCTTGATAGTGTAGGCAGGGGTTCCGTCCTCCCAACGTGGACGGACCTCTTGACCCTCGGTGGTAGTTCCATGATCCAAGATGTCTTGGCACATGGAAACAAACAGCTCGTCTGCCTTGCTCATATATGCGACCTCCGATATGGAAAACGAGATGCCCGGGCGGCGTAGGCCAGATCCCGGGCACCGAACGGCTCAAATGGTTGGAACGGCTAGAACTTGCCCTTCATCTGCTGCTCCATCTGGCGCAGCATATCCATGTCGGAATTTCCGAGACCCATGTTGGCAAGGTTGCCCATACCGGGAATGCTCGGCATGCGGGTCTTTTTGCCCTTCTTGCCCTTCTTTCCCTTCTTGCCGGCGGCCTGCTGAGTCATCGAGCGCATCTTGCCCATCATCTTGTTCATCTCGCCCCACTGCTTCATCAGGGCGTTAACATCGGCAGGCGTGGTGCCCGAACCGCGAGCAATACGAGCGCGACGCTGACCGTTAATGATAGAAGGCTTAAGGCGCTCCGCCTTGGTCATGGAGTGGATGATGGCCTCATTGCGGTCAAAGACGGACTCGTCGAAGTTACCGCCCATCTGGTTCAAGGCGCGCTGGCCGCCGGGAAGCTTGGAGAGGATGCCCTTCATGCCGCCCATCTTCTTAACGTTCGCCATCTGCGTGAGCATGTCATCCATGGTGAAGCCGTCGCGCAGCATGCGCTCGGCGGCCTCCATCTGCTCGGCATCGGCCATCTCCTGGGCCTGCTCGATGATGCCGATCATGTCGCCCATGCCCAGGATGCGCTTGGCCATACGGTCGGGATAGAAGGCCTCGAGGGAGTCGGGCTTCTCACCCATCGAGACGAACTTGATGGGCTTGCCGGTCACCTGACGCACAGACAGCGCGCCGCCGCCACGGGCGTCGCCGTCGAGCTTGGAGATAATCACACCGTCGAAGTCGGTGCGCTCGGCAAAGGTCGAGACGACGTTGACGATGTCCTGACCGGTCATGGCGTCGACGACCATAAGCACCTGGTCGGGCTTTACAGCCTTCTTGATGTCGACGGCCTCCTGCATCATCTGTTCATCGATCTGCAGGCGGCCGGCGGTATCGACGATGACCACGTCGCGCATCTTGTCGACGGCTTCGCGAATCGCGCCCTTGGCGATCTCGACCGGCTGGGCACCGTCTCCACGGAATACCGGCACGCCGATCTCTCCACCAAGGGTTGCGAGCTGGTCGGCTGCAGCAGGACGGTAGACGTCGCAGGCCGCGAGCAAGGGACTACGGCCCTGCTTCTTGAGCAGGTAGGCGAGCTTGACGGCGGCCGTCGTCTTACCGGAGCCCTGCAGACCCACAAGCATGATCACGTTGGGAATACGGCTCGAGAGGACGAGCTTGCTCTCAGTGGAGCCAAGGAGCTCGGTCAGCTCGTCGAGCACGATCTTGACGACGTTCTGTGCCGGAGTGAGCGACTCCATGACCTCGGCGGTCAGGCAGCGCTCCTTGGTCTTTGCCACAAAGTCCTTGACGACCTTGAAGTTAACGTCGGCCTCGAGAAGTGCCATACGAACGTCGCGCATCGCGCTCGTGATGTCGGCCTCGGTGAGTTTGCCCTTGCCGCGCAGGCGGTCAAACGTGTCGTTAAGGCGATCGGAAAGGCTATCGAACATGGTCTACTCCTACTCGCCGTCGCCCACAAGGGCACGGCAGAAATCATGTGCATCGAACTTTTGCAGATCGTCGACCTGCTCGCCGACGCCGATGCGATAAATGGGCAATTTGAGCTTCGACGCCACGGCCATGGCGATGCCGCCCTTGGCGGTGCCGTCGAGCTTGGTCATGATGATTCCGTCAAGGCCCAGGGCCTCGTTGAACTCAATGGCCTGGTTGAGGCCGTTTTGGCCGGTGGCCGAATCGATAACAAGAACCACGTGCACGGGCATGGGGCCAGCCGCGCACTTCTCGGCGCGCTTGCGCGTCACGTTGACGACCTTGGCGAGCTCGCGCATGAGGTCAGAGCTGGTGTGCAAACGGCCCGCGGTGTCGATCAAGACGAGCTCGCTCCCCTGCTTGTCGGCCTCATCGAGCACGTCATAGCAAACGCTCGCGGGATCAGCGCCGCGGTCACGCTTTACCACGGGAACACCGGCGCGCTGGCCCCAGACGTCGAGCTGCTCGATAGCCGCAGCACGGAAGGTGTCGGCACTTCCGATGACCACGCGCTTGCCCTTAGCGGCGGCAGCACTCGCGATCTTACCAACTGTGGTGGTCTTACCGGCACCGTTGATCCCAACGAACAGCACGACCGAGGGCGTGTTGTCGAACGGATCGATCTTAGGCTCGACAAAAGTCTCAGCCAGGCGATTCGTCAGAGCTTCGCGAAGCTGACGTGCGGTAGTCAGATTCTTCTTAGCAGCCAGATCACGCAAGTCATCGGTAACCTGCATGGAAATGTCGGCACCCATGTCTCCCATGACAAGCGTGTCCTCTAGGTCTTCCCAAAAATCCTCGGAGACATCGCCGCCAAAGTAGAAGATCTCGTTCAGTGCCTCGCGGCTGCGCTCCAGTCCGCGAGAAAGCGATTCAAAGAACCCCATCTATGCATTCACGACCTTTCCGGTCTCTCGGTCGAGCCTCTGGCTCACAACACGACTCACGCCGTCTGCCTGCATGGAGACGCCATACAGCA
The DNA here is from genome assembly GCA_963617695.1 of Bacteroidaceae bacterium. Taxonomy (GTDB): domain Bacteria; phylum Actinomycetota; class Coriobacteriia; order Coriobacteriales; family Coriobacteriaceae; genus Collinsella. The sequence goes on from CAVEPV010000004.1 coordinate 73,396, forward strand.
CGTCTGCGTCCTCCATGGTGCGACGCTGGTGGGAAATAACAAGCAGCTGCGTGCTCTGGCGCAGGATGTCGATAGCGCCAATGAGCTTAGAGAGGTTCGAGTCGTCAAGAGCCGCCTCGACCTCATCGAGCACGTAGAACGGCACCGTCCTCGTACGGTACACGGCAAAGAGCAGCGCGAGCGCCGTCAGGCTCTTCTCACCGCCGCTCATGAGCATCATCTTGGTGATGCGCTTGCCGCGCGGCTGCGCCACGACCTCAATACCCGTATCAGCGGGATGGTCGGGATCGGTCATCTCGAGATGAGCCTGGCCGCCCGGGAAAAGCATCGAGAACACCTCGCGGAAGTTCGCGTCCACCTTCTCGAACGTCGTGAGGAACTGGCGACGCATCTTACGGTCGATCGCAGCAGAGATCTTGGTCAAGGAGGCTCGCGCGCTCTCGAGGTCGGCAAGCTGGGTGGCAACATAGTCGGCACGCTCGCGCAGGCGCTCGTACTCCTCAAACGCCACCTGGTTCACCGGGCCAAGATTGTTGATCTGGCGGGCCAGATCTGCCAGCTCACGCTCGCAGGCAGCACGGTCATCGGGTGCCGGAAGGGTCAAGGCATCCTCGAGAACCGTCTTGCCATCGGCAGTGATGGCCTTGATAGCACTCTCAACCTGCACCTCGAGCTTACCGCGCGAGACCTTCACGTCGTTTTGGGCAGCAAGTGCGGCGTCTACGTCGGCCTTGGCCTTCTCGACCTCGGCCTTGGCATCCTCGATCGTCTTCTTAAGCGATGCGGAGTCCGCCTCCTCGATGGAGGCCTGGTCGCGCAAACGTGCAGCCCAGTCGAGGGCGCGCTGCGAGAGAAGCTGATAGCGGTCATGCAAGGGGTCGACGCGCAGACGCAAAACCTCAAGCGAACGAGAGGCCTGACGGGTCGCGCGGATTCGGCGATCAATGCCCTCAAGACGGTGCTCCAGCTCGGGGGCACGCGACTCCAGGGTCTTCAAGCGCTCGGTGGACTGCGCCAGGCGCACCTTGGCGTCAGCAAGCTTGCCGGCCGCCTCGGAGTCCTCACGACGAACCGACTCGAGCGCGTCGTTGGCGTCCTCGATCTGAACCGTCAGCTCGTCGGCGCGAACGCGCGACTCGTCACGCGTAGCTGCAAGCTCGTCGAGCTGCGGTTGAGCATCGCGCACCGCTTGAGCGGCTTGCTCACGGCGTCGCTCGATCTGCTTGCGCTCGGACGAAGCCTGGTTGAGTGACTGCTCAAGACGGCCAATCTCCGCAAGCAGCGAGCGCTTCTCGCCCTCGAGCTGGGCGATCTCGCCCGCAACATCACTGTCGGTAGCGCGGGCCTCGACCACCGCGCGATTGGCATCGGCGACCTTTTGGGTCGCGTGCTCAAAGACGGTAGAAAGGTCGGGTTCGAGCTCAGAGAGTTCGCGAATCCGGCGCTTGCGCTCAAGCGCGCCCTCCGCGGCGTCGCCGGCGCGTCCAACGCGAACGACAGAACCCGCCTGAACGCGCGCGCCGTCGCGGGTGACATAGGTCACACCGGGCAGCTGGGGCGCAGCGATAGCGGCCTGCAGGCTGTCTACGACGTAGATGCCGCCAAGCAGCGCATCGACCGCAGAGGCATAGCCGTCGCGCACCGAGAGACGCTCGACCAGGCGGAATCCGGCGGCCCCTTCAGCGGCACCACGGGCAGCGGCGTCACGCGAAAGCAGCAGGGCTTCGCCTGAAGAGCTTGCCTGCTCAAGCGCATAGGAGCCCACGCGCGCAAGGGCTGCCGACTCATCGACCACGAAAGCGTCGATGTCGGAGGCAAGCAGCAGCTCTACCAAGGCCTCAAGGTCACTCGGGGCCTCAATGACATCGCCCAGACGGGCGGAGATGTCGTCCTCGTTATTGCGAGCGATCTTCGAAACGAGCGGAGAGGCGTCGGCCGCGCGCTCATCGAGCTTCTTCAAGCTCGAAAGCTCAGAGCGAATCTCAGAAAGCTTCTCGCGCGCCTCGGCCTCGCGGCGGCGCAGATCCGCCACAGCAGCGTTGGCCGTTTCAATAGCTTCCTTGGCCTCCTGGCGACGATCACGAGCTGCAGCAAGGTCGACATCAAGCTCGTCGGCACGCGCGCGGCGGTTTTCAAGAGAAGCGCGGACGTTCTCGGACTGCTCGTCGATCTGTTCCAGACGCGAGGCGTACATAGAGTCCTCGAGCTCGGCATTCGAGAGGGTCTCTTTCACCTTTACGTATTCAAGGGCAGCGGAATCTGCCGAGCGCTGAGCCTCACGCTGTTCACGCGTCAGGCGCGAAATCATAGCGTCGAGCTCGGAGCGGCGTTGATGCAGGCGCTCGGCCGCCGGCGAGAGCTCGTCGACGTCGGCCTGCGCAAGCTTGGAGGAGCCGCGCACCTCATCGAGCTGAGCCTTGACGCCCTCAAGCTCCTCAGAGACGCGCTGACGCTGATGCTCGGCACCAGAAAGCGTCCCGCGCATCTCAGAGAGGCGGGCCACCATGTTGCGGCCCTTCTCCTCGAGCAGGCGCATATCGGAATCGATGCGGCCCACCACGTCTTGCATATGGCGGCGCTGCTCGCCGAGGTCGCCTACAAAGAGGCCCTTCTCTTCGAGCATAACCTGGAGCTTTTCAAGCTCACGCTGTTTTTCCTGTTGACGGTAACGGGCAAGCTCAAGAGACGCGTCGGTCTCTTTGGTAGAGGTCTCTAGGTCAGACCACAGGGCCTGTAGGCGACGCAATTCATCGACCGCAAGAATCTGCGTGAGCTCGTTAGCGCGATCGGTAAGGTCGCGGTACTTGCGCGCGCGGTCGACTTGGCGCTCAAGCGGGCGCAGTTGACGCGTGATCTCGCGGTTGATGTCGCGCGCACGCTTGAGATGCTCGTCCATGGAGGCGATCTTGCGCAGCGCGCGCTCTTTGCGGCGCTTGTGCTTTGAGATGCCGGCAGCCTCTTCGATAAGGGCGCGACGCTCCTCAGGACGGCTCTGCAAAATGGCGTCGAGCTTGCCCTGGGAGATGATCGAGTGGGTGTCCTTGCCCAGGCCCGAATCATGCAGGATGTCCTGAATGTCCATCAGGCGGCAAGGACTCGAGTTAATGAGGTACTCGCTTTCGCCCGAGCGGTACATGCGGCGCGTGATGGCCACCTCGTCAAAATCGACGGGGAGCATATGATCGGAATTGTCGAGTACGAGCGTCACCTCAGCGACGCCCACGGGCTTGCGCGCCGAGGAGCCGGAGAAAATGACGTCCTCCATAGCCTGACCGCGCAGCTGCTTGGCGCTCTGCTCGCCCAGAACCCACAAAATAGCGTCAGAAACGTTAGATTTGCCCGAGCCGTTGGGGCCCACGATGACCGTCAAGCCCGGCTCGAACGTCATGTGAGCACGGTCGGCAAAGGACTTAAAGCCCTTGAGTGTCAAAGACTTGAGATACACCGATTCCTCGCTAACCGAGCTTTTTCTTAAGGATCACGCCATTGTGGGTATAGCCCATGCGCTCCAGCGCATCAAGAGCGGCCGCGGCCTCCGCCTCCTTCTTGGAGGAACCCGTTCCACGCCCACGGCGCACGCCGTCGACAAGCGCCACAGCAGTAAAGGTCGGCTCATGAGCCGGACCAGATGTATCGATCAGCTTGTACGAGGGCGGCTCCATGCGGTCGCCCTGCACGCACTCCTGCAAAAAGGATTTAGGGTTCGAGGGGTGCTCAGCGCGCTCGGTTGCCAGATGGGGCTTAAGGGTGCGCATGATGAACGCCTCCGCGGCCTCCCATCCGCCGTCGATATACAGGGCGCCCACAAGCGCCTCGTATACGTTCTCGAGAGCCGAATGCATACCGCGTGCACCGGTGCCGGTCTCGGACGGGCCAAAGATAATGCACGCATCGATCCCTAGCTCAAGGCCCACTTCAGAGAGCGTGGCGCCCGAGACGAGCGAGACCTTCAGACGCGTGAGCTTGCCCTCGTCAAAACCGGGATAGGTCTTAAACAAAGCAAGGGCAACAATAGAACCCAAGATGGAGTCGCCCAAAAACTCAAGGCGTTCATACGAGGCCGAGACGGGCTGACCCTCCACGGCAGAGGGATGCGTGATGGCAGACTGAAGCAGACTTTTATCGGAAAACTCGTGTCCGCAGATTTCCTGCGCACGCGTGAGCTTTTGTCCTATCGACACGCCCTCAGTCCTCCAGCGTAGACTGAATGGCCTCGATGGCATCAGACACAGAGTTGATCGCTTCGAGCTTTTCATCATCGATCTCGATGTTGAACTCATCTTCCATCGCGGTGACAAGCTGGAGGCGGTCAAGCGAATCGGCGTCGAGGTCCTCAAACGTCGTTTCCTCGGTGACGTCGCCTGCCTCGATGCCAAGGACGTCGCTGGCGATGTCTGCAACCTTCTCAAAGATCTCGGAACGCTCCATAGCGTACCCCCTTCACCTAAGGGAGGCGCCCAAGAGCGCCCCATGTATCACGGTTGTGATTCTACCCGCATACCGCGGGCGCGAAAAGCTTAAGCAACGATGTTCACCATAGACGCGGCAAGCTTTTCAACAAGCCCCTGGCGCACGGCCTCGGCAGTAGCCAAGGTGCCGTTCTTTACAGCCTCAACGCTCGTGGCACCATGGCCGATAAGCACGACTCCGCGCAGGCCCAACAGAACCGCGCCGCCCTTGGCATCGCCCGAAAGCTTGCCTTTGAGTTCACGCAGGCCGCTTTTAAGCAGCAGCGCGGCAACTTTTCCGGCAAGCGAGCCCAACATAAGGCCCTTAAGCTCGGACATGAGGAACTTGGCGGCACCCTCGGTGGACTTGAGGGCAATATTGCCCGAGAAGCCGTCGCACACGACCACATCGTAGTTGCCAGACGTGAGGTCACCGCCCTCGCAGTTACCCACAAAACCCGCAACGGATTCCTTCATAAGGGCGAAGCACTCCTTAGTGAAATGCGATCCCTTGGTGTCCTCGGTACCGTTGGAAAGCAGGCCCACACGAGGATTCTCGATGCCGCAGACACAGCTCGCATACGTGGCACCCATCTGAGCGAAGCGCACCATGTCATCGGGCTCAACGTCGGGGTTGGCGCCCATATCGCACAGAACGGTAAGGCCGCCCGCGCGGTTGGGCAAAGCCGAAGTGATACAGGGGCGGATGGGGGTCTTACGACCGTCTTGCTCGTACTTGAAGGGCGTCACGTAGGCCGTAGCGGCCGCAGTGATGGCACCGGTGGCGCCAGCAGAGAAGAAGCCGTCGGCATCCCCCTTCTTCACGGCACGGCATCCGATAACTACCGAGGACTTGCGCTTATGCATAACGGCAGAGATGGGGTCGTCCTCCATGGTGATGGCGTCGGGGGCAACAAGCGCCTCCACGCGGTCGCGCTCGGCGGCAAACGGTACCACGATGTCCTCGGGTCCCACGGCCAAAACGGTCAGACCCTTATCGGCAGCGAGCGCCGCATCGATGCCGGCCAAGACGACCTTGGGCTCCTCATCGCCGCCCATCACGTCGACGCAAACTCGAACCTCATTCATGGGATAAGCCCCCTTCATAGCAATATGGCCGACTCCATGAGCCGGCCATACCTGTTTCAGATCTTTCACGCCATGCGAAACTAGACCAATGATGCAGCGCGCAGCATTACCTTAAGCAAAAGCTACTCGGTAACGATGACCTCGCGATCCTTGTAGAAGCCACAGTTCGGGCAGACGTGGTGAGGAAGCTTAACGGCGCCGCAACGAGGGCAAACGGAGCGGGACGGAGCCTCGATCTTCATGTTGGCGGAACGACGGGAGTGAGTAGCTCCACGACCCTTTTTCTGCTTAGGTACTGGCATGATGACCTTCCTTATACATAACTATTGCCTGGCACATTTACGCGCAAGCAACGATACTAACACATCCATCGTATGTCTACGAGTATTTTTTCCTTATCAAAGGTTGACCATAAACAAGGAACAGCTACTCGTCGAGCTTAAGATCCTTCAGCGCGGCAAAGGGATTGCGGGCATCATCTGCCCACGACTCTTCCTGCGCACGCTCACACGAGCACGTCTCGTGGTTGAGGTTGGCGCCGCACGTGGGGCACAGACCTGCACAATCGGGCTTACAGAGCACCACAAAGGGCGTGTCCATAACCACCGCGTCGGCAATAGCGCAGGACAGGTCGACCGTGCGCTCGGGAGTAACCAGATCGAACCCGTCTTCGTAGGCCTCAGGATCTTCGGGCTCTTCGAAGAGGAAATATTCCTCGATCTCACCCGCGACGTCAAAGGCTGCAGGCTCCAGGCAGCGGTCGCACTCCCCCGTCACCGATGCACGCACCAGACCGGTGGCCAAAATGCCATCCCCGGCATTGGTGAGGACCACGTCATACGAGATACCGTCGGCAAGCGTGAACTCTTTCTCGCCCGCCGTATAAGTCGCTACGTCAATACGCCCAGATACGGGAAGGGAGTCGCCGGGGTTATCGATCTTGTCTGTGAGGTCGATAACAACGGGATCAAAATCGGCCATAACTACCAAGCACCGTTCTGCTGGCTGCCAGCACCCTCGTTGAGCTGCTGACGGCAGCGCGCGACGGTACCGGTAAGGCTCTTGAGGTTCTCCTCAAGATGCGTAAAGACCTGCTCAGCATAGTCCTCGGCGGCATAACGCGTCTCGCGCTCGTACTGTTGGGCACGGTCGCGAATATCGTCGGCCTGCTGCTGGGCAAGACGAACGATCTCCTGCTCACCGGCGATAGTCAGAGCCTGCTGCTGAGCGTCAGCGATGATTGAGTCGGCTTGAGCGGTGGCAGAGGCCATGAGCTCATCGCGCTCCTTCAGGATGCGACGGGACTTTTGCCATTCCTCGGGATAGCTCATGCGAATCTCGTCGAGGATATTGTAGAAGACCTCGGTTTCGATGACCTTGAACTGGGCGTTCTTGCCGAAAGGCGGCTTTGCATCCTCAATGAGACCCTCGAGCTCGTCTACGAGGCTCTCGATCCTCTCGCCAGGAAAGTTGTCGCCAGCCATCCTGTCTCCCTTCCTTTGTTTACAGTCAATCGCTTATGGTAGCACATGACCTGCAGATAAAGCCCCCATAGATGCGCCTTATGTTGCTTACTTGAACCGTACCTCAAGGGCCCGAGCCACGTTTTGAGGCACAAAGCCGGAGACGTCCCCGCCAAACGATGCGATCTGTCGCACAACAGAAGACGAAATATAGCCGAACTGAGGAGCGCTCATGATAAAGATCGACTCAAGCTCCGAATCAAGGCGGTAGTTGAGGTCGGCCTGCTGCAGCTCGTACTCAAAGTCCGTCATCGCGCGTAGGCCCTTTACCAGAGCACCCGCCTTTTGCTCGTGGGCAAAATCGACCAGCAGGCCACAAAACGGCTTGACCACCACGTTAGGAATGGAGGAGAGGGCCTCGGTGGCAAGCGCAACACGCTCATCCAGGGAGAACGTGGTGCCCGTACCGTTCTTGCCAAGCGACTCGGCCACCGCCACGGTGACGCGAGGAAAAAGACGAGCCGCACGCCGCACGACGTCGATGTGGCCGTAGGTGATGGGGTCAAAAGTGCCGGGAACGAGGGCGTGCTCGATGGTCTGCATATGATTCGGCTTTCTGATTATTGCAGGTATAGATGTTGCGAATACGGGGCGACTAGAGACCTTGCGAAGCCGGCTCGTAGCGCAGGAGGTCTACGGCTGTGATGCCGTAGCGCTTCTCGCGCTCAACGCTAAAGCCCTCCGGGCGCGCCCCGGCGTCGCTCGCGGCATGCTCAATCAACGCAAGTGCACGAGGAGCGAGGAGACCAGCCGACGCGAGGGACGAGAGCAGCTCTTCGGCAGGAGCTGCGCCCATGGCGTATGGTGCATCGATCATCACAAGGTCAAACGGTGCACCAACCACACGTCCGCGCTTGGCAGAGCCAAGAACGTCGCCGCACACAACGGCAAAGCGACCAGAGCCGCAGCAAACCGATTCGAGGTTTTTGCGTATCAAGGCCGCAGCCGGGCGGTCGATATCGAAAAAGGTCGCATGAGCCGCCCCGCGCGAGAGCATCTCGATACCAAGGGCACCGGAGCCCGCGAACGCGTCGAGAACCGAAACGCCTTCGATACCGTGGTCGAGCGCGGAATCGACCATCGAACCCATCGCCTCGCGCACACGGTCGGTCGTGGGCCTCGTCACCTCGCGGCCCGAAGGTTCTGCGATCTTGCGGCCGCGCCACTCGCCAGACACGATTCTCATCCGCCGGCCACCTCCTTGAAAATGTCTCCATAGCGGTCAACGACGCACAAGCGTAACGGATAGGTAGCCGTGGCGGCAAGGGTCGGCGCATACCGCAGAAGCTCCATAGCGTCCTCGTGGGCAGCTTCGATGATGTCGACGTCGGCCTCCAGATCAACAAAACGCAGGGAAACGCCGCCGTGCTGACGAAAGCCCAAAATCTCGCCCTCGTGGCGCAATCTCAGGTCCATCTCCGCCAGAGCAAAGCCATCTTCGCTCTTCTCGAGCGACTCCAAGCGGTCGGTCGCTGGCGTATGACGTTTTCCAGAGGTTCCCTGGGCGATCACGTAACACGCACCCTCAAGCTCGCCTCGGCCTACGCGGCCACGCAGCTGGTGCAAGGTCGCTAACCCAAAGCGCTCGCCATTCTCGATGAGCATCACCGTGGCGTTAGGGACGTCCACGCCGACCTCGACCACCGTGGTCGAGACCAAAATATCAATCTCCCCAGCCCTGAATGAGTCGATGACCTCGTCTTTCTTACGAGCCGAAAGCTTGCCATGCAAAAGGCCGATGCGGGCCTGCCGAAACACGTGAGAGAGGTGCTCAGCCTCCGTCACCGCAGCATGAAGAGGTGCGCGGTTCACAGGCTCGCCGTCATCCCCCCGCTCAAGTGTCGGCACGTCCTGAGACTCCTCGTCTTTCTCGCCCGGCTCAACCAGAGGGCAGATTACATAGGCCTGTCTCCCCTGCCCGATCGCTTCGCGCAGGGCACCGTAGGCTATGTCACGATTAGCCTCATCGAGCACCTTAGTTCTAACGCCCGCTCCGGGTACCGGACGATGGCGGATGATGCTCGTCTCCAAGTCGCCGTAAACAGACAAGGCAAGAGTGCGCGGAATAGGCGTGGCCGTCATGACGAGCAGGTCGGCACCCGGGCCTTTCGATCGCAGAGCGCATCGCTGGCCTACGCCGAATCGATGCTGTTCGTCGATGACCACCAGCGAGAGACGCGCGAACTCAACCTCGTCGTTCAGCACGGCATGCGTGCCAAACAGCACGTCGATCTCTCCTCGCCCAAGGCGCTCGATAATCGATTCGCGCTCCTGAGGCCTGGTCGATCCCGTGAGCAGCGCACAGCGCACGCCGGCTTGCTCAAGAATCGGCATACAGGACGAGGCATACTGACGCGCGAGTACGCTCGTGGGAGCCATCACGCAGCCCTGGGCGCCCGTGTCGGCGCAAGCGGCCAGAACGACGGATGCCACCGCCGTCTTGCCGGTGCCGACGTCACCCAAGAGAAGGCGATTCATCACATGATCGCAGCTTTGCATGTCAGCAAGAATCTCGTCAGCCGCCTGACGCTGTTCGTCTGAAAGCTCAAACGGAAGGGCCGCGAGCACGCCTGAAACATGCTCGCCCACCACATGAGCAACCGGTTCCACGTTAAGCAGATTCGTGTCGTTACGAAGGCGCAAAGCCAACTGCAGCAGCAGGACCTCATCGTATGCCAGACGACGGCGCGCCAAGTCGCGCTCACTAAAACTCGAAGGGAAGTGAATGCACCGATAAGCACGAGAAAGACTCATAAGGTGGCGCTTCGCACGCAGGCGTGCCGGCAAGGGGTCGCAAAAGGTATCGACACGTTCAAGCGCCCCCGAGACAATGCGGCGCATCCAAGCGGGCGTGAGCTTCTCTCCCGCCGGATGAACAGGCAGAATGGTCCCCGCAGCGGCGCTCTTGTCGAGGATCTCGTAATGCGGAGAAGACATCTGCTTGAAGCCGTACGAGAACTCAACCTTGCCCATGACCGCAATCCGGTCACCCTCATGAAGCTGCTGCGCAATCCAAGGCTGCCGGAAGAACGCAACGTTCAGGATGCCCGTCTCATCCGCAAGAGTCACCTCAGTGACCGTGAGATTAGGCCGCGGATGTTTTTGGTTCACCCGGTAAACACTCGCTACGATGGTTGCAATCGTGCCTATCGGGACCTGCTCAATAAGCAGAGCATGTTTGAAATCAAGATAGCGCCGTGGGACGCATGAAAGCAGGTCGCCAACCGTATTGATGCCCCGCCTGCGAAGAGCCTCTTCGCGCGCGGTCGACACATAAGCGAGGCGGGCGATATCCTCCATGAGGATATTCGCCCGCCCAAGGCGCGCGGAAACCTGTGGTATTTCGATCCTGCGCGCCATCTTCTGTTTGCAAGATCTATTCGATAGAGAAGATCACAGGGTACAAAGGCTGTTCGCCGCGATGCGAGTCGATCTCGAGATCGGGCTGAGCCTCCTCAATTGCATCGAGGATAGCCTGGAAGTCATCATCATTCAGATCGGAACCAGCCAAGATGGTAAGGGTGTCACCTTCGTCCTCTTCCTGCATGCGATTGATGCAGTCAAGCGTGACCTGAAGCACGTCGGAACCCACCACGTCGATGGAGCCGCCGATGATGCCCATAACATCGCCCGCGTGAATGGGGGCGCCGTCAGAAGCGGAGCTGTCACGCACCGCGGTGGTGACCTCGCCATCGCGTACCTCGGCAATGGCATCGGTCATGGTCTCGACGACATCATCGAAGTCGGCGTCGGGAAGCACGCCGAACAGGGCGGAAAACGCCTGAGGGATGGTCTTGGTGGGGACAACGGCGACCTTCTTGTCCGTACAGGCAGAGGCAGCAGCCTCGGCGGCCATACGGATATTACCGTTGTTGGGAAGGATGATGACAGCCTCGGCGTTCACCTTGTCAACAGCCTCAAGCAGGTCGGCCGTAGAGGGGTTCATGGTCTGACCACCCGAGACGATCATATCGACGCCGAGGGATTTAAGGATCTCGGCCTGGCCGGAACCGGCAGCGACCGCCACAAAACCCAGAGGCTTCGCGGGCTCGGCGGCCTCTTGCTGGTCGGCCTTGATCTTGGCCGTGCGCTCATGGGACTCCATATCCATGTTGTGGATAAAGACCTCATAGACCTGGCCATACTTGAGCATATGCGCAAGAACCTTGTCAGGCGTGTTGGAGTGCACGTGCACCTTGTAGTCGGGATAAGCGCCCACCAGCAGCTCGCAGTCGCCCATGGAGGCAAGGAACTTCAGGCACTTCTCCTCGTCGAACTTCTTCTCTGCCTTGAAGAGGAACTCGTTGCAGTAACGGAACTCAGAGCCTTCCCAGTCGTCGTTCGCCTCGATCTCAACGCGACCAAGCGCATTCTCCTTGGCGCTCGCGGCGTCAGCATCAAACGTAGCGGAGAAGCCCTCGATGGCGGCAGAGCGGCCAAGCGCGGCGGAAACGAAGTTCTCGACAAAGATGGCAAAACCAAAGGCACCAGAGTCGACCACGCCGTTCTCCTTAAGCACCGGCAGGAGATCTGGCGTGCGGGCCACGGACTGGTACGCCTCGACAACCACGGCGTCAAGCGCATCGGCCGCGGACATCTTCTTCTTGGCGCACTCGTCGGCCTTGGTGGAAATGTCGCGCAAAACCGTCAGGATCGTGCCCTCGACGGGCTTACGAACAGCCTGGAAGGCGACCTTAACAGCCGAACGGAGAGCTGCCGCCACATCCGCACTGCTCACAGGGTTGCTCGCGCCAACGAGACCCTCGGCCACACCGCGAAGAATCTGAGAGGTGATAACGCCTGAGTTTCCGCGAGCGCCCATAAGGGAGCCGTGCGTGATGGCGCCGGCAACGGCCTGCATATCGCAATCGGCGGGCAGGGCGTTCAGCTCCTTCACCACAGAAGCGAGCGTAAGCGACATGTTGGTACCGGTGTCGCCATCGGGAACCGGGAAGACGTTCAGCTTGTTGATCTCTTCGGCTTTATCGGCAACAGCCTTGGCGGCCACGGGAAAGCACGTGCGAACGGTATTGGCAATCATATTCTGTATTTCTCCGATAAACGAGGACTAGCCGCGAGACTTAAGGGCGTCGATATGGATAGCGATGGAGAGATGCGCGGGGTCGATCTGCGCGATCTCGGCCAGCGTGAAGGCAACGGAGCTGGAGAGGTTCTCGCTCACGGACTTCATGTTCACGCCGTTCTCAAGGACAACGTGAAGGTCAACGGACAGACCGTCCTCGGTCGTAGAGACCAGAACGCCTTTACGAAGACGCTGACCGGGCAGCAGGCGAACGCTCTCGGCGCCCTGCAGCTGTTCGGCCATGCCCACAACTCCGTAGCAGGACAGGGCGGCATAACCGGCGATATCGGCAATGACGTCGTTAGAAACGCTCAGGGTGCCGGCGATGGTATCAGACACGGAAATCTCCTTTCCAGATGCGCGGAGCGCATCGTCCGCGGGAGCAATCGTTCAGGTATTTTACAACGAGCCTGCAGACTCGTGGGAAAAATCACGAACCGTGCGCGTCCGGCGCAGACCCCCGGACGCAAAGGGGAGCTAGAACTGGCTCTTGTACAAATCCGCGTAGATGCCGCCCTTCGCAAGCAGTTCCTCGTGTGTACCCGACTCTGCAACGTCGCCATCGCAGAGCACCAAGATGACGTCTGCGCTCTTGATAGTCGAAAGGCGGTGCGCGACCACAAAGCTCGTACGCCCGGCCATAAGATTGTCCATCGCACGCTGGATGCGCTCCTCGGTGCTGGTATCGACGTTCGAGGTCGCCTCGTCGAGTACGAGAATGGGGCGATCCGCAAGGATGGCGCGCGCGATAGTTAGCAGCTGCTTTTGACCTTGGCTCACGTTGGAGGCGTTCTCGTTAAGCTCAAAATCATAGCCACCCGGAAGCTGACGGATAAAGCGGTCGGCCAGTGCCGCACGGGCCGCCTCCTCCACCTGCTCATTGGTGGCCTCGGCGTTACCGTAGCGGATGTTCTCGCGCACGGTGCCTTTGAACAGCCAGGTCTCCTGCAAAACCATCGAGAAGTTGCGGCGCAAATCTTCGCGCTGGTAGTCACGCACGTCGATACCGTTCACCTTGATAGAACCGGCATCCACGTCGTAAAAGCGCGTAGGGAGCTTCATAAGCGTAGTCTTGCCCGAACCTGAAGGGCCAACGATGGCAACCGTCTGGCCCGGCTCGATCTTACGTGTAAAGTCGCGGATGATCGTCTTCTCGGGCACGTAGCCAAAGCGTGCGTGCTCGAACTCCACCGTACCGGGGCGCTCGCTCGGCTCAGGGGACTTGGGTGCGTCGGTCTCTTCCCCCTCGTCCAAGAACTCAAAAACGCGCTCGGCTGCGGCAGAGAGCATCTGCAGCACGCTCGAGACCTGCGAGAGCTGTTGGAGAGGGCGCGCGAAGTTGCGCACGTACTGCGTAAAGGCCTGAACATCGCCGATAGCCACGGTGCCGTTGATGGCCAAAAACGCGCCGGCCACCACAACGCCTACGTATCCGAGATTCGAGGCAAAACCCATGATGGGACTCATCAGACCCGAGAGGAACTGCGAGCGCCAGCCGGAGTCGTAAAGGCTGTCGTTGACCTCGTCGAACGCCTCAACGACGCGCTCGCGCGCATTGAACACCTGTATCACGTTTTGGCCCGAGAAACTCTCCTCGATAATGCCGTTCGCCTGGCCCAGACAGGCCTGCTGGCGACGGAAGTACTTCTGCGAAACGCGCACCATGATAGCGACGGCGATAAACGAGAGCGGTACGGTGGCAAAGGCGATACCCGCAAGCATCACAGAGAGCGAGATCATCTGAGCAGCAACACCGATAACCTGGGCCGTTGAGGTGACGAGCGTCGTTATGCTCTGGTTGAGCGACTGGCTGAGGGTATCGACATCGTTGGTGACGCGCGAAAGAACATCACCCACGCTACCACGCTCAAAATAGCCAAGCGGCATGCGATCAACCTTGGCAATGATCTCGCGGCGCAGACGGTAGCACGCGCGCTGCGAAACGCCCGTCATGAACCAGCCCTGCACCAGATTGCACAGAGCCGCAAGGATATAGACCGCAAGAGCCGTAGCGATAAGCCTTGCAAGCAGGTCGAAGTCAAGAGAACCCGTTCCCATGATCTTCGCTGAGACGCCGCGATAAAGTTCAGTTGTCGCGTTGCCCAGGATACGCGGCCCGCATACGTTGAACGCAACGGAAGCAATAGCGAACAGTACGGCAAGCACGAGCTTCACACGCTCATGCGCGATGTAGCGCGCGAGCTTAATCAACGTGCCCTTGTAATTTTTGGCCTTCTCGGTGGCGGGTCCGCGGCGCGGGCCCACGGGTCCGATCATCAGCATGAGCGCATCGCCTCCCCTTCCTCAGGCTTAGTGGGAGTCGGATCGATTCCAAGCTCCTCAGCCGAGAGCTGGCTCAAGGCTATCTCGCGATAGACCGCGCAACTGTTCAAGAGTTCCTCGTGCCTGCCGAGGCCGACTACACGCCCCTCATCCAAGACGAGAATCTGTTGCGCTCCCATAACATTGGTGATGCGCTGAGCCACAAGCACCACGGTCGAATCCCGGGCATACTCGGAAAGTCCTCGGCGAAGCTCCGCATCGGTCTTGTAGTCGAGCGCAGAGAACGAATCGTCAAACACGTACACCTTTGCACGAGTGGCGAGGGCGCGAGCGATGGAAAGGCGCTGGCGCTGACCGCCCGAAACATTCGAACCGCCCTGCGAGATCGCGCTTTTGAAGCCGTCCTCCTTGGAGCCGATGAACTCCATCGCTTGGGCCACGTGCGCCGCCGCGGACATCTGCTCGTCAGACATGTTGGGGTCGGCGTACTTAATATTGCTCTCAACCGTGCCGGAGAAAAGCATGAGTTTTTGCGGCGCGTAGCCAATCAACCCACGGAGCTCCTCAAGCCCGATCTCGCGCACGTCGATACCGTCGATAGAGACCGAGCCCTCGGTTGCGTCGAACAGGCGCATGATCAGTTGAACAAGCGTGGTCTTGCCCGCACCGGTAAGGCCGATGATGCCGAGGGTCTCCCCCGGTCGCGCAGTGAACGAAATGTGCTCAAGCGCCGGAAGGCCAGCCCCGGGATAGGTAAACGAAACGTCGTCAAACGAGACGACGCCATGCCATTCGCCGTCATCGTCCTGAATCTCACCATCGACGGCACTGCCTTCAGAGGCATCGTCAGCTGCACCGACGAGCTCCTCGTACTCTACCGGGTCAAAGATGCTCGAATAAGTATCAAGAACCTCGCGCACACGCTCGGCCGCAACATCGGCGCGCGGCAGGGTCACGGCGACCATCGTGAGAACCATGAACGACCTAATCACCAGGGCCGTGTAGTTCATGTAGGCGACCAGGTCGCCAAAACGCATCACGCCGTCGTTTACGCCCTGGGCGCCAAACCAAATGATCAGCACGCTGGCGACGTTCATAACCACGAGCATGGCGGGCATCATGAACGACATGACACGGTTGGTGAAGATGTAGGTGCGCGTAAGCTCAGTGTTCGCCTCGTCGTAGCGCTCCTCCTCGTAGCGGGAGCGACCAAAGGCGCGAATGGGCACGATACCCGTCAAGATCTCGCGCGCAATCAGGTTGTTGCGGTCAACGTGCGACTGCATGCGGCGAAACTTGGGCACGGTCAGACCCATCAAGATGCCAACGATCGCGCCAATGGCGACAATACCACCCACAAGTACCCACTGCAGCCCCGTATATCCGCGGATGATGATGCGGTAAAGAGCGCAAAGTCCCAGACAAGGCGAGAGCAGCACGGTACGCAGGAAGAGCGCCAGCATGGTCTGGATCTGCTGAATATCGTTGGTGGCGCGCGTAATCAGCGATGCGGAAGAGAACTGATCCATCTCGCGCGGGGAGAACGTGAGAACGCGCTCGTACAGGTCATGACGCAGGTCGCGAGCCACAACGGCCGCCGTACGCGCCGCGTTAAGAGTCGACGCAAATGCGCAGAAGGCCGAAAGCAGCACGTAGGCGAGCATCATCAGACCCTTTTTGATCAGATAGCTCCGCTGAATGCTCGAAAGGTCAACGCCCCGCTCGATAAGGGCCTCTTTAACGAACTCGATGGCACGAGAAGAGATATCGGCAGTGCCCGTATCGCCCATGGCGCTCATGAGCGGCACGCGTTCCTCGTATAGCACGATGCTCTTGATCATTCCCTCATCGACAAGCTGCTTAACCTCGTAGGTATAGACCTCGGAGCCGACGAGTTCGCGAGCCCCGCGAAAAACCTCATCAGAGAGATTGCCTCCCCATGAGCCAGAAAGGCCGGTTACAAAATCCTCGACGGGTACGCCCTTATCAAAGCGGTGGATCAGCGTCTCAACGCCAGGGAGAATGGTTTCGAGCTCCGCGCGCTGTTCATCGGTTCCACTAAAGGTCACGTAGCCGTCGCCCGGAGTGTAAGCCGCCTCGACCTTTACGCGCTCGCTGGGAGACAGAAACAGAGAAAGCTGCGTGTATCGTTCGCTTGTCATCGTGTCGGGAACCACCGAGGTGATGCCCTGGCTCGAGATGCCGGTGTCAATGATGTCCCTCATGGTTGAGGGCAGGGCAAGTTCACAGTTCGCAAGAACGAACAACAAAACGAGCGCGACCACAAGGCTCAGCTTGTGATCGAGCATGAAACGGAGAACCTTCACGCACCGGCCTTCTCTCAACAAGTCGATTCAACAGGACGTGCACAACTAATAAAAAAGGCACCCGAAGGTGCCTGTCAAGTTCGTGACGGAGCCGACGCTGTCGGCATGTTCACGCGTGCTGCCGCTAAGAACTTAGGAACGAGCGACCTTGCCAGACTTGAGGCAGGTGGTGCAGACGTTCATCTTGCGACGAGTGCCGTTAACAACAACGTAAACGCGCTGAATGTTAGGACGGAACTTACGGATGGAAACGCGGTGGGAGTGGCTGATGGAGCGACCAGCAACAGGGTGCTTACCGCAGATCTCGCAAACTTTAGACATGGTGTATACCCTCCTTGGGCGGCTAGACGTGAATGCCGCGTGAACAAACAGCGATAGACTATACCACAAACAAAGCGTGGTACTCGATTTTTACACAACGAACTTGGTAAAAGGAGCTGGAGCAGAGAGCCCCTCGGTCGTGCGCGCAGAAATAATACTCCACATCCACCGGTACGCAAGGAGAATTGTCTAAAAACGCGCACGTCAGACGAATCAAACGTAGATATATGTAACCGATGACAAGGCCCCGGGCACGCAAACTCAATCCCCTACTGAGATCTAGTTATATAGTCGAATATTCATTGAAACGTTTCAAGATATTAATTTGCTCAACAATTGGCATACAGACTGCTTTTACACGATGACGTGCAGTAAATGAACAGGGTTCTAGGTATGAAACCCATCATGAAACCTTCAACATCTTGTCACAGATAGGCAAGATTGAAACTATTGAAGCGTTTCATTTATACCGTTTATCGACAATAACCTACCGTTTGGGCCAAAACGCCCAGCTATCGCATAGACTGCAGGGCGTAGGCATAGCCCAACTATGAGGAGGAGCTCAGCATGGCCAAAAAGCCAACGACAGATGCCACGCCCGAAATCGTAGACAGCATCGAGGCCCTGGAGGCTAAGCTCGCGCGCATGCGTGAGGCGCAGAAGGTGTACTCCACCTTCACCCAGGAGCAGGTCGACAAGATCTTCTACGAGGCGGCCATGGCGGCCAACAAGGCTCGTATCCCCCTCGCCAAGATGGCGATCGAGGAGACCGGCCGCGGCGTTCTTGAGGACAAGGTCATCAAGAATCACTTTGCCGCCGAGTATATCTACAACGCGTACAAGGACACCAAGACCTGCGGTGTGCTCGAGCGCGACGAGGCCTACGGTATCACCAAGATCGCCGAGCCCATCGGTATCGTCGGTGCCGTCATTCCTACCACGAACCCGACCTCCACGGCCATCTTCAAGACGCTCATCTGCCTGAAGACCCGCAACGCCATCATCATCTCCCCGCACCCCGCTGCCGCCAAGTGCACCA
>CAVEPV010000005.1:0-64697 GCA_963617695.1 Bacteroidaceae bacterium
TTCACAACAACGTGCCCGAGAGCATCGAGGCCTACTACCAAGAGGCGGGCCGCGCCGGTCGCGATGGCGACCCCGCTCGCTGCTACCTGCTCTGGAACGGGCACGATTTTGCTACGCGTCGTTTTCTGATCGATCGCGAGTTTGAGGATCTTGGCTCGGGCGCCGCACCCGAGACTCCCGAGGAAGAGGAGACCCTGCGCCAGCGCACCTTTGCACGGCGGAATCGTTTTCGCCTGCTTGCCGGCATGGAGGGCTACTGCAAGACCACCGGCTGCCTGCGCGCCTACATGCTGCGCTACTTTGGCGACACCGGCGCCCTGGGCGTTGAGGCGGCATCTGATAGCTGTGAAAACTGTGGCAACTGCATGACGGAGTACGAGACCGAGGACGTTACCGAGGTCGCGCGTGCCGTGGTGCGCTTGGTGCGCGAGACCGGTGGGCGTTGGGGCAAGTCGGTGCTCGCGACCGTGCTGCACGGCGGCGATACCGAGAAGGTTCGCCAGGCTCGCCTGGACGAGACCGCGGGCTACGGTGCCCTGGCTTCTGAGTCTGCCGCGCGCATACGCGACATCATTGAGCAGCTGGTGGGCCGCGGCTATCTGACACAGTCCGACGGGCAGTATCCCGTGATCGGTCTTGGTCCGCGTGCGGCTGAGGCGTTGGCGGGGGAGGGCGACGAGGACGCTTTCGCCTCAAGCGCCGTGTTGGATACCGAATCCAACGCCGCTCCGTTCGCCTTCACCATCAAGCGACGTGTGCGCGCCACGGGCCGCAGCGCTCGTGCCCGCCGCGCGCTCGATCTGATTGCCGAGGAGGCGCAGGCCGAGGGCATCCAGCGCGACCGTAGCGGAGACGCCGCGCTCTACGAGCGTCTGCGCGAACTCCGCCGTCGTCTGGCCGAGGAGCGCGGTGTGCCTGCCTACGTGGTGGGCAGCGACAAGATGCTGCGCAGCCTTGTGCGCCGCCGCCCACAAAACCGCGAGGAATTGCTAGAGGTCTACGGTATCGGCGAGAAAAAGGCCGATGACATCGGCGAGGCCTTACTGGCCGAGATTGCCAATGCGTGACGCTTCTGTTTAGGTGCGCCAAAGCATGGCACAATGAGCTGGTCTAGAAGAGGATCCGTCCCGGACAAAGGAGTTCTTATGACCCAATCCGCCGCCCCGCGAGACGCCGCCGAGGCCGCCAACGCCGCGTTCGCTTCCGTTGCTGGCAAGGAGTTCCCCTCCGACATCTTTACGGCCCCGCAGCTCAGGTGGGGCATCATCGGCTGCGGCGTAATCGCCAACCAGATGGCGCAGACGCTCGCCCTCGCCGGCCGCACCCTCGCTGGCATCTATAACCGCACCCAGGCCAAGGCCGAGGCGTTCGCCGAGCGCTACGGCGTGGAGCGTGTCTACGAGAGTCTCGACGAGATGCTCGCCGACCCCGCGATCGGCGCCGTCTACATCACTACGCCGCACAACACGCACATCACCTATCTGCGCGCGGCGCTCACCGCCGGCAAGCACGTGCTGTGCGAGAAGGCCATCACCCTGAACTCCGAGGAGCTCAACGAGGCTCGCGTCTTGGCAGACGAGCGCGGCTTGCAGCTCATCGATGCCACGACCATTTTGCATATGCCGCTCTACCGAGAGCTGATCCGCCGTGCCGAGCGCGATGAGTTTGGCAAGATGAACCTCGCTCAGGTGAATTTTGGCAGCTACAAGGAGTACGACCCCAACAACCGTTTCTTTAACCCCAAGCTCGCCGGTGGCGCCATGCTCGACATTGGCGTTTACGCGCTCAGCATGGCGCGCCTGTTTATGCTCAGCCAGCCCGATGACGTGGTTTCCATCGTCAACGCCTGCAGCACCGGCGTGGACGTGACCAGCGGAATCGTGATGCGCAACCCTGACCTGCAGATGGCGGTGGTCTCGCTCTCGCTGCATTCCAAGCAGCCTAAGCGCGCCGTGCTCTCGTTTGAGAAGTGCTACATCGAGGTCATGGAGTACCCGCGCGCAGACACCGCGACCATCGTGTGGACTGAGTCTGGCGAGCGCGAAACGGTGCATGTGGGTGAGGAAGCCTACGCCTTGGCCTACGAGGTGGGCGACCTGGAGCGTGCTGTGGCGGGCGACCGCGTTGAGGACGCGATGATCGTGTTCGCGAGTGACGTCATGGACATCATGACGCGCCTGCGCCGCGAGTGGGGCATCTACTACCCCGAGGAGGCCGAGCTGGCGGCAGCCGCCGGTGCCCGCGTAGCCGGGGAGTAGGGGTTGCGGTAGTCCGTACGACTCGTTCTCGCTGGAGCGGCTGAGGTCGACGCCGCCGCCTGTATAGAGCGCACGCAAAAGCGCGCCCGCCTTGGTGCAAGACCAGGGCGGGCGCGCTGCTGTTTTGAAGGCGCCTGCGTCGCTATAACGCTGCCGGCGTGCTTACTGCGTGGCTATCGCTGCGCAGCCGTCTCCGCTAAAGAGCCGTCGCCGTGCGTGATTACCACCACGTGAGCTTGGAGATGTTGTCGCGAATGTGGTCGCAGCTCTTGTGGAAGCCGGCCAGCTCTGCATCGGAAAGGTCGAGGGTGTAGACCTGCTCGATGCCGTTCGCGCCAATCACGCAGGGCAGGGAGGTGAAGATGCCCTCCTCGCCGTACTGGCCGCGCATGAGCGTGGAGGCCGAGAGGACGGCGTGCTCGTTGTGCAGCACCGCGGCGCACACGCGCGCGGCGGAGGCGGCCACAGCGTACTCGGTGCAGCCCTTGCCCGCATAGGTCACATAGCCGCCCTTGCGCGCGGCGTCCTCGACGGCGGCCTGGTCAAAGTCGTACTGCTCGGGGTACTCGGCGGCCAGCTCAGAGAGCTTCTTGCCGGCGATGGTTGCAGACTTCCAAGCGGCGAGCTGCGAGAAGCCGTGCTCGCCGATCATGTAGGCGTCGACCGACTTGGGCGAGACGCCGCAGACCTTGGAGACCTCGGAGTGCAGACGTGCGGAGTCAAGGCCGCAGCCCGAGCCGATGATCTTGTTGGGGTCGTAGTCGGTGAGGTGCCAGATGGCAGTGCACACCACGTCACAGGGATTGGCGATGGAGACCCAGATGCCGTCAAAGCCGGCGTCGACGATGCGGTTTGCAAAGCTGCGTGCGGAGTCGGTGGTGCAGAACAGCTCGCCGTCGCGGTTGCCGGCAGACTTGGACACGTCGCCTGCAGCGTTCACGATGATGTCGCAGCCGGCGAGCTCTTCATAGCGGTCGCCCACGTTGATGATCTTGGTGTTGTACGGCATGAATGTGAGGGCGTCGTGCAGATCCTGTGCCTCAGAGGCGACCTTTTGCTCCTTGACGTCACACAGGTAGAGCTCGTCAACCAGGCCCTGAATCAGCAGAGTGTACGCGACGTGCGCGCCCACGTGGCCCTGTCCCAAAACGCCGATCTTGCGGTTTGTGCCCATAACGATGCGCCTTTCTATGCGGGGTTGATGCGCCCATTGTAGTCCTGCGCACGTCAGCCCGCGCCGCGTCAGAATATCGTTACAAAGCGCCGGCGGGCGAGGCTACGGAGGCGACGTGAAGCAGCCGGTCGCAGAATAATGCGATTCGATTGACTCGCATTATTATGCGAGTCGCTGCCCATGTGACGCATATCCGGCTGCGGGGTACAATAGGCGCCACTGCAATGATGCGAAGGAGTGCCCGTCATGCCGATCAGAATCCCCGATGCGCTGCCCGCGACCGAAATCCTCGAGGGCGAGAACATCTTTGTGATGACGGAGTTCCGCGCCCTTCACCAGGACATTCGCCCTCTGCGTGTGCTCATTCTGAACCTCATGCCCACCAAGGTGGCTACCGAGACGCAGATCATGCGCAAGCTTTCCAACACGCCGCTGCAGATCGAGGTCGACCTGCTGCGCACCAAGAGTCACGAGGCCTCGCATGTCTCGGCCGGCCATCTGGAGACCTTCTATCGCACGTTCGAGGACATTCAAGACGAGCATTTTGACGGTCTGATTATTACCGGCGCCCCTGTTGAGCTGCTGGAATTTGAAAACGTTGACTACTGGGACGAGCTCTGCCGCATCATGGACTGGTCGAGCACGCACGTGCACTCTACCCTGCATATCTGCTGGGGCGCGCAGGCTGGCCTCTACTATCACTACGGTATCCCTAAGTACCGCCTGCCGAGCAAGGCCTCTGGCGTGTTTGAGCACCGCTTGGTCAAGCCTAAAAGCCCGCTGGTTCGCGGCCTGGACGACCGCTTTTATGCCGTGCACTCCCGCAACACCGAGGTGCGCGCACAGGACGTGGAGGCCGTCTCTGACCTGGAGATCGTGGCTGTGTCCGACGAGGTGGGCCTCTATATCGTGAAGTCTACGGACAGTCGCCGCTTCTTTGTGTTTGGTCATCCCGAGTACGATCGTGACACGCTTAAGCTCGAGTACGAGCGCGACCTGGCGCGCGGTATCGACCCTGAGATTCCCGTGAACTACTTCCCGAACGACGACCCTACGCAGGCGCCGCGAAACGTCTGGCGCAGCCAAGCCCAGCTGCTCTATACCAACTGGCTGAACTACTACGTCTACCAGACCACCCCTTACGACCTGCAGCAGGTGGGGGCGTAGGGCTCGAGCAGCGCGAGCGATGGGCGATAGCCAGCACGGGGCGGCTTGCCTGTCAGCGGCTGGCGGACGGCACGTCACCGAACGGCGGGGCTGTGCGATGGTGGTCAAGCGGTAGCCCGCGAGCCGGTTACCGAGCGAACGCTCGCCGCACATCGTGTGGCTGCTACGGATTCATGCAACGCAAAAAAGCGCGGCGGGGACTCGAATCCCCGCCGCGCTTTCGCTTGGTGCCCTGTATCGGCCACGCCGTCGGCTTGGCCTGCGGCTTCGGCTCGGGCTCGTCGCCTTCGCCTGTCGCCGCGACTCAGCCTCGCCTGTGGCTTAGCGCACCTGGGCGACGTAGGCCACGTTGGTCGAGGAAGCCTTGCCGTCGATTTGGACGCTCATGCGCGGATCGCCTGCGGTGGCGACGGTGAGCTCGCCCTCATTGACGTAGCCCAGCTCCTTGGCGGTCTCGATAGCCTTCATGATCGTACCGTTAACGGTGCCCTGGGTGATGGCGGCCAGGTGCGGCTGCACGCCCCAGTACATGATCATCTGCCGGACGGCCCACTCGTGGCGAGAGAACGCGCAGATGGGGATGTTGGGACGGAAGTGCGAGATCAGGCGCGCGGTGCGGCCGGTGGTGGTGGGCACGGTGATGCACTTGGCGCCCACGGTAGTGGCCATGTTCACGGCAGAGAGACCCACGACGTTGTTGACCACGCGCGTACCGTGAGCGTCCTCGGGCACAACGAGCGGAGCGTGAGCGGGCAGGTACTTCTCGGTCTCAATGGCGATGCTGGCCTGCATCTTCACGGCCTCGACGGGGTACATGCCGGCCGCGGACTCGCCAGAGAGCATCACGGCGTCGGTGCCGTCATAGATGGCGTTGGCGACGTCGGCCACCTCGGCGCGCGTGGGGCGCGGGTTGTGCTGCATGGAGTCGAGCATCTGCGTGGCGGTGATGACGGGCTTGTATGCCGCGTTGCACTTGGCGATGATCTCTTTCTGGATGTGCGGGACAAGCTCGGGAGCGATCTCGATGCCCAGGTCGCCGCGGGCAACCATGATGCCGTCGGAGGCCTCGAGGATCTCGTCGAAGTTCTCAACGCCCAGCGCGCACTCGATCTTGGGGAAGATCGTCACGTGGTCTCCGCCGTTCATGAGGCACAGCTCGCGGATCTCCTCCACGGCGTGGCCGTCACGGATGAAGGAGGCGGCGATGTAGTCGATGCCCTCCTTGAGGCCAAAGAGGATGTCCTCGCGGTCACGCTCGGTGATGGCGGGCAGGCCGATGTTCACGTTGGGCACGTTGACGCCCTTGCGCTCGCCGATCTCGCCGGTGTTCTTGACAACGCAGTGCATGTCGTTGCCGTCGACCGACTGGACCTCCAGGCCAACCAGGCCGTCATCGATCAGGATGGTCGAGCCGGCGCTGACCTCGTTCGGGAGGTTGAGGTAGTCGAGCGAGATGTGCTCGGCGTTGCCGAGGTTCTCCTCGGTGGTGGGGGCGGCGGTCACGATGATGGAGTCGCCCTCGTGGACAGTGACCTTCTTGTGGCCTTCGAGCAGGCCGGTGCGCACCTCGGGGCCCTTGGTGTCGAGCAGGATGCCCACGGGCTGGCCGACCTCGGCCGCGACGCGGCGCACGCGCTCGATGCGCTCGTGGTGCTCCTCGTAGGAGCCGTGGGAGAAGTTGAAGCGGGCAACGTTCATGCCTGCCTTGATCATCTCGCGCAGCGTATCTTCGCTGTCACAAGCCGGACCCATCGTGCAGACAATCTTCGTGCGTTTGTACATGCATAACCTCCGTACAGTCCACATTGGAAATTCCACGTGGCTTCAGTATACGCTAGCCAAAACCTTTCGATTGCGAAAGAATCCGTAAGTTACAAAGTCTCTACCTGCGCGAATCTTCCTTTGTTTCGAGGACAGGCGCGTGTATGCGAGAGGTTTTGCCGCCGTTACGGTTGCGTCAGGTTTCGTTAAGGTTTGAAAGCCCCGCGCGCCGGCGCAAAGAACTGACGTGTGCCCGTGCGCGTTTTGGGTACTATAGGGGAACTGTTCACGCGCCGTTCGGTGCTACAGGCTTGATGAGCCCTTGCCCTCTCCTGGGAATTATGATCGGGAATCAAGCCACCGGCCGGCATAAAAACCCAGGAGGGAACTCTATGCAACCTGAATATCTCGCTGCGGCTTCCGAGGTTTTGGAGGCCCAGGACACGAGTGCCGAGGCGGGCCTAACCACTGCCGAGGCCACGCGTCGCGCGGGTGAGTACGGCCCCAACAAGCTGGCCGAGGAGGCCAAGACTCCGCTGTGGATTCGCTTCTTCCAGCAGATGGCCGATCCCATGGTGATCATGCTCATCGTGGCCGCCGTCATCAGTGCGCTCACCGGCATGGTGAAGGGCGAGGCCGACTTTGCCGATGTGGCGATCATCATGTTCGTCGTGATCGTGAACTCGGTTCTCGGCGTGGTGCAGGAGGCCAAAAGCGAGGAGGCTTTGGCCGCCCTGCAGGAGATGAGCGCCGCGCAGTCCAAGGTGATGCGCGACGGCAAACTCGTGCACCTGCCCAGCTCCGAGCTGGTGCCGGGCGACATCGTGCTGCTCGAGGCGGGCGATTCGGTTCCGGCCGACTGCCGTGTGCTCGAGAGCGCCAGCATGAAGATCGAGGAGGCCGCGCTTACGGGCGAGTCCGTGCCGGTCGATAAGCATGCCGAGACCATCATCCTTGCCGCAGACGCAGACGATGTTCCCCTGGGCGACCGTAAGAACATGTGCTACATGGGCTCCACCGTGGTGTACGGCCGCGGCCGCGCCGTGGTGTGCGGCACCGGCATGAACACCGAGATGGGCAAGATCGCCGGCGCCCTGGCAGAGGCCAAGGAGGAACTCACGCCCCTGCAGGTTAAGCTCGCCGAGCTCAGCCGCATCCTCACCATCATGGTTATCGTGATCTGCGTGGTTATCTTTGGCGTTGACATCCTGCGCCACGGCGTGGGCAACGTGATGAGTGACCCCACGGCCCTGCTCGACACCTTTATGGTTGCCGTGTCGCTTGCTGTCGCTGCCATCCCCGAGGGTCTGGTGGCCGTGGTCACCATCGTGCTTTCGCTCGGTGTTACCAAGATGGCTCGCCGCCAGGCGATTATCCGCAAGCTCTCTGCCGTGGAGACGCTCGGCTGCACGCAGGTGATCTGCTCCGATAAGACGGGCACGCTCACCCAGAACAAGATGACCGTTGTGAAGCACGAGCTCGCCGCGCCCGAGGCCAAGTTCCTCACCGGCATGGCGCTGTGCTCCGATGCCAAGTGGGACGCCGAAGCCGGCGAGGCCGTGGGCGAGCCCACCGAGTGCGCGCTGGTAAACGATGCCGCCAAGGCGGGCCTGACCGGCCTTGACCAGGAGCACCCGCGCGTGGGCGAGGCTCCGTTCGATTCGGGCCGCAAGATGATGTCCGTTGTGGTGGAGACCCTCGACGGCGGCTTTGAGCAGTACACCAAGGGCGCGCCCGACGTGGTGCTGGGCCTGTGCACCCATATTTACGAGAACGACTCCGTGGTGCCGCTTACCGACGAGCGCCGCGAGCAGATCGCTGCTGCCAACAAGGCGATGGCCGACGAGGCCCTGCGCGTACTGGCACTCGCAAGCCGCAGCTACACGCAGGCGCCTGCCGACTGCAGCCCTGCTGCCCTTGAGCACGACCTGGTGTTCTGCGGCCTTTCGGGCATGATTGACCCGGTGCGCCCCGAGGCCGCCGTGGCCATCTCCGAGGCGCACGACGCCGGCATTCGCACCGTCATGATCACGGGCGACCATATCGATACCGCCGTGGCCATCGCGCGTCAGCTGGGTATTGTCGAGAACCGCGAGCAGGCCATTACCGGTGCCGAGCTCGATCGCATGAGCGATGAGGAACTCGATCGCCGCATTGAGGAGTTTGGCGTGTACGCCCGCGTGCAGCCCGAGCACAAGACGCGTATCGTGGAGGCTTGGAAGAGCCGCGACATGATTGTGGCCATGACCGGCGACGGCGTGAACGACGCGCCTTCCATCAAGCGCGCCGACATCGGCGTTGGCATGGGCATCACGGGCACCGACGTCACCAAGAACGTGGCCGACATGGTCTTGGCCGACGACAACTTCGCCACCATCATCCATGCCTGCGAAGAGGGTCGCCGCATCTACGACAACATCCGCAAGGTCATTCAGTTCCTGCTCTCTGCCAACCTGGCCGAGGTGTTCTCGGTCTTTATCGCCACGCTGATTGGCTTTACCATCTTCCAGCCGGTTCAGCTTTTGTGGGTGAACCTCGTGACCGACTGCTTCCCGGCGCTGGCGCTGGGCCTCGAGGATGCCGAGGGCGACGTGATGCGTCGCCGTCCGCGCAACGCCAATGACGGCGTGTTCGCTGGCCACATGGGCGTGGACTGCATCGTGCAGGGCCTCATCATCACGGCGCTCGTACTCGCGAGCTTCTTTACGGGCGTCTACTTTGATATGGGCTACATCGACATCGCTCAGATGATCGCTGGCACCGCCGACGAAGAGGGCGTCATGATGGCGTTCATCACCCTCAACATGGTCGAGATCTTCCACTGCTTTAACATGCGCAGCCGTCGTGCGTCGCTGCTCACCATGAAGAAGCAGAACAAGTGGCTGTGGGCCTCTGCGGCGCTCGCGCTGGTGCTTACGGTAATCGTGACCGTGGTGCCGGGCCTTGCCGCCATGTTCTTTGGCCCGGGCATCACGCTTGAGCCGCGCGGCGTGCTTGCGGCGCTCGGCCTGGCGTTTTTGATCGTGCCGCTGGTGGAGGTGTATAAGGCCATCATGAGAGCGATCGAGAAGGAGTAACCCTTCCAGGCGGTCCCCAAGGCTTTTCTCTCACAGACGTCCTCGCACATCTCGCCTTTTTGTGCTGACGGTCCCCAAGGGTGTTTCCCTCACGGACGTCCTCGCACCTAGAAGCCCCCTTTGCCTCGCCCTGCGGGCGTTGGCAAAGGGGGCTTCTGTGCTGCGGAATGTCCGTGAGGGAAACACCCTTGGGGACCTTCGGTTTACTTTCTTGGGCGTTTGTGTGCCGCCGTGTGTCTGTGAGAGAAAAGCCTCGGGGACCTCGGGGGGCAACCTTCTCGGAGAATCGGCTGCTGAGAGGTTGGGGTTTGAGGTTTTCTCCTTCCCGCTGCTGCTTAGTAGTATTCGAGGAGCTCGGGGAAGGGGATGAGGGACATGCAGCAGTCGATAAACAGCATGATTGCCCAATAGACTTTCAGGGGAATGGGAGATTGGATTACGCCCTTCACAATCGATACCTCAGCCCTGGAGCTGTAAAGGGAAATTGAGCTATAAAGGGCAGCGAGAAATGCGACGGTGTACGGCCAGGCGGCTTTGAGGATATATGCCAAGAAATAGGCAGAGACCGAAAGGACGACAGATCCGATACCTGCTAGCCATCGCTTATTAAGGAAGAACTGGATGCCCCAGACCCCAAGAATCGGGGCAATGATGATTGCAAACATGTGGTTTCCTTTCTGCGGGCAAAGCAAATGTGCTTATCCGAATGTTCATTAATGCCTCCTGTTTGTAATATCTAATTAATGCGGGACATTAATGTAAGTATATGGAGGATAAACGGTTGCAAAGGAGGGGCAAGCGGAATAAAACTAACCAATTGATGGAGTTTTGTGACTGGCCCGGACGGATGGTTGTGTCTTGCCTATTTTGATCGCGCCGGGATGCCGAGTATTTCCCGGTAGAATACGTAGGAGTTTTGAGCGGAGCGGGAGGCGTGCGTGGGCAAGGGCAAGGTTAAGAAAGCTACGGGGGCGCGGGCTCGGCGGGATCGGCGTCGTAAGCAGGCGGCCGAGGTGAGCGCGGCGCAGTTGGCCGCTGAGGCTCCTGCTATCGATAGTCTTGAGGACGTGCCTACGTTTGATGACCTGCCCGTTGATGACGCTCAGCGTGCGGCCTTTGAGGAGTTCCGCACGGCGGCTGAGATGCCTGAGCAGATGCACCTTGGTGCTGTTGTACGCCTCGACCGTGGGTTTCCGCTGGTGGTGAACGAAGGTGCCCTTTTTAGAGCCGAGCATGCGGTCTCGTTTGCAAAGGCTCGCGGTGAGGAAGAGATCTTGCTGCCCGCTGTGGGCGACCGGGTTGCGGTTCGGGTGAGCCCGGGGCACGACATGGGGGTTATTGAATCGGTATTGCCGCGCCGCAGTAGCTTTGAGCGCTGGCGGGGGAAGAACCGCGGAGAACGCCAGGTGCTCGCCGCCAACGTAGACACGATTCTGATCGTGCAGGCGCTCGGTGCCGCGCGCGACAGCTCGCGGCTTATGTGCGACCGCATTGCTCGTTCCATGGTGCTTACGCTCGACTGCGGAGCAAAACCCGTAGTAGTACTTACCAAAGCCGATCGTTGCGAAGACACGGAGCTCCAGGCGGTGCTCTACGATATTCGCTGCCTGGTGGGCCCGGACGTGCAGATTGTGGTCACCTCTTCTGCTGAGGGGCGCGGGCTCGATGAGGTGCGCGCCTGCGTGCCGGCCGGCACCGTCGCCATGATTCTGGGCGAATCGGGGGCTGGTAAATCGACTCTGCTCAACGCGCTTTTGGGCCACGATGCGCTGGCCACGGGCGCCGTGCGCGAGCGCGACGATTCCGGGCGCCACACCACGGTGGCACGTGTGATGGTCTCGTTGCCGCATCCCTGCGGCGTGATCGCCGACGCTCCGGGTCTGCGCAGCCTGCCGCTTGTGGGTCACGACCGCGGGCTTGCCCGTGCGTTTCCCGAGGTGGTTGAGGCCGCTCGTGCCTGCCGCTTTAACGACTGCACGCATACCCACGAACCGGGCTGCGCCGTGCAAGAGGGGGTGGCCTCGGGCGCGATCGAGCGCATCCGCCTCGATGCGTTTTTGGCGCTCGCCAAGGAGATGCGCGTGAGCGCCCAGTCTCTCGACCCGGACGTGCGCATCGGCAAACAGTAAAACCATCGTTTCTGCAGGTTATCAGGCTGTTTGCCGCCGGGTATCGTGTGCTTTGGGGCTATAATGCGAAGAATCTCTCTGATGAACCTCCCCAGCGCACGAAGAGGCTGCCCATATGAACCTGCGTGTACCGCGTAACAACCTTTTCCGTCTTTGCCTTTTTGCTTTCGCCATGGTGACGGCCATGGCCGCCGGCGCTTTTGCGCCCACGCCGGCCCTCGCGGCCGAGGGCGTCGCCTATGTGAAGGACGCCTCGGGCAAGATCACCTACTACACGGGGATAGTCCAGGCCATCAACGCGGCCTACGGCGAGGGGAACACCCTCGTCATGCTGCAGGACTGGGACTTCAACTCCGGCGCCCAGGACATTCAGACCACCATGGGCGTCGATGGCGGCAAGAGCCTCACCATCGACATGAACGGGCACAGAATCAGTAACACGGGCGACGGCAGCGTGATTCATCTGTACAAGGGCGCGAGCCTGACTCTCACGTCGAGCAAGCGGGACACGTGGTTCACGTTCAATGGGTACAGCCCCGAGAGAGACCCGGTCAAGCAATCCATGAAGGTGTGCACGGGAGGCCTGGTCACGGGTGGCGAGGCCCGTCTGGGCGGTGGCGTCTACATGGAAGACGACAGCAGTCTCACACTCGACGGGATCACGCTCGCGGGAAATTGGGCCGCTGCAACGAAATGGGCGTGGCAACTCGAATGCGGCGGCGGCATCTACGCAGACAAAAACTGCACCATCAAGCTCACGGGAAACGCAAGTGTCCAGAACAACCGTTCTGACCAGTATGGCGGTGGTATCTATCTTAACGGTGAGGGTGCCTCGCTCATCATTGACGGCGGGAGCGTGAGCTTGAATTGCGCGCCGTACGGCGGCGGCGGTGTCGTTGCAGACGGCTCGCAGAACACCATTGCTTTGAAAAACGGCGGCACCATCAGCGGCAACTATGCGAAAGGCGGCGGCGGTATCTACGTCAACCAGAGCAAGTTCACCATTGTCTCTGAGGATAAGACGGGAGTCATCTCCAACAACAAGGCAGTGGCTCATGGCAATATGGATGCGAAAGAGAGCAAGAGTGGCGGCGCCATCCATGTCGACAGCAAGACCGGCGAGAACAGGGGCCTGATCAAGGGCCTCAAGTTCAACGGCAACTGGTCGGCCCATGACGGCGGCGCCATTGAACTCGACCAGGAGTCGACGACCATCTCCGAGTGCACCTTCATGGGGAACTCGGCAGATAAAGACGGCGGCGCCATCTACGTCGACAACGACAAGTGCGTCATCGACGGCTGCACTATTACCGATAACGTCTGTGCTGTCAAGGATTCTACCTGCGAGGGCGGCGGCGTGTTCGTGAGCTACCGCTATGACGTCAAGATGACGGGCGTGTGCACTGTCAAGGGCAATACGCGCGTCAAGAAGGACAGCGGCGTCGCTGACGACGTGTTCCTGGGCACCATCAGCGGCGGCACCGGCTACGCCTACATCACGGGCGGCCTGGAGAAGGGCTCGAACGTGGGCGTGCGCACCGGGATCGAGGGCGATCGCCGCATCGGCAAGAACATCAGCAACAAGGGGAGCGGCTGCTTCTTCATCGACTTGGACGGCTACTACGTGGCCTACGGCTCCGACGAGGGCGGCGACATGTGGCAGCGCCGCGGCACCGGGACGTTCGTGCTCAAGGTCGACGGCGCCGAGCAGGGCAGCTACGCCAAGGGGGCCACCGCCACCGCGACCGCCAAGCCCGCAGAGGGCAACTTCTTCTGGAAGTGGGACCTCGACGCGACCGAGGGCTTCCACCCGGCGTCCGAGACGATCACCGACGCGCTCCTCTACGACCAGAGCATCTCCTTCGCCATGCCCAACAACGAGGTGAACCTCGTGGGGGTCTACGGCGACAAGGCCACCTCCGGCGTGCTCACGTTCGCCTACCCGAACGCCGGCGAGGACCTGCCCGCCACGGCGACCTTCAAGCGCACCGACGGCGGCACGGGCGGTTCGGGCACCTACACCGTGAAGCTCTCGTGGTACAAGATCGTGTCTGACGCGGCCAAGACGCCGGCCAGCGGCAAGGCCGAGTACGGCGTGTCGTACATGGCGTACGCGTGGGTCGACAGCAACCAGAAGGCGGGGCTCGTCTTTGCCGAGGACGCGACCGTCTACCTCAGGGTGGGCAACATGAGCGATGAGGCGGCCACGGTCGAGCAGGTCACCAGGGATGGCTCGCTCCTCCTGGCGACTCCCACCTACCGGACCGCGCCGTCCTCGGTGACGGAGGTCGAGCCCATCTCCGTGACGGTGCAGGCCGGTACGGCGCTGAGCGACTTTATCGCGTCGCTGCCTGCGAGCGCCAAAGGCAAGACCAACGCCGGCACCTCCGTCGAGCTGGGCCTCAAGAAGAGCAACTACTACTTCGACGGCATCGTCGAGGGCGGCAAGATCGTCAAGCCCGAGGGCGGCACTTTCGAGGGGCAGGTCGCCCTCACCGGTGTCGCGGGGGTCAACCTCCCGGACGAGCTTGCGCACGTGAACGTGCAGGTGACGGTGACCGATGCGGAGCCTACGCCGCCCCAGACCCCGACGGTTTCCCCCGATGCGGGCACGTACTCCACCACCACGGATGCCTCCAGGTTCGTCGACGGCAAGCTCAAGGTCACCGCGAGCTGCGCGACTGCGGGTGCGACCATCAAGTACCGCGCCGACTACTATGACGGCAGCTCCTGGGTCAAGGGCGAGGAGACCACGTACTCCGGCGCCATCTACCTCGAGCCCGCCTCGAACGACATGCGCATCTGGGACGTCGTTCTCTGGTCGGAGGGCGACGGCGGGTCATCTGAGACTGTGAACAAGCTCTACTTCATCAACGACGCCCAGACGAAGACCGTCACGGTGGACGGCCTCTACACCGACGTGGACTCGACGGCCACCCCGGGCATCGCGAGCTACACGGTGCAGAAGGACAAGGCGCTTACCATCACCGCGCCCGTGCTCGAGGGCTACGAGTTCGAGAAGTGGATCGTGGACGGCGAGGAGCGCACGGGCCTCACGCTCGCGTTCGACAAGGTAGAGGACGACATGACGGTCACCGCCGTCTACAACCCGGTGGTGAGCGAGATCGACATCGACATTGACGCGCCGGCGGCGCACGGGATCCTCTCCCAGGCGGCGAGCACGGTCAGGGTCAAGGCCGGCGACTCCGACTCGTGGACCGACATCACCTCGCTGCTCTCCGGTCCCCGCGGCAACCCCGCGATCACGTGGGCGCCTACGGGAGACGAGGAGGGCAAGGCGGGGCACATGGTCAACTACACCGCCTCACTCGAGTTCAAGAAGGCCGAGGGAGCCTCCACTGCTAAGTACCTGCTTGACAAGGACGTGACAATTGACTGCAAGGGCACCGCGCTCCCCAGCGGCTCGGCCTACATCGCCGAGGCCGACGACGGCACGAAGCTCGTCTGCATCGCCTTCCCCAACACGGGGGCCATCGAGGACACCGAGCTCGAGAGCCTCTCGGCCGTGAGCCTCACCCACGAGGAGACTTGGAGCTACCAGGTCAAGCAGGACGCGGGCGAGAGCGCGAGCTGGTCGCTGCCCAAGGAAGTCACGGCTACGAGCAAGGCGTGCGGCTGCGCGGTCCCGCTCACCATCGAGTGGGACGCGGTCACGGGCTTCGACAAGACCGATCTCGGTGCGCAGGAGTTCACGGTCACGGGCACGGTCGTGTACCCGAGCTATGTTGACCACGACGGCGAGACCGAGACCGTCGAGGTCACGGTGAGCGTCGCCGCGGCCGAGACGGTGGGCACACCGCGGGCCTCCATCGGGTCGGGCACCTACGCCGCCACGCAGAAGGTCGAGCTCTCCTGCGAGACCGCCGACGCGGTCATCCGCTACACCGTGGACGGTAGCGAGCCCACTGAGGACAGCCCCGCCTTTGGCAGCGAGGGCATCGAGGTTGCTCACAGCACGGTGCTGAAGGTCAAGGCGTTCCGTGACGGCTGGGTTCCGAGCGAGACCGTGACGTTTACCTATGCCATCACGCACCGGGTTACGTTCGACTCCGCTGGCGGCTCCGCCGTGGGCGCCCAGACGGTTGAGGACGGCGACACGGCCAGCGAGCCCGAGGCGCCTGCGCGCGAGGGCTACGACTTCGAGGGCTGGACGCTCGACGGCGAGTCCTATGACTTTGCGGCTCCGGTCACCGGCGACCTGACGCTCACCGCCTCCTGGGAGAAGGCGGACGGCGGTTCCGATACTGATCCGGACATCGACCCCGAGGGCGGGGAGGACGGCGGTTCCGACCCCGACTCCGACCCCGACAAGGGCGGCAAGGATGACGACGACAAGAAGGGTGACCAGTCCGGGCGCGAGACCCTTCCCGGCACGGGCGACGCCTCCATCTTCGTGGGCGCCGTGGCCGCTGCTGGCGCGGCCGCCGTGGCGCTCGGGGCGCGCCGCCGCAGGGGATAGGTGCCCTGCCCGGGCGCTCGCCGCGCGCTCCTGCACATATAGAACGACCCTTTGAAGAGCCCGCAGCATGCACGCTGCGGGCTCTTTTTCTGTGCGTCTTACCCGGGGCGCCGCGCGGATTCCGCAATGTCTTACAGAGTTCCAACACGGGGTGAGAGAAAGCCGAAAGAGGTTGGTAAGGCCGCGGTTCAGAACTTGAATATGTCCTCCGGTACCGCCTTCGACCTGCGCACAATCAGGGTGACGACCTGCAACGCCTGCAGGGGCGTCTTGTGCGATAGGGGGTGGCGGTGAGTCGGAAGCTGAGAATTGCCGTGAGCGTTGTGCTGGGGCTTTTGGCCGTTGCGTTGACGTTGCTGTATACGGCGTCGGTGCGCGACGATGCCCAAGCGACCCAGCGTGAGGCGATGGCGTCGTATGGGGGAGACGTGGTGCGCGTATGCGTGGCAACGCGCGATATCGAGCCTGGAGACGCAATCGACGAGAGCAACGCGACCGTCGAGGATTGGGTTTCGAGCCTGCTGCCCTCTGATGCATATGGGTCGATCAAAGAGGTCTTGGGCAAGACCGCCACAGGGCGCATCCCCAAACGCGCGGTGTTGAGTCCGCTTTACTTTGCCGAAAACAAGCATGGGCTGGATGTGCCCGAGGGCATGGTTGCCGTCTCGGTAGCGAGCGATGCGGAGCATGCGCTGGGCGGCACGTTGGAACGCGGGGACGAGGTTGACGTCTACATCTCGAAGGACGCGATTGCTGATCGACTGACTACCGCGCAGGTGCTCGACACGAGTGCATTGGCGCAGGGCGGAGGCGACATTACCTGGGTGACTCTGGCCGTACGGCCCGAGAACGTATGCGAGCTGCTCTCGGCGGCATCGAAGGCGATGGTCACGCTGGCGGCGAGCAACGGGGTGGTTGATGGCTCCGATCCGGATGGCTCGACTGTGGCGGGCGAGTCGGCGACTGCGGGCGAGTCGGCGGGAACTGCGGCGGCGGGATCGACGAGCGCGGGGGCTGCAGGTGGCGATGATTCGGAAGACGGTTCGGGAGGCGACTCGGCTGCTGAACAGACAGCTTCTGAAGTCGAGGGTGATGGCAAGGACGACAGCAAGGCCGAGGACAAGGGCGAGGACGCTTAAGACGCGTAGCAGAAGGAGGGCGAGGTCTGATGAGTTCGATTTGGTTGGTGTGCGCCTCGGCGGGGCGTTATGCGGGCGTGCGTGCAGAGATCGATCGACGCGATGCAGGCGCACGGCTGATGCGCTTTACGGAGCCGGAGGGTGTGCCCGCGGCGGCTGAGGTGCTGAACCGTTCGGCTTCTGGCATTGCTATTTCTCTTGAGGATCTTACGGGTACCGAGTCGCTGGTCTGCGGGCTTGCGCGCCGCGGATGGAAGAACGCGGTGTTGGTGATGGCGGATGCGGCAGAGAGCGCCCAGGTGGCGCGACTGCTGGAGGCAGGCGCGACGGAGGTGATCGCAGCGGGGAGCACGGTGCCGGCCGTGGGCGCGAACGAGGCATGTGCACAGGGAGAGCCGCACGAGCCCACGCCGACCGCGCTCCCCGCTGAAGATCATGGGCCTAAGGACGATGCGCCCCGGGGGCTCGGCGTGCCAGCCACGCTCGAACCGCCTGGGACGCCAGATCTGGGCAAGGCTGCTGCTGGCGCAGCGAACGAGAGCGAGGAGGCGCCGCCGTACTCGGACGATGATGTGCCGGAGTGGGAAGAGGAGCGCTATGCGTGCCTCATGGATGACGTTCCGCCTTGGGACGTTCCGGCGCCAAGGGCAGATGGGGCTTTAACGAGCGGTCTGCCAGGCGAGGGCGAGAAGGGGCTTGAGGGCGCTGATAAATCTGCGGCAAACGACCAGAAGTCTAGTAGTGCGCCTGAGGGAATAGGCGATTCTGGGCTCGCCTCCGCGTCGGCTGTTTCGCCTTTTGACGCGGCTGCTAAGGTGGGCGCTGTTGCAGGCGCCGGCGCGTCTGCCAGCTCGTCGGTGCCCGTAGAGGATTTCGCCGACGCGAACCATTCGGATACGGCCTCGACTCCGGGTGCGAGTGCAACTCGGGCGCCGCTGGTGGTGGCGATTTCTGGGCGAGGTGGCACGGGCAAGACGACGCTTGTGGCTGCCATGGCTCATGCGGCCGCGGTGATGGGGTTGCGCGCAGCGGTGCTCGACCTCGACCTGATGTTTGGCAACCTGCATGAGGTGATGGGCGCGCAAGAGCTTCTCGACCTGAGCATACTTCACGGCGCGGCGCCGGGCGAGGAAACGATGAGCGCGGTCGAGCAGAGCGCGATGCGGATCGCCCCAGGCGTGACGCTGTGGGGCCCGTCACTTCTGCCCGAGCGCGCTGAACTGCTCTCCGCTCCTGTTGAGAGTCTGATCGAGATTTTGCGCGGCGAGGCGGACGTGGTCTTTGCGGACACCTCGACCTTCTGGAGTGATTCGGTCGCCTCGGCTGTGTCGCAGTGCGACCGCTGCTTGGTGGTCGGGCAGGCGCAAAGCGCTGCTTCTGCGGTGCGTGCGGTCGAGCTGGCGGGGCGTCTGGGTGTGGCAAAGACCAAGATGACCTCGGTGTTTAATCGGTTTGGCGCCGCTGGGAACCTTGAGGAGCAGGCCATGCGCTTTGAGATGGCGGTCGCTTTGCGCTCCCGCGTGCGCATGCCCGACGGGGGCGACGCGCTGTGTGAGATGGCGGCGTTTGGCCGGATGGGCGAGTACATGGCGACGGAGTCTGCGTTCACTAAAGACGTCTGTGCCCTGACGTGCTCGATGCTCAAGGAGTTGGGCTGCGACGTGTCGGAATGGGAACGCGCGCAGGTTCAACGTGAGGAACAGGCGCGTGGCCGCTCGCGCGTGCAGCTGCCGTGGAAGCGCCGCCAGGGAGCAAGGAAATGAGCGTCTTGGAGCGGGTGCAGCAGGCAGAGCAGGCTCAGCGGGATGCGCCGGCGCCTATACTTTCGCTTGCAGGCTATGGAGCGATGGGCGCCGCTGCCGATCTGAAGCAGCTGGTCAAGCGCGAGGTTTTGGAGCGCGTAGGTTTTGAAGAGGTGGCGCGTATTGCTGCTGCCGGTGCAGGCCCGCGTGCCCGCGAGGAGCTGCGTCCCGCCGTTGAAGCGGTGCTGAACGCGTATATCGCCGTGGCACTCGATGAGCGGTCGCGTGCAGGACTTGTTGCCCAAGTGCTCGATGACGTGGTGGGCCTAGGCCCGCTGCAAAGCCTGCTCGAGGACGATAGTGTGAGCGAGATTATGGTGAACGGCTGTCGTTCGGCTTTCTTTGAGCGCGAAGGTCGGCTGCACCCTATGGAAGATGCGTTTGAGAACGACGAGCAGATTCGCGTGATCATCGACCGCATCATTTCGCCGTTGGGGCGCCGCGTGGATGAGCGAAGCCCCATCGTGAACGCGCGTCTGGCGAGCGGCTACCGCGTGAACGCCGTGATCCCACCCATTGCGCTCGATGGCTCGATCCTTACGATCAGGAAGTTCTCTGACCGCATCACCTCGCTGGAAGAGCTGGTGCGTCTGGGTTCGCTGCCCGACTGGTACGCACGCCTGCTTTCGTGCGCGGTGAAGCTCCGACAGAACCTTGCTGTGGCAGGCGGCACGGGCTCGGGGAAGACCACGTTGCTCAATGCCCTTTCGTGCGAGATCGCGATGGATGAGCGCATTGTGACCATCGAGGACTCTGCCGAGCTC
The DNA here is from genome assembly GCA_963617695.1 of Bacteroidaceae bacterium. Taxonomy (GTDB): domain Bacteria; phylum Actinomycetota; class Coriobacteriia; order Coriobacteriales; family Coriobacteriaceae; genus Collinsella. The sequence goes on from CAVEPV010000005.1 coordinate 19,752, forward strand.
AAGTTCTCGCGCCACCCGCATGTGGTGCGTCTGGAGGCGCGCTCCGAGTCGATTGAGGGCAAAGGTGCGGTGACCATCCGCGACTTGGTGGCAAATGCCTTGCGCATGCGGCCCGATCGCATTGTAGTGGGTGAGGTGCGCGGCCAGGAGTGCATCGACATGCTGCAGGCTATGGTCACGGGGCACGATGGCAGCCTGACGACCCTGCATGCCGGCACGGCATCCGAGGTCATCGTGCGCCTGACGCTGCTCTCGCGCTACGGCATTGACCTGCCGGGAGACCTGATCGAGGAGCAGATCGCGATGGCGCTCGACGCGATTGTGATGTCTCAGCGCATGCGGGACGGCAAGCGGTTCGTCTCGTCCTATACGGGCGTGACGCGCGGACCAGGCGGGGGCGTGGAGCTGCACGAATATGTCTCGTTCGACCCTGCTACGCGAACGTGGGCGCTGTTGGAGGAGCCGCCGTTTATTGAGGAAGGGCTGCGCTCCGGCGCTTTGCGGGAGGAGGAGGTGTGCCGATGGAGGTCACTCTGCCCGTCCTTTGCGGCTTGTGCGTAAGTTTGTGCTGCGCCTGCGCACTTGGGTGTTTTGGCTCTGATTCTGGCCGGGCGCACGCCTCGCCTGCGTCGGAGAGCCTGGACTTGGCCTCCCTTTGCCATGCGATTGGTTGCTGGCCACCGCTTGCTCGCGTGGCATCGCGCAGGCCCCTGCTGAGTGCGGCGGACGAGCTGGAGAACCTGGCGTTTAGGGGAAGGCGCCCCTTTGAGTTCTTTGGAAGCGAACAGCGTGTGGGAGCCTGCGTTTTGTTGTCGTGCGCTGCAGGGGCTTTGGGCGTGTTGCTTGCCTGGTCTGCTTGGGGAGTCGTAGCCGCCCTGCTGCCGGTGGCTCTACTTTGCGTGAGCGGCAGCAGACGCGCCCGCGCCCGCACTCGTTTACTGGAGACGGCCATGCCGGAGGCGTTCGGCTCGCTAGCGATTTCGCTTGGATCGGGCTACTCGCTCTCGCAGGCGATGCGCTTTGTGGGAGCGCGTGCTCAGGAGCCGGTGCGCGGGGAGTTCATGCGCGTCTCGTTCGCTATTGACTGCGGTGTGCCTGCGCCGCGTGCCCTCGACGCCATGCTGGAGCGCCTGTGCGCACCCGGGCTTGAGCTGGTTGTTCTGGCCCTCAAGGTCTCTAAGCGCACCGGCGCACCGCTCGGCGAGCTGCTCTCCGAGGCAGCCTTGCTTTGTCGGCAGCGTTTGGAACTCAGGAGGATGCTTGACGTCAAGACTTCGCAGGCACGCATGTCGGCACGACTAGTGGCAGTCATGCCCGTAGCGATGGTCTTTCTGCTCACGTTGCTTTCGCAGGATTTTCGGCATGGCCTGGCCACACAGACCGGCATGGTTTCGGTGGCTGTGGCGCTGGCGTTGAATGCCCTGGCGTGGTCGATTATCAGAAAGATCATGGATGTGGAGGTCTGACATGTCCGTTGCTGTGACTCCGGCGCTTGCTGCTTCGCTGACCCTGATTTTTGCGCTGTGGGCTGCTGCGGCCTGGATACTGTGTGGGCTTGACCTGAACGTACAGGACGCCCGAGCCACTCTCTGCTCGCTGCGGGGACGCATGCCCGGGATAGATGTTGTGCGTGCGGCCTTGGAGCGACTGTGTAGCGGCAGCACGGGGGAGAGCGAGACCTCTTTGGGCGACGTCTCCGAAATGGTGGACATCGTGCGCCTTGGCTTGCTCGCGGGTCTCTCGTTTGACGCCTCGCTTGCTCTTTATTGTGAGAACGGCCACGGATTGCTTGCGCGTGAGATGGATCGGGCTCGGATGTCGTGGCAACTGGGCTTGTGTTCGCGCGAGACGGCCCTGCGTCGCGCTGCGGCAAGGGTGGGCGTGCGCCAGCTCGAGTCCTTTGCGGCGGCGGTCGACCAGGCCTACGTGTTGGGCGCACCTTTGGCCGACACACTTGCTCAGCAGGCGGCCGAGATGCGCTCGGCGCACCGGGCCGAGGTGGAACGCACGATCGAACGGGCTCCCGTAAAACTGCTTATTCCAACCGGAACGCTCATTCTGCCTGCGCTTTTGCTTTCTATTTTGGGCCCGCTGCTCGCAGGCGGCGGAATGCTGTAAGGAGGCTTGTATGTTTGACTTGTTTGGGAACCTAAAACGCCGGGTGGAGGGTTTGTTCGTTCGGTCGTGCGCACGGTGCCGCGCGCTTGCCAGTGAGGAGAGCGCACAGGGGACAACCGAGTACGCAATCTTGGTGGGAGTGCTGGTAGTCATCGCGATTCTGGCGATCATCGCATTCCGTGGCAAGGTGGCTGAGCTTTGGGATGCCATCTCCGACGGCATTAACAAGCTGTAGGCCATGCACCGATCGTGGAGCCGGTGCGGCTGGGTCGCGGTGGGGGTTGTTCTTATTGGTGTCCTCGCTGCGGTATGGGGCCATGTGCGGGCGACTCCCTCAACTGCTCCTGCTGGCGAGAATGCGGGCTCTGCGGATGCTGTTAGCACTGGTGAGGCAACCGACGGTAGTGCTGGAGCTAATGGTGAGGTGGCCGGCAGTGACTCGGACGAAGCCGATGGTGCTGCGGGAGTGGGGACGGATGAAGCCGATTCGGTCGATGCCGGAGTTGGTGTTGACGGGGCGGCTGATGGCGACACAGTCGGGGGTGATGGCATAGGTGATGCCTGCCTAGCCGACTCCGATGAAGTTGCCGATGCCGTTGCGCGTGTTGAGGACGCGCGGGTGCGTTCCAGCTCTTCGGAGACGTTCCTGCTCGACCTGGCTCGCGGCGCCGGTTCGTCTCTTACTGCTGGCGTGACTTGGAAAGACGATGAAGACATTCCCGGTTGCGCGGCCTCGGTGCTTGAGCAGTACCAGACGCTCGAGGGCTGCGAACTTACATGCGGCGGATATTTGGGCATTGCGGGCAACGCGTGGGGTGCTGTGCTGTGGCGCCCGCCGGACTGGGTCGACGTGGTCTACATAACGGTGCCAGACGAGGGCAAGGCGAGCACGGTGAGGATCGTGCGCTTGATACCTGGGGATGAGGTTTGAGGTGGCGGGGGATGAGACGATGCAGAACAGAAGAACGCTCCTGCGCTTTGCGACCGAACGTGCTGCTCAGGGGACACTCGAGTACGCCCTCACCGTGGCCGCGTTGCTCTCGGTTGTCACGGCGTTTGGCCTGCTCTGGCGGGCGGGACAGGACGGAACGCTCTCTGCGCTCGTGGAGCGGGCGGCGTCGCACGGCTTTGATTGGAGCGGGCTGCTCGACATCCCGTTGTACTGAGGTTCTGCGCGAATCGCGCGCCCAGGCGACCGTAGAAGCCGCGATGCTGCTGCCGACTTTTTTGATTCTGGTGTTGCTGGCAGTCCAACCCGTGTGTCTGCTCTACACCCGCGCCGTCATGGAGTCGGCGGCGAGTGAGACCGCACGCCTCATGACCACGGCGAGTGGCGAGAACGAGGATGCCTGCCGTGCCTTTGCGCAGCGCCGCCTAGCCGCTGTGCCCAACGTCTCGATCTTTCACGTGGGAGGTCCGCTCTCGTGGGAAATCGAGCTTGTATTTGCGGGGGAGGAGGCCGCCCCTTCGGTGCAGATAGAGGGCAAGGTGAAGCCCCTGCCGGTGCTCGGCGTCTTTGTGAGTGCATTTGGCGAGAGCGATGCGCAGGGAAACGTGTCTATCAAAGTCAGCGTTGCGTACGCTGCGCGGCCCGGCTGGTTGGAGGGGGAGTATGAGGCGTGGATTTCTTCGTGGGGGTCCTGACGGGTGGTGCTCGCTTGTGCCGCCGGAGGCCGGGTCGCAGGCACTTGAGCCGGAGACGTCGGAACCGCAGGCGTCGGAGTCACAGACAATCGGGTCTCAAAGCTCTACGTGCATATCCCGCTGTGCGATCGATCTGTTCATCGAAGACGGGGCTTACACGACGGTTGCCTCGGCAGTGACGATACTCGTGGTGCTCACTTTGCTCTTTTCTTCGGTCGCGGCGGTGTGGAGCATGGCGCGCGCGGGCGATGTGCAGACGGTGGCGGACACGACGGCCCTTGCCGGTTCGAACGTGGTCGCCTCGTACTGCACGGCTGCGACGGTGGTTGACGCGAGCATAGCGAGCTTGGGATTTACGGGCATCGCAGCGACCGGCGTGGGGTTGGTGGGTCTGCTCGTTCCCGGGGCGCGCACTGGCGCGACTAAAGCGATCGATGTAGGGATTCGCGTGCTCAACGCACGCAACGAGTTTGCGGAGTCGGCCTCCAAAGGCCTCAAGACCCTAGAGTCCTCCCTGCCGTTTCTGGTCGCCGCCAACGGGACCAAGATGTGCTATGTCAGTGCGACCGGAACGAGGGGCTTTTACGGCACGGCGCTGGCAGTGCCGGTGGCCTCGGCCTCATCGTTTCCTGCGCTGGACGGGGCAAAGATCGACACTCAGACGCTACGGGACGCGTCCGAGCGGATGGATACGGTGGCGCAGGAGCTGGAGGAGGCCTCGGAGGATACGGCTGCCGCCAAGGAGCGCGCTTGGCTTGCTGACTGCGGTCGTGAGGGCTACAACATGCAGGAACGTGCTGCGCGTCTGACCGATCTTTCTGCAGGTGAGAACCCCGATTATCAGTCGAGCATTACTTGGCAGCCCGAGGTGGCGATTCGTCGCACGCGCGCCTATTACCGGCGGCGTCTGGTACATGAACAGCCGGAAGGCGGCGGCGTGGAGGCTGCTGCGAACTCGGCTGCCCGTCGGGCGTTTTACCGCTATGCCATAGCGCAGTTCGAGGGCGCGGGTATTTCCGAGTACGACGGAAAAGTGACCTGCACCGTGCCGGCGTTGCCGTGCAATACGCGCGAGGTTCGCTACACCACGCTTTTTACCGAGTCGGTTTGGCCCACGAGCAACGAGGCAGAGGGCCTCACGTTGCATTACGGCAGAGGATGCCCGGGCTTTACTGGGGCGGCGGGGCCTACTGTCTCGTTCTCGACCGCTGAGGCCACGGGCATCCGTGAGTGCTCGGTCTGCCACTTTCGCTTGAGTGATGTGGGCAAAGTTCCGGCGGCCTCGACCTCCATCGAAAACGGCTACGAGTACCACCTGCAGGAGTTCACACGCGCCCTGGCCGAGTATGTGGAGTGCCGTAATCGCGAGCTGGAGTTGGAACGCCAAGCGCAAGGCGAAGCGGAGTCTGCCTCGGACGCCTTTGAAGACGCGCTCGAGGTCTTGGGCAACAAACGCCCGACCATCGCTCCGCCGGGCCGCTACGGCTGCGTTGCCGCGGTCGTGTCCGGCGAGGTTGAGGCGCCAGAGACTCTGGAGACGTCGTTTGCCGAGGTAACAGACCTGGACGCGCGCGGCGCGATCTCTGCTTCGGTACTCGCGCAGGACCCGGCGACCAAGGAGAACAACGTGCTTTCGCGCTTCTTCTCCACTGTGGAGGAGCGTGCCTCGGAGTCGGGCGTGGCGGGCCTCGCCGGTTCCGTCATGGAACTCTGGGGCAGTCTGCTCGTATCGTATGGAGATATGGCCGAGGGGCTTTCTTCCAAGTTCGATGAACTCATGGGCTCGAGCGGCCCTACCGGTGCGGTGGGGAGTTGGCTTAAGGAGCGGCTTTCATCGGTGGTGCACACGCTGGGGTTGGAACCGGTTGATTTGAGCCTGCGCAAGCCAGTGCTCACCGACTCGGCCAATGTGATCGCCCATGCGGATGTGCCCGCGGTGGCAAAGGTGCAAGAGACACTGCGCTCCATACCGGTCGGCACGGCCGACCCCACGGCAATCGCGCGGGCGCTCGGCTATCAGCTGGGCGAGTACGTGGCCCAGCAGGAGTTCACGCTGGCAGAGATCTCGCTTCCGGGCGGTGGCTCGATTCCGCTGACCATCCGGTTGCGCGATTTGATCGGGGACGGGGGCGATACCTGATGCGTGCGGTTTGCGACGTCGCGTGGGAGCGCCGCGCTCAGGCGACAGTCGAGATGGCGGTGGTTGCACCTGTGCTCATCGTGCTGGCGCTGATTGTCTACAACCTCATGCAGTTTGCCTGCGCGGTGGCGCGTTTTGACCGGGTGGCGCCTGATGTGGTCATTGCTCAGGCGGTCTCGCCCGCGGGCGTCTCGGGGCTTGAGACCACGGCACAGGTGCAGGAGGCCCTGCAACAGGCAATGGGCTCCTACGAGGTGCGGGTAACGGTGGAAAACGAGGCCGATGAGGCAGCGGGTGCGGAACTCCTTACGCTTGCTGTAGTTCCGCAGACCTATCGCTGCATCATGGCGTACGCGCCTTGGCCTACGGGCTTCTCGATCGCCGGGGTTGAGTTGGGCGCACCGGCGCTCCTTAGACACGAGCGCACGGTGGTCATCGATCCGTGGCGCCCCGGGGTGGTGATGTAGATGGGAACTCCTGGCATGGTCGACATGCCCGACGTGCAGGTCTACCTGCGCGCGGCTCGCCGGCTTGGCTGGGGCAGCGGGCACTTGGTGATAGCCACAAGCTTCCACGACCGTCTCCTTGGCATGACGATCCGGCAGGGGAGGACCGGTCGTATACGGTCGCCGTTCTGCGCTATCCACCGTCTTGGCAAGGGGCTCCGCGCCTGTGCTGGTTGCGACGGGCCGTTGCCTCGTGCCACCGCCAGCCAGGCGCGACGGTCGGTCGGTGCTGATATTGCGGCCGGCATCGCCCGTTCCTGTCCCGGCGCCGCCTGTTCATTGTCTGGCGCCCGCGCCGTTCCGGATCCGCATCTGGTGATGGCTTTCCCGGCCTGCGCCTCCGTTCACACCTTTGGTATGCGCCTCCCGCTCGACATCGCCTTTATTGACAGTGCGGGTGCGGTGCTCGCGCTCTACAAAGGAGTCCCGCCCGCGCGGATCCGCTCGTGCCGTGGCGCTACCGCTGTACTCGAGCGCTTCTCGGTTCTCGCGGATTCGCCGCGGGTTTTCAGCGCCGCTTTGAGCACCGCCTGATGGGGGATTCCAAAAAAGTTGGATTTTCCCGCTTGACCCTTTCGGACGATTTGTTATAGTTATCGAGCTGTCGTTCGCGGCAGACATAGTGGCCAGATAGCTCAGTTGGTAGAGCAGCGGACTGAAAATCCGCGTGTCGAGGGTTCGACTCCCCCTCTGGCCACCCTTCGTAATTTCAAAGCGTTCGGCATTCGCCGGGCGCTTTTTTTCTCACCACGGACGTTGGGAGGCCCCAATGGCGGAGAGGATCCGCGGCGTCAACCTTTCTGGTTGGTTTATCCCCGAGACCTGGGTTTCGCCCTCGCTATACGCCGCGACGGGCGCTACCTGCGCCGCCGAGCTGCAGCAAGCGCTCGGCTCCACCGAGTACAACGAGCGACTCCGCCATCACTTCGAGACCTTCATTGGCGAGGACGACTTTCGTCGCATCGCCGCCATCGGCTTCAATTCCGTGCGTATCCCCGTGCCCTGGCATGTCTTTGGCTCGCAGGATGAGGCTCAAACTAACATCTCCGCGATCGACTACGTTGACCGTGCGTTTGAGTGGGCGAACAAATACGATGTCTCCGTCCTGCTCGATCTAGCGACGGTGCCGGGCGGTCAGGGCGATTCTAACGAGAGTCCCACCACGCCCGAGAACACTGTCGACTGGCACTCATCCACCAATGGCCGTCACGTTGCTCTGAGCGTGCTTGAGCGCTTGGCTTCGCGCTACGGTTCCAACGAGGCGCTTGCTGGTATCGAGCTGCTCGACTCGCCCAACGTAAGCGTTCGCAAGGATCTCTTTACCGTGACGGAGGGCATTCCGGCTCACTACCTGCGCAATTTTTACCGCGATGCCTACGGTCTGGTGCGCGCGCACATGCCTGAAGACAAGATGGTCGTGTTCTCCGCCTCCGGCTACCCGCAGATCTGGCGTCACTTTATGCGCGGCGGCAAGTACAAAAACGTCGTGATGGATCTGCACCTCTACCACTATCGCAACGAGGGCGCGTGCGACATCACCTCGCCCAAGGGCATCTCGCAGGCCGTGGTGCGCAACAGAAAGCTGCTGCACGAGGCCGCCTCGACGGGCTTTCCCGTTATGGTGGGCGAGTGGTCGGCCGCGGCGGTGCTCTCCAGCTCGAGCGTGACGCCCGAGGGCCGCGCCGCCTACGAGCGCGTCTTTGTGTCGAGCCAGCTGGCGAGCTTCGAGGCTGCTGCGGGCTGGTACTTCCAGACCTGGAAGACCGAGAAGCGTATTCCCGCGTGGGACGCGCGCGTCGCCCTGGCGCCGCTTGAGCGGGCGATGATCGATTAGTATGGCGACCGAGACGCACACTGCAGGCTGCCTGTACGTGGTGGGTACGCCCATCGGCAACCTGGGCGACCTAAGCCCGCGCGCGGCCGAGGCTTTTCGCGCGGCTGACGCTATCTGCTGCGAGGACACGCGCGTGACCTCTAAACTCCTAGCGCATCTGGGTATCTCGCGCACGCTCGTCCGCTGCGACGAGAACGTGATTGCGCAGCGTGCGCCCGAGCTGGTCGATCGCCTGCTGGCGGGGGAGACCCTCGCCTTTGCCTCCGACGCCGGCATGCCGAGCGTGTCTGACCCCGGTCAGGTGCTGGTCGACGCGGCGCGCGACGCCGGTGTGGACGTTCAGGTGATCCCCGGTCCTTCGGCTTGCGTGACGGCGCTTGTGGCGAGCGGTATCTCGTGTGAACACTTCTTCTTCGAGGGCTTTTTGGGGCGCAAGCACGGTGAGCGCGTGCGTCGCTTGCAGGAGCTGGCCGCCGTGCCCGGAGCGCTCATCTTCTATGAGTCGCCGCACCGCATTGTGGCTACGCTGGCGGCTGTGGCCGAGGTGTTTCCGCAGCGTACGGTAGCCGTATGCCGTGAACTCACCAAGCTGCACGAGGAGGTGCTGCGCGGGAGCGCGACTGAGGTTGCAAAGACCCTTGACGCTCGCGAAGAGGTTCGCGGCGAGATCGCGCTCGTTGTGGCACCGCCCGCAGCAGATGAGCTGGAAGCCCTGCGCGCCGGCATGCCCGCTTTTGGCACCGTGGCCGATCCAGATGAGGCCCTGCGCGAAGAGATCGCTGCAGCCCTCGCCGCCGACGAGCCGGCCTCGGCCATCGCCAAGCGCCTCTCGCAGAAGTACTCCCGCAAGAAGCGCGACGTGTACGCGATGGTGCTCGAGGCCCAGCAGGTCGAGGCCTAGCGGCTTAGATCCGCCGGGGTCGTGTGGGGCTTTCCCTCCCGTACTCCGCCTTGCCGTCAGCGCCAAACGCGACCCTCACTCCGCGCCCCTCACGGCCCGGTACCGGCGCATTTGCGCTATCATCAACCCTTGTATGTATTTGTAACCTGGAGGTCTGCCACATGGAGCGCACCAAGCCCTCGTTTTTCATCACCACGCCCATCTACTACGTGAACGCCGACCCGCACCTGGGCACCGCGTACTCCACGATCCTCGCCGACGTGCAGGCGCGCTATCGTCGCTCGGCCGGCTACGATGTCAAATTCCTCACGGGCATGGACGAGCACGGCGAGAAGGTGGCCGAGGCTGCGGCCAAGCACGGCATGACTCCGCAGGAGTGGACCGACAGCCAGGCTCCGCACTTCACCGCCCTGTGGGACAAGCTTGAAATCTCGAACGACGACTTTATCCGCACCACCGAGGAGCGCCAGAACCATGCGGTCCAGTACCTGTGGGAGCGCATGAAGGAGTCCGGTTACCTGTATAAGGGCAGCTACGACGGTTGGTATTGCGTGCCCGACGAGACCTACTTCACCGATACACAGGTGCAGAAGGGCGACGAGGAGTACGGTAGCGAGGGTCAGCACCTCTGCCCCGACTGCCACCGTCCGCTCGAGCGCGTGCAGGAGGAGAGCTACTTCTTCAAGCTCTCGGCCTTCCAGGACAAGCTGCTGGCGCTCTATGACGAGCATCCCGAGTTCGTGCAGCCGGACTTCCGCATGAACGAGGTTCGCAGCTTTGTCGAGGGTGGCCTGAACGACCTCTCTGTCTCGCGTACGAGCTTTGACTGGGGCATCAAGGTGCCCTTTGACGAAGGTCACGTTACCTACGTGTGGTTCGATGCGCTGCTCAACTACATGACCGCTGTGGGTTACGGCGTCGATTCTGACGAGGCCCGCGCCGAGCTGGCCTTCCGCTGGCCTGCGCAGTACCACATCGTGGGCAAGGACATCATCCGCTTCCACTGCGTGATCTGGCCGGCCATGCTTATGGCCATTGGCGAGGCGCTGCCCGAGCACGTTTTCGCCCACGGCTTCCTGACCGTGCGTAACGCCGAGACTGGTGCCGCCGAGAAGATGTCCAAGAGCCGCGGCAACGCCATCGCTCCGGCCGACGTTATGGATCTGCTGGGCGTTGAGGGATACCGCTACTACTTCATGACCGACGTGGTGCCCGGCACCGACGGCGCCATTTCCTTCGAGCGTATGGAGCAGGTCTACAACGCCGACCTGGCCAATAGCTGGGGCAACCTGATCTCGCGCTCGCTCAACATGAGCGGCAAGTACTTTGACGGCTGCGCTCCGGCTAAGCCCGCCGACGCGCACACCTTTGCGAACCCGCTGGCAGACCTGGCCGCCGGCATCTACGAGCGCTACGCCGCCAAGATGGATGTGCTCGATTACGTGGGCGCCAAGGACGAGGTCATGGAGCTGGTCCACGCCGCCAACCACTACATTGAGGATTCCGAGCCCTGGAACATCGCTAAGGACGAGGCTCGTGCCGACGAGCTCGCGAGCGTGATCTACAACCTGCTCGAGAGCATCCGCATCTGCGCTCACCTGCTCATGCCCTTTATGCCGAGCACCAGCACCGAGGCCCTGCGTCGTCTCTCCTGCGCCGATGAGGCCGAGACCGATGACCTCGCGGCAGCTTGCGCTTGGGGCGGCCTTGTCGGTGGTGCCCCCGTGGAGAAGGGCGACCCGCTGTTCCCGCGCCTGCAGAAGTAGGGGCTGGCGCGCATCTGCGCCCGTCAACATAACGTGGGAGCAGAATCGCACGAACGCAATCGCATGCAAGGAGAACAAGATGACCCCCACGCCGCAAGAGGCATATGACCTGCTTAAGCAGTACAACAAAGATGAATTCCATCTGACGCATGGCCGCATCGTGGGTGAGGCCATGCGCTGGTACGCCGCCGATATGGGCCACGCGGACGAGGCCGACCTATGGCAGACGGTCGGCACGCTTCACGACTTGGACTTTGAGATGTGGCCCGACGAGCATTGCGTACGCGAGGAACAGCTCATGCACGAGGCCGGGATCGACGACGTGGTAGTGCGCGCCTGCTGCAGCCACGGTTTTGGCCTCACGGGCACGCCCTACGAGCCCGAGTCCGATATGGAAAAGATCCTGTTCGCGGCCGACGAGCTCACCGGGCTGATCGGCGCCGCGGTGCTCATGCGCCCCTCCAAGAGCGTCGATGACCTGGAGGTCAAGTCGCTCAAGAAGAAGTACAAGGACAAGAAGTTCGCCGCCGGCTGCTCGCGCGATGTCATCCAGCAGGGTGCTGACCGCCTTGGTTGGGAGCTCGCGACCCTCATGGAAAAGACCATCGAGGCCATGCGCAACAGCCCCTCTGCCCCACACGGCGAGAGCGCGGAGTAAGGCAAGCCTTATCTTCAAGCAGACCATTGGCAACACCCGCACGGGCGGGTGGGAAGTCTCGTAGCGAAAGCACAAACGCCGGCGCCCTTCTTCGCATTCGGAGAAGGGCGCCGGATCGTTTTCTTGGCTAAGCAGCGGGAAGCGTTGTGCAACTACAGCAGCCCTGCCATATAGATGGGCAGATAGGTGATCTTTTCATCGGCCTCTACGTTGCCGGTGTGCAAGACGACCGCCTTTTCCAGGTGATAGTTCTTTACATCGAGCAAATGGTCGAGCGCTGCGTGCGAATGGCTGTTCTTTCCCGACTTGACCTCAATGGGAAGAACCTCGGGCCTTCCCGGCACATCGATAAGAAAGTCAACCTCGCCAACCTTAGGTTTGTTGAAGTAATAGACGCTCTCGTGTCCAGAGGCGCGCAGCTCCTGGGCCACGGCGTTCTCAAATGCTTGTCCAAAGTTGACGGCGTCGCGCATGGCGATAATCGCCTCGACATCGGCGGGAGAGAGCGTCGAGAATAATAGCCCCGTATCGCTCATATAGAATTTGAAGTAGCTGTCTTCTCGGTTGAGGCCAAGGGGAAAAACCGCCTCGGAAACGCGCTTGACGGGGATGGCGACACCGGCGCTCACAAGCCAATCGAAATCGGACTGCATATCCTCAAAGCGACGGCTTTTGTCGATACCCGAGATAATATAGCGGCGGTTTTCCTTGTTGAGCTGTGCAGGGATCGCGTCGTAGATCGTTTTGATACGTTGGGCGTGCGTCCTGTCGCTCACGTACCGGGTGATGTCCGCGCGGTACGCGTTCAGGATTGCACTCTGCCGCGCGCGTGTTGCCTGAGTGTCGTGAGTGGTACAAAAGACCTGCACCGCCTCGGGCATACCGCCGATGAGCACGTAGCGGTAAAAGGCTTCGACCATCTTGTCGTGCACAAAATCCGGAACGGGGAGCTCTTTCTCATAGCAATTCCGGACGATGCTCCAAAGCGTCTCGTCGATGCCGTATCCCCAGCTAAACTCTTCAAAATCAAGGGGAAACATCTCAAGGATGTCGATTGTGCCGACGGGTAGAGATCGGTAATCGTAGGCCTCGATTCCAAGCATAGAGCCTGAATAGATGACATCGAAGCGATTATCTTGCGCGAGGTAGCGCATCCATGTGACTGAGTCTCCACACCGCTGAATCTCGTCGAAAAAGAGCAGCGTTTTGCCTTGCTCCGGGAGCGGACTGCTCGCGAGGGCGGTAATGCGCACGATGAGGTCATTGAGGTTGGCTGCGGAAGAGATGATCTCGACGGCTTCGGGCCTCTCGACAAAGTCAATTTTGACGACTGAGGTGTAGTGCTCGCGCGCGAACTCCTCGATGGTGCTCGTCTTTCCGACCTGTCGAGCACCAGTGATGAGCAGCCCCTGGTTTGTTTTCGTGCGCTGCCAGAGCTCGATTTTGTCCGTAATTTTGCGCTTGAGCATAGTGCCTCCCTCAACTTGTTGTAACAATAGCACCTACCTGCATGTTTCCGCAAAATTCAGATTGGAAAAGGCTGTATTTCTGCAAAATCTGGATTTGAAATCGCCTAATTTGCGCAAAATTCGGATTCGTATGGAGCGAGGGAAGTGCCAGAACAGGCCTTATACCTCTCGAGGTCAGCTCGAAGGATGCTGAAATCTCAACCGTTGTGGAATCTATCAGAGAGCTGCCAGCGATGACGGTAATGGCGGTGGCAATGGTTCGAACCCCGTGGTGCCCCTCGTCCATAGTGCTACACTACCAAGCGAAACGGGGGCTGGCGCATGCCGGCTGAGAGTGGGTCTAGCAACGCGACCCTGACCGTCAACCTGATCCGGGTAATGCCGGCGTAGGAACCATCAGCTTCGCTCGTTGAGGCGCCTACGGATTCGTGGGCGCCTTTTTTGGCGCCCGGAGCACGCGGCTGGGCCGTCGTGTGGGAAGGAGCGCTTATGAACTGTTCGATCGCTATCCAATACCTGCCGATGGACGCGGCAGACGACGACGCCACCTGCGACGCCGTAGACGCCGTGATCGACTACATCGACTCCACGGGTATCGACTACTTTGTGGGGCCGTTCGAGACGGCCATCGAGGGCGATTACGACAAGTGCATGGAGATCCTTAAGAACTGCCAGCTCGTGGGCGCCGCGCACGGCTGCAAACACGTGATGACCTATGCCAAGATCAACTTCAAGCCCGAGGGCGATGTGATGAGCACCGACCGTAAGATCGGCAAGTACCACCCCGGTGACCCGGAGTTCGCCGCCCAGAACGTGGTCGCCGCATAGGATGGCACCCCGTAAGCACAAATTCGGCAGCAAACGCGTGCTGGCACCGCTCGCGGCCTTAGTGGCGCTCATCGCCATCTGGCAGGGCGTGTGTTCGGCGGGTCTGGTGCCTGGCTTTATGTTGCCGAGCCCGGTCGCGGTGGTGGCAGCGCTTGTGGGCGACTTCCCACTGCTGCTTTCGCATCTGTGGACAACCCTTGCCGAGGCCGCACTCGGTCTTGCTATCGGTGTGGCCATCGGTGCGGCGGCGGCTGTGGTAATGGATCGTTTTGAGACCATCTACCTGGCGCTTTCGCCTCTGCTCACAGTGAGCCAGACGGTGCCGACCATCGCCATCGCGCCTTTGCTCGTGCTCTGGTTTGGCTACGGGATGCTGCCCAAAGTACTGCTCGTGGTGCTCGCCACGTTCTTTCCGGTAACGGTGGCGCTCGTGGGCGGCTTTCGCTCCGTAGACCCCGACCAGATTGACCTTATGCGCACCATGAACGCGAGCGACTGGCAGATTTTTCGCTACGTCAAGGTGCCGGCCGCGGCCGAGCAGTTCTTTTGCGGCCTGCGTATCAGCGCCACCTACGCCATCGTGGGCGCCGTTATTTCCGAGTGGCTCGGCGGCTTTACTGGCCTGGGCGTCTATATGACGCGCGTGCGCAAATCGTTCCAGTACGACCGCATGTTTGCCGTCATCATCATCACCTCCGCGCTTTCGCTTGCCCTGATGGGCGGCGTCAGCGTGCTCGAACGCATCTGCATGCCCTGGAAAAGGGCTGAAAGGAATACCAAAGATGAGTAATCTCAATCGCATGTCCAATCTCTCTCGCCGCACCTTTGTAGGCGGCGCCGCAGCAACAGCCGCAGCCGCCGCGCTTGCCGGCTGCAACACGAGCGAGAACGGTTCCTACACGCTTGATGGTTCGGCCGTTCCCGAGCCCACCACGCACGTCACGTTCTGCCTCGACTACACGCCCAACACCAACCACACGGGCATCTACGTGGCCAAGAACAAGGGCTACTTTGGCGATGAGAATCTCGATGTCGAGATCATCCAGCCCGCAGACGGCACCGCCGAGAGCATCATCGGTGCGGGCGACGCCCAGTTTGGCGTGAGCTACCAGGACTACATCGCGCAGTCCTATGACAACGGCAACACCGGTCTCGAGGCCATCGCGGCTGTGATTCAGCACAACACCTCGGGCATCATGAGCCGTGCGGCCGACGGCATCACGCGCGCCCGCGAGATGGAGAACCACGTCTACGCCACCTGGGACATGGCCATCGAGCAGGCAACCATCAAACAGGTCATGGAGTCTGACGGCGGCGACTATTCCAAGCTGCAGACCGTGCCCTATTCGGTGGACGACGACGTGGCGGGCCTGCAGGCCAACATGTACGACTGCGTCTGGGTCTACGAGGGCTGGGCGGTGCAGAATGCGCACGTGCAGAACTACGACGTGAACTACTTCAACTTCAAGGACATGGACGAGGTCTTTGACTTCTACACGCCGGTGCTCGCGGCCAATACCGAGTACGCCGAGGAGAACCCCGAAACGGTCAAGGCCTTCCTCCGCGCGGTTAAGAAGGGCTACGAGTACGCCGTGGAGCACCCCGAAGAGGCCGCCCAGATCCTGTGCGAGGAAGTGCCCGAGTTGGACTCCGAGCTGGTAGAGGCAAGTGCCAAGTTCTTAGCGAACGAGTACACCTCGGATGCCGAGAGCTGGGGCGTAATTGATTCCGAGCGTTGGAGCCGCTACTTTACGTGGCTGAACGACAACGGCCTGGTGGAGAACAAGCTGGACGTGAACGCCGGCTACGACACCTCTTACCTGGAGTAATCGCAGATGTGCGCAGAGACGCCGGCACTGGAGGCACGCGGCCTGACCTGCTCTTGGGACGGCACGCACGATATTGTGAGCGGGATCGACCTGCATGTGATGGGCGGGGAGACCGTCTGCGTGGTGGGCACATCGGGCTGCGGCAAGACGACGATCCTGCATGCACTCTCGGGTCTTATGCGCCCACGCGTCGGGCAGGTTTTACTGCACGGCGAGGATTTGTGCGGCACGCCGGGACGCGTCTCGTACATGCTGCAAAAAGATCTGCTGCTTCCCAGCCGGACGATTCTGGACAACGCGATTCTGCCTCTGGTGATCGCGGGGGAGTCGCGCGCGGCCGCCCGTGAGCGCGCCTTGCCCCTGCTCGAGCGCTTTGGCCTGGCGGGCTGCGAGGACAAGTGGCCCTGCGAGCTCTCGGGCGGCATGCGACAGCGCGCGGCGTTTCTGCGCACCTACCTGATGGGCAACGACGTGGCCCTGCTCGATGAGCCCTTTAGTGCGCTCGACGCCCTGACGCGTACCGACATTCGCCGCTGGTACTGCCGAATGGCCGCTGAGCTGGGGATTGCGAGCATCGTGATCACACACGACGTGGACGAGGCTGTCGAGATGGCTGCGCGCATCTACGTTCTTGCGGGAAACCCGAACGCCGGCGTTCCGAGTACGGTCGCCGGCGAGGTGGTACCGAACCGCGATGCGGCACCGGAAGGCGAGCCTTTTGAGCTTACCTCTGAGTTCATGGAGGCTAAGCGCGCGGTGATGGCGCTGCTGGGACGCTGAGTCTGCGCCTCGCGCCCTTGCTATAATGTGCGGGTTCAAATCGTGATCGATCGGGCGCGCCGTGCCCGAGGGGACGGGGTGCACATGACCACATCACCGCTGGCGTCGGCCGGGGCCACGCGTGAGCTGCTCGAGGCTTTTGGCCTGGCGACCAAGCATCGCTTGGGGCAGAACTTCCTGATCGACAACCATGTGATCGAGCACATCTGCCGGCTGGCTGAGCTCACCGGCGACGAGCGCGTGCTGGAGGTCGGCCCGGGTATCGGCACGCTTACGCTGGCGCTGCTGCAGGAGGCCGCACAGGTGGTCTCCGTCGAGGCCGACCCCGAGCTCGAGCCGGTGCTGGGCGCGCACGCCATGGATCACGGCAATTTTGCCTTCATTATGGGCGACGCACTCAAGGTCACGCCCGCACAGATCGAGGCCGCTGCCGGCGGCGAGCCCACGGTGTTTGTGGCCAACCTGCCCTACAACGTGGCCGCGACCATCATCCTGCAGTTCTTTGAGACCATGCCCGCCCTGCAGCGCGCCGTGGTGATGGTGCAAAAAGAGGTGGCCGACCGCATCGCGGCCGAACCGGGCAACAAGACCTACGGTGGCTATACAGCAAAACTCGGGCTCTATGGCCAGGTCACAGGTCGTTTTGAGGTGCCGCCGCGCTGCTTTATGCCCGCGCCGCACGTGGACTCCGCCGTGGTGCGCATCGATCGCGTGGAGGGCATGGCCGAAGGTCTCGACCGCCACGAGGTGGCGCGTGTGATCGATGCCGCTTTTGCCCAGCGTCGCAAGACCATCCGCAATTCCATGAGCGCGACGGGCTTTGAGAAAGACGCGCTCGACGCGGCCTTTGAGGCCGCGGGCATCGCGCCCACCGAGCGCGCCGAGAAGCTCTCTGTTGCCGACTTTGTGCGCCTGACCGGGGAGCTTGTCCATGCTGAATAGCGCCGAGGCCATCACCTTTTCCAAGCGCGTGAAGAAGAAAGAGCGCGTGGTTCGCGCGCCAGAGCTCTCGCGCCCCCTGTGCGACACCCATGCTCACCTGCGTTCCTTTTGGGAAAAGCAACCGGTCGAGTCTCTGCAGCGCGCGTACCGAGCGGGCGTTGAGCGCCTGGTCACGCTGATCGACCCGGTGGGCGATGAGATGAACATCCCCGTCTATCAAGAGTGGCTGCGCGGCGAGGTGCTGAGCGCACCGGAGATTCCGCAGCTCAAGTACCTTGCCGGCGTGCATCCGTACGGGGCTGGGGGCTACACGGACGAGATTCATGCCCAGATCGAGGCGGCGCTTGCCGACCCGTACTGTGCGGGCATTGGCGAGATCGGCCTCGACTATCATTTTGATTCCGACGACGAGATCGCCCCTGCTGCGCACGACGTGCAGATCGCTGCCTTTGAGCGCCAGCTTGGGCTTGCCTGCGAGCGCAACGTGCCGGTGGAGCTCCATCTGCGCCACGACGCAGCTGATGAAGAGCGCACCTCGCACACGGACGCTTACGAGGTGCTCCGCCGTGTTGGACTGCCGCAGGCCGGCTGCGTCCTCCACTGTTTTGGCGAGGATCGCGCGACCATGGAGCGCTTTGTGGAGCTGGGCTGCTACATCGCCTACGGTGGGGCTGCGACCTTCAAACGCAACGAGGAGGTTCGCGAGGCGTTCGCGGCCACGCCGCTTGAGCGCATTCTCTTTGAGACCGATTGCCCCTATATGGCGCCCGAACCCATCCGTGGCCTGGAGTGCGAGCCGGCGATGATGACGCTCACCGCTCAAGCGCTCTCGTGCGACCGTTGCGACCGCACCGGTGAGGCGCCGGACGAGATTCTTGCCGCCGCATGGGAGAACGCCGCGCAGCTCTTTTTCGCCTAAAGGTCGCGCAAGGGCGTATGATGGGCGCAGATTCACGCAAAGCTTGAGGAGGATGCCATGGGCAAGAAGCCGAGCAAGAAGCGTACGGTGCCGGCGATCGGCACGGCGGCGCAGGTGGCGTGCGTGCTGTGGGACGCTCCGTGCCTGCTGCAACAGTTCGAGGGTCGCGGTGTTGCGGGTGCTTTTGACCTGCACTCTCATTCTGTGTTCTCTGACGGCGAGTTTACGGTCGACGAGCTGGTCGAGCAGGCGCGCGAACTGGGTCTGGCGGGTCTTGCTGTCACCGACCACGACAGCCTCTCCCAGCTCTCCTATGTGCGCGAACGCGCTCGTGCGCTCCACTTTCCTGTGCTTGCCGGATGCGAGGTCTCGACCGTAGACCGCAAGCGCGGCAAGAAGATCCACATTCTGGCCTACGGCCTTGAGGCCACGCCCGATTCGTCTGGCCCACTCGAGCGCATCTGTGAGCAGACCTGCTACCTACGCTCGGCCAATACCTTGTGGCAGGCCTACGAGCTGCAGCGCGCGGGCGTTGAGTTTGGCGGCAAGGAGCTCTCGGTCGACGAGGTGCTGCGCGTGGGCGCGCGCTCGACGGCTGTGTTCAAGACGCACATCATGGAAGCGCTCTGCGGCCGGGCCAAGAGCGACCCCGATTACCAGGTGTGCTGGAACCATTACTTTAGGCAGGGCGGCATCGCGCCCAGGAGCATCGAGTATCCCAGTGCCAAGAAGGTTGTGCGCGCGATTCGCGAACAGGGCGGCGTGCCCGTGCTGGCGCACCCCGGTCAGAAAGACTCATGGGACTCGATCCCCGACCTGGTGAGCGCGGGTCTTATGGGTATCGAGGCCTATCATCCCGATCACGACGAGACGGAGGTCGCCCGCGCGTTTGACGCCGCGGTCGAGCATGGCCTGTTCGTGACGGGCGGTAGCGACTTCCACGGTAAGTACAGCAAGGCGCCGGCACTGGGCACCGCCTTCATCATGCCCGAGGAGGCCGGCGCCTGCGTAGAGGCCCTGTTCAAGGCAGAGCGCGAGCTGAGTTAGGCGCGCGCCTGCCCGCAGCTAGGGAGTTCTCTTGGCCGCAGGTAGGCATCTCGAGACAAGGCTCGGTATCTTAACGAATAGCATGCGGCCCTCCGAACTGATTGCTCAGGTTCGGAGGGCCGTTTTTCGTCTCTCGAGTTTGCGGTAGGCCGCTCGCCTGTCGGCGCTATGCGTCCTGCGAGAAGTCGTAGACCTCGCTGATCACGCTCGATTCGGCTGTGGTGGGCTGGCCGGTGAGGATGCGGCCCAGGCGGTCGAGCTGTACGAGGATCCACTCGAGCGGGTTGGGAGAGGCCTGGTCTTGAGCGGCCACGAGCTGGACGGTCGCTACGGCATGGCCGTCTTGGCTGATGGTGATCGTGCCCGCCTCGTCTCCGCACTTCACGTTGCCCGAGAGCTCCTTGAGACTGACCTCCTGCGTAAGCGCGCCGGCAAGGTTAAAGACCTGCACCTGCTGGTTGGGGTCGGCGGCCGTCACATCGACGGTGCGGTCGCTCCAGTCGGTGGCGATTGCCTTGGCTACCAGCGGGTTTCCGTCTGCGGCGATCTGGTCGCTGCTGATGGCGGGATAGCTCTGAATGTGGTTGTAGTACCAGTCGGCAAGGGCCTTGCTCTCGTCAAAGCGGTTGGTGGTCTCGTCGATGCCCAGCACGATGGTGTAGATCTCGCCGCCCGTCTCGCGCGACCAAGCACCCACAAAGCAGCGGCCGGCCAGGCCTGTGGTGCCGGTCTTGCCGCCGATGTTGCCGTCTTTGCCCAGCAGGTCGTTGACCTCGGTGAGGTAGAGGTCGCGTTCGGTGCCGTCGGCGCCGGTGACGGAAATCACGTTGTTGGTGGAGGCGGTGAGCGCGCGGAAGCTGCCGTTTTTCATGGCGTAGGCGAACATCTTGGCCACATCGCGCGCCGAGGCGTGCATGTCGGTGCCCCATTCGTCCACGTCCAGGCCGTGCGGGTTGGTGAACTCGGCCTCCATGCCCAGCTCCTGGGCCTTTTTGTTCATGGCGGCGACAAAGGCGTCGTAGGCGGACTCTCCCTTGGAGGCAAGGTTGGCGCCCACGGTCTCGGCAATCGCCATGGCGGCGTCGTTGCCCGAGGGAATGAGCAGAGCGCGCAGGGCCTCCTCGAGCGTGAGAACATCGCCCTCCAGCAGATACGCGGAGGAGCCGGTCGTGGCCGCCGCGGTGGCGCTCACGGTCACCTCGTCCTCGAGGTCGGCGTTCTCGAGCGCCACGATGGCGGTCATGACCTTGGTGATTGAGGCGATCTTGACCTGCTCGTCGGCTGCGCGCTCAAAGTAGACGGTGCCGTCCTCGCCGATGACCATGGCGTTTTTGGCCGTGATGTTGGGACGGTCATCAAGGTCATCTTGGCGCTCGCTTTCGGCCGTGCCGCAGATGATGTCTGTGTCGGGCTGGTCTGCCAGCGCGCGGGCGGGGGAGAGGACGCAGGAGAGCGGCAGCATCAGGCTCAGGGCGAGAAGCGTGGTTGCGAGCAAGGTGCGCGCACGGGTGTTCGCGGTGTTCTGGCCGCGCAGGATATTTTGGCTGTTCGGGGTGCAGGGGCAGGTATTCACGGATGCCTCGTTCATATGATTCGGTTAAGGTGCCCGATTGGGCTCGAATAGTATAGCGCCCGGCGCGTGCGGCAGCCGTCTCGGCCCGCGCCGTCACAAGATGCCCCGCCTGCTTAAAGGAGCCTTAAGGAACGTGGTTATTCACAGGGCGTGCGTATCGACCTGTCATAATGTCCCGCAACGAAAGGGGGCATGCGATGGAGACACGCATTCTGGTGGTCGACGACGAGCGCGCCATCACCGATCTGGTGGGTATTTACCTCAAGCGCGAGGGTTACGACGTGACGCTTGCCTACACGGGGGCCGATGCGGCCAAGCTCGTGCTGGAGCAGGACTTTGACCTGGCGGTGCTCGACATCATGCTGCCCGACATCGACGGTTTTGAGCTTTTGCGTACGATCCGCGCCGACCACACCTATCCGGTGATCATGCTCACAGCGCGTGATTCGCAGGCCGACAAGATCGAGGGGTTGAGCCTGGGTGCAGACGACTACGTGGTCAAGCCTTTCCGCCCTCTGGAGCTAGTTGCTCGCGTAAAGGCGCAGCTCAGGCGCTATACGAGCTACGGCGCACGTGGAGACGCCACGACGGCTGAGGCCGAAAGCGCCCTGATCTCGTGCGACGGTCTGTTGCTCAACAAGGACTCGCGCGCCGTGACGGTGGACGAGAAGCCCGTGCG
This sequence comes from Bacteroidaceae bacterium, assembly GCA_963617695.1. Taxonomy (GTDB): domain Bacteria; phylum Actinomycetota; class Coriobacteriia; order Coriobacteriales; family Coriobacteriaceae; genus Collinsella. The sequence continues at coordinate 41,385 of CAVEPV010000005.1, forward strand.
ATGTACGCCGCTCGAGTACTCGATCTTGCTGTTCTTGCTTGAGAATCGCGGCCGCGTGATCTCTATCGAGGAGCTGTTCAGTGGAGTCTGGCACGAGGAATTCCTCCCCGGCTGTGGCAATACCGTGATGGTGCACATCCGCCACCTGCGTGAAAAGCTTGGCGACGACGCCCAGCACCCCCGTTTTATCAAAAACATCTGGGGTGTCGGTTACACCATCGAGGCCTAGCACCTTGGTCTCCTGCCTCGCCCTCAGGGTTTAAGAAAGTCTTCAAAGGCCGCGGCGTGGCGGGCTTCGTATACTGAGGCCGATAAGCAACATGATAGGTGGCCATTAAGCGCGGCCGCAGGATAGGCGGTTCAGTATGAGCGCAGACAAAAATACGAGTGCAGACAAGGGCACTTCCATCGGCGATTTGGCCAGAACCCTGGTTGGCACCTCGACTGGTGCGCGCGGAGGAGACCTGGAGCATCGCTTCTACGCGCTCATCGACAGCGGGATTATTGCCATGGCGGTGCTGCTGCTTTTGCTGCTGGCCCTGGTGGGGCTCAAGAATCCCATCTTCTTTGTCATGGCGCTCTTTATGGGCTGCGCGCTTATTCAGTATTTCCCCAGCTTTAGGCGCGTGGTGGCCCTGGGCGGCACCAGCTGGCTCATCGTGCTCATCATCGGCGGCATTGTGGGAAGCTGCTCCGGCCCGGTATTCTTCGACCTTGCCTACCTCTTTGTGTTCTGCGGCTTTTTGGCCGCCGTCTGTGCCTGCTGCACCTTCTTTGTGGGTAATTCGCTCTACGAGGCAGGCCGCAAGCGCGGCGAGCAAGACGCCGACCGCTTGGTGGCTGCAAACATCCTGGAGAAGTTCATCGAGAGCCCGGACGAATGGACGGGCATCGACGGCGACTTCCTCGAGACCGAGGCTGCCTTGGCTCGCGTGCGCGATCGCGAGCGCGCGGTCCGCGAGAACCTGCAGAACGAGTCGCGCCGCAAAGATGACCTGGTGACCTATCTTGCCCACGACCTCAAGACGCCGCTGGCGAGCGTGGTGGGCTACCTCTCTTTGCTCCAAGAGGCCCCCGACCTCCCGGTTGAGCAGCGCGCCCGCTTTACCGGTGTGGCGCTCGACAAGGCGCATCGCCTGGACGCGCTGATCGAGGAGTTTTTCGACATCACGCGCTTTGACTTCCACGACATCGTGCTCACGCGCGGCTACGTGGATCTGAGCTTTATGCTTGCCCAGGTGGCAGACGAGTTCTACCCGGCGCTCACCGAGCAGCGCAAGCTCGTGCATATCGACACGCCGCCCAGCTGCGTGATCCTCATGGACGGCGACAAGATGGCGCGCGTCTTTAACAACGTGATGAAAAACGCTCTGGCCTACAGCTACGAGGGCTCGACCATCAACATCACGGCGGAGCGGGGAGAGGATACCGTTACGGTTCGCTTTGAGAACCAAGGCGACCCCATCCCCGAGGCCAAGCTCAAGGTGATTTTCGACAAGTTCTATCGTTTGGACGCCGCCCGCGCCACCAACCACGGCGGTGCCGGACTGGGCCTCGCCATCGCGCGCGAGATCGTCTCGGCCCACGGCGGCACTATCACGTGTGCTTCCTCGCCCGAGTCCACCGTCTTTACGATCGTTCTTCCCGCGGAGGACTCAGAATCTGCCTAGCGACCTGCGGGCTTACCATTCCTTGACAAAGCGTTTATAGCACCTTAAGACGTGCCTCGTACCATCGAGCGCGTATGACAGCATTCGTCTGGAGGTGCCCCGCGTGGGAGATCTGGTTTCTGAGGCCGCGCCCGAGAGCGTAGCGACAACATCCGCCGAGGCCATGGCGCAGGCCGCGCAGGACGCCCATGAGCGCGAGGTCGCAGACCCCGCTGTGATTCCCGCCGCACCCGCTTTGCAACACGACGTGCGCATGTCCATCTCGAACCTCGACCTCTTCTACGGTGACCATCAGGCGCTGCATAACGTGAACATCGACATCCGCGACCGCGAGATCACTTCGTTTATCGGCCCGTCCGGCTGCGGCAAGTCCACACTGCTGCGCTGCCTGAACCGCATGAACGACTACGTCAAGGACTGCCGTGTCGAGGGCTCCATCACACTCGACGGCCAGGACATCTACCGCGACTACAACGTGACGCGTCTGCGCCAGCAGGTGGGCATGGTGTTCCAGCGCCCCAATCCCTTCCCCATGAGCATCTACGACAACGTGGCCTACGGCCCGCGCGGTCTGGGTATCAAGAGCAAGTCCGAACTCGACGGCCTGGTTGAGGAGTCGCTCAAGCGCTCCGCCCTGTGGGACGAGGTCAAAGACAAGCTCAAGTCCTCTGGCCTGGGTCTTTCCGGTGGCCAGCAGCAGCGCCTCTGCATCGCGCGCGCCTTGGCGGTCAAACCTGAGGTTCTGCTCATGGACGAGCCCACGAGCGCCCTCGACCCCATCTCTACGGTGCAGATCGAGCAGCTCGCGATCGAGCTCAAGGAGCACTACTCGCTCGTCGTTGTGACGCACAACATGCAGCAGGCTTCGCGCATCTCTGACTCGGTCGCGTTTTTCCTGCTGGGCGAGCTGGTGGAGCACGCGCCCACCGACAAGCTGTTCCGCGCGCCCGAGGATCCGCGCACGGCCGACTACCTTACCGGTCGCTTTGGCTGATACACGCGGCGCAGCTTGCGCCCGTACCTGCGCGGTTCGTGTCCGCGCCCGCGCCCGCCGCCGCTCTCGGTGTATGATGACCACACAAAGGCCTGAGGGGAGTACCTCGTGATTTATTACGTAGAAGACGATGACAACATCAGGGGGCTCACCCTCTACGCTCTGCACCAGCAGGGAATCGAGGCCGAGGGCTTTAGCTGCGACAGCGAGTTCAAGGCCGCCGTGGCGCGCCGCGTGCCCGATGCCGTGCTGCTCGACATCATGCTCCCCGATACCGACGGCCTCGAGATCATGCGCCGCCTGCGCGCCGACTCCGAGACCGCGACTGTTCCCATCATGATGCTCACCGCAAAAGACACCGAGCTTGACAAGGTTGTGGCGCTCGATGGCGGCGCGGACGACTACCTCACCAAGCCCTTCTCGCTCATGGAGCTTACGAGTCGTTGCCGCGCGCTTCTGCGCCGCGGTGGTATGACCAAGCAGAGCAACGACACGCTCTCGGTGCACGGTGTGGTGCTTTCGCCCAGTCGCCGCGAGGTGAGCGTCGCGGGCGAGCCCGTCAAGCTCACCCTGCGCGAGTTTGACCTGCTTGAGTACCTGATGCGCAAGCCGGGTATCGTCTTTTCGCGCGAGGCTCTGCTGCAAAGCGTGTGGGGCTGGGACTTTGACGGCGGTTCGCGCACGGTGGACGTGCACGTGCAGACGCTGCGTCAAAAGCTGGGCGACCATTCCGGCTGCATCGAGACGGTGCGTGGCGTGGGCTACCGCTTTTCTGGTCACGAGGAGTAACCGCGCGTTATGGCCGCTAAGCTCGAGGCGCCCCGCCGTTCGCTCTCCAACCGTGTCTTTGCGACGATCTTTACCATCGCGATGGTCATCATCATCGCGTTCACGGTGGTGGGCACGGGCTTTATTCAGAGCCGCTTGGCAGACCTCACCCGCTCTGAGCTTGCAAACCAGCTCGACGTTGTGACTGCGGCACTCGACGGTTCGGACGACGAGATCGCCATGCTGCGCCATCTTAAGCTCGAAAACGCCCGCGTGACGCTGGTGGATACGGACGGCACGGTGCTCTACGACAGCGACGAGAGCCCCGCAATGATGCCCAACCACAAAGACCGCCCCGAGGTGGCGCAGGCTCTTGAGTCAGGTTCGGGTTCCGCGGAGCGTTCGTCTTCTACCCTGGGCGAAGTGATGCTCTACGAGGCCGAGCAGCTTGAGGACGGGCGCGTGGTGCGTCTGGCGCAGGCACAGTCCGGCTACGTTACCGTGCTTCTTTCTGTGATCGGCCCCATTATCTGCATGGCGCTCGTGTGCATCGTGGGTCTCTACTTTGCCGCCCGCCGTGAGTCACGCGCCATCATCGCGCCTCTGCAGCAGGTGGATCTTGACCATCCCAAGCGCAACCTGGTGAATGCCTACGCCGAGATGATCCCTATGCTCGAGCGTATCGAGACACAGCGCCAGGAACTCAAGCGCCAAATGAAGGTGCTGGCCGACAACGACCGTATGCGCCGCGAGTTCACCGCCAACGTGACCCACGAGCTCAAGACTCCGCTTACCACCATCTCCGGATATGCCGAGCTGATTGAGAACGGCCTGGTGGCAAGTGAGGAAGACCTGCGTGACTTTGGCCGCCGTATCCACAGTGAGGCGGTGCGTCTGGCGTCACTCGTGAGCGACATCCTCACCCTTTCGAGTCTGGACGAGGCCGAGCACGGCGATGCTGAGGTCTCCAAGACCGCGCTGGGTCAAAACGAGCCGATCGACCTTGCTCGCGCGGCCGATACGGTATGTCAGCGTCTGGAGCCCGTGGCTGCCGACGCGCAGGTACACCTAATAAGCCAGCTTGTGCCGGCCATTGTGGTAGGTGTGCCGCGCCTGATCGACGAGCTGATCTACAACCTGGCAAGCAACGCCATCCGCTACAACCGTGAGGGCGGCTCGGTGACCGTCTCGTGCGGCGTGGATGGGGAGAACCGTCCCTTTGTGTGCGTGAGTGATACGGGCATCGGCATTGCGCCCGAGGAGCAGGCTAAGGTCTTTGAGCGCTTCTACCGCGTGGACAAGAGTCGTTCCAAAGCACGCGGTGGCACGGGCCTGGGTTTGGCCATCGTGAAGCACGCCGCGGTATTCCACGGTGCCGTTATCGACGTGAAAAGCCAGCTGGGCCAGGGCACGACCATCACGGTGACCTTCCCCGTACAGGAAAAGGGCCCCTGGAGCTAAGGTCTGCTGCGTGCGCGGGCATGCGCGTTGGCATCAGCTGTAACGGAGTTTTGTTGACCCCGCGCTCTCCCCATTCAAGAAAACCTTGTGCCGTGCGTATATATGCGCTGAGGTGGGATATAAAATCTAAGTCTCAACGTAGTAGGTCTGACGCAGCCCGGTGAAACGGGCTGTTTTCAGGCGTAGCACAGCGAAAGGAACGCGCCCATGCGCAAATTCAAGACAGAGAGCAAAAAGCTGCTCGACCTGATGATCAACTCCATCTACACCAATAAAGAGATCTTCCTGCGCGAGCTGATCTCCAACGCCTCGGATGCCGTGGACAAGCTCAACTTCAAGAGCCTGACCGACAGCGACATCAAGGTCGACTCGGACGATCTGGCTATCAACATCTCCTTTGACAAGGACGCGCGCACCCTCACCATCTCCGATAACGGTATTGGTATGACGGCCGAGGAGCTCGAGAAGAACCTCGGTACCATCGCGCACTCTGGTAGCCAGGAGTTCAAGCAGGAGAACGCCGAGAGCCAGGGCGGCGACGTGGACATCATTGGCCAGTTTGGCGTGGGCTTTTACTCTGCCTTTATGGTGGCCAACAAGGTGAAGGTCGTGAGCCGCGCCTTTGGTTCCGGCGAGGCCAACGTGTGGGAGAGCGACGGTCTTGAGGGCTACACCATCGAGCCCGGCGAGCGCGCGACCCACGGCACCGACATTATCCTCACTATTCGCGAGAACGAGCCCGGCACCGACGGCGAGCCCGGCGACGATTACGACACCTACCTGTCTGAGTGGGGCCTCAAGCGCCTGATCAAGCAGTACAGCAACTACGTGCGCTATCCCATCCAGATGATGGTGACCAAGCACCGCGAGAAGCCGCGTCCCGAAGACGCCGGCGACGACTACAAGCCGGAGTGGGAGGACTACGAGGAGCTCGAGACCGTGAACTCCATGACTCCCATCTGGAAAAAGCGCAGCTCCGAGGTCGAGCAGGCCGATTACAACGAGTTCTACCGCACCACGTTCCACGACTACGACGAGCCTGCGCGCACCATCTCGTTCCACGCCGAGGGCACGCTCGAGTACGACGCGCTGCTCTTTATTCCTGGTCGCGCACCGTTTGACCTGTACAGCCGTGACTACCAGAAGGGCCTGTCGCTCTACAGCTCCAACGTCTTGATCATGGACAAGTGCGCCGAGCTGCTGCCTGACTACTACAACTTTGTGCGCGGCGTGGTCGACTCTGCCGACGTCTCGCTCAATATCAGCCGCGAGACCCTGCAGCACGACCGCCAGCTGCGCGCCATCGCTAAGCGCGTGGAGAAGAAGATCACCTCTGAGCTTGAGGACATGCGCGACAACGATCGTGAGGGCTACGAGAAGTTCTTTGAGAACTTTGGCCGCGGCCTTAAGTACGGCATCTACTCCAGCTACGGCATGAAGGCCGACGAATTGGCCGACCTGCTGCTGTTCTACAGCGCCAAGGAGCAGAAGATGGTCACGCTTGCCGAGTACGCGGCGGCTATGCCCGAGGGCCAGACGGCCATCTACTACGCCGCCGGCGATTCGCGCGAGCGTCTGTCCAAGATGCCCGTGGTGACCGGTGTCCTTTCTCGCGGCTACGACGTTTTGCTGCTTACGGCCGATGTAGACGAGTTCACCTTCCAGGCCATGCGTCAGTACACAGCCAAGAACATGCCCGTGGTCTACGAGGACGACGCTGCCCGTGAGGCTGCCGCCAAGGCCGTGGAGGACGGTGCCGAGCCCGAGACCGAAGATCGCGTGCTCGAACTCAAGAACGTTGCCGCCGGCGACCTTGACCTCGCGAGCGAGGACGAGAAGAAGGACGCCGAGAAGGTCACCGAGGAGAACCAGGGCCTGTTCGACGCGATGAAGAACGCTCTGGGCGACAAGGTCGAGAAGGTTGCCGTCTCTGCGCGCCTGACCGACGCTCCCGCCTGCATTACCACCGAGGGCCAGCTCTCCCTGGAGATGGAGAAGGTCTTGAGCCGCGACCCGAACGCCGAGGCCGAGGGCATGCCCAAGAGCCAGCGCGTGCTCGAGCTCAACGCTAAGCACCCTGTCTTTAACAAGCTGGTTGCCGCTCACGAGGCAGGCGACGAGGACAAGATCTCCCTTTACGCCGGTCTCCTCTACGATCAGGCCCTGCTCGTAGAGGGCATCCTGCCCGAGGATCCCGTGGCGTTTGCCGCGAGCGTCTGCGAGCTCATGTAGGTACTGAGCTGATTGATTCCCCACCGGGGCGGCCCCTTCTTTTCGACACGGACAGCGCTGTGCGGATGTCCGCTTACGAAAAGAAGGGGCCGCCCCTACATCAATCGGCTCGAGTTTTTGGGTCTCAAGGTTTAAGACGTGTGGGCCGAACGCCACTGCGAGTCAGTTGCCCTAGGGGACGCACCTTGTAGCCGGGCCCCATACGGTCGAAAAGTGCCGGGGGAAGGGCGGATTTTTATGTAAGCGAACACTCGCGAAGCGCTGTTCGCGTCATAAACATCCGCCCCAGCCCCCGCTGCGGTTAAGACCGTGGCCTTTCTAGTGTTAAGACTTTGCAGAAAGATATTCCACAACTGTACAGTTAGGGACAGTTGTTGTATATTTCTCCAGTCTAAAATTGGGGTCGTGTGCTGGGCGAATGCACTAGGCACGGCTACAATGACGGCAAAACGTACTTTATTCGAACTCGTCTACAAAGGATGGTCTACGCGTGAAAAAGGCGTTCGCAATTTTTAAGCGCGACCTTAAGCGGCTGCTCTGCAACCCTGTGGCTCTCATCATCACGATCGGTGTCTGCGCCATTCCTTCCCTCTACGCCTGGTACAACGTTGTTGCTAACTGGGATCCGTACGGGAACACTCAGAACATCAAGATCGCCGTTGCCAGTGACGACGCGGGAACCACCAACGACCTGGTGGGCGAGCTCAATGCGGGCGATAAGGTTATCGAGAAGCTCAAGGACAACGAGCAGCTCGGATGGACTTTTGTGGACTCTTCCAGCGATGCCAAAGAGGGTGTCGAGTCGGGGGAGTACTACGCCGCGATCGTCATCCCTAAGGACTTTAGCGAAGACCTGCTGAGCGTCCTCTCCGGTGACTTTGAGCAGCCTAAGTTCACCTACTACGTGAACGAGAAGCGCAGCGCCGTGGCCGTGAAGGTTGCCGACACCGGTGCCAACACCATCGAGGAGCAGATCAACGAGACCTTTGTCTCTACTGTGAGCGAAACGCTGGTGGAGGCGGCGCAGGACGCCGGCTACAGCATCAGCGAGAGCGCCGCCGAGACCCAGAGCAACATGCTCACGACCATCCAAGAGGCTAACAGCGCGGTGCAGGAGGTGCGCGACGCGCTCGACGGCATGGGCTCCACTATCGATCAGACCAAGACGGCGCTCTCTAAGGCCGACGGCACTCTGGCAAACCTTACCAACCAGGTGCCCGCGCTCACCACGGCGCTCGACCAGAGCAATGCGATGCTCACCACGGCCCGTGGCTCGGCCCGTGACTTCTCCACTTCGCTTTCTTCTGCACTGTCTTCTGGCACGGTGCTGCTCGGTACCGTCTCGGCCAAGGCCAACACGGCCGTGGGCTCGCTTTCGGGCACCGTTGTGGCCGCGCAGACCAAGGTCGATCTGGTGCTCTCCGACGTGCAGGCGCTGCTCACCAAGAACCAGAACATCTTGGCGACGCTCCAGTCTCTGGTGAGCGCCAATCCCGCCATCAGCAGTGTTGTCTCCCCGGTGATCGACACGCTCCAGGAACAGAACGCCAAACTCCAGAGCATCGCCTCGGGTCTGCAGGCGCAAAGCGACGGCATCAAGAACACCGCCTCCTCGCTCTCTGACGCGAGCAATACGGTGAACGACACGCTGCAGGGCGGCATCGAGGCCCTGGGCAGCGCCCAGAACAACCTGAGCGGTACGATCGTCCCGCAGCTCACGAGCGGCATGGACTCGTTCTCGTCCGTTTCGGGCGACCTCAAGGGCGTCGTCAGCTCGCTTGCGCCCACCATCCAGCAGGCACGCGGTGCGCTCACGCAGCTCTCGGCTCTGCTCGATCAGGCCAAGACGACTCTCTCCAACACGAGCAGCTCGCTGTCCGGTATTCAGGAGAAGCTCGATTCTGCCGCCACCGATGTGGCCGCGTTGCACAGCTCCGAGAACGCCGCGGCGCTCGCCGATCTGCTTGGAACCAATGTCGACGACATCGCGGACTTCATGTCCTCGCCGGTGAAGCTTGAGAGCAAGGTCGTCTACCCGGTGGAGAGCTTTGGCTCGGGCATCGCGCCGTTCTACACCAACCTTGCGCTGTGGGTGGGCGGCTACGTGCTGATCGCCATTTTCAAGCTCGAGGTCGACCGCGAGGACGGCATCGGCACCTACACCGCCAAGGAGGGCTACTTTGGCCGCTGGCTGCTCATGGTTTTGCTGGGCGCCCTGCAGGCCGTGATCGTGTGCGTGGGCGACCTGGTCATCGGCGTGCAGTGCCTGCACCCGGCCCTGTTCGTGCTCGCCGGCGTGTGGATCTCGTTCGTCTACGTGAATATCATCTACTCGCTTTCCGTGGCCTTTAAACACATCGGCAAGGCCATCGGCGTCATCCTGGTCATCATGCAGATCCCGGGCTCCTCGGGCATGTATCCCGTCGAGATGATGCCGCCCTTCTTTAACTGGCTGCACCCACTGCTGCCGTTTACTTACGGCATCAACGCCATGCGCGAGACCATCGGCGGCATGTACGGTGCCAACTACGCCATCAACCTCGGTATCCTGGGCATCTACGTTGTCCTGGCGCTGCTGGTTGGCGTTTGGCTGCGTCCGTTCCTGCTCAACCTCAACCTGCTGTTCGACCGTCAGCTCGCCCGTACCGGCGTGATGATCTGCGAGAAGAACGATATGCCGCGCGAGCGCTACTCACTGCGCACCGCCATGCAGGTGATTCTCGACACCGGCGGCTTCCGTCGTCACCTGATCGAGCGCGCCACGCGCTTCGAGCGCCGCTACCCGCGCTACATCAAGGGCGGCTTCTTCGCCATCTTTGCCGTGCAGGTCATCATCTTCATCCTCACCTCTACGCTCGACCTCGACAACAACGGTCGTATCTGGATGCTCGTGCTGTGGATCATCAGCGTGATCCTGATCGCGGCGTTCCTCATCAACATCGAGTACATCCGCAGCAACATCAGCACGCAGATGCGCGTCTCGGCTCTCTCTGACGAGAACCTGCGTGAGGAGATTCGCGAGCACACCACTGCCATGCCCGCCGTGGCTCGCATGTTTGGTGTGGCCGCCCGCCGTCACGACGCGGTGAAGGCGATCATCAGAGGCGAGGAGAAGCCCGAACAAGACGAATCCGATCAGAAAGGCGGTGAGGCATAAATGAAGAACATCTTTAAGCTCTTCCGCCGTGACCTGCAAAACGTCGGCCACAGCGTCATTGGCCTGATCGTCGTGGTCGGCCTCATCATCGTGCCGTGCCTCTATGCCTGGTTCAATATCGCCGGCAGCTGGGATCCGTACGGCAACACCGGCAACCTCAAAGTGGCCGTCGCCAACGAGGACGAGGGCTACAAGAGCGACCTTGTCTCGGTGCGCGTGAATATCGGCGAGTCGACGGTCAACTCCTTGCGTGCCAATGACAACTTTGACTGGACTTTTGTGGATAAGGACGAGGCGCTCGAGGGCGTTAAGTCTGGTAAGTACTACGCCGCCGTTGTGATCCCCGAGGACTTTAGCGCCAACATGATGACGCTGTTCAGTTCCGAGGTTAAGCACTCCAATATCGAGTACTACGAGAACCAGAAGCTCAACGCCATCGCGCAGATCGTGACCGAGAAGGGCTCGAGCGCCGTTCAGTCGCAGATCAACGAGACCTTCACCGAGACGATCAGCAACATCGGCCTCTCCACCGCATCGAACCTGCTCGACTACATGGACAGCGACCAGGTGTCGAACTTCATCTCCAACCTCAACGCCTCGCTTGAGGACGGCATCGCCGACCTTAAAGATGCGGGCAGCAGCACGTCTTCGCTGGTGAGCGTGCTTTCGTCCTCGGCTGGCATGCTCAAGTCTGCGAGCAGCCAGATGGCGACCAACGACACCACCTCTAGCGACGCCAAGCAGCTGCTGAGTGACGCGCAAAACGGTCTTTCGTCTATCGAGAGCGCGCTTTCGGGTGCGACCGATGCCATCAACCAGACCATCACGGACGTTTCGAGCGGCTATGACTCCATCGACTCCGCTGTAAACGACGTCTTTAACAACGCGACCGACGAGATTACGCTGACGGTAACGCAGCTGACCGGCATCGCGACCGAGCTGAACGATCGCGCGACCGCTATCCACCAAGCCGCGGCAACCCTGCGCGCGCTTGAGGAGGAGCATCCTGCGATCGCGACGGCGCTCGAAGCCGTGGCCACACAGATCGATTCGTACGGCACGCAGTTCGAGACCGTCGCCTCTGCCATCTCTCAGACGGCATCGAACCTCGCTTCGGGCGCGACCGACGTCGCTACGGCCAAGCAGGAACTTTCTGACCTGATTGCTCAGGCCAAGAGCGGCATCGGCTCGGTCAGCTCCGACTACGAGGCCACCCTCAAGAGCCAGGCGGCGCAGCTCAAGGACACTGTTGCGGGTATCGTGGGCTCGAGCAGCTCCATCTCTTCCGGCCTGGACGGCACCATTGCCTCTCTCTCCGGTGCGTCGAACTCGCTCGCCAACGACCTTAACAGCCTGAACTCGTTGCTCTCCGGCACCTCGGAGAAGCTCAACCAGGCGGGCGACGATCTGCAGGAGCTCAAGGACAAGCTTGCCACGGCCGTGTCTGAGAACGACCTCGACACCATCCGCACCATCATCGGCGAGGACACCGAGAGCCTGGCCGAGGCGCTCGCCGCGCCTGTGAGCATGGACCGCGAGGCGATCTATCCCATCAAGAACTACGGCAGCTCGATGGCGCCGTTCTACACCATCCTGGCGCTGTGGGTGGGTAGCATCGTACTCGCCGCCATGATGAAGGTCTCGGTGGACGAGAGCCTGCTTGCCGAGCTTCGCCCCTACCGCCTGCACCAGATTTACCTGGGTCGTTACCTGCTGTTCGGCCTGCTCGCGCTCTGCCAGAGCACGCTGGTGTGCCTGGGCGACATCCTGTTCTTTGGCATTCAGTGCATTCATCCCGTGCAGTTCATCCTGACGGGCTGGATCGCGAGCTTGGTGTTCTCGAACATCATCTATACCTTTACCGTGTCGTTCGGCGATATCGGTAAGGCACTCGCGGTGGTTCTGCTGGTCATGCAGGTCGGCGGTTCGGGCGGTACGTTCCCTATCGAGATGACGGCTCCGTTCTTCCAGGCCGTGTACCCCTACCTGCCGTTCACCCACGGCATCGCCGCAATGCACGCCGCCATGGCGGGCTCCTACGGCGCCGAGGTCTGGATCGAGATGGGCAAGCTGGCCCTCTACCTGATCCCATCGCTGGCACTGGGCCTGGTGTTCCGTCGCCCGGTTATTCGCGCCAACAACTGGATCATCGAGAAGCTCGAAGAGACCAGGCTCATGTAGAGTACGGTCTGCAAGAAAGCTAGAAGCAAGACGAAAGGGCGGCCCACAGGTCGCCTTTTCTTTTGCACGCGGAGGCGCGGTTGCGTGAGCTCTCAAGATATTTGGTTGATGCTAGGGAAGGGGGCAGGGCGGTCGAGGAGGCTATATCTCTGTGTCGGGGGAAGGAGAAACGAACTGCACGTTGAGCCGGTCGCTGACTGACAAGACGAACCAGGCTCGGAAGAAAGCATGCGGTGCCTCCTCGCTCGGCCACTGCGCGTGCACGTCGGGAGTTGCTGCCATCCCGCGGCACAGCCTTATTATGCCCCGCGATACGCTTTAAGGTTCCTTAAACATCTCTTATCACTCTACGAAGGGTCGGTGGAAAGTTTTTCCACATCTGACCGATATTGGCTTCGCTGTGGCGAGTCTGCCCCGTATACTTTTGCCCAACAGCTAGATCGGCGGGCACAAGGAGAAGCCATGGCAAAGCAGCCGCGCGCATATGCATTCATCAACGCTACAGTCCTCGACTGCACCGAGCACATGGAGCCGCGCCCTCACATGGCCGTTATGGTGGAGGACGGTGTCATCACGAGCGTGGAGCCCTCGGCGGTCGCGCACGCCTCTGCTGGCGCCGAGGTCATCGACCTCAACGGAGCCTACCTGATGCCCGGTCTTATCAACCTGCACACGCACTTCTGCGGCTCGGGCAAGCCTGTCTCTGCTGGCAACGCCGGCGACATCATGGACAAGCTCGACAACGGCTTGGGTCACGCCATCGCACGTCAGATTCTCAAGCGCTCGGCTCAGCAGCTTTTGGCAAGCGGCGTCACCACAGTTCGTGGCGCGGGCGACCCGTTCTCGGGGGACATCGATGTGCGCGACGCCATCAATGCGGGCCGCTATCTGGGCCCGCGCATCGTGGCGCCCGGCATGGGCATTACGGTGCCCGGCGGCCATGGTGCGGGTCTGTTTGCCCAGGTTGCTGAGTCGCCCGAACAGGCAAGTGAGTACACTCGCGAACAAATGGCTCGCGGCGCCGACGTCATCAAGCTCTTTATCACGGGCGGCGTCTTTGACGCTGAGGTTCCCGGTGAGCCCGGCGTGCTGCGTATGTCGCTCGAGGTGGCGCGCGCTGCCTGCGAGACGGCGCATAAGCTCGGCCTGCCGGTCATGGCGCATGTGGAGAGCACGGAGGGCGTGGAGCTCGCTCTGCGTGCGGGCGTCGACACGGTGGAGCACGGCGCTCCCATGACCGATGAGATCCGCGCGCTCTACAAGGGGAGTGCCGGCACGCAGCTTGCCGGGCGTGCGGCCTCGGTTACCTGCACCATCTCCCCGGCCATTCCGTTTGTGCTGGTAGATCCCAAAAAGACGGGTTCGACCGAGATCCAAAAGATCAACGGCGACATTGTGTGCGCGGGCATTATCCAGAGCGCCAAGGACGCGCTTGAGGCTGGAATTCCCGTGGGCCTGGGCACCGACGGCGGCTGCCCCTACGTCACGCAGTACGACATGTGGCGCGAGGTTGCATACTTTGCCAAGTATGCTGAGGTCTCAAATGCTTTTGCGCTACACACCGCTACGCAGGTGAATGCCGAGCTGTTGGGCCTGGGCAATGAGACCGGCACGATTGAGCCCGGCAAGTCGGCCGACATCATCGTGTGTCGCAATAACCCGCTCGAGGACCTCTCGAACCTGCGTGAGCTGGAGCATGTCATGTGCCGCGGAGCGCTTGGCCGTGGTCTGCGCGTCAAGCGCATGCCCGTGGTGGACGAGGAGCTTGACCGTATCATGGCGCAGCCTGCGGAGGCCCTGCAGGAAGAGATCGCGCGCGATTCGGTACGGGCTTAGGCGCTGACCTGCGCGCTATTGTTGCAGGCGCAGCCAGGAGTTTGTTTCAGAGGGCGGCGGGCGCCGTCGTTATGAGACGCTGGGCGCCGTGCCGGCCTTAGTAGACGCCCTGCGGTATGCCGATCGGGCGCTGTTCGGGATGATGGCTAAACGCTGGCGCTATTGCCGCCATCGTTGCCGGCTTGGCGTACCTGCTCGATCACGCGCTCCATGGTGGCGTCGATGCGGTCTTTCTTAAGCTCGCATTCCCAGATCACGATTGATGTCCAGCCGAGTTCTGCGAGCTCGACTTGCGCCCGCGCGTCGCGCTCGACGTTACGGGTGAACTTTGCTTCCCAAAACTCAACGTTACGCTTAGGCGTACTGGGATTACAGGTGGGGCAGCGGTGCCAAAAGCACCCATTAACAAAGATGGCGACCTTGCGTCCCACAAACGCAATGTCGGGCCTGCCGGGAGCTTTCTTCCATTGAAGGCGGTAGCCGGTGAGCCCCGCCTCGCGCAGGCGCTGACGCACGAGCATCTCGGGCTTGGTATTCGCACGGGTATTGCCCTGCATCGACTTTTTGATGGCGGCGCGGCGGCGCACCAGTTCGGTCTCGCCGGTCGAAAGCCCCTGCGTATCGAGGGTGTCCACGAGCTTTTTGCGTGAGCGAGTTTTCCTTTTGGCCCCTGCCTTCTTCTTTACCCGTTTCTTGTCCGCGGGCTTTGCCGAGACCTTCTCGCCGGCCGGCTCAATTTCGCGCGGCGCCTCGTCCGCCTCTGCTGCGCGGGCGAGCTCACGTACGAGTTCAACGTCGGCGGGCATCCAGGTCAGTTCGGCCAGACTCCGGCGCGCCACCCAGCGCACTTCGAGCTGTCGGTCGGCGGCCTGGGGCTGCGAGCCCTCGTCCACATCGCAGAAGAAACAGTCCATCGATAGGCGAAAGTCCTCGTAGTCGTAGACCACGGTATAGAAGTCGCGCAGGTGGCGCACCTGAATCTGGAGCTCTTCTGCCAGCTCGCGCACGCAGGCTTCGGCGGCCGTCTCACCGCGCTGCACCTTGCCGCCGGGGAACTCCCAAAGCCCCTGCATATCGCCGTAGCCGCGCTGCTGTGCCAAGACCCGGTCGCTGCCATCGGGGCAACGGACGATTCCGGCGGCGACGTGGACGGTCTTCACGGGATGCTTCTCCTTATGGTGCGGGCGATGGGGCAAGGACGCTTTGGCAAACAATGCCGCCCATTGTCCGACCTTCCGGCCGCGTGCGCAACCGCGGCGCGAGACTGCCGGGCTTGCCCTCTGCCCTGCACGTCGTTCTTCGCCAAATTATTCGCCCGCGGCCGTGTCTGCGTTTCGCGCGGCACGGCCACGGGCGGCCCCTGCGTTCGCCTCGGTCGGCTCTCCAGGTCGCCTTGCCTCAAGCTGCTCAAACAACAGCTTGCACTTTAGCGCGCTAACGTGGATAATGCGGACACATTCGACTCGATGCCTGCATAAAGGAGCTTTTTCATATGGCCATGAACTTTAAACGACGCCTCCCCATCCCCATGGAGATCCGCGAGGACATGCCGCTCACGCCCGAGCAGGTAGAGAACAAGCGCGCCTTTGACGCCGAGGTCGCCAAGATCTTTACCGGCGAGGACAAGCGCCGCCTGCTCATCATCGGCCCCTGCTCGGCAGACCGCGAGGACTCGGTAATCGAGTACGCCGTGCGTTTGGCCAAGCTCGCTGACGAGGTCAAGGACAAGCTCGTCATCATTCCGCGCGTGTACACCAACAAGCCGCGCACCAAGGGCACTGGCTACAAGGGTCTGCTGCACAACCCCGACCCCGAGTCTCCCGACGACCTGCTTGCCGGCGTTAAGGCCATTCGTCACATGCACCTGCGCGTGATTCAGGAGACCGGCCTGTTCACCGCCGACGAGATGCTCTACCCCAGTAACTACCAGTACCTGGTCGACCTGCTCTCGTACGTGGCCGTGGGCGCCCGCTCTGTGGAGAACCAAGAGCACCGTCTGGTTTCGAGCGGCATCGTTGCGCCCGTGGGCATGAAGAACCCCACCGCCGGCTCCACCACCGTGATGCTCAACTCCATCTACGCCGCCCAGGCTCCGCAGTCCTTCATCTTCCGCAATTGGGAGGTCGACTGCGACGGCAACCCGCTCGCGCACGCCGTGCTCCGCGGCTACATCGGTCTGGATGGGCGCACCTACCCCAACTACCACTACGAGCACCTGGAGCGTCTGGCCGAGCGCTACACCGCCGACAAGTACGCCAACCCCGCCGTGGTGGTGGACTGCAACCACGACAACTCCGGCAAGCGCCCGCTCGAGCAGATCCGCATCTGCAAAGAGGTGCTCGACTCCTGCCGTCGCAACGACGAGGTCAACAACCTGGTCAAGGGCTTTATGATCGAGTCCTACCTCGAGGACGGCAACCAGCCGGTCGACGGCGGCGTCTTTGGCAAGTCCATCACCGACCCGTGCCTGGGCTGGGATAAGACCGAGGCGCTGATTCGCGAGCTCGCCGACCGTCTGTAGGCTGCGCGCTGCACGCCGCCAGAACCGCGCCTAACGAGGCGGGGCCGCTGCATCCATCTGGATCGCAGCGGCCCCGCTTTTGCGTTTTGGTGTGGCTTGTGGCTCGGTGTGCTTACGCGCTCTTCAGGTCGGCGTTAGCGGAATCGTTCTCCGTGGTGCCGTTGCCGTTATCACTGTTCTCGCTATTTCCGTCCTCGCCGAATAGATCGTCCAGGTACTCGTCGTAATCTAAGGCGTCGTCGAGATCAGAACCGTAGTCGTAGTCGAGCCAGTTGTTTCCGTCATAGACGTAATAGTCCCCGTCGCCCGACCAGCCGGTGACGTTCACACCGCTGTCGACGGTGAGGTCGTCCAGCTCGGGGCAGTTCGTCACGTCGAGCGTGCTGAGTAGGTTGCCGTATGCACAGACCGTCTCAAGCGAGTCGCAGTCCGGCAGCGTGAGCTCGGTCAGAACGTTTTCCGAGCAGTCCAGGTAGCGCAGCTTTGTGTTGTGCGAGAGGTCGAGTTTCTCCAGGTAGTTGTTGTAGACGAGCAGAACCTTGAGGTTCGTGAAGTGCTCGATGCCATCAAGGTCAAAGACGCCGGCATTGCACAGGCCGTTGCCCGTGGTGAAGTACTCGGAAAGGTCGCCGATGGAGGTGACGAGCTCCGCTTCGCGACGCGAGATCAGGCCGTCGTCGTTTTTGTCCACGTTGCTCGAAAGGTAGTATGCCCACGAGCGGTCGTCGAGTTCTTTGAGCGTGATTACGGTCTCGGAGCCTGAGCTTGCCTTTTTCGCACCCTGAATTAGGGGGATGGCAAACAGTACGACGCCCAGGGCGATAAGCACAAAGAATGCTCCCACGCCGATGGCCGCTATCAGTGCGGCGTTCGACTTTTTAGGCGTCTCAAACGTAGGGGGGACGAGGTCGGCATTCGGTGCGGGATTTGCTGCATGCGGAGTGCCGGCGCCCGTGTCCACGCTTGTATTCGCGTCGGCGGAGCTCTGCTCGGTGGCGATGGAGACGGCGGGCAGAACCTCGGTTGCAGACAGGTTCTCGGCCTCGGGAGTGCCCTCGTCCTCGTTGGAAGCCCCGGGTGCGTCCTCGCCTTCGGGCGAGGCCTCAGACGCGTCATCGTTCGCAGGCTCACTCTCGGAGGCAGCCACGTTCTCATCCGTGGACGCGCATTCAGGTACGTTCTCGCTCACGAGCTCGCTCTCGGCCGCATTCGCGTTCTCGTCCGCAGGTGTAGTCTCACTCTGGCCAAGGGGCTGCGCGGCATCGGCATCTTGGGAGACACCCTGGTCAGTGCCCTGTTCGGCACTCAGTGCGCTTGCGTGGAGGCCAAGGGGCTTTCCGCAGTTGGAGCAGAACTTGGCGCTGTCTTTGGCGGCGCATCCGCAGTATTGGCAAAACATGGTCAGTCCTTTCGCGCCAACGGGCAGCATGGCGATTGGCGATGGAACACCAGTGTACGTGTTCGCGCGGGCGTTTCCCAAAAGTCCCCGTAAAACCCGAACCGCCCGGTGCACGGGGGATTGCACCGGGCGGCCAAGGGAAAGGAAGGCAATATGTGCTGCTCGCAAGGTTGGCGCTGTTTGCGAGCGGGCGGCTCTGCTAGATAGAGGCCGCGTAAGGGCGATTCGGCCACGCGATAGAGGGCGCGTCTGCCGAGGACTTCCCACTTGCGGGAAGCGCGCGCATAAACGCCTGATATGCGCGCTTGAGATTCATCCGCTGGGCATCGGCCCGGCTGGGAGGCAGCGTGGTGAGGCGTACGCTGTTGACGCCGGTCTTGACGAGCGCCGGGTGGGGCTTGTCTTTGACCTTGACAGGTGCGCGCATGCGATCAGCTCCTATTCGATGTTGCCGGGCGCGCCGAGTCTGTTGCGCCTGGCGGTCGGTTATCTTATGCGCTATTCCGTATGTACCGCGCCGCGAGCTGGATAAACAGGCGCCCCGGCAATCCATAAGCCATCCAGATTATGAACACTGCGGCACCATATTCGTGTTACGAAGGGGCACCTACGTGCGGTGCTATACTGGTCGCATTTTATGAAACCAGCGGCGAGGAAGAGTCACGATGCGTCACTAGTTCCATGCAAAACGGCAGGTACAAAGCCCAATTGCGGGCACCATGTTCATATGCGATGGGAGCGTCATGGGACGCACACACTCCTCAAGGCTTTCGGGTCAGGCCAAGCGCCTGATCGCCATCCGATTCCTTATCTATACCGGGTTTCAGTCGAGCTACTTCATTGGCGTAATCGGAACCCTCACCTATTCAGACAACGCCTCGGTTCTCTCAACCTCGCTGGCCGTTCTCCTCATGAACGTCTTTGTGATTCTGGGCTCGTTTGCGGGCGGTTCGCTGCTCGACGCCGTGGGTCCGCGCCGACACTTCTTTGCCGACGTCGCGGGTGTTCTGGTGGCAGGTGCCTTGCTGCTCTGCTTTGGCCATGCCTCGTTCATGCTGATTCTGGGCGCGGCGCTTGTGGGCTTCTTGATCGGCTTTTCGCAGGTAGGGGCTACGTCGTATCCCGCCTACCTTACCGATAACCCGGTGGAGCTCAAAAAGATCAACTCCGTCATCGCCACGCTTTCCAACGTGAGCATCATTGTGGGGCCAACGCTGGGCGGTATCGTTGCGGCGGCGTTCTCGTCTTTGGCGGTCTTTCCGCTCATGATGGGCTTTGCGCTGCTGGCGCTCATTCCGGGCTGGGGATTTCGTCCGACAGGCGGGGTACATGCGAACGGGAGCAAGTCTGCCAAGGGCGCAGCCGAGCGTTCCTCGTTTGGCGACGGCGCGCGCATCGTGTTCTCAAACACCCTGCTCACGATGCTCTTCTTTATCATGTTCCTCTCCAACTTTGGCTACGGTGCATTTGACCCGCTGGAGTCGTATTTCTACCGCGACGTCTTGCACGTGGGCGTGGCATGGATGGGCTGGCTCTCGTCTGCCGCGGGCATCGGCGCCGTGGTGGGTGCGCTCATTGTTATGCGCCTGCCGGGCCGCCTGGTGAGTCTGCGCACGCTGCTGTTCACTCTGGCGCTTATGGGCATCGGCTGCTTGGTGTATGTTGGCACGCCTTTTGTTTACGTGGCTCTGGTGGGTCAGATTTGGCTCGGCGCGGCCTACGGCGCCATTACGCCGCTGCATGCCACTATCGTGCAGACCTCCACGCCGCTTGAGTCGCTCGGCCGCGTGAACTCCGTCATGAACTTTGGCAATATGTTCGCCGGCGTGGCACCGTTAGCGCTGGCACCTTGGATCGCAGACGCCATCGGCGTGCAGCAGACGCTCATTGGGGCAAGCTGCATTGTGACCATAATGCCTACGCTTATGCTTTTGTTCGGCAGGCATCTGGTTGGGCGCCTGACGGGCAAGAAGGTGCCCGCGGTGAAGGTTGAGCCGGGCACGCCTGAGGCCCAATCCGGCACGCCCGAGGCCCAAACGGGCGCGTTCGAGCCTCAGCCTGACGCTACCGAGCGTAAGCCCGGCGCGGACTCGCAAGAATAACTCGAAGAAATAGGGGAGATACCTGTGGAAACCATCGCCAGCTTTACCGTGAACCACCTGCTGCTCGAGCCGGGCGTGTACGTCTCGCGCGTTGATCGTGATGTAGCCACGGATGCCGCGGTGACCACGTTTGACCTGCGCCTCACGCGTCCCAATTGCGAGCCGGTGATGAACACGGCCGAGTGCCACACCATCGAGCACCTGGGCGCGACGTTTTTGCGCAACCACGCCGAGTGGGCGCAGCGCATTGTCTACTTTGGGCCGATGGGCTGCCGCACAGGCTTTTACCTGGTTGTTTTTGGTGAGGTGACCTCCAAGGAGATTCTGCCGCTCGTGCGCGAGCTGTTCTCGTTTGTCCGCGACTTTGAGGGAGACATCCCCGGCGCCGCGCCCGAGGAATGCGGCAACTATCTAGACCAGAATCTCCCCATGGCCAAATGGCTTGCCGCGCGCTACCTTGAGCGCGATCTGCAGGATATCGACGAGGCGCACCTGCACTACCAGGGGTAGGGGCTAGGACGCGTTGCACGGGTCTCAGATTCCGGGCATCGTTAAGCGTGACGCGCGCCTCGAGTCCGACGCCAAGGCCGCTTTGCGCCCGGAGCGCTGAAGCAAGTGATTTGCGCTTAGCGCCCCTGCGCTCGCGTCGCCTCGGTCTCCCCGTATCGTGCCCGCCGCGCCTCGCTCTCCGCGCCGCACCCGCCGCGCTTTCGCCTCTCCATAGCCTTCGCGCCCCGCCTCGCGCATGCCCTCTGTTACGTTTCGGCTGCGTTTCGCCAAGCGCTCGCCCGGCCAAAGCTGCCTTGCCTATAATGGTGCGGTTCAAACTGTACGTGGAAGGAGCGCCTATGGCACTCAGCGAGAAGGACGTGCGCGGCATCGCCGAGTACGCAAAGATCGCCCTGACCGACGAAGAGCTGACGGAGATGTGCGCCTACATGAACGACGCCGTGGCGATGCTCGAGCCGATCCTGCAATACGACTTGCCTGATGTGGAGCCGACGTTCCATCCCATCGGTTCGCTTTCGAACGTGATGGGCGACGACGCGTGCGAGCCCGAGCGCGACCTACCGCTCGACGTGGCGCTCAAGAACGCCGGAAGCTCGCGCGACCGTTACTTCCGCGTGCCGAGCATCTTGGGAGAGGGGGAGAGCGAGTAATGGCGCTGAACATCGATACCCTAACCGCTGCCCAAATCGCCGCCGGCGTGGCCGCGGGCGACTTTACCGCTACCGAGGTCGCGCGCGCCTCGCTTGACGCCATCGAGGCCCGCGAGGGCGTCGTGCAGGCATTCCTGCAGGTAACGCCCGAGCTTGCGCTCGACGCTGCCGCCAAGATCGACGCCGATCGCGCCGCTGGCAAGCCCCTGCCGCCGCTCGCCGGTGTGCCCCTGGCCATCAAGGACAACATGAACCTTGTGGGCACGCGCACCACCTGCGCGAGCCGTATGCTCGAGAACTACGAGAGCCCCTACACCGCTACCTGCGTGGAGCGCATGCTCGCCGCCGGCTGCCTGCCTATGGGCAAAGCCAATATGGACGAGTTCGCCTTTGGCTCCTCCACCGAGAGCTCGGCTTTCCATCGCACGAATAACCCCTGGGACACCGAGCGCGTGCCCGGCGGCTCCTCGGGCGGCTCGGCCGCTGCGGTCGCCGCGGGCGAGTGCGCGCTCTCCCTCGGTTCCGACACGGGCGGTTCCATCCGTCAGCCGGCCTCGCTCTGCGGCGTTGTGGGCATGAAGCCCACCTATGGCGCCGTGAGCCGCTACGGCGTGGTGGCCTTTGGTTCCTCGCTCGACCAGGTGGGCCCCTTTGGCCGCACGGTCGAGGACGTGGCTCTGGCCATGAACGCGCTCGTCGCCGCTGGCCATGACCCGTACGACTGCACGAGCCAGGACTGCCCGGTCGACTTCTTGGAGCACCTGAACGACCCCATCGAGGGCAAGCGCGTGGGCATCATCCCCGCGTTCATGGAGGCCGAGGGCTTGACGCCCGAGGTACGCTTTGCCGTTGAGTCGGCCGCCAAGAAGCTCGAGGAGCAGGGCGCCGAGCTGGTCGAGATCGACCTGCCGCACCTCGATGCCGCTATTTCGGCCTACTACGTGATCGGCCCTGCCGAGGCGTTCTCCAACCTGGCGCGCTTCGACGGCATTCGTTATGGCTACCAGGAAGAGGGCTGCGCCAACCTGAACGAGCAGAGCTCGCGCTCGCGTGCCCACGGCTTTGGTGCCGAGGCCAAGCGCCGTCAGATGCTCGGCGCCTACCTGCTTTCTTCTGGCGTGTACGATAAGTACTACTACGCTGCGCAAAAGGCGCGCACCCTCATCACGCAGGATTACGACGCCGCCTACGAGAAGGTCGACACGATCCTTATGCCGTCCTCACCGCGCACGGCGTTCAAGTTCGGCGAGCTCTCCGACCCCACGCAGATGTATCTGTCCGACATGTACACTATCTCGCTCAACATCTGCGGCAACGGCGGCATCTCGGTGCCGCTGGGCCTGGGCGCCGATTCGCAGCTGCCCGTATCTGCCCAGCTAGTGGGCCCTGCCTTTAAGGATCGCAAGCTGCTCACGTTCGCGCGTGCCATCGAGCGCGGCTTTGCCCATGAGGACGGTTCGCCGGCGCTCGGCATCGCACGCGGCTTTGCCGGGAAGGGGGGTGAGCTCTAATGAAGGAGCTCTCCGAGGTTCTGCAGGACTGGGAGGCCGTGATCGGTCTCGAGATCCACACCGAGCTCACCGCTCTCGACACCAAGATGTTCTGCAACTGCAAGCTCTCCCACGAGGACGAGCCCAACGCCAACGTCTGTCCGGTGTGCTTGGGCCTGCCCGGCGCCCTGCCGGTGCCCAACCGCCGTGCGATTCAGAGCATTGTGAAGGCCGGTCTCGCCACCAACTGTGAGATCCAGAAGCACTCGATGTTCTACCGCAAGCATTACTTCTATCCCGACATGGCCAAGAACTTCCAGACCACCCAGGGCCCGGTCGCCT
>CAVEPV010000006.1:0-51431 GCA_963617695.1 Bacteroidaceae bacterium
GCGTGACCGCCGACAAGATCCCCGCCATGGCCGAGGACGCCATGAAGAGCCCCAACGTTGGTGCCAATCCGCGCCAGACGGGCCTCAAGGACATGATTTCCCTCTACGAGAAGGCGATGTAGCTCCCCTCCCTGCCTACATTTAGAGCTGCTGCCTTTTCGGCTTCCCTTCAAAAAGGCGCCGTGCCCGCAGACGTTTTGCCTACCGCCTGCCGCACGGCGCCTTACAGCTCTTTACGCGCGCACCACGTTTTGCGGTTCGCGGCCAAAGACCAGGTAGTCGACCATGGCAGTGAGCGTCATGCGGCGCAGGGTGTCGTTTGCCTCTTCGGTACAGTAGGCGGAGTGCGGGGTGACCACGCAGCGCTGGTGCTCGATGAGCGCGCGGTTGGGGGCCGTCTCGTCTGCAAGCACGTCAAGGCCGGCGCCGCAGATGCCGCGCGTGCCGCCGCTGGTGACGTTCTCGTCGAGCGCGGCCACGAGCGCATCCTCGTCGATGATGGGGCCGCGGGCGGTGTTCACCAAAAAGGCCGTGGGCTTCATGACCTCAAGCTCGTGGGCGCCGATGAGCTTTTCGGTCTCGGGAATCAGTGGGCAGTGGATGCTCACCACGTCAGAGATGGCGAGCAGCTCGTCCAAGGTCTCGGCCTTCTCGCAGCCGGCAGCGGCGAGCGTCTCGGCAGACTTGGTGGGGGCCCACACTACCACGCGCATGCCGAGCGCCTGCGCGATGGGCACCATGGCCTGGGCGATGCGCCCAAAGAAGACAAGGCCCAGCACCTGACCCTGCGTGCGGTGTGCGGGGTAGCCGCCGAGCGGGTTCCACTCGCCGGCCTGCACATGACGGTTCGCAAAGGTGATCTTGCGCATCAGGTCGAGCATGAGGCCGATAGCGTGCTGCGCCACGTCGAGCGCGCAGTAGCCCGGGCAGTTGGTGGTGAGGATGCCGCGTTCGGCCAGGCCTGCCACATCAACATGGTTCAGGCCGATGGACATGCTCGAGACGAGCTTGATGCCCGCCTGTGCCATCGCGTCTACGGCATCGCCGAGTACCGGTCCAAACTCGCCGATAAAGCCCTCGCAGCCCTGCAGCTGCTCGAGGGTGGGGCACACGAGCGGTTCGTGAGCGCAGCCCACCAGCTCGATCTGATCGCCGCCCTCGATGGTGTCCAAAACGGCTTGGGCTTCGGCCGTCGAGCCGTCGACCACGTAGTTCAAAACGCGATGTGCCATAGATACCTCCTGTGAATTGATAACCCCCATTATGACGCATGCGCGCGGCCACGTTACAATTGCCGTGTTGAATCTACCGAGGGAGGACCGCATGAAAAACGTCTACTTCAATCACGACGGCAACGTCGACGACCTGGTGAGCCTGCTGCTTTTGCTGCAGGTGCCCGGCATCAAGCTGACCGGCGTGGGCGTGGTGGACGGCGACGGCGTGATCGAGCCCTCGACCGACGCCTCGCGCAAGATTATCGACCGCTTTAACCAGTTTGGTCACCAGCTCGACGTGGCTATGTCCGACTCGCGCGCTCACCACCAGTTCCCCTCCGCGTGGCGCACCGGCTCCTACGCGTTCGACGCGTTCCCCATCCTGAACGAGTTTGGCCACGAGCCCAAAACGCCTATCGCCGCGCTGCCTGCGCATCTGGATATGGTGGAGAAGATCAACGCCGCCGAGGGCAAGACGACTCTCGTCATGACCGGCCCCATCACCGACCTTGCTCGTGCGCTCGATGCCGACCCCTCCATTGAGGAGAAGATCGAGTGCGTCTACTGGATGGGCGGCTCGCTTGACGGCCACGGCAACGTGCTCGATCCGGGCTTTGACGGCACCGCCGAGTGGAATGCCTTCTGGGATCCCGAGGCCGTGAAGCGCGTGTGGGACTCGCCGCTCAAGATTCAGATGGTGGGTCTTGAGAGCACCGAGGAGCTGCCGCTTAACCAGGAGTTCCGCGACCGTTTGGCGCGCAATCGCCGTTATCCGGCCATCGATCTGGTGGGCCAGGGCTACGCGCTCGTCACCAACTCCAGCCCCGACTCGTTCTATTTCCTTTGGGACGTGCTCACCACGGTGTGCAGTATGTATCCCGAGGTGGTGGAGACCGAGCAGGTCACCTGCGATGTGCGCACTGACGGTCGCGCCGCCGGTCGCACCTACCGCACGCCCGAGGGTCGCGAGGTCACCCTGGTCACGCGCGCAGACAAGGAGCGCTTCTTCGAGATCATGGATCAGCTCCTGATGTCGGCCGCAGAGGCTCTGTACTAAAGGAGCTGGCGGACCACAGCGCCACATCTTGCCTTTCAAGCTCGCGGGCGTCGCACGCAAGGCGTGCGTCCTGGTCTTTCAAGGCAACCTGCGGCGTTGTGGCCACCCGTCTCCACGGTTGAAGAGCGGATATGAAAGAACCGGCCGGGCTGGTGCGCTCGGCCGGTTCTCCAATTGAACGTGCTTGCGGGTCGCCCTTGGACGGCCGTTTTACGCCAGTGCTGCGAGGAAGCTCTCGCCCTCACCGTTGCCGGTGACGTTGAAGTTGTCCAGCACGGTGGCGCCCAGGTCGCTGCAGGTGGCGCGCAGACCCAGGTCGCGGCCGCCAGCGGGCATCGAGGGCGACCAGGCGAGCAGGGGAACCAGCTCGCGGGTGTGGTCGGTGCCGGTGTAGGTGGGGTCGTTGCCGTGGTCGGCGGTGACGATGAGCAGGTCATCGTCGTGCAGGTTTTCCATTACATGGCCCAGGCGGTGGTCAAAGTCCTCGAGTGCCAGACCGTCGCCCTCGGGGTTGCGGCGATGGCCCCAGACGGCGTCAAAGTCCACCAGGTTGGTAAAGCAGAAACCGCACCAGTCCTGCGCCATGACCTCGTCCACGTGATCCATGCCGTCGGAGTTGCTCTCGTTGTGGTAGCTGCGGTCAAAGCCGTGGCCGCACAGCAAGTCGTAGGTCTTGCCCACGGCGATGGTGTCAAAGCCCGCCTCGTGCAAAAAGTCGACCACGGTGGGGCCGGTGGGGGTGAGGCCGTAGTCGTGGCGGTTGGCCGTGCGCGTAAAGTTGTCGCGGTTCGTGCCCACGTAGGGGCGCGCGATCACACGGCCCATGGTGATTTCGGGGCCGTTGATAAGCGTGCGCGCGTACTCGCAGATGCGATAGAGCTCGTCGAGCGGAATGATTTCTTCGTGCGCGGCAATCTGCAGCACCGAGTCGCCCGAGGTGTAGACGATCAGGTCGCCGGTCTCCATCTGCTGCTCGCCGTAGTCATAGATCACCTGCGTGCCCGAGTAGGGCTTGTTGCACAAAATCCCGCGGCCGCTGAACTCGCGCAGCTTATCGAGAAGGCTCTCGGGGAAGCCCTGCGGGAAGTAGTCCACGTGGAAGCGCGCCGGCAGGCAGACCATTTCCCAGTGGCCGTCGAGCGAGTCGTTGCCGTACGAGGTCACTTGCATGCGGCCAAAGGCGCCGGCCGGGGTCTCAGGCGTGGGGATGCCTGCAAAGGGCTTGCCAGGATGGGCGAGGTTAAGGCCCAGGCGCGCCATATTGGGCAGCTCAAGGGCGCGGCCCTTGTTGTCGAGCCACCACTGGGCCATGTGGCCGAGGGTGTCTGCGCCGTCGCTGTTGTACTTGGCGGCATCGGGCGCATCGCCCACGCCGATCGAGTCGATGACGATGGCGAGGACGCGCTTGTAGCGTTTGTACTCCATGTGCCTCTCCCTGACCTACTGCTGCGCGGCCTGCTCGAGGATAGCTACAGAGGCAGAGACGCCCAGGCGGGTGGCGCCGGCCTCGATCATGGCATAGGCCTCCTCGAGGCTGTGGATGCCGCCGGCGGCCTTGACGCCAAAGTCGGGACCCACGGCCTTGCGCATGAGCGCGACGTCGGCCACGGTGGCGCCGCCGGTGGAAAAGCCGGTCGAGGTCTTAACAAAGTCCGCGCCGCCCTCGACGGTGAGCTTGCTGGCAAGCTCCTTCTCCTCGTCGGTGAGCAGGCAGCACTCGATGATCACCTTGAGCAGCGCCCCGCCGGCGTGCGCGGCCTCGGCCACGGCGGCGATGTCGGCGCGCACCACGTCTGCGTTGCCGGCCTTGAGCTCGCCGATGTTGATGACCATATCGACTTCCTGCGCGCCGGCGGCCACCACATCGGCCGTCTCGGCTGCCTTGGCGGCGGTGGACATGGCGCCCAGCGGGAAGCCGATTACGGCGCAGGTCTTTACATCGGTGCCGGCAAGGGCGGCCGCCACGCGCGGAACCCAGTAGCCGTTGACGCAGACGCTCGCGCAGCCGTACTGCTTGGCCTCGGCCACCACGGCGTCGATTTTCTCGGCGGTAGCATCGGCCTTGAGCAGGGTGTGGTCCATGTACTTGGCAAGCTGTGCCTGGGTGAGGTTCATGGGTGAGTCCTTTCTGATTTGGGTCTACTTAGCGTACTCCACGCCGTCGGCGGTGACGACGGCAAAAAGGAGAGGCTGGGCTTTAGGGGCGCAGGTGGTATAGGTGAGGGCCGCTTCGAAGGTGGCGCGGCCTTGGGCGAGTCTGTCCTCATCGCTGGCGTGCAAGACGGCGATAGGCTCGCCTTTGCGCACCTGGTCGCCTAGTGTGCGCAGCAGCTCGATGCCGGCGCGATGATCCACCGGATCCTCCACGCGTGTGCGGCCGGCGCCCAGCTCGCAGCTGGCGGTACCGACCTGCTTGGTGTCGATGCGCCCGATATAGCCGTCTGCCGGTGCCGTGACGGTGCAGCTAGCGGGTGCCGCCTCAAAACGCGAGGGGTCGCGAACGTAGGCCGCGTCGCCTCCCTGCGCGGAGACGATCTCGCAGAGTTTCTCGAATCCGGCTCCGCTCTCCAGCGTCTCGCGGGCACGTGCTTCGGCCTCCTCGAGCGTAAAGCGACCGGTGAGTGCTGCGGCATGGGCGGTGAGCATCAGACAGAGTTCGGTGAGGTCGGCCGGCCCTTGGCCCTGCAGGGTGCGGGCCGACTCGGCCACCTCGAGCGCGTTGCCTACGGCGCATCCGAGCGGCGCGTTCATGTTGGTGACAAGCGCTTTCACGTGGCGGCCTGCCTGCGTGCCGATGGCGACCATGGTGCGCGCGAGTTCGATGGCGTCGGGGAGTTCCTGCATAAAGGCACCCGATCCCACCTTGACGTCGAGCAGCAGGCTCTCGGTACCCTCGGCGAGTTTCTTACTCATGATGGAGCTCGCGATAAGCGGGATGCAGTTCACGGTCGCAGTCACGTCGCGCAGCGCGTAGAGGAGCTTGTCGGCGGGCACGAGGTTGCCCGTCTGCCCCACAATCGCTGTGCCGTGTTCGCACACCAGGTCAACAAAGGCCTCGGTCTCTACGTTCACGTCAAACCCCGGGATGCTCTCGAGCTTGTCGAGGGTACCGCCGGTGTGCGCAAGCCCGCGCCCGCTCATGGTGGGCACAAAGATATGGCCCGGATCCATAGCGGCGAGCAGGGGAGCGACGATGAGCGTGGCCTTGTCGCCCACGCCTCCGGTGGAGTGCTTGTCCACCACGGCACCGGGCAACGAAGAGAGATCGACCGTGTCTCCCGAACGCATCATATGCTGGGTGAGCAGATGGGTCTCCGTGTCAGTCATACCGAGCAAGAAGATTGCCATAAGCAGGGCCGAGGCCTGGTAGTCGGGAATCTCGCCTGCCACGTAGCCGTGGATAAAGAAGCCAATCTCGGTGTCGGTCAGCTCACCGCCGTCGCGCTTCTTCTCGATGATGTCGTACATGCGCATGGTGGCCTACCCGGCAAGGTTCGCGGGACCAAAGCCAAAGGGCAGCATCTGCTCGAGCGTGCGCTCGACGGGCTGCTTAGGGTCGGCCGCGAGGATGATCTTGAAGGTCGCGGGGTCGCACCACTCCATCATCACCTGACGGCATACGCCGCAGGGTGGGCAGATGCTCGTAGGCGCCTCGCCTACAGGGCCGCCTACCACGGCGATGGCGGTAAAGTCGCGGTGGCCATCGTACACGGCGCGGAAAAACGCAGTGCGCTCGGCGCAGTTGGAGGGCGTGTGCGCTGCGTTCTCGAGGTTGGCGCCGCCGTACACGGTGCCATCTGCGCACAAAAGGGCGGCTCCTACGGCAAAGTGCGAGTAGGGCACGTAGGCGTGCTCGCGTGCCTCAAGGGCGCGGGACAACAGGTCACAAGGGTCGTATTCCACGGGTTGCTCCAATCAAAAAGCCCCGCTGCACCAAGTAGGACAGCGGGGCAAAAACGCTCAGAACGGGTGCTAACGCAGCGTTAGCGCTGGCCCTTCTCATAGGGTACGCCATCGGCCGCGGGGGCGCTGGAGTTGCCCACAAACAGCACGAGCACCACCAGGGTGAGCACGTAGGGCAGGCAGGCAAGCAGCTGGCTGGGCACGGGGATCGCGCCGCCACCCAGGATGACGACGAGCGCCTGGGCCAGGCCGAACAGCAGGCAGGCACGGTAGGAGCGGTGCGGAGTCCACTTACCAAAGATCACCGCGGCAAGGGCGATAAAGCCCTGACCGGCAACGGCCGTCTGCGTGAACTGCGAGATAACGGCCAAGGTGAGCGAGGCGCCGCCAAAGCCGGCCAAAACGCCCGAGAGCACAACACACACAAAACGGGTGCGCGAGACGTTGATGCCCAGGGTGTCGGCCGCGGCGGGGTGCTCGCCCACGGCACGGATGCGCAGGCCCCACTTGGTCTTGTAGAGCACAAACCACATCAGCACGGCGGCGGCCAGTCCCAACACTACAGTGACGTCGACGTTGAGGTTCGACCACGCGGTGCCCTGGAAGGCACTGGGGCCAAAGATCTTGGGCAGGGTCGCCACGGTAGGCGACTGCGTGCCACCGTCCCAGAACAGGCGCGCCAGGAACAGGGCGATGCCCGGTCCCAGCAGGTTGAGTGCGATGCCCGAGACGTTCTGGTCGGCGCGCAGGGTGACGCTCGCGATGGCGTGCAGGGTGGCGAGCAAGCCGCCCGCCACGCCGGCCATCAAAAAGCCGAGCCACGCGCTGCCGGTAAAGTACGAGGTGGCGGCACCGGCCAGGGCGCCGATGGTCATCATGCCCTCGATGCCGATGTTAACCACGCCGGAACGCTCGGAGATAACGCCGCCCAGGGCGCCGAACACGAGCGGCGTAGAGTACATAAGGGTGATGCCCAAAAGAAGCAGAATGTTAGTGAGCATTTCGTTCCGCCTTCTTCTTCTCGATCTTGTCGGCGATCATCGGGACGACGCGCGCGATGGCGACAAAGAACACGATGGTGCCGATCATGATGTTGATAATCTCGGTAGGGGCGCCCACGGCGAGCTGCACCGACTGGCCGCCGTAGAGCAGGCCGCCGAACAGCAGGCCGGCGGGGATGCAACCCAGCGGCGAGGAGCCGGCGAGCAGAGCTACCGAGAAGCCGTTGAAGCCGTAGTTCTCAAACGAGGCGAGCTGCGAGAGGCAGTGCGGCTGAATGCCCGTAATCACGAGCGCGCCGGCCAGGCCCGAGATGGCGCCGGCAATGGCCATGGCGCGCACGGTGTTGCGGCCCGCATCGATGCCGGCGAACTCGGCCGCATCGCGGTTAAAGCCCACGGCGCGCAGCTCAAAGCCCAGCTTGGAGCGGTAGAGCACGAACCAGATCACCACGGCCACGATTACGGCCACCAGGATGGCAACGTTCACGTCGGTCTTGACCATAAAGTCGTAGAGCCACGGGATGTTCTTGAGCGTGGCGAGGCCCTGATCGGACATCTTCCACTGCGGCAGGATCATCGTGTAGCTCGACTCGTTGACCACCAGGCTCGAGGTGGAGTTGGGGCGGTGGTAGGCATCGCTGGCCACCACAAAGTCGTTGATGTAGAGCATGATCCAGTTGAACATGATCGCGCTGATGACCTCGTGGATGCCGTGGCGCGCCTTGAGAAAGCCCGTGGCCGCGCCAACAAGCGCGCCGCCGAGCACACCGGCGCCCACAACGAGCGGGATCTGGATAGGCGCGGGCAGATTCAGCTTGGCGCCCACAAGCACGGCGAACACGGTGCCGGCGAGGTACTGACCCTCAGCACCGATGTTGAACAGGCCCGTCTTAAAGGCAAACGCCACCGAGATGCCCGTAAGGATAATGGGCGCAGACTTGATGAGCGTGTTCGAGATGTACTTGGGCTTAGAGAACACGCCGCTGAACAGCGCGGCGAACGATTCGCCCGCGTTGTAGCCGGCAACGGTAAGCAGGATCGCCGCCACGGCGAAGCCCACCAGAATGGCCACGTAGGTAGCGGTGCGCGGCTTGCGAAGGATCTTTTGCAGAGTAGCTCTCATTTACTCCTCGCCTCCCGCCATGTACAGGCCGATGCGCTTCTCGTCCACTTCGCCCTGCTTGAAGGTTGCGGTGATGCGGCCGTCGTAGATGACGTCGATGGTGTCGGACACGTTCATGACCTCGTCGAGCTCGAGCGAGATGAGCAGGATGGCAGCACCGCGGTCGCGCTCGGCGATCAGCGCCTTCTGCACGTACTCGATAGCGCCCACGTCCAGGCCACGGGTGGGCTGGACGGCGATGAGCACGTCGGGACGCTCAGAGACCTCGCGGGCGATGATGACCTTCTGCTGGTTGCCGCCCGAGAGGCCCGCCGCGCGCTCGTCGACGCAGTCGGCCGGACGGATATCAAAGTGCTCGATCAGGGCGCGGGTGAACTCGCGCATGCGGCCGCGGTCGAGGATGCCGCCCGTGCCAAACTCGGGCGTGCGGTACTTCTTGAGCACGGCGTTCTCGGCCACGGTAAACGGCAGCACCAGGCCGCGACGCTGGCGATCCTCGTGGATGGTCGAGACCTTGTGATCGATCACGTTGCGGATGGAGGTGTTCTGAATCTCCTCGCCGTTGACCTTGATGGTGCCCGACTCGGCTTTGGTCAGGCAGGTGATGGCCTCGACCAGTTCTTTTTGGCCGTTGCCGTCGATACCCGCGATGCCCACGATCTCGCCGGCGCGCACGCTGAGCGACAGGCCACGAACCATCTCGATACCGCGCTCGTCCTTGACGTGCAGGTCGTTGATCTCAAAGACGGGCGCCTTGGGCTCGGCCGGGGTCTTGTCGACCACGAGGTTCACGTGGTGGCCCACCATGAGCTCGGCGAGCTTCTCCTCGGTGACGTCGGCCACGTCGACGGTGCCCACGTCCTTGCCGCGACGGATGATCGTGCAGCGCTGCGAGGAGGCTTTGATCTCCTTGAGCTTGTGGGTGATGATGATGACCGTCTTGCCCTTGGCGGTGAGGCCCTGCATGATTTCGATCAGGCGGTCGATCTCCTGCGGGGTGAGGACGGCCGTGGGCTCGTCCAGAATCAGCACGTCGGCGCCGCGATAGAGGGCCTTCAGGATCTCGACGCGCTGCTGCATGCCTACCGAGATGTCTTCGATCACGGCGTCGGGGTCGACCTCCAGGCCGTACTCCTCGATGATCTTCATGACGTTCTCTCGGGCGTGCTTCATGTCGAGTACGCCTGGCACGCCGCACACTTCGTCGCCCAGAACGATGTTCTCGGTGACGGTGAAGTTGTGCACGAGCATGAAGTGCTGGTGAACCATGCCGATGCCGTGCGCGATGGCGTCGGCGGGGCCGTTGATGCGCGTCTTCTCTCCGTGCAGGAGGATCTCGCCCTCATCGGCCTGGTACAGGCCGTAGAGCACGTTCATCAGCGTACTCTTGCCGGCGCCGTTCTCGCCGAGGACCGCGTGGATGGTGCCTTCCTCTACCTCGAGGTGCACATGGTCCAGGGCGCAAAACGAGCCGAACTTTTTCACTATGCCCTGCATCTGCACCGCATAGCGCTTGTCTTGCTGCATGCCGCCTAACCTCGCTTTCTTCTTCTTGCTTCTTTGGAGTCTTGATCGACGTTCCGCAGTTGCAGAGACGCGTGCGCTCTACAACTGCGGAACGGCTCGCGTGAGGTGCGAGCCGTTCCGTGGGACGCGACGCGACAGCGCCGCTAACGATTAGCCCAGACCTTAGAGGGTGGAGAAGTAATCGTTGAAGTCATCCTCGGTGCCGGGGACGACGATCTCGCCGCTCTTGATGAGGTCGCACAGATCCATGGCGGTGTTGTAGACCTCGTCCTCCATCAGATCGTGGTGATCGGAGATGCCCACAGCGTCGTCGGCCATGGAGAGCTCGACGTTGGTGCCGCCGATGGGGTCGCCGTGGATGAGCTGCTTGGAGACCTCCTGGACGGCCTCGTTGACCTTCTTGAGAACCGAGGTGAGCATGTTCTCGGGAGCCTGCTCGTACTGGTCGGAGTCAACGCCGATGACCAGCTGGTTGGCCTCGGTAGCGGCCTCGATGACGCCGTTGCCGCAGTTGCCAGCGCACTGGAAGACGATGTCGCAGCCGTCGGTGTAGAGCTTGGCGCCCACGGCCTTGCCCTTGGCAGCGTCGGTGAAGGTCTCGGTGTACTGAGCGACGACCTCGACCTCCTTGCCCTCCGTGGCGTTGGTGTAGGCCACGCCGGCCTTGTAGCCGTACTCGAAGGTCTTAAGAACGTCGGAGGCCATGCCGCCCACAAAGCCGACCTTGTTGGTCTTGGTGGTCATAGCGGCAATGTAGCCGGCCACGAACGAGGGCTCCTGCGAGTGGAAGGTCACGCCGGTGAGGTTGTCGGCGGGGGACTCGTAGGCGTTGTCGATGATGGCGAAGTTCACGTCGGGGTTCTGCTTGGCAGCGGTCTCCACGGCGTCGGCCATGGCAAAGCCGATGCCCCAGACGACCATGTTGCCGTCGTCAACAGCCTTGTCAAGGTTGGTGGCGTAGTCGGACTCCTGCTTGGACTCGGTGTAGGAAACCTTGGCACCGGTGTCCTCGCCGAGCTGCTGCAGACCCTCCCAGGCACCCTGGTTGAAGGACTGGTCGTTCACGCCGCCCATGTCGGTGACCATGGTCACCTTGACGTTGGACTCAGTAGCGACGGCCGAACCGGCATCGGAGCCGGACGTGGAGCTGCTGGAGCCACCGCAGCCCACAAGGCCAAGGCCCATGACGGTGGCAGCGGAGCCAGCGAGGCCCAGGAACTGACGACGGGATACGTTCATGTTCATGCTTTGTTCCTCCTGTTATCGAACGCATGATGGTTATCTTCGCGCTGCGATGCGAAGCGCAACGTCAAGACCAAAGGTGGGGGAGTGCCTACTCGTCGCAGGCGACGGCCAGGGCAACTTCCATCATCTGGTTAAAGCCGGTCTGGCGCTCATCTGCGGGCAAGCCCTCGCCGGTGGTGATGAGGTCAGAGATGGTGAGCAGGCACAGCGCCTTTTTGTTGGCACGCGCGGCGTTCATGTAGAGGGCCGCGGCCTCCATCTCAACGGCGAGCACGCCCATCTTTTGCCAGGTGAGGTTGTACTCGGGGGTCTCGGTGTAAAAGACGTCGCTCGAAAGGACGTTGCCCACGCGCATGTTCACGCCCTGCGCGCGGCCCGCGGCCACGGCGCGCTCGAGCAGATCAAAGCTCGCGATGGGGGCAAAGGTGCCGGGCAGGCCAAAGTGCGAGGCGAAGTTGGAGTCGGTGCAGGCGCCCATGCCGGCCACGACGTCTTTCACCTTGATGCTGGGATCCAGGCCGCCGGCCGAGCCGATGCGGATGATCGCGTCGACGTCGTAGAAGTTAAAGAGCTCATAGGAGTAGATGCCGATGCTGGGCATACCCATGCCGCCGCCCATGACAGAGACGGGCTTGCCGTGGTAGGTGCCGGTAAAGCCGAGCATGTTGCGGACCGTGTTGAAGCACGTAACGTCCTCAAGATAGGTGTCGGCGATGTACTGTGCCCTGAGCGGGTCGCCGGGCATGAGAACGGTCTTTGCGATGTCCCCTGCTACTGCGGCATTATGGGGAGTCGGGGTGCTTGCCATACGGGACGCGGCCTCCTTACGTCTGTGTGGGTACGCGGTATGCGCACCAGTCATTACTTTGTCATAACACTGGGAAAACGTCCACGAGAAACGGCGTTCATTTTGATGTTTAACAAGCTCTAATCGGTATATGGGCTTAATGCGCACCCCCTGCGGAGCACGTGGAGGTACGCGTGGAGGCGTGGCACCCTCGGCTGCCGTGTCCGCGCGGGTCTGTATACTTGGTGAGCTTACGTTCTACCAAGGAGTTCCCATGGCATATGCCGTAGACATCGATTCGCTCAACCCTGCCCAGCGCGAGGCCGTTCTTACCTGCGAGGGCCCTCTGCTGGTGCTTGCCGGCGCCGGTTCGGGCAAGACCCGCGTGCTCACCTTCCGCATTGCGCACATGATTGCCGACCTGGGCGTGCGCCCTTGGCAGATCCTTGCCATCACCTTTACCAACAAGGCAGCCGCCGAGATGCGCGAGCGTCTGGGCGCCCTGCTCCCCGATGGCACCCGCGGTATGTGGGTATGCACGTTCCACGCCATGTGCGTGCGTATGCTGCGCGAGGATGCCGACCTCTTGGGCTACACCGGCCAGTTCTCCATCTACGATGATGACGATTCGCGCCGCATGGTGCGCGACATCATGCAGGCGCTCTCCATCGAGCAAAAGCAGTACCCCATCAACATGATTCGCTCCAAGATCTCTGCGGCCAAAAACGCCATGATCGGGCCCGAGGAGATGCAGGCCCGAGCGTCCAGCCCGCAGGAAGAGAAGGCCGCCCGCGTGTACATGGAGCTCGAGCGTCGCCTGCGCGCGGCCAACGCCATGGACTTCGATGACCTGCTGGTGCGTGCGTTGGAGCTTTTGCGCAACCATCCCGACGTGCTGGAAAAGTACCAGGAGCGCTTCCGCTACATCAGCGTGGACGAGTACCAGGACACCAACCACGTGCAGTACGAGATCGCGAATCTGCTGGCTGCCAAGTACCAGAACCTCATGGTTGTGGGCGACGACGACCAGTCTATTTACAGCTGGCGTGGCGCCGACATCTCCAACATCTTGGACTTTGAGCAGGACTTCCCCGCGGCCAAGGTGGTCAAGCTCGAGCAGAACTACCGCTCGACCGGGCACATCCTCTCGGCGGCCAACGCCGTGGTGCGCCACAACTCGCAGCGCAAAGAGAAGCGTCTGTTCACCTCCGAGGGCGCGGGCGAGAAGATCCAGGCCTACCAGGCGAGCGACGAGCGCGATGAGGGCCGCTGGATCGGTGCCGAGATCGACAAGCTGCACGATGCCGGTACCAGCTACGACGACATCGCGGTGTTCTACCGCACCAACGCCCAGTCGCGCATCCTCGAAGATATGTTCCTGCGCGCGGGCGTGCCCTACAAGATCGTGGGCGGCACGCGATTCTTC
Organism: Bacteroidaceae bacterium; assembly: GCA_963617695.1. Taxonomy (GTDB): domain Bacteria; phylum Actinomycetota; class Coriobacteriia; order Coriobacteriales; family Coriobacteriaceae; genus Collinsella. The sequence continues at coordinate 13,284 of CAVEPV010000006.1, forward strand.
GACCGCGCCGAGATCCGCGACGTCATGGCCTATCTCAAGATGATTGTGAACCCGGCCGACGAGATGAGCGTCAAGCGCGTCATCAACACGCCGCGCCGCGGCATCGGCACCACCTCTATTCAAAAGATTGAGATGCTGGCGCGCGACAGCCGCTGCTCGTTTTTCCAGGCCTGTGAGCTGGCCTGCGCCGAGACGAGCATGTTCTCGGCCAAGGTGCGCAGCGGCCTTGCCGACTTTGTTGACATCGTGCGTCAGGGCCGCCGTATGGACGGCGAACTAAAGGACGTGGTCGAGGCCATTGTGGACAAGACGGGCCTGGTGCAGGCCTACCGCGCCGAAGCCACCATGGAGTCCGAGAGCCGTGCCGAGAACATTCAGGAATTCTTGGGCGTGGCCGCCGAGTTCGAGGAATCGCACGAAGATATCGAGGGCACGCTGGAGAGCCTGGAGGAGCTGCGCGCTGCAGGACTTTCTGATGTCCCGGAGACGCCTGCTGCGGCTGCGGCTGGGGCTGCCAGCGCACCCGCGGCCGCGCCCGGTCGCGATGCTGCGCCCGGTGCCGGCTCGCTTGATGCGCTCGCCGCACCGCTGAGCTCCCCACAGGCGGCTCTTGCTCAGATGATTTCGAACAACGCCTTTGCCGCGCCGCCGAGCGCGCCTGCGGCCTCTGCCGCGCAGACCGCCTCCGAGATCGAGCGTACCTACGGCGCGCTTGCTTGCAAGGCGCTGCCTGCCCTGATGGAATGGCTCGCCCTGCGCTCCGACCTCGACGCCCTCGCCGGCCAGTCGAGCGCCATCACCATGATGACCATCCACTCCGCCAAGGGCCTGGAGTTCCCGGCGGTATTCGTCGCCGGTATGGAAGAGGGCATCTTCCCCCATGTGGCGGGCTTTGGCGGAGACGATGCCGGCAAGCTCGAAGAGGAGCGCCGCCTGGCCTACGTGGCCATCACGCGCGCCCGCAAGCGCCTGTTCCTCACCTATGCGGCCACGCGCCGCACGTACGGCTCCACCCAGGCAAATCCGCGCTCGCGCTTTGTGAGCGAGATTCCTTCCGAGGACATCGAGTTTTCGGGCATCGGTTCGGCGGGCTTCTCGGGTACGGGCTGGGAAAAGCGCGGCGACCGTCGCGGCACCTTTGGTTCCGGCCAGGGCTCCGACATGTACGGCGGTCGTGTCTTTGGTTCGCGCACACGCTCGACCGGCGGCTCCGGCTCCGCATCCGGCTCGTTTGACAGCTTCTTTGGCGTGGCCGGAACCGAGCGTCATCGTGGTGTGAGCCCCGACGCTGGCCGCAAGCCGGGAACCTTCTCCGCCTCGCCCGCTCGTTCGAGTGCCAAGCCTGCTTCGCACACGGTTGAGCAGCGCCGCCCCGATGCGGCCCGTGCCGCCGAGGTCTTTGCAGTGGGCGATACCGTGAGCCACAAGACCTTTGGTCCCGGCAGCGTTATCTCCGTCGATGGCGATATGATCGAGGTCAAGTTCGAGAAGAGCGGACAGACTAAGAAGCTCATGAAAGGCTTCGCCCCCATCGTCAAGCTGTAGCACTCCATCTTCCCCCTCAAACCGTCGCTTGCGTGCCTAAGCACGCGGCACTCCTCTTTCGGGGGAACCTGGAGCACTACAGCTCGACGATGCAACCTGCGGGGTTTGGTATTCCTTCGCCGGTCGCGTGCTAAGCACGCTTCCCTCCTCTTTCGCGCGAACCTGCGGCACTACAGCGAACAATCTTACGGTCAAGCTGTAGCACTCCATCTTTCCCCTCAAACCGTCGCTTGCGTGCCTAAGCACGCGGCACTCCTCTTTCGGGGGAACCTGGAGCACTACAGCTCGACGATGCAACCTGCGGGGTTTGGTATTCCTTCGCCGGTCGCGTGCTAAGCACGCTTCCCTCCTCTTTCGCGCGAACCTGCGGCACTACAGCGAACAATCTTACGGTCAAGCTGTAGCACCCCGCCTCGCCCCTCAAACCGTCGCTTGCGTACCTTAAGTACGCGGCGCTCCTCTTTCGGGGCGATCTGGGGCACTACAGCCTCACGACGTGACCTGCGTGGTTTTTGCCGGTATGCGCCTTGGTACGTTTTCTTTTCAGTTGCCGTGTCTCGGCGGACGGGGTTATTAACCGACCTGTTTTTCGTCTGCGTTTCTACTTGTGCCGCTGCTCGATATGAGGGCGGGGGCGCGGGGGAATCGGGGTATCATCGCACCGTCTTTTGGAACTTTGGGGGCGCGTGCCCCAAGAAAGGGGAGTAGCGATGGCTGAAGAGCTGTTCGTGGGCATCGATGTGGGCGGTACCTCGGTAAAGATCGGCATCGTCACCGCCGAGGGTGAGGTTGTGGGCCGCGCGAGCGTACCCACCCCGCCGCTGGTTGACGAGGCCGGCTACAGCGCGGTGACCGGCGGCGTGCAGGCCGCGTTCGACGACAACGGCATCGACGCCGCGGCGCTCAAGGGCATCGGCCTAGCCGTTCCCTGCCCCGTGCCGGCCGACGGCAACATCGCCGTCATCGCCAACCTGAGCCTGAATCTGCTGGGTGTGCAGGATGCCCTCAAGGCAGCTTTCCCCCACGCGTACGTCGGCTTCTTGAACGACGCCAACGCTGCCGCCATGGGCGAGCTGTGGAAGGGCGCCGCTGCTGGCTACAACAGCCTGGTCTTTGTGACGCTCGGCACCGGTATCGGCGCCGGCGTGGTCTGCGATGGCAAGGTGGTCGCCGGCGCCAACGGCGCCGCCGGTGAGCTGGGCCACGTGTGCGTGAACCCCAACGAGACGCGTCAGTGCGGCTGCGGCCGCTACGGCTGCCTCGAGCAGTACGCGTCTGCCGCGGGCATCGTCAAGAGCTACCTTGCGGAGTGCGAGCAGCGCGGACTCGAGCCGGTCGAGATCTCTGGCCCCTCCGACTCCCGCAGCGTCTTTGAGGCCTTTGCCGCAGGCGACGAGGCCGCCAAGGCCGCCGTCGACACCATGGGCGGCGCGCTCGGTTTTGAGCTCGCCAACGCAGCCTGTTCCTTCGACCCTGACGTCTTTGTGCTGGGCGGCGGCGTCTCCAACTCCGCCGAGTACTACCTCGACCGTGTGACCGAGATCTTCAAGAAGATGACGCTCTCCTGCTGCGCCGACACGCCCATCATCGTGGCCTCCCTCGGCAACGACGCCGGCACCCTCGGTGCTGCCTACTTCGCGGTGCAAAACGCCTAAGGTGCTCCGCACCTTTTAGCCCGGTGCGCTTCTCGACTCGGAGGCGTGCCGGGCTCTTTGCGGGCCCACTCGCCCTCGAGCTTTATGCAGATGGCCTCGCTTCCCGGCTGGGAGGCGAGGCCATCTTGCGTTAGGCGTTGGGAGTTTCAGGTACGAGCCGGTAGACCCTTTGGGCCCCGGCTCGCGTCCTAGATCAGCTTGACAAGTTGGAGCAGCAGGTCGACCGTGCCCACGTTGTAGCCGCTGGTGGCATAAGTGCCGCGCAGCGTGCCGTCTGCCTCGGCGCAGGCAAGCACCGTGAGCGGCAGCTTCTCGGGGTTGGTGAACATGCGGCGCGCGAGTTTCTCGGGCAGCTCGCTAAAGTCGTCGTAGGCGATAGTGACGTTGTCGAGTGCGGGCAGCGTGCGGGCGAGGGTCGGATCCTCGAGCTGCGCCTTGTTGGTGATGACCCATACGAGCGGCAGGTCGGCCTCGGCCACACGTGCGGCCTGGTCGCGTAGCTCGTTGAGTAGGTGCTCGGTGGGCTCCATGCTGGGCTCGAGGAACGAGACCACCACGGGGTGCGAGTCGGTGCCGTGGGCGAGCGCGATCTGCGCGGGGTCGATGGCGGAGTCGTCCTCGCCTACGAGCGAGAAAGGCTCGAGCGCGATGTTCTCGAGCATCTCCTCGGCGCTCGGCTGGCGCAGCTTGAGCTCGATGGGCTCACTGCAAGCGCCCGGGGCCACGTCAAAGCCGCGCTCAAAGACCTGCATGTCGCCGTTGGGCAGGCGCACGCCGGTGGTCAGACGGTAGCGGCCGCGTGGAAGCGGCAGCGTGCACACGCCGTTTTCAAAGCGCGCGCCGTAGAACTCGAGGGCCTCGTAGCCCAGCGCGCTCGTGCCGGCGACGGTGAGATTGTTCTCAAGACGCGCCACGCTCCAGCTCTGGAAGTAGCCAGGTGCCGGGTCAGCATCGCTTGCAAAGCTCACGTCGACCGTAGGCTCGGGAGCCTCGACGGGCACAAAGGCACCTGCGTGGTAGTACTCCGCACCGTGGGTAGCGGGGTTCAGGCGCGCCGCCACGCCGATGGCTCGGCAGATCTGCACAAAGAGTGTGTTCAGCGTGATGGGGCTTGCCTGGCCGGCCGCAAGGGCGCCGGCGGGCATGCCGCAGAGCTTCTTGACGTGCTCAGCCGCGTCAAAGGTGCAGGTGTTCTGCAAAAACTCCCAGACACGCTGAGGGTTGTCGCGGAAGGTCTCCACCTGCGCGGGCTCGAACGAGGCGGCAAGAGCAGCGCGGTCGCAGCCAAGCTCCTCGTAAAGCGCGCGCGGTGCGAGCACGTAGGCCACGTAGAGCTTCTCGGCGTCCTTACCGGCACCCTCGCGCTCAAGGTAGGCGAGCGCCGCCTTGTGCAGCGGGGCGCCCCCGACTGCCAGGTCGGCAGAGGCGAGGTAGGCGTTTAGCTCGGCGGTCTGCAGGTCGCGGAAGTCCTTGGTGGTAAGGGTTGCGAGCATCGGCGCAGCGAGGGGGTTGTCTGCGTTCGCGCGCGCAAAGGCGGCGAGCTGCCCGGCGTCGCGGAACGTCAGCTCAAAGAAGGCGGCGAGGTCTTTGTCGGTAAGGCCCGCGTCCTCGGCCATCGCGCGGGCGGCGGCGCGAGCCTCCTCCACGCGGGCAACGCGGCAGGCATCGGCTGCAGCCTTGCGGGAGCGACCCAGCTCGGCCTCCTGGGGCGTGAGCGGGATGGTGGGCGCGGGGTGATCGGCGGGTGCGTGCACGTCGAGCGAGTGCCAGGTGGCATCGGCCGGCGCCTGCGGGTCAACCTCGGCGAGTGTGAGCGTGACATCCTGCGTGGCGGCGGTGTCGATCACCGTATCTGCCATGGCGCTATCGGTGGAGGCAAAGACGCGCAGCGTTCCCTCGCCAATCACGATGCGCGCGCGGCCGGCGGCGTCGGTTGAGAGCTGCGCCACGTCGCGCCAGGCCGACTCGTTCACGAGCGCCAGACGTACAAAGGCGTCCTTGACCGGGGTGCTTGCGGCATCGACCACGTTCACCGTGAGCTCGACGGTGGGGGCATAGGAGCTCGTGACGTTCACGATCACCTGGCTGCCCTCGCGCGCGAGCAGATGCCCCTGCGCCTCAAAGTCACAGCCAAAGTCGCTCAGCAGGCGCGTGTGCTCCAGCATCGCGCGGCCCGAGGCAGCCGTGAACCAACCGCGGTTGAGTTCCTCTTCGGGCTCGCAGGCACCCAGGTAGAACCACTCGCCGTCCACGTAGGCCTCGACCCAGGCGTGGTTGTCGTCGCAGTGCGCCCACCAGGGGGTGTACACCTGGCGCGCGGGAATGCCGTTCGCGCGCAGAACCGAGACCAAAAACGTCGACTCCTCGCCGCAACGGCCGCTGCCCGAGAGCACCATGCCCACGGGGCCCAGGGTGCGGCCATCGGTGGTCTGGTAGGTGGCCGTCTCGCAGCACCAATAGTTGGCCTCGAGTACGGCGCGGCGCACGTCCAGACCCTCCAGGCGCTCGTGCATTAGGTCGTAGAGGTAGTCCCAGCTGCAGTCATAGCCGTCCAAGACCTTGGTCTCGTTCAACGACTCGTTGTTCACACGCGGCGTGGCCACAAAGTGCACGAACACGTCCTCGGGCAGGTCGCGGCACCAGGGGTTGTCGCGGCGCTGGCGCACGGCGTGAGCGGCAAAGGCGGCAAGCGTCGCGTACGGGGTGTCGTACACGTCGGTGAGCGGCAGGGTTGCCAGGTAGTACTTCAGCAACAGACGGGCGTCGGCGTCCAGCTCGGGCGTTTGCTCGCTGCCCACAAAGGCGCTGTGAGCCAAGGAGGCCGCGGCGAGCTTCTCGCGAGCGCAAAAGCGCTGGTCGGTATAGGTGGCAAAGGCTTCAGAAAAGAGCGCCATTGTCTAGTTCTCCTTGATCTTCACGGCCAGCACGGTGTCCGTCTCGTCGGGCAGGTAGGGAGAGGGGCCCAGGTCGGCAAAGGCGATGTCGGGATAGTCGCTGTGCGTCCAGCTGGTCGAGAGCTTCACCTCGGTGCCGTCCTGCAGCAGGCGAATCGAGGCGATGCGATCTTTGGGCACGCCCATCAGCGGCACAGGGCCAAGAGCGTTTTCGTACAGGTGGAAGTAATACGTGTCGCCGTTGCGCGTGATGCGGCCCCACTCGGGCTTCTCGGGGTTAATCGGGCCGCCGGCGGCCATGCCGCAGCCGTAGATGCTCGCGGAGTTGCGCTCCATCCACTGGCCAATCTGGGCCAGGATCTGCTGCGACTGCACCGGGAAGCGCCCCGTGGCGTCGGGGCCAACGTTCAGGATCATGTTGCCGCCCTTAGAGACGCACTCCACGAGCTTGTGGATAAGCAGCCCGGCCGGCTTGTAGTTGGTATCGGTGGAGCAGTAGCCCCAGTTGTCGTTCATGGTGATGCAGGCTTCCCATGCGAGCGGGTTGCCCTCGACGTCCTTCAGGCCGTTAGGCGGAATGATGCGCTCGGGGGTAACAAAATCGCCGTGATAGGGGGTCGGACGGCACTCGGCAAGCGAGCCAAAACCCTCGCCCGAGACCTCCAGGCGGTTGTCGATGATGACGTCCGGCTGGAGCTCGCGAACCATGTTCATCAGCTCGGTCGCGCGCCACTTCTCGCCGCGCATATCGTCGTAGGAAAAGTCGAACCAGAGCAAATCGAGCTTGCCGTAATTGGTGCACAGCTCGCGCACCTGCTCGTGCATGTAGTCGAGATAACGGTCAAAGACGCGCTCGTCGTTGCAGCCGGCGACGGGGTCGTTGCGCAGGGGCGCCTGGCGGTCGCCGTACTGCGGAAAATCGGGATGGTGCCAGTCGATCAGGGAGTAATAAAGACCGACTTTAATACCCTCCGCGCGGAAGGCCTCCAGGTACTCTGCCACAATGTCTCGGCCAAAGGGCGTGGAGGTCGATTTCCAGTCGGTAGTTTGCGTATCGTACAGGCAAAACCCGTCATGATGTTTGGCCGTGAGGACGGCGTACTTCATGCCGGCGCGCTTGGCCTGGCGGGCCCACTCGCGGGCATCGAACGCATAGGGATTAAATTCATCAAAGAACGGGAGATACTCCTCCTCGGGCATCTCCTCGGTGCTGCGCACCCACTCACCGCGCGCGGGGATGGAGTACAGGCCAAAATGGATAAAGAGACCAAAGCGATCGTGGAGATACCACTTCATTCGTTCGTCATATCGAACACGGTCAAACTGATACGGCACAGCGCACTCCGTTCTGAATTGATGGTTTTGCGTACGTAGGGGACTGATGGGCCGTGAAAGGTAGGTAATCGGCAGTGAGCGGTAGGCCGCCAAACCGTTTACCTGCTGTCTTGGTCATGTTAAAGCATCGTAAACGCTTGGGCGGGTCAATATAAATACAATATGATTCAATGCGCGTTGCGAGCAGCCATCAAGGGCGGCCGCGCGCATAAGGAAAAGGGTGCCCGCTAAGCCCGGTGGCAAAGCTGGCGCGAAAGGAGAGTTTTCATGGATTTGGAAAACAAGCTGAACCCCGCCGTCTCCCGTCGTGGTTTCGTTGGCGCCGCTGCCGCGGGTGCCGCTGCTCTGGGTCTTGCCGCTTGCGGTAACTCCTCCACGAGCACTGATTCCGGCTCCACCGCCGGTTCCAGCGACTCCGCTGTCGAGACCATCACCGCCGACAAGGACGGCTTTGTCGTCAAGGCCACGGTGACCGACGGTACGACCGACAAGAACGAGGCCATTCTTGCGTTCGAGGGTGAGTTCCAGGAGATGCACCCGATGAACTGGTCCGACGGCAACTCCGGCAACGTCGTGTACTACATCTACGACTCCCTGTATGCCCTGGACAAGGACTACAACCTGGTGCCCTGCGCCGCTGACTCCTATGAGGTCTCCGAGGACGCCTGCACCTACACCTTCCACCTGCACGAGGGCATCACCTTCGAGGACGGCACCAAGCTCGACGCCGACGCCGTCGTGGCCAACTACAACGAGGCCATCAAGAAGGAGAACGGCTGGCGTCGCCGCCGCATCTTCATCAAGACCATCGATGATGACACCGAGGAGACCCGCGTCGACTCCTGCACGAAGGTCGACGACCTCACGGTCGAGTTCCACCTGCCGAAGCCCTACGCTCCGTTCATGAACTCCATCACCAACTTCTACATCATCAACCCCAACGTGGTCACCGACTCCAGCTATGACTACTCCAAGAAGTCCGCTGGTTCTGGTCCTTACGTCCTGGACGAGTACGCCAAGGGCGACCACGTGTCCCTCTCCAAGAACGACAACTACTGGGGCGGCCAGAACGGCGCTCCCTCGATCGACAAGGTCACCTTCAAGGTCGTTCCCGAGGCCGGCTCCCGTATCGCCGCTCTCCAGACCGGTGAGGCCACGGCCATCTACCCGATGCCGACCGACCAGGTTGCTACCGTCCGCGCCGCTGGTGACATCAACATGATCTCCATGGAGTCCACCACCATGCGTTACGTCACGCTCAACACCAACGTTGAGGGTCTTAACGACGTCCGCGTGCGTCAGGCCATGAACTACGCCTTCGACCAGGACGAGTACTGCAAGGTCATGTACGCCGGTGCTGCTACCCCCGCCACCTCCGTGCTGCCCGCCAAGGTTCCTGGCTACAAGGAGCAGGAGCCCTTCGAGTACGACCTCGACAAGGCTAAGTCCCTCCTCAAGGAGGCCGGCTACGAGGACGGCTTCACCGTCAAGATCATCGGCGACAACTCCACTCAGGAGACCAAGGGCATGACCTTCGTCATGCAGCAGCTCGAGAAGATCGGCATCACCGTTGACGTGACCCCCAACGAGGCCGCTACCAACGCCGACATCGCTGCTCAGCCCGAGGATTCCACCGAGATCCAGATGTGGTACGTCAACTGGGCTCAGAACGACGCCGACGGCTTCCTGCGCTCCCTGCTTTCCACCGGCATGACCCCTCCGACCGGCTACAACACCGCCTTCTGGAAGAACGACGAGTTCGACGCCGAGCTCGAGTCCGGCAACCAGGGTGCCACCGAGGACGAGCAGAACGAGCACTACGGCAAGGCTCAGGACATCGTCTGGCCTGAGTGCCCGTGGCTCTACCTTGCCTCTGACAACATCCTGATGTCCTACAAGGCCTACATCGATGGCATCGTGTACCTGCCTATGGGCATCGACGTCACGCACGCCACGCTCAACGTCAAGTAACCACTGCGCATGAAAACCGGTCGCTTCGGTTTGTAAGTGGTTGAGGCTGCCAGCCTCCCAGTCAACATGGGAGGCTGGCATTTGCCGTTAATAAGCGCACCGTAAGTAAGTTGTAAGAAAAGGAGGGGTTGCATGGGGAAATACGTAACCAAGCGAATCTTGAGCATGATTCCGCTGCTGTTTGTCATCTCTGTCGTCATCTTCTTGTTCATCCACATGATCCCCGGTGACCCGGCCCGTCAGGTCGCGGGTGCCACCGCTACGATCGGCGAGGTCAACGAGGTTCGCCGACAGCTCGGTCTGGACCAGCCCCTGGTTCCCCAGTACATCAAGTGGATCACGGGCATTCTGCAGGGAGACTTTGGTATTTCCTACACCAACAAGTGCTCCGTGGCGTCGCTGTTCGTGCCGCGCCTGCCCATCACCATCTACCTGACCATCTGCTCCATCACCTGGTCGGCCATCCTGGGCATCATCATCGGCATCCTGGCCGCCGTTAACCGCGGCCGCGCCTTTGACCTGATCGGCATGGTTATCGCCATCGCCGGCATCTCGCTGCCCAACTTCTGGCTGGGCCTGCAGCTCATGCAGATCTTCGCGGTCAACCTGCGCCTGCTGCCTACCGGCGGCGTCGACACCTGGAAGGGCTACATCCTGCCTTCGCTCGCCATGGGCGCCGGCATCATGTGCATCCTTGCGCGCGTTACCCGCTCCTCGATGATCGAGAACCTGGGTAAGGATTACATCCGCACCGCTCGTGCCAAGGGCCTCTCTGAGCGCAAGGTGATTTTCCGTCACGCGTTCAAGAACTCCTCCATCGACGTCATTACCGTCACGGCCCTGCAGATCGGCGCCCTTATCGCCGGCTCCGTTGTGGTCGAGACCGTGTTCTCGATTCCGGGTATGGGCCGTCTGTTGGTCGACTCCATCGGATTCCGTGACTACGAGGTTGTCCAGGCACTCATCTTGTTCTTCTCGCTCGAGTACATGGTGATCAACCTGCTGGCCGACGTTCTCTACGGCGTCATCAACCCGCGCGTTCGCTACGAATAGGAGGTAGGCAATGTCTGATACCAAGCAGAACGCGGCCGCCTCTACCGCGGTCGCCGCGGAGGAGCTGCCCAAGGCGCAGAACCCCACTCGCCAGTTCATCAAGAAGTTCATGCGCCGCAAGACGGCTGTCATCGGCTTCCTCTTCATCGTGTTTATCCTGCTCATGGCCATCATCGGCCCGAGCATCACGCCGTACGACCCCAACGCGTACGACTACAACGCGATTCTCGCCGGCCCTAGTGCCAAACACATCTGGGGTACCGATGAGTTTGGCCGCGACGTCTTTAGCCGCATCCTCGCCGGTACGCAGCTCTCGCTCGGCACAGCTCTTACGGCTTCGGTCATCGGCACCGCGTTCGGCGTGCTCTTTGGCCTGATCGCCGGCTTCTTTGGCGGCATCGTCGACTCGTTCATCATGCGCGTCTGCGACGTCATGTTCGCCTTCCCCGGCATCCTGCTCGCCATCGCCATCGTGGCCATCATCGGCCCGGGCATCACCAACATCATGATCGGCGTGGCCGTCTTCACGGTGCCCTCGTTTGCGCGCATCATCCGCGGCGCGGTGCTCGAGGTGCGCGGAGAGCTCTACGTCGAGGTTGCGCAGTCCATCGGCTGTTCCTCGGCGCGTACGATGTTCGTGCACATCTTCCCCGGCACCATGCAGGCGCTCATCGTTAACTTCACGATGAACATCGGCGGCGCCATCCTGTCGGCCTCCTCCCTCTCCTTCCTGGGCTTTGGCGCTTCTGTCACCCAGGCCGAGTGGGGCGCGATCCTCTCGCAGGGCCGCAACTACCTGGCCATCGCTCCGCACCTGGTGCTGTACCCCGGCCTGGTGATCTTCCTGACCGTGCTTGCCTTCAACCTGTTCGGTGACGGTCTGCGCGACACGCTCGACCCGCGCCTGAACTAAGGAGGCCTTGATGTCTGAAACTCTTCTGGAGGTCAAGGATCTCCGAACGCAATTCAAGCGCGGCAAGAAGGACTGGATCACCGCGGTCAACGGCGTCTCCTTCAAGGTCGACGCCGGCGAGATCGTGGGTCTGGTGGGCGAGTCCGGCTGCGGCAAGTCCGTCACCTCGCTTTCTGTCATGCGCCTGCACAACGAGCGTCTGACCAAGATCACCGGCTCCATCAAGTTTGGTGGCAAGGAGATCCTCGAGCTCAACGACCATGAGATGCAGTCGATGCGCGGCAACGACATGTCCATGATCTTCCAGGAGCCCATGAGCGCTCTTGACCCGATCATGCGCATCGAGAACCAGCTCACCGAGGCCATCACGCTGCACTACGACAACCTGAGCAAGGAGGAGGTGCACCAGCGCTGCGTGAACGCGCTCAAGCTGGTGGGCATCCCCGAGCCCGAGATGACGCTGCGCAACTACCCGCACGAGCTTTCGGGCGGTATGTGCCAGCGCGTGATGATCGCCATGGCTATGTCCTGCGAGCCCAAGCTGCTCATCGCCGACGAGCCCACCACGGCCCTCGATGTGACCATCCAGGCGCAGATCCTGGCGCTTATGGAGGACATCCGTAACCGCCGCAACACCGGCATCCTGCTCATCACGCACGACCTGGGCGTTGTGGCCGAGACCTGCAGTCGCGTCATCGTCATGTACGCGGGCAACATCGTGGAGGAGGCCCCCGTCAAGGAGCTCTTCTCTAACCCGCAGCACCCCTACACGCAGGGCCTGATTGCATCGGTGCCTCGTCTGGGCAAGCGCCTGCACCGTCTGCCGTCCATTCCCGGTTCGGTGCCCGACCTGTCCGTCATGCCCAAGGGCTGTCGCTTTGCCCCGCGCTGCCAGTACGCGCAGGTCTCGTGCGGCGAGAAGCTGCCCGAGCTGGTAACGGTGGGCGAGAACCACCGTTGCGCCTGCCCGTTTAACCGCAATGCACGAGAGGGGGCGCAGCAGTAATGAGCGAGACGCAGAACAAGCCGCTGCTTTCTGTACGCCACATGAGCAAGAAGTTCCCCGTTGGTAAGAACTTCTTTGGCCGTGCCAACAAGTTCGTGCACGCCGTGAACGACGTGAGCTTTGACATCATGCCCGGCGAGACCTTCTCGCTGGTAGGCGAGTCCGGTTGCGGCAAGTCCACCACCAGCCGCCTGATCAACCACCTCATCAAGCCCGACGAGGGCGAGATCCTCTTTGAGGGTCAGGACGTGGCCAAGCTCTCCGAGAAGGAGATGCGTCCGCTGCGTGCCCAGATGCAGATGGTGTTCCAGGATCCGTACGGTTCGCTGAACCCCCGCATGAGGGTGCAGGACATCATCAGCGAGCCGCTGCTGGTGCACACCAAGATGAGCCAGGGCGAGCGCCTCAAGCGCGCTCAGGAACTGCTCGAGGTCGTTGGCCTTTCGGCCACGCACGGCGAGCGCTACCCGCACGAGTTCTCGGGCGGTCAGCGTCAGCGTATCGGCATCGCCCGTGCGCTTTCGGTCAACCCCAAGCTCATCATGGCCGACGAGCCGGTCTCGGCACTCGACGTGTCCATTCAGGCTCAGGTTCTCAACCTTCTGCGCGACGTGCAGGAGCAGTACGACCTGACCTACCTGTTCATTAGCCACGACCTGGCCGTTGTGGAGATGATTTCGGACCGTATTGGCGTTATGTACCTGGGTTCGCTTATGGAGGTTGCCCCCAACGAGGAGCTCTACAGCAACCCAATGCACCCCTACACGCAGGCGCTGCTCTCGGCCGTGCCCATTCCCGATCCTACGATCGAGAAGAAGCACGTGCTCATCGAGGGCGACCTGCCGAGCCCCACGAACATCCCCACGGGATGCCCCTTCCACACCCGCTGCCCGCATGCGACGGAGAAGTGCAAGACGGAGGTTCCGCAGATGAACGAGGCCAAGCCGGGACACTTTGTGAAGTGCCACACCCCTGGCGTCAAGATCTAGTCGTACAATATTGATACTTGGGAGGCGTCCTTTGGGCGCCTCTTTTACTGAGAGCCTCCGCAAGGTGGAAGAGAGAGAAGGAACGAGGATGAAGAAACGGATTGCGGGTACGCTGCTCGCGCTGTTCGCCGCGCTTTGCTTGCTCCCGGCTGGTGCCTGGGCAGAGACGGTGGGCGTCTCGATTGATGAGGCGAACTTCCCGGACAAGGTGTTCAGGGAGAGCTACGTTAGCACGTACGACACGAATAAGGACGACGTGCTGAGCGATGCCGAGATCGCCGCGGTCAAGGAGATTAACTGCGGCAACAAGGGTATCGAATCTCTTAAGGGTATCGAGTACTTCACCGCGCTCGAGGAGCTCGACTGCAGCGAGAATGAGCTGAGCGAGATCGACCTAAGCAAGAACGTTGCCCTTAAGGTGTTGGACTGTGGCGACAACGAGCTGACCTCGCTGGACGTGAGCAAGAACGCCGCGTTGGAGGATTTGGCTTGCCCCCGCAATCAGATTGCTTCGCTTGATCTTTCTTTCAACGCCGAGCTTTTGGATCTGTATACCGATGGGAACCCACTCGGTTCGCTCGACCTGAGCCACAACCTTAAGTTGGAGTGGCTGGCATGCGGCAATAACCAGCTGAAAGAGCTGGATGTGACTGCCTTGTCCAAACTTGAGGGTTTGTTCTGTGATGAAAACGAGCTGACCTCGCTGGACGTGACCAAGAACGAGGCGCTCGAGCTTCTGGGTTGCGACGGAAACCAGCTCACCTCGCTGGATGTTAGCAAGAATACCGCGTTGTATGACCTGGCTTGCTCCAATAACCTTTTGACCGAGCTCAATCTCGATAATAACGAGGAGCTGACGTTTCTGGACTGTGGCGGCAACCAGCTGACCTCGCTGAATCTGGATAACAACGCCTATTTGTATGACTGCGACTCGGATGGCAACGCTTACGTTATTGGCGTGGACGAAGAGAACAGCTTTGACCTGTCTGCTCTGCCGGGAAGCTTCGATGTGGACAAAGCGGAGCGTTGGATTTACGGCAAGGTCACGGGTAACAAGCTTAAAGTGAACGATGGTGCAACGTACGTTACTTACGGCTATAACTGCAACGATGACGTGTATGCACAGTTCACCCTGTATGTTGGCTACGCCGTGACGTTCGACACCGACGGCGGCAGCGAGGTTGCGCCTCAGACCGTGGCTCGCGAGTCCAGCCCAACTCGTCCCGACGACCCCGTGAAGTCCGGCTACGCCTTCGTCGGTTGGTATGCCGATGCGGACTGCACCGAGGAGTACGACTTCGCGGCGCCCGTGAGCAAGGCGACGATCGTCTACGCCAAGTGGGTCGAGGACTCCGCGGCCCCCGTCATCTCCGGCATCGAGGACGGCAAGACCTACTGCGCCGCGCAGAAGGTCACTGTCACCGACGAGCACCTTGCCTACGTCACGGTCGACGGCACCGAGGTCGAGCTCGACGACGAGGGCTCCTTCACTCTCGAGCCCGCCTCCGGCGAGCGGGAGGTGGCCGCTTTTGACAAGGCCGGCAACTCCACCGTCGTCACGGTCACCGTCAATGACGGCCACACGCCCGAGACCCTCCCGGCCAAGGACGCGACCTGCACCGAGGACGGCCTGACCGAGGGCGAGAAGTGCTCCGTCTGCGGCGAGGTCCTCAAGGCCCAGCAGGGCATCCACGCCACCGGCCACAAGGGCGGCACGGCGACCTGCGCGCACAAGGCGAAGTGCGAGACCTGCGGCGAGGAGTACGGCGAGCTCGACCCCTCCAACCACGAGGCGCTGACCCACGTGGCCGCCAAGGAGGCCACGGCGACCTCCGAGGGCAACATCGAGTTCTGGTACTGCCCCGCCTGCGTGAAGTGCTTCTCCGACGCCGACGCCACCAAGGAGATCTCCCATGCCGACACCGTGATTGCCAAGAAGTCCGACTCCAAGAAGGATGACGGCAAGAAGAAGTCTGACAAGAAGGCACTCCCCGCGACCGGCGACAACGCTGCGAGCGCTGTGGCCCTCGCTCTTGCCGGCGGCGTGGCCACCCTCGGCGCGGCCCTGCTCCGCAAGAAGCAGAACGCCTAGCTCCGAGCTGTTCAGTCACGGCTCGCTTGCGAGTTGGCTGATCTGGCAGCAGGCGCGCCTGTCGGCCGGAAGGGCTGGCGACCGGCGTGACCGCTAACCGGCAGGCTTAGCGACCGGCGCGTCTAGCGGCCGGCCGGTCTAACAACTGGAGCGGCTCGCATGCTCCGAACGACGCATCCAAAGGCGGCGGCCACCAACCCCGGTGGCCGCCGCCTTTTCTGTGCGCGCTCCGCCAGCGGCTGCGCTGACCGCACTGGCTGAAAGACGGATTGTGGTTGCAGCTGAATGACAAATAGCGCCCGAAGGTCCACTCTGTTTGGCTCTGACAGCGTGCCTGCGTGCGGTGCGTTTGTCGTCTTCCGGGGCGTTGCCCGCGGGGCGAGGGCGGCATGGATTAAAATGCTGCCAGGTTGCTGTCCGCATGCGTCGCGAACTGGGACCCCACCGGGGTTCCTTTTAAGTACGTCGCGCCTACGGGCGGCTTTCGGGATCGCGGACGATCGAGTGCCGCTGCGGCGGCGCGCTGGAGGGAACACGCATGGCGAAGCATATGTGGGGAAGGGTACTCGTCGCGCTGCTGGCGGCCCTGTGTCTGTTGCCTACCGGCGCCTGGGCCGATGACGCTGGGGTCGAGATCAACGAGGCGAACTTCCCGGACGAGACGTTCCGCGAGAGTTTCGCCAGGACCTACGATACGGATGGTGACGGCTGGCTGAGCGATGCCGAGATTGTCGCAGTCACGGATATCGACTGCGACTATTCGGGCATTGCCTCCCTTGAGGGTATCGAGAACTTCACGGCCCTGAAGGTTCTGAACTGCGGTCGCAACAGCCTCACCTCTCTGGACCTGAGCAGGAACACGGCTCTGGAGTATCTGGACTGCACATATAACACCCTCGCTTCGCTGGACCTGAACGAAAACGTAGCACTCAAGGAGCTTGAGTGCTCCTACAGTCACCTCACCGCACTGGATGTGAGCAAGAATGTAGCCCTTGAGAGTTTGGACTGCTCAGGCAACAGCATCGCTGCCCTTGATGTGAGCAAGAACGAGGCGCTTAAGGATTTGAACTGCTCCGGTAATCCCCTCAATGCGTTGGACGTGAGCGGGAACACGGCTCTGAAGTATCTGAGCTGCTCCGGCAACGGCATCGCCGCGTTGGACGTGAGCAACAATGAGGCCCTAAAGGAGTTGAACTGCTCCAGTAACGTGCTTGCTGCGTTGGACGCGAGCGGGAATGCGGCCCTTGAGAGGCTTTATTGCAACGACAACAACCTTGCTACGCTGGTCTTGGGCGGGAGTGCGGCTCTCAAGGAACTGGACTGCTCCCGTAACAGCCTTTTAGCGCTGGATGTCAGGGGGTGCTCCGGCTTGAAGGATCTGACGTGCAGATCCACTTCCCTCCAAGCGCTGGATCTGAGCGAGAACGCCGTTCTCAGGTTCCTGGATTGTCGTGATAACCGGCTGACCTCGCTGAACCTGAATCCGAAGGCGCCTCTTAACTGGGCTTTCCGTGCCGCCGGGAACTCCTACACGATCGGTGTCGACGCCGAGGGACGGTTCGACCTCAAGAAGCTGCCGGGCGGGTTCGACGTCGACAAGGCGAGCAGCTGGGTTGGCGGAACCGTCTCGGACGGCGTCCTGACCGTGGACAGCGGCGCGCAGACCGTCACCTACTCGTACGACTGCGGCGCCAGCCGGACCGCGACCTTCACGTTGAAGGTCGGCTACGCCGTGACGTTCGACACGGGCGAGGGCGGCAGCGCGGTCGCTGAGCAGGCGGTCGAGCCCGGCGAGACAGCATCAAGGCCCGCCAACGACCCCGCGTGGCCGTGCCATGCCTTCGCCGGCTGGTACGCCGATGCGGACTGCAAGACCGCGTTCGACTTCGAGGGCACTAAAATTACCGCCCCCACGACGGTTTACGCCAAGTGGGTCGCCGTCGACCACACGCCCGAGACTCTCCCGGCCAAGCCCGCAACCTGCACCGAGGACGGCCTGACGGAGGGCTCAAAGTGCTCAGTCTGCGAGAAGGTGCTCGTCGAGCAGGAGGTCGTCCCCGCCACCGGTCACAGCTTCACGGCCGAGAAGGCCGAGGAAGCGTACCTCAGGTCCGCGGCGACCTGCGTGTCCAAGGCGGTCTACTACAAGTCCTGCTCCGCCTGCGGGCTGAGCTCGAAGGGCGCCGACCACGAGGCGACGTTCGAGTACGGCGAGACCGATCCTGCCAATCACGAGGCGCTGACGCACGTGGCCGCCAAGGAGGCCACGACGACCTCCGAAGGCAACATCGAGTACTGGTACTGTTCCGCCTGCGGAAAGTACTTCTCCGACGCCGGCGCCACCAAGGAGATCTCCCAGACCGACACCGTGATCGCGAAGAAGTCCGACTCCAAAGGCGACGATGGGAAAGGCGATGGGGACTCCGGCAAGAAGTCCGACGGGGACTCCGGCAAGAGGGGTGACAAGGACTCCGGCAAGAAGTCCGACGGGGACTCCGGCAAGAAGACCATCCCTGCGACTGGCGATAACGCCGCAAGTGCCGCGGCCCTCGCCCTCGTTGGCGGCCTCACTGCCCTCGGCGCGGCGCTGCTCTTCAGGAAACAGAGCGCCTAGCTCCGAGATCGTTTGGTTACGGCTCGCTTGCGAGTCGGCTGATCTGGCAGCAGGCGCGCCTAGCGGCCGGAAGGGCTGACAATCGGCGTGACCGCCAACCGACAGGGCTGGCGACCGGCGCGCTCACCAACCGGCAGGCTAGCGACGGCGCGTCTAGCGGCCGGCCGGTCTAACAACCTGAGCGGCTCGCATACTCCGACCGACGCATCCAAAGGCGCCGGCCACCAACCCCGGTGGCCGCCGCCTTTCCTGTAAACCGACCTCCACGTTGCACCGTCTGCGTCGACTGAACCATCGATTCTAGTTGCAGCTGAATAACAAATCGCGTCCAAAACGCTGCCCAGAAAAGAACGGCAACTCGTCTACCTGCGGAAACGTGAGACACCCCGAGAGTTTCTAGTTGCCTTCTAGTTATCATCTAGTTATCACCTAGTTATCAACCGGCCTATTCGCGCAACGGATTGGGCTCTAGCACCATCTTCTCACCGAAGTGCGGCGTAGGACGAGAGGTGAAAGAACGGTCGTCACGGGTCTCCCGTTGACGCCTTTCTTGTCGAAAAGTTCAGACAAAGCGACTCAGATTGGGGCAACAACTCAAGCCGCCACAGCTAGGTGGTCTGCGCCTGGGCGGCGCTATGAGTCGCTATTGCCCACCGCTTAGGCGCGCGTGCGTGCTACCATTTAAGAGTTTGAGTACACCCGTTGTATGGAGGATGTTTCCCATGGCCAATGTTCTTGTCTTCGGTCACCAGAGCCCCGATAACGACGCCATCATGAGCGCCGTTGTTCTGTCCCAGCTGCTCAATCAGGTTGAGTACGCCGGCAACACCTACGAGGCCTGCGCTCTGGGCGCGCTGCCCGCTGAGTCTGCCAAGCTGCTGGCCGACGCCGGCCTGGCCGAGCCCACCCAGATCACTTCCGTCGAAGCCGGCCAGCTCGTGCTGCTCACCGACCACAACGAGAGCGCGCAGTCCGTCGAGGGCCTGAAGGACGCTACCGTCTTTGGCGTTGTTGATCACCACCGTATCGGCGACTTTGAGACCGCCGGCCCCCTGCACTACATCGCCCTGCCCTGGGGCTCCAGCTGCTCCATCGTGGCCAAGATCGCCGAGGTGCTGGGCATCGAGCTTTCTGACACCCAGGCCAAGCTGCTGCTTTCTGCCATGATGACCGATACCCTTATGCTCAAGAGCCCCACCACCACCGACGTGGATCGCGCTCTGGCCGCCAAGCTCGGCGAGCAGGTGGGCGTTGACCCCGTTAAGTTTGGCATGGAGGTCTTCCTCACCCGTCCGTCCGGCTCCTTCACCGCTGCCGAGATGGTGGGCAACGACATCAAGATGTTCGAGCCGGCCGGCACCAAGCTGCTCATTGGCCAGTACGAGACCGTCGACAAGACCCGTGCTCTGGGCATGATCGACGAGATCCGCGAGGCCATGCGTGCCTTTGCCGCCGAGAAGGGCGCCGACGGCATTGTTCTGTGCATCACCGACATCATGGAGGAGGGCTCGCAGGTGCTCCTCGAGGGCGAGACCACCGTGGCACAGAAGGGCCTGGGCATTGCCGACGAGCACGACGGTGTTTGGATGCCGGGCGTCCTCTCCCGCAAGAAGCAGGTGGCCGCTCCCATTATGGCCTGCTAGACAAGCCTTCTGGGATCCGTTAAACCCGCCGGAAACCTGCGTATTCCGCAGCGTTTATGACTAACCGCCGTGCAGCTGGGTAGTCTTTATAGCGACACAAGCGCGTACGAACCGAGGCGCGACCCGCGAAGCCCGCGGGCCGCGCCTTTATTAGAGCAAGAAAGGAAGCCGCCCATGGACATGACCGATGCCCGCGAGCAGCTGTTCAACGACACCCAGCGAAAGCAACTGGAGCGCCACGACCTTTGGGATCGCGTGACCTCCAACGGCACGATCTCGGCCGCGGTCATGGTGCTTGCAGCGGTGGCGGCCGTGATCTGCGCCAACACCGACCTGTACGAGCCCATTCACCATTTCTTGGAGCAGCCGCTCTACATCGGCCTGGGCGCCTTTACCGCGCAGCTGAGCGTGGAGGTCTTTGTCAACGACTTCCTCATGGCCATCTTCTTTTTGCTGGTGGGCATCGAGCTTAAGTACGAGATGACGGTAGGCGAGCTCACCAACCCGCGTCAGGCCATGCTGCCGATGCTTGCGGCCGTGGGCGGCGTGGTGGCGCCTGCATGCATCTACGCCTTCCTCAACAAGGGCGGCGCCATCAACGGCTGGGCCATCCCCATGGCAACCGACATCGCCTTTGCCTTGGGCGTGCTCTCGCTGCTGGGCAACCGCGTACCCAACGGCGTGCGCGTGTTCTTCTCGACCCTCGCGATCGCGGACGACCTGATTTCCATCGTGGCCATCGCCGTGTTCTACGGGCAGAGCCCCAACATCTTTTGGCTGGCCTGCGCCGCCGTGGTGACGGTCGCGCTCGTGGCTCTCAACAAGACGCAACACTACCGTCTGGCGCCCTATATGCTGCTGGGCCTGTTGCTGTGGTTCTGCATGTTCCAGTCCGGCGTGCACGCGACGCTCGCCGGTGTGATCTTGGCCTTCACCGTGCCCGCTAAGTGCGGAGTCAAACTTGGCAACCTGACCGAGTGGCTGGGGGAGACCCTGCCCGAGCTGGACGATCGCTACGACGAGGACGCCCATGTGTTGGGCCAGCACGACTTTACGCACGCTGCCACCCGCGTTGAGCGCGTGATGCACCGCGTGACGCCTCCGCTGCAGCGCCTGGAGCACTACATCTCTACGCCGGTGAACTTTGTGATTCTGCCCGTCTTTGCCTTCGTGAACGCGCAGGTGCGTCTGGTGGGCGTGGACATGGGCGTGCTGCTGGCCGACCACGTGACGCTCGGCACCTACTTTGGCATGCTGCTGGGCAAGCCCGTGGGTATCTTTGCGGTGACCTATCTGCTGGTCAAGCTCGGTCTGGCCGAGCTGCCGCGCCGCGTGAACTGGAAGCACATCCTGGGCGTGGGCATTCTGGGCGGCGTGGGCTTTACCATGTCGATCCTCATCGCGGGTCTGGCGTTCCCGGGTGCGGAGTTCGAGGTGCTGGCCGCCAAGGCCGCGATCCTCGCCGGCTCTGTCTCGGCTGCTGTGCTGGGCATGCTCTACATGAGCATCGTGTGCAAGAAGCCCGCTGAGCGCTAGGACAAGCATCGGGGCTGAGCGTCCATTGCCACTCGCCGGGACGAGGCGGGATAAACAGAGAGCCGAACCAAACAGGCCGGGCCGTGCAGTTCATCGCGAACCGCACGGCCCGGCCGCTCCGTTGTGACAGTGCTCGCAACGGAGTCATTATTTCTGCAGGTAGACGGAGACGTTTCAAAGCGACTCCGCGGCTGTCTTACTCCACCGTCCCGTAGGTGCCGCCCCAGCCGTGGGCGGCGAGGGCGGAGTTCAGCTGGTCGCACAGGCGTGTACGGTCGTAGGAACCGGGCGGCAGCAGGTTCACGATCTCCATGAGGTCGGGCGCGAGATCCATGATCTCGGCCTGCACCACCAGATCGAGACGGTCTGCCATCTGGCAGTCGGCGTACAGCCCGTCGACCAGACGCTGAAGATCGCCGTACTCGTCTGCCTGAAACGCCTCGATCCGCATGTTTCCTCCTCGCTCACTTGGCGCGCGGCATGTGCGCCGCCTGCGCCGTAAAGCTATACTTTAGCGGAGTGAATCAACGCCGCCGGGAGGAAAGGCACGCTATGCAGACCATTTATCAGAATATGGAGACCTCCGAGCTGGAACAGACCATCGCCGCGCTCAAGGACGAGGTTGCGCAGGTCAAGGCTCGTGGCTTGGCTCTCGATATGGCCCGTGGCAAGCCGTCCCCGGCGCAGGTGGACATCTCGCGCCCGCTGCTCGAGGTGCTCGACGCCTCTTCTGACCTGCATGACGGCAACGTGGACTGCTCCAACTACGGCTGCTTTGAGGGCATTCCCTCTGCACGCCGCCTCGCCGGTGAGTTTTTGGGCTGTCCGGCCGAGCAGACGCTGGTTCTGGGTTCCTCGAGCCTTCTGATCGAGCACGACATCATGGGCATGTTCTGGCGCTGCGGCACCTGCGGCAACGAGCCGTGGGGCGAGTACGCCGCTGCGCACGAGGGCGAGCAGGTCAAGTTCCTGTGCCCTGCGCCCGGCTACGACCGTCATTTTGGCATCACGGCCGACCTGGGCATCGTGAACGTCCCCGTTGCCATGACGGAGGACGGCCCCGACATGGACGAGGTCGAGCGCCTGGTTGCCTCCGACGCCTCCATCAAGGGCATCTGGTGCGTGCCCAAGTACTCCAACCCCACGGGCATCACCTTTAGCGACGAGACGGTGCGCCGCCTGGCTCAGATGGAGTGCGCCGCGCCGGACTTCCGCATTATGTGGGACAACGCCTACTGCGTGCACGACCTCTACGACGAGGGCGACGAGCTGGCAAACGTCTTTGACCTTGCTCGCGAGGTTGGCAACGAGGATCGCGTGGTGGCCTTTGCCTCCACTTCTAAGATCACCTTCCCGGGCGCGGGCATCGGCTTTGTGGGCGCCTCGCCTGCGGTGATCGCCGAGTTCGCGAACCGCCTCAAGGCGGGCCTTATCAGCGCCGACAAGCTCAACCAGCTGCGCCACGTACGCTACATGCCCACGCTTACCGACGTCTGTGCGCACATGAAGAAGCACGCCGAGTTCCTGCGCCCGCGTTTTGAGTGCGTGGAGCAAAAGCTCACCGAGGGCTTGGGCGAGACCGGTTGTGCCACCTGGACGCACCCGCGCGGCGGCTACTTTGTCTCGTTCGACGGCCCTGCAGGTTCGGCCAAGCGCGTGGCGGCCCTGTGCGCCGAGATGGGCGTGAAGCTCACCCCGGCGGGCGCTACCTGGCCTTATGGCGAGGATCCGGAAGACACTAACATCCGCATTGCCCCGAGCTACCCCACGGTCGAGGAGCTTTCCTGCGCGCTCGACGTACTGGTGCTCGCCGTTAAGCTGGTCTCGGCCGAGCTGGCCGCCGAGCAGCGCGCTTAAACGCCGCCCACGAGAGGAGGTAGCCTCATGATCCTAACCGCTCGCTACGTTTTGCCCATCGTGGGCCGCGCGATCGAAAACGGTGCCGTGGTGGTGCAAGACGGCCGCATCTGCGCCGTGAGCACCCTCGACGAGCTGCGCTATTGGTATCCGGACGAGGAGATTCGCGACTTTGGCGTCGCCGCCCTCATCCCCGGTTTTGTGGACGCGCACAGTCACCTTGAGTACTCCACCATGGGCGGCATCTTTGAGGACGTGCCCTACGCCCCGTGGAAGGCGCGCATCGTGGAGAAGAGCCGCCTGATGACGCCTTCCGATTGGGAAGACGCCGCCATGCTCGGCGCCGTGCAGGCGCTTGCCGCGGGCATCACCACCATCGCGGACGTGACCCAGACGGGTGCGCCCTTGCGTGCTATCTCGGTCACCGGCCAGCACGGCGTGATCTACCGCGAGGTCACCACGCCCAAGAAGTGCGACGTCGAGGCAGACATGGCCGCCGCCGACCAGGATATTCAGGACTGGCGCGCCTTTGCCGCCGAGCACGGCATGCTTGTGCGCGTGGGCATCGGCCCGGGCTCGCTCTACGCTGTGCATCCGCAGGTGTTGCGCGCCATCGGCGAGTACGCCGACGAGCAGACCCCCGTGGCCGTGCACGTGGCTGGCTCGCGCGAAGAGGCCGACTTTATCCGCTACGGTTCCTCTCCCTTTGCCTTGGCGGCCGAGAGCGAGGAGTCGCGCGCTTACGAGGGCTTGCAGTCCGACGACTTTCTCCCCACGGGCGTCTCGCCCATTCGCTACGCGCTCAACTGGGGCATCCTGTACGCGCCTGAAGTCGTGGCGATCCACTGTATCTGTATCGACCAGGGCGACATCGATCGCCTATCCGAACAGAACGTGGGTGTTGTGGCCTGCCCGCGTTCCAACGCCAAGCTGGGCAACGGCGTGACTCCGCTGCTCACGCTGCGCGACGCGCACATCCCGGTGGCGCTGGGCACCAACTCGCCCGCCGCGGCCGACTCCACCGACCCGCTCGAGGAGATGCGCTTTGGCCTGCTGCTGCAGCGCGCGACCTCGGGAGACAAGGGCTTCCTCTCGGCGCACGACATGCTGAGCATGACCACCATCGAGGCGGCTCGCATGATCGGCCTGGACAAGGAGGTCGGTTCGCTCGAGATCGGCAAGCGAGCAGACATCGTGGCCGTGGATCTTTCCGGCTCCATGCAGGTGCCCACCAACTCGCCGCATGCCGCCGTGGTGCACTCCGCGAACCGCAACGACGTCATGATGACGATGATCGACGGTCGCGTGGTGTACGACCGCGAGCAGGGCTTGTCGCTGCCCGGCGCCCCTGAGAGCGCCAACGTGCGCGAGACCCTGCAGCGTGCAGAGGAATTGCGAATCAGGCTGCGCGCCTAAGAGCCTGCAGACTCGAACGATACAATATGGGTACACGGCAGAAAGCGGCCTTAAGAGCCGCTTTTGTCGTATAACGGCATCTATCTTGACCGGCCGCGCGCCTTACCGCGTGTTGCGCCCGGTACGCGAGCATACAAGGAGCCACCATGGAACTCGGAATCACCACCGCACCCACGCCCGAGCGCTACGTCATCACCGTCACCGGTGAGATCGACATCTCCAATGCCGATCAGCTGCGCAATGCCATCGACTTGGCTCTTGAGCAGCCCGTTACGGCTGTTGAGTTGGACTTTGCGCAGGTCTCCTACATCGACTCCACGGGTATTGGCGTGTTGGTGGGCGCGGCTCACCACGCGCAGGTGCGCGAGCGCGCGTTCTCGATCGTGAACGTGCAGGCTCCCGTCATGCGCATCGCGCAGCTTTTGGGCGTCGACTCCGAGGTGGGCATGACCGCCGCGTAGGTGTGTCGACATGTGTTTCGGCGCCGGGCTACAGCGCTGAGCTGACACCCTGATACGCAGTCTTATTGCGAACACGTTGCGGCGGTTTTGAGCCTCGGCCGTTCGCGGTATACTTTTACGGCTTGTTCGCATAATTGTACGTGCCGCCGCGGTCGCAGGTGGTGGGCACGTATGCTTGTTGGAGGTTCTCTTGTTCGGTATTGGATCGACAGAGCTGGCGATCATTTTGGTCTTCGGCTTCTTACTCTTTGGGCCGGATAAACTGCCCCAAATGGGTCGCACGATCGGTCGCGCGCTCCGCCAGTTCCGCGAGACGCAGGAAAAGCTGACCAATGTGGTGCAGACCGAGGTCGTTGACCCCATGACCGCAGCCGCGACTGCTCCTACCAAGTCGCATAAGTCCACGGTCGATGATGACGACGATGCCGATATTGAGGAGGCCGAGGCCCTCACGCATAAGGAGACCTTCGCCGAGCGCCGCGCCCGTCTGGCCGCCGAGAAGGCTGCTGCCGAGGCCGCCGACGCTGAGGGTGCCGAGTCTGCCGAAGACGCGCCCGCCGCTGCCGACGAGCAGCCGGCTGAGGGCGATGCTGCAGTCGAGCCCGCCGCCTCTGAACTCGAGCCCTCTTCGGAGGATGACCAGGCTGCTGAGGTCAAGGCCACGGCTGACCTGTACGCCCGCCGTCCGCGCAAGCGCAAGGCTGCCGCTGAGGACGCGGAGCCTGCAGCCGAGCCTGCTGCCGAGGAGGCAGCCGAGGCCGCGCCCGCCGCACCTGCTGAGTCGCAGGAAGGAGGCGAGCAGTAATGCCCATCGGACCCGCGCGCATGCCGCTTCTTGACCACCTGGGCGAGCTTCGCCGCCGCCTCACCATCGTGATCGTCTCGGTGATCATCATGACCATCGTGATGTACTTTGCCACGCCGGTTTTGGTGGACATCCTCAAGGATCCCATCGAGCCGTTCGTGCCCGACGGCAAGTTCTACATCACCACGTCGCTCGGCGGCTTTGCCCTGCGATTCTCAATCGCCATCAAGATTGCCGTGGTCATGTGCACACCTATGATCATCTGGCAGATTCTGGGCTTCTTCCTCCCTGCGCTGCGCCCCAACGAGCGCCGCTGGGTGGTGCCCACGGTGCTCGCCGCCACCGCGCTCTTCTTTATCGGCGCGATCTTTTGCTACTTCATCATCGTGCCGGCCGGCTTTGAGTGGCTGTTGGGCGAGGCCGATGCCATCGCGAGCGTGTTCGCCAACCTCGAGGATTACATCAACATCGAGATCCTCCTGATGATCGGCTTTGGCGTGGCCTTTGAGCTGCCGTTGCTCGTGTTCTACCTGGCCGTGTTCCACATCGTGCCGTACAGCAAGTTCCGCGCGGCTTGGCGCTACATCTACGTGGCCATGCTGGTGGTCTCGGCCTCCATCACGCCCGATGCCAGCCCCGTGACGCTTATGTTCATGTACGCGGCAATGCTTTCGCTCTACGAGATCTCGCTGGCCGTGACCCGTTTTGTGATCGTGGCGCGCGAAGGCAAGAAGGGCCTCACGGAGGGCCGCTTGGACTTCTTCAGCGACGAGGACGACGAGTAAACGCCGAATCAGGCCCAGGGCCATGCGGTCGAGTTCGAACAACCAAACAGCCAAAGAAGGGCAGCTCCCGCAGCTGCCCTTCTTGTTTTGTTACCAGGCAGTTCCGTATAATGTAGCTACAAATATATAAATGTGGCTACAGAGGAGGTGCTTATGGGGCAGGCAATGCATTCCGTGGGTATTCGCGAGGCCAAGAACCGTTTTAGCGAGCTGACAGCGATGGTCAACGCTTCAGGCGTGCCGCTGACGGTCATGAAGAACAAGCAGCCCTGGGTCGTGATCGAGCCGGTCGACGCCGAGTCGGCAGAGCGCCGAAAGCGTGCCTTGCGCGTACGGAGTCTCACCTTGCAGCTCGAGCGCGACTTTGCGGACATTGACTGGGGCGACGAATCTCCTGCGGCGGATCGCGAGCTGCTCGGTGAGGAGAGGATGAGGCGCTTTGGCTAAGGTGATGCTCGACACCAATATTGTCCTCGATTACGTAGGCGTGGGCAGGCCGCGTCATGCTGACACTGTTGCCCTGATGGAGACATCCTTTTTGGGTGATGACTTGGAACTTTGTTTTTCGAGCGCTTCGCTTAAGGACGTCTACTACATCCTGTGCCGTAAAGGTGCGCGCGAGGACATCGTGCGCGAACGTCTCCGCTCGCTTACCGATGTGCTCACGCTCATCGACCTCACGCGCGAGGTTATCGATCGCGCCTTTGAGAGCAACGAGCCTGATTTTGAGGACGGCATCGTGCGGGCTATGGCGGAGTTGAACGGGGCCGACGCCATCATCACGCGGGACGTCACGGCCTACCAAAACGCGGCAGTTCCGGCTATGGATGCGCGGCGCTATTTGGCGGAGCACGACTTTAAATAACCCCGCCAAGAACTTAGCGAAGCGGATGCTGGATAACCCCGCTCCTGCGCAGGTATAGCGAATTCCTGCGCTTTTGTCGGCGAACCTGTATACTGTACCGCTTGAATATGCAAATAGAGGGGGATCAGGCCCGTGAAGCTCGTCATCGCTGAGAAAAATATCGCCGCCCAAAAGATCGCGCAGCTGCTAAGCGATGCGGGCAAACCCAAGAACGACAAGGTCTACAACACCGCTGTCTACCGCTTTACGGTCAACGGCGAAGAGTGGGTCTCCATGGGTCTTGCCGGTCACATCCTGGCCCCTGACTTTCCCGACGAGATTCTCTTTGACGAAAAGAACGGCTGGTACTCGGTAACGGAGGACGGCGAGGTTCTGCAGGCCGACGTGCCCGACGGTCTGGCTCGCCCTCCGTACGAGACCAAGCGCCGACCTTTCCTTGCCAACGGCATCAACATCAAGGGCTGGAAGGTCGAGAGCCTGCCGTACCTCACCTGGGCGCCCATCATCAAGAACCCCGCGGAGAAAGAGATCATCCGCGTCCTTAAGAACCTGGCCAAAAAGGCCGATTCGGTTATCATCGCCACCGACTTTGACCGCGAGGGCGAGCTGATCGGTTCCGACGCACTTACCATGGTTCGCGAGGTCGCGCCCGACGTTCCTGCCTCCCGTGCGCGCTACTCCGCGCTCATCAAGGCCGAGGTCACCCACGCGTTCGAGAACTTGGTGGAGCTCGACCAGGATTTGGCCGACGCCGGCGAGAGCCGTCAGTACATCGACCTCATCTGGGGCGCGGTGCTCACCCGTTACCTGACGCTCGCCAAGTTTGGCGGCTTTGGCAACGTGCGTTCCGCCGGCCGCGTGCAGACGCCGACGCTCGCCCTGGTGGTGGAGCGCGAGCGTGAGCGTATGGCCTTTGTGCCCGAGGACTACTGGCAGATCCGCGGCATGGGCGCCGCGCACGAGGCCGAGTTCAAAATCTCGCACAAGACGGCGCGCTTCACGAACAAGCGGGAGGCCGAGACCGCTTTCTCGCACGTGGAGAGCGCTCAGACGGGCACCATCACCGAGGTAACCAAGCGTTCGCGCAAGCAGCCCGCACCCGTGCCCTTTAACACCACGTCGCTGCAGGCCGCAGCCGCAGCCGAGGGCATCTCGCCCGCTCGCACCATGCGCATCGCCGAGTCGCTCTACATGAGCGGTCTTATCTCGTACCCGCGTGTCGACAATACGGTCTATCCGCGCACGCTCGACCTCGAGGGCATCGTGAAGGGCCTGGCCTCCAACTCGCCGGCGCTCGCACCCGTGTGCAAGAAGGTGCTCGCCGGCCCCATGAAGCCCACGCGCGGCAAGACCGAGACCACCGACCACCCGCCCATTCACCCCACCGGCCAGGGCAACCCCGAGACCCTCGACGGTGGCCAGAAGAAGCTCTACAACCTGATCGCGCGCCGCTTTTTGGCGACACTTATGGGTCCTGCGACCATCGAGAACACCAAACTGGCCATCGATGTCGCCGGTGAGCCGTTCACCGCGAGCGGTGACGTGCTGGTCGAGGCGGGCTTCCGCGAGGCCTACCCCTACGGCCTTAAGCGCGACGAGCAGCTGCCCGCGCTCGAGCAGGGTGACGTCATCGATGTGCATGACATCCAGCTCGAAGCCAAGCAGACCGAGCCACCTGCGCGCTACAGCCAGGGCAAACTCGTCCAAGAGATGGAGAAGCGCGGCCTGGGCACCAAGTCCACGCGTGCGAGCATCATCGAGCGCCTCTACACCGTGCGCTACCTCAAGAACGACCCGATCGAGCCGAGCCAGCTGGGTATGGCTATCGTTGATGCCCTGAGCGAGTTCGCGCCGCGCATCACCACGCCCGAGATGACCGCCGAGCTCGACGAGGACATGACGCGCGTAGCCGAGGGCAAAGACACCCAGGACCACGTGGTCGACCATTCTCGCGCCCTGCTCGCCGGCATGCTCGACGCGCTTATCGAGCACAAGGACGACCTGGGCGAGGCGATCTCTGATGCCGTGACGGCCGATGCCAAGGTTGGAGAGTGCCCCAAGTGCGGCAAGGATCTGGTCATGAAGACGAGCGCCAAAACCCGCGGCAGCTTTATCGGCTGCATGGGCTGGCCTGACTGCGACGTGACCTACCCGGTTCCCTCTGGCGTCAAGGTGAGCCCGCTCGAGGGCGAGGCCGGTGTGTGCCCCGAGTGCGGCGCCCCGCGCATCAAGTGCCAGCCGTTCCGTCAAAAGGCCTACGAGCAGTGCGTGAACCCCAAGTGCCCCACCAACTTTGAGCCCGACCTCAAGGTGGGTGACTGCAAGGTGTGCGCCGAGGCTGGTCGCACCGGAGAGCTGATCGCCCACAAGTCTGAGAAGAGCGGAAAGCGCTTTATCCGCTGCACCAACTATGACGACTGCGGCGTGAGCTATCCGCTGCCTGCGCGCGGCAAGCTCGAGGCGACCGGCGAGACCTGCCCCGACTGCGGTGCCCCCGTGGTTGTGGTCAACACGGCGCGCGGACCTTGGCGCATCTGCGTGAACATGGACTGCCCCGGCAAGGAGAAGAAGGAGCCCGCGACCCGCGGCCGTAAGACCTCGGCTGCCAAAAAGGCTCCCGCCAAGAAGACCGCGACTAAAAAGACGGCTGCCAAAAAGACAACGGCTAAGAAGGCCACCAAGAAGTCTGCGGCGAGCAAGTTCGCTAAGGAGTAGCGTCCCATAGCCTGCCCACGCTTGCGCCCGGACGTTTGCCGGTCGGGGCGCGAGGCGTTGCCTGACACTGGGTGTGCCGTGCTGATGCGCTGTCTGCGTCTCGGGGTATCATTGACGGACACAGTTCTCATACGGCCCCGGGAGTTCGCAGATGCCGTCTTTTGATACACCAACGCAGCGTGCTGCGGCGCGCTTTATCACCCTTGAGGGGATTGACGGCTGCGGCAAGTCGACTCAGGCGCGTCTGCTGGCCGCGGCGCTTGAGCATGCGGGCGAGCACGTTTTGCGTCTGCGTGAACCGGGTGGCGTCAAGATTTCCGAGAAGATTCGCGCCCTGCTGCTCGACCCCTCCAACGCCGAGATGGGGGAGACTTGCGAGCTCCTCTTGTTCGAGGCTGCCCGCGCCCAGCTGGTAGAAGAGGTTATCGCGCCCGCTTTGGCCGCCGGCCAGACGGTCGTATGCGACCGCTTCTTTGACTCCACCACGGCCTACCAGGCCTATGCCGGCGGGCAGGATCTTGCGCGTGTGGCCCAGGCCAACGCCCTCGCAGTGGGGGAGTACGTGCCGGCGCTCACCTTGGTGTTCGACCTGAGCGTCGAGCAAGCGCTCACCCGTCGTGCCGCCCGCGCCGGCGAGGATCGCATGGAGCTCAAAGGCGATGCCTACCAGGAACGCGTGGCTGCGGGCTTTCGCGCCGTGGCGGCTTCCGAACCCGAACGCGTCAAACTGATTGATGCCACGGGCACCGTCGAGCAGGTGTTTACCCAGGTGGTCGAGCAGGTTCGCGCGACGGGCATTGAGCTTTCCGCAAAAGACGTGCAGGCGGCCCTTGCCGCCGAGCAGACACAGCCGAGCGAGGCGATGCCCCGATGACCACATCAGGCGCACTTCTAGAAAACCTGACCGGCCAGCCTCGCGTGCAGGGCTTTTTACAGCATGCCGTCGAGGGCGGGCGCGTGGCCCACGCCTACCTCTTTGTGGGCGCTCCTGGTGCAGGAAAGCTTGAGGCCGCCTATGCTTTGGCGCAGGCGCTTCTCTGCGAAAACAACGGCTGCGGTGCCTGCGACGCCTGCGTGCGCGTGGCGCGCCATACGCACCCCGACGTGCACTATTACGCGCCGGAGAGTGCGACGGGCTATCTTATCTCGCAAACGCGTGAGCTGCTTGAAGACGTGGGGCTGGCCCCCATCCGTGCCAAGCGTAAGGTCTATATCATCGATCGCGCGGAACAGATGCGCGCGAACACGGCAAACGCCCTGCTCAAGACCATCGAGGAGCCGCCCTCCACGGTCACGTTCATCCTGCTGGGCACCTCGACCGACCTTATCCTGCCTACCATCGTTTCGCGCTGCCAGTGCGTGCCGTTTCGCAGTATGCCGCTCGACGAGTCGGCCGCCACGGTGGCGCATGCCACGGGGGCAGACCTCGCCCGCTGCCGCATGGCCATTGCCGTGACCGGCGGCCCTGCGCGCGCCATCGAGTTCCTCAAGAGCGCCGAGCGCCAAGACGCGCGCCGTCAGATGCTCCACGCCGTGGACATGCTTCGCCGTTCCGACGAGGCCGACATTCTGCTTGGCGTGCGCGACCTGATGACCGCCATCAAGGCTCCGCTTGCTGAGGTTAAATCGACCCAGCAGGCCGTGCTCGACCAAAATGCCGACTACCTCTCGCGTGGAGCCTTGAAGCAGCTGGAGGATCGCAACAAGCGCGAACTCACCGCACGTGAGCGTTCGGGTATCATGGAAGCACTTGCGAGCGTGCGCTCGCTTTTGCGTGACGTGCTGCTGACGCTCGAGGGAGACCCCTCGACGGTTGTGAACGAGGACGCGGCGGACATCATCGACCGCCTGGCCGCGCGAGCCACTACCGCTGGCGTCGTGGAGGCGCTGGAGGCGGTCTCGGCCGCCGAGCGCCGCATAGCGCGCAACATAACCCCTCAGCTGACCATCGAGGTCATGCTCTTTGATATCAGGAAGGCGCTTTTATGCCCGTAGTTGTACCCGTTAAGTTTGCCTATGCCGGCCGTGACCTGTGGTTTGATCCGCAGGGGCTCGACATCGTGGAGGGCGATCACGCCATCTGCTCCACCGAGCGCGGAACAGAGATCGGCCTGGTGACGTCTGACCCGTTCGAGGTGCCCGCCTCTGAGCTGGGCAGTGCCCTTAAGCCCGTGCTGCGTATCGCCGACGACGCCGACCTTGACCATGCCGACGAGCTGGCCACGCGTGGCGACGACGCTATGCCTGAATTTCGCCGTCTGGTAAAGCAAAACGGCTTGGACATGAAGCCCGTGGGCGTGGAGTACCTCTTTGGCGGGGAGAAGGTCGTCTTCTACTTTGCTGCCGAGGATCGTGTGGACTTCCGCCAGCTGGTCAAGGATCTCTCTTCGAGTTTCCACACGCGCGTGGATATGCGCCAGATCGGCGTGCGTGACGAGACACGCTTGGTGGGCGGCTATGCCCACTGCGGCCAGGAGCTGTGCTGTTCGCGCTTTGGCGGCCAGTTCGAGCCCGTCTCGATTCGTATGGCCAAGGAGCAGGATCTGCCCCTGAACTCCGCCAAGATCTCGGGCGTGTGCGGTCGCCTTATGTGCTGCCTGCGCTATGAGTTCGAGGCGTACAAGGACTTCAAGAGCCGCGCGCCAAAGAAGAAGACGCTCATCGACACCCCGCTTGGCAAGGCCAAGATCCAGGAGTACAACACGCCCAAGGAGCAGCTGGTTTTGCGTCTGGAGAGCGGCAAGATCTTTCGCGTGAACCTCTCGGACATGACCTGTTCCGAGGGCTGCAAGAAGCGCGCCGAGGAGCAGGGCTGCAACTGCCGCCCCGACTGCGTGACGCGCGACATTCTGGAGCGCATCGAGTCGCCTGACATCGCTCTGGCGCTCATGGAGCTCGACCGCGAGAACGGCGTTGACGTGGGAGACGGCCTTTCGCACGCCGACCGTTTGGTCTCCGAGCCCGCCCCGCGTCGTCGTTCCCGCAGCAGCGAGAGCCGCGGCGAGTCCAAGGACGCTTCTGCTCCGCGCAGCAAGTTCAACCGTGGCCGCGCAGGCCAGGGCGCGGCCGAGGCAACTGACGAGCAGCCGCAGCGTCGCCGTCGCCGCCGTTCTTCTGGCGAGGACGCCGCCGACCAGGCCCAGGGTCGCTCCGAGCGCAACTCTTCGCGCGGTGGTCAGCCTTCCGATTCGGCTGGCTCGCAGCGCCGTCGCCGTCGTCATCTTTCCAGCGAGGAGCGCGACGACGCTTTCCGCGCCGCCGCTGCTCGCGAGAGCGCAAAGGGCAAAGATGCCGAGGACGCGTCCACGTCCGGCCGTTCGCGCCGTCGCCGTCACACCTCGGCGCAATCTGGCCAGCAGGCAGGCGAGCGTCCGCAGAGCAAGCCGAACACTCCTTCGGTTGCCGACCAGCTCGCATCCGGTGAGGTCAAGGTGACTCGCCGCCGCCCCGGTGACGGAGGCGGAGCTGCTGCCGAGAGCGATGGCGAGGCCCCGCGTCGTCGCCGTCGTCGTACGCGCAAGCCGCGCGGTGGTGAGGGCGGCGACTCCTCGCCTTCCGCATCCGAGGGCTCGTCTGCCGAATAGCCCTGTCCGGCACGCGCCTTGCGCGCTAAGCTAACCGTGTGAACAAAAGCTCCCTTGCCGCCGATGGTGCGACAAGGGAGCTTTATGCATGTAGAGGGAGTGCACAGCCGGCTGCTCACCGTGCGTAATTCGGTGCGCGAGACGCTGCTCGAGGCCGTCTCGCCCACGCGCTGCGTGTGCTGCGAGCGCCCTGGGGTGCTGGTGTGCGAGTCCTGCTTGCAGGGGCTGGCGACAATCGACCCTGCGCTTTCCTGCACGCGCTGCGCGGCGCCCTTTGGCTACTTGCTCTGCACCGAGTGCCAGGCCGGGCTTGAGGAGGGCGTCTGCCTGCCCGGTCTTGAGGTTCCCGGCCGCAGCTTGGCTGCTCTGGAGTTTGGCTCACATGCCGCCTCGATCGTGCGTGCCTATAAGGACGCCGGCGAGCTGCGCCTCTCCACGTGGATCGCGCAAGCCTTGCTCGATGCCGCCCTTCATGCGGAGACGGCCGCGCCCGACCGCTATGGCGGTCTTCTTACCGAGGCCGATGCCATTGTGTTCGTTCCCGCCACGGCCGGGGCCTACCGCCGTCGCGGTTTTGACCACATGGAGCGCATCGCACGCGAACTGGCCTGTGAGACGCATCTTCCCCTGGTCGACGCTCTGCTCAAGCACGGCAGCGCTGACCAGCGCAAAGAGGGGAGACGGGGCCGCTTTTCTGCCGCTCGCGATGCCTACGAGGTGGTGGAGGACGTGCGTGGCGCGCGTCTGCTGCTGATCGACGACGTGATGACCACCGGCGCCACCATGGGTGTCTGTGCGGAGGTCCTGCACGAGGCGGGCGCTGAGAGCGTCGAGTGCCTCGCCCTCACCCGCGTCTGGTAGAGGCTCTGCATAGCCACGCCCCGCTCGAAGGCTGGGCGCTTGGCCGGCTGCCTGGTTCGAGGTGCGGCTCGTCCACCCCGCCGCCCTGCTTCTCGCCTGCGTTCTCACCTGCCCGAGCCGACCTCGCCAGCCTAAGCTTCCGCGCGCCCCCAGCACTCGCGTCCCGTGTGTGAACAGCGTGCTTACCCTGCGGAATCTGCAGCGTTGCTGGTATAATGCCCTACGTTCTCCTCAGGCTGTGGTTGCGGGGGCGCATCGTGTGCCTCTTAGTCCAAGACAGACGCGGTCAAAAGGATCCACGTAAGCGTCCGCGTGCGCGCGGCGCGATCACGGCGCGTCCTAGAGGTAAGTCGCACCGTCCGTTTTCTTTTGCGAGGCAATCGGTGCCTCCCGGGCGAGCGGGTTAGTCGTGAGGGCTGCTGCGGCGGCTTGAGCAAACGCCCCGGTGCGCAGGTGTGGGGTCGAAAACCAGGTCAGCTGGGGAGACGTTTTGAATGCCAGCGCCGCGCAAGCGGCGATGTTGCCCGCGATGCGGGGGATAGGAGGAGCCGGATGGCACGCGGAAAGAAGGGCATGGCCGCAGCGGCCGTTCTGGCACTCTCGTGCGTCCTCGGCCTGGGCGGATGCTCGATGTTCGGCCTCGACTTCTCAGATGGCTCCGAGAGCGCGGTTCAGACCACGAGCGTAGATTCCTCCGCGCTCATCGAGACCGGCACGCTCACCGTGGCGATCGATACCGCCGAGGCTCCTCTGGGCATGAAGGCCTCCGACGGCTCCGTTACCGGCTACGAGGCAGACGTCGCCCGCGCTATCGCGCAGCGCTTTGGCCTTTCGGTCACCTTTGTGGATTCCGCTAACGCCGAGACCGCGCTGACTTCCGGTTCGGCCGACATCTACGTGGGCGCCCAGAGCTCCGACTCCAGCAAGATTCAGATCATGGGCAACGTGATGCAGAACGCCTCGGCCATCTTTACCAAGTCGAGCAACGTTGCCTCCGTGAGCGCCAGCACCCTCGCCTCGGGCATCATTGGCGTGCAGGCGTCCTCTGCTTCGCAAGACGCCCTTTCCAAGGCGGGCATCAATGCCGAGCAGCAGTCCTACACCAACGTGAACGAGTGCTTGGCCGCCCTCGAGAACGGTGAGGTTCAGTACGTTGCCTGCGACCTGGTTGCGGGCGCCTACCTTGCGCGCGCCTACAGCGACATCTCGTTTGCGGGCATCATCGGCTCTGTCACCTCCGAGGGCGTTGCCGTGCGCAGCACCAACAGCGAGCTGTCGAGCAAGCTGCAAAGCGTGCTTTCGTCCATGAGCGCCGATGGCACCCTCGAGGCTATCCACACCATGTGGTTCGGCGATGCGCCCTTCTCGCTCGACGGCGCGATCATTTCGGGCGTCTCGCTTGCCCAGACCACATCCACTGAGGAGTCAACATCTGCGGACGCAACCACCACCGAAGACACCTCTTCGCTGCCCGCCGAGGAGCAGCCCCTCACTACAGACATCAACGATGCGAACCGATAATCGCAGCTCATCGCCATTGTTGTGACTTGCCAGCGCCCGTAGCGCATTTTGCGCCGCGGGCGTTTTGCTATCGGCGGCAGGGGGCAAACAATACGTGAGCGGGGCTTTACAAATTTATGTTACGCAAACGGAATGTTTGGGTATTAATAGGACACCGTATTCCCGAACAGATTGGAGTCGCGTATGGATATCAAGGTTTCTGGGCGCAAGACGACCGTGACCGATGCTCTGTATGCGCATGTTGAAGAGAAGATCGGCGAGGCCTGCTCTGTGTTCGACATCAACCCGATGACCGTTGACGTCGTGCTTCGCTACGAGAAGAACCCCTCCAACCCCAACCCCGCGATCGTCGAGGTCACCGTGCGTGCACGCGGTTCCGTGATCCGCGTGGCCGAGAACGGCGCAGACATGTACGCCGCTATCGACACCGCGGCCGACAAGGTCACCCGTCAGCTGCGCAAGTTCAAGACCAAGGTCGTGGACAACCGTCAGCAGGGCGCCTCGGCTGCCGAGGTGGTTCCGCATGAGCCCGTGGCCGATCTGGCCGACCTGCTGATCCCCGAGGACGAGGACGATCAGCTCGTGCGCGAGAAGGTCATCGACGTGACTCCGATGACCGAGGAGCAGGCGCTCGTGCAGACCGACCTTCTGGGTCATGACTTCTATGTCTTTGAGAACGCCACCACGGGCCTGATCAATGTGGTCTATCACCGTAAGAATGGTGGATACGGCATCATCAAGCCCCGTATCGAGTCTCTTGACGAGTAAACTATACGGACTTGCATGAGTCTATGGGCGGCCATCCCATGCGGGGGTGGCCGCCTCTTTGTATGAAAGGCACGGTGCAATGCCAGCAACCATGAGACGTCCCGATCGCTGCCGAATCGTCGTCGACACCTGCGCCGACTTCACGCCCGAGATCGCGGCCACGCTCGATGTGGACATCCTGGGATTCCCCTACATCCTGGACGGCGAGGAGTTCACGGACGACATCTGGAAGTCCGTCACCCCCAAGGAGTTCTACGACAAGTTGCGCGCCGGTGCGCACGCGTCGACCTCTGCGGTATCTCTTGGCCGCTACCTGGAGTTCTTCACCCAGTGTGCCGAAGAAGGCACGCCCACGGTGTATTTGAGCTTCACCGCCGGGCTCTCCTCCAGCTACAGCTCTGCCTGCCAGGCGGCAGACATGGTGCGTGCCGACCACCCCGACTTTGAGCTCTACGTGGTGGACAACGCCTCGCCTTCTGCCTCGGCCGAGCTGTTGGCCATCGAGGCCGTGCGTCAGCGCACCGCGGGCCTGACCGCCAAGCAGCTTGCCGACTGGGCCAACGAGGCCAAGCACTACCTGCACGGCTACTTTACGCTCGA
This sequence comes from Bacteroidaceae bacterium, assembly GCA_963617695.1. GTDB lineage: Bacteria > Actinomycetota > Coriobacteriia > Coriobacteriales > Coriobacteriaceae > Collinsella. Next base: position 50,768 of record CAVEPV010000006.1, read on the forward strand.
CAACCTGGATGCCCTTGCCGCTGGCGGCCGCATCCCGCCTGCCGCAGCGCAGCTTTCCAGCAAGCTCGACGTCAAGCCCGAGCTCTCCTACGACCTGGCCGGTTCGCTCACGCTCGTGGGTGTGAACCGCGGCCGCAAGAAGGGCCTGCGCTCGCTCGTCAAGTCCTTCAAGGAGAACTACGTGCTCGACCCCGCGATGCCTATCGCCATCGTTACGGCCGATGCCGAGAAAGACGGCGACTGGCTCGAGAACGCCCTGCGTAAGGAGGACGTCTGCGCCGAACTTACCGTGATTCGCGGCTCCGTGGGTCCCACGCTGGGTGCGCACGTTGGCCCGGGCATGGTCGCTGTGGTGTTCTGGGGCAAGAACCGCGCGGACAAGATTTCGCTTACCGACCGTATCGCCAAGCGTATCCGCGGCGCGGAGAAGACCGAGTAGCGCCGCCGCTCGTTTGCACCGACTCGACTGTAACCATCGACACCTACCCGACCGTCCACAGGACACCCGTTAGCTAGAAAAGAGGCTTTTATGGCAGAGCAGCAGCTCAAGATCGCATTCATCGGCACCGGCATCATGGGCGCGCCCATCGCCGGCCACATCATGGACGCCGGCTACCCCATGTGCGTCTACAACCGCACCAAGTCCAAGGCCGACGACCTTGTC
>CAVEPV010000006.1:51758-60974 GCA_963617695.1 Bacteroidaceae bacterium
CTCGAGACGTTCTCGTCTAAGATCTACTGCTTTGGCGGCCCCGGCAAGGGCCAGTCGGCAAAGCTTGCCAACCAGGTTGCGCTGTCTTCCTGCATGGTGGGCATGGCCGACGCGCTCTCCTTTGCCGAGCAGACCGGCCTTGACCTCGACCAGACCCGCGAGATGATCCTGGGCGGCACGGGCCGCTCTGGTGCCATGGACTCGCTGGCGCCCAAGGCGCTCGATGGCGACTGGAAGCCGGGCTTTATGGTTCAGCACTTCCTGAAGGATCTGCGCCTCGCTCTTACCGTGGCTGAGGAGAAGGAGCTCGCGCTGCCCGGCGCCGACACCGCTTTCACCCTCTACGACATGCTTGATGCCATCGGTGGCAGCAAACTGGGCACTCAGGCCATCACCCTGCTCTACAAGGAGGAGGCGGACGCGGTGGCCGCGGGTCTCGACTGGTCGCTCTACACTGCGCCTACCGTCGAGGATCACGAGTGCGGCTGCGGCCATCACCACGAGGACGGCCACGAGTGCTGCGGCGGTCACGGCCACGACCACGGTGACGGCGAGCACGAGTGCTGCTGCCATCACCACGATGCCGAGTAGCGCCGCATGACCGATCCCGCGTTCCTGATCTGCGCGCTACTGCTCTTTGCGTTCAGCGTGTACATCGGATTTCTTATCGGAAACAACGTCGGCATGCGCGCTGTCACGCGTGCCGACTATTGGAAGATGAACGGCGTGGCCATCATCATCGCCGTGCTGCTGTCGTTCATCCTGGCGGCCGTTCCGCTGTTCTACGCAGTGGACGTGGGCCTTCTTGCCGGTGCGATCGTGGGCCTCAAGATGGCCTTTGGCGAGTCGGTGGGCCCTTGGGCCGTGCATGACAAGGTGTTTAACGTCAACAAGAAACACCGCGAGGCCGCCGAGAAGGGCACGGGCGAGCAGCGTCGCCGCCGTCGTGTCACGGGCGAGGACGCTCCCGACCTCATCTCGGTGGAAGATTCGTCTGCGGGCAAGCAGCCACGCAGAAAGAATGAGAGGTAACACTACATGGCAGAAGAGACCAAGCAGGAACTGAGTGCCGAAGAGGCCGAGGCTTTGGCTTCGGTGGAGAAAGATCGTGACGCCCTCACCGCCCTGATCGACGACCTCTCGGGTGCGACCCGTCGCAAGCGCCAGATGGCCGCCCACGTGGTGCTGCTGCTCGCCCAGCGCGAGCCGGAGCTTTTGGGCGAGTACATCTCCGACCTGATCGAGGCCCTCTCGCGCCCCGAAGCTCAGACGCGCTGGGAGATCCTGGACGCCCTGACCCTTTTGGTGCCCACGCATGCCAAGGAAATCGGTGCGGCCTTTGACGGTGCCGAGGCGGCGCTGTTCGACGACCTGTCCTCTACGCTGCGCCTTTCGGCCTTCCGCCTGCTCACCACCTGGGGCGCCACCGACCGCGGCCGCTCCAAGAAAGTGTGGCCCATTCTTGACGAGGCCATCCAGTGCTATCACGGCGACCTTGAGTACCGCGAGATGCTCGGCTGCCTGCACGACTTTGCCGCAGGCAAGATCGAGGGCGGTGTTGCCGGCGAGCTGGCCGGACGCCTGCAGTTCGACGCCGAGAACGGCAAGGGAACCTACCTCAAGGCGCGCTCTAGCGAGATCTACAATATGCTGGTCAAGCGCTTTAAGCTCGAAAAGCCGCAGAAGCGCGCCCGCACCGTGGCCGCCAGCGACGACGATACCGACGACGAGGAGTAAAACATGGCTCACGAGGTTGTTCTGATTCCGGGTGACGGCATCGGCCCCGAGATTACCGAGGCTATGCGCCGCGTAGTCGACGCCAGTGGTGTCGACATCGCCTGGAAGACGGTGGACGCCGGCGCCGGCGTGATGGACGAGTACGGCACGCCGCTGCCCCAGCACGTGCTGGACGCGGTGCGCGAGACCAAGGTTGCCATCAAGGGCCCCATCACCACGCCGGTTGGCACGGGCTTTCGCAGCGTGAACGTGGCGCTTCGCCGCGAGTTCGACCTGTACTCGTGCGTGCGCCCCTGCCTGTCCATGCCGGGCGACGGCTCGCGCTACACCGATATCGACCTCGTGATCGTGCGCGAGAACACCGAGGATCTCTACGCTGGTATCGAGTTTGCCGAGGGCGCGCCCGAGGTCTCCGAGCTGGCTGACCTTGTTAAGCGCTCCGGCCAGAACCCCTTCCGCGAGGACTCGGCCATCTCTATCAAGCCGATCTCGGTCAGCGGTTCGCAGCGCATCGTTGAGTACGCATTCGAGTACGCGCGCCGCTGCGGCCGCCACAAGGTGACCGCTGTGCACAAGGCGAACATCATGAAGGAGACCGACGGCTTGTTCCTGCGCGTCGCGCGTGAAGTGGCCGAGCGCTATCCCGACATCGAGTTCGACAACAAGATCGTCGACGCCACCTGCATGGGCCTGGTGCAGAACCCCTACGACTTTGACGTGCTGGTGCTGCCCAACCTCTACGGCGACATCGTGAGCGACCTTGCCGCTGGTCTGGTAGGCGGTCTTGGCATGGCGCCGGGCGCCAACATCGGCCGCGACATCGCCATCTTCGAGGCCACGCACGGTTCCGCGCCTGACATCGCCGGCCAGGACATCGCCAACCCCACGGCAGAGATCCTCTCGGCCTGCATGATGCTCGATCACCTGGGCGAGCAGGCGGCTGCCGAGCGCATTCGCGCCGCCGTGCGCGCCACGCTGGGCTGCGGCGAGTCCGTGACGGGCGACGTGCGCCGTGCGCAGACCGGCTCTGCCGAGGGTGCCGTGGGCACGCAGGCTTTTGCAGATGCCGTGATTGCCAACCTTTAAGGGATCTATAAGCCGATACGCCCGGTTGCGGGCGTATCCTTAACCGTTGCAACCGTACGCAATTTAAGGAGATTCAAACCCATGGGTCTGATTCAGAAGAAAGACGAGCACGAAGAGGTCGACGGCATCGAGATCATCGAGCGCGAGGATACGCCGGGCGACATCGACGCCTCTGACGTCGAGCTGGTAGCCGGCACTTCCGCCGAGCATATCGCCGCCCACACCACGGCTGAGGCCGAGGACAAGCGCGCCGAGAAGGAGATGCTCGAGAGCGCTGCCGACAAGGAGCTTATGCCCGAGGCCGAGGACGGCTCCGGCAACGGTGGCGGCGTCTCCAAGAAGCCTCACACCGTCTTTGTTGCTGTCGCCGTGATCGCCATCATCGTGGCTGCCATCGCTGGCTACTTTATTGGTGCCGGCGGCTTTGCCGGCAAGGGTACCGGCGCTGCTGATATTACCGAGGACCAGCTCGACTCCACCGTCGCCTCCTACACCTACAACGGTAAGACCGTCGACATCACTGCCCGCGAGGCCATCACCAGCCAGTACAGCCTGGACACGGTGAAGAATGACGACGACACCTATCCGTCTCCCTCCGCCGACGTGATTCTGAGCTACGTGCGTAACCAGATCCTGCTTGCCGAGGCCGATTCGCGTGGCATCTCTGCTACTGATGACGAGATGGAGGCTTACGCCGAGGAGTCCATCGGTTCTTCTGACTACTCCACCATCGCTTCCCAGTACGGTCTTGATGAGGATCAGGCCAAGAACATCGTGAAGCAGCAGACCACCCTGCAGAAGCTCTACAAGGAGGTCATTGGCGACACCTCCACCTCTGCTCCCACCGCTCCCACCGAGCCCGAGGACGGTGACACCTCCACCGCTTCCAAGGAGTACGCCGACTACATCATCAACCTGGCTGGCGACGAGTGGGATTCCGAGACGGGCACCTGGGCCTCCGAGGACGGCACCTATGCTCAGGCTCTCTCCGGCGAGGAGTTCACGGCCGATTCCGCTACCTACGCTCAGGCCCTGACCGCCTACTACACCGCCTACCAGCAGTACTCGCAGGAGGTTTCGAACCAGAGCTCCACGTGGAGCGACTTCGAGAACGACCTGTTCAAGTCCGCTAACGTGAACATCTACGGTCTCTTTGTCTAAGCGACGCACATGCCCGTGCGCGCAATCATAAGCGACTGCCTTCTTGGAGCCTCCGTCCGCTACGACGGGGGCTCCAAGCCGTCTTTAGCCTGTCAGCGTCTGGTGGCTCGCCTGCGTGCGGTAGGAGGGGAGAGCGCGGTCCGCGCCGTCTGCCCCGAGGTCATGGGCGGGCTCGCCACGCCGCGTCCACCGGCCGAGCGCCGTGGCGAGCGGGTGCTTACGGCGAGTGGCACGGACGTGACGCGTGCGTACACGGACGGAGCCGCCCGCTCACTCCATATCGCGCAGGAGTCAGGTGCCGGTCTTGCTATCCTGAAGGCCAAGAGCCCGTCTTGTGGGACGGGTCGCATCTATGACGGAAGCTTCTGCGGGCGCCTCGTTTCCGGTGACGGCGTTGCGGCGGAACTGTTGCGAAGGAAGGGATTTACCGTGGTAGACGAGAACCTGGTTGAGTATTGCGAGCCCAGCATGGAGCACCCCATTGCGCTGGTGCTTGGCAGCGGCCTTGCCTCGCTGGCAGACGAGGTGCGCGTGGTGCGCCGTATTCAGTACGAGGACATCGATGGCTTTCCGGCCGAGGCGATCCCCGTTGAGGGTCATCGCTTTGAAGTAACCATCGGCACCATCGATGGCGTGCCCGTGGTGGTCTATCCCGGTCGCGTGCACCTGTACCAGGGCTACACGCCGCTGCAGGTGACCTCGCTCGCGCGCCATGCGCATCGCCTGGGCTGCCGTGACATTATCCTCACCTGCGCTTCTGGCGCTGTGAGCGGCGTGGCTCCGGGAACCGTGGGCCTTATTACCGATCAGATCAACCTGACCGGTCAAAACCCGCTCGCAAGCGCTGCCGGCGTGGCCGCGGCCGAGGCCGACTCGCCCTTCATCCCCATGGCAGGTGCCTACTCCGCCTACCTTTCTGAGTTCGCGCGCGGTGCTGCCGAGGATGCGGGCCTGCACCTGGCGGAGGGCGTCTATGCGGGTCTGCTCGGCCCCACCTACGAGACGGCCGCCGAAGTTCGCATGCTCCACACCCTGGGTGCCGACTACGTGGGCTGCTCCACGGTGTGCGAGGCCATCATGGCTAAGGCACTCGGCATGGAGGTGCTCGGTATCACGCTCGTCACCAACAAGGCTGGCATGATCGACAACAGCCATGAGGACGCGCTCGCCGCCGCTAAGAAGGCCTCGGCCTCCACGCAGTCGCTCATCCGCGGCGTGATTCGTACTCTTGGTGGCGAGGCCAAGTAGGGACACGCCAGCGGGGGAGTGCCGGCGAGGGGCGCTGACTTTTTGTTTTGGCACATTTTTCGCAGGGTCTTGCACCTCTTGGGCGTTTCACGTAACATAATCACTCGTTGATACGCCAACGTGGCTCAGCTGGTAGAGCAACGCACTCGTAATGCGTAGGTCAGCGGTTCGAATCCGCTCGTTGGCTCCATCGATACTCAAAAGGCTTCCTGCAAAGGAAGCCTTTTTTGTTTGTGCGGGGTGGCGGATTCGAACCGATGAGGTCGCGAGGCGTTAAGCAGGCAGGCCGGTGGCCTGCCTGTAGCCGAGCGTGCGAGCGGACGGCGGCAGCCGGCCGCGTGGCTGCGGATGCCGAAGGCATACGCGAATCCGCTCGTTGGCTCCATCGATACTCAAAAGGCTTCCTGCAAGGGAAGCCTTTTTTGTTTGGGGCCCGGGGGAGGACTGGGTATCCCTAAAAAACTGGTCGCTGCGCTCCAGACAGTTTTTTAGGGATACCCAGTCCTCCCCTTGCAACAAGTAAGGTAACCCTTTTGGTTACAAGCCCTTTTGTGGTCGACTCCGCTTTGGGAATGTGCTGTGGTGCTCATTCGGCTGGGGCGTAATTTGGCAAGGGATGGGTCTTGCGGATGTCGTGGGCAGTCTTTGACGATGATTAGGCCCCACTAACAAGTAAAGACGTCTTCCCCTCCCTAATCCTTTTTGCTCAATTCCGCTGTGGGCAAAGACATCGTTGCTGCGTATCGGTGAGGAGGGCAGGTTTCCTGTATTTGAGACGGGGCTATTAAATTGGGGGCTACGGGCATGCTCTTGGAAGCATTTCCGCTAAAGCTGCGCGTTTGAGCAGGGGAGAGGCGTGTGGCTGGCTTTATTTTAGTAAAGCGCTGGGCTGGGTAATCAGCGGTTGGTTTATCGCTGTGAACGGCGTTTTAGAGTGCCGTTTGGCAAAAATATCACGCTCGCGGCGCTCTCAACCAGCTTCGAAATAGTGGTATTCAGGTACTAATACCAATTTAAATCTCTTCATATCTGAGCTGCGTGTTAATCAAGGCGTAATGCAGGGGGCTCGGGGCCAATCGAAACCGGAGCTCGAAACAAATTCGATGAACAATGTTTCAGAATGGTTTCAAAACCGCAGGTAGAAGTGTTGCCGAAAGGTAAACGGTCGAAAAGCAGACCCCAACGGTATTGCGTTCGACCTAGACTCAATTGCGTCAACGAAATGTCCACAGCTGATATAATTCAGTCAACTGATAACGTGGTTACAACCAGTTGCCACACGGAGCGCTCAAAACGGTCTCAATAAATCCACGCGAGCGCGACTTGATTGAACGTAGTGAAAGGACGGCACTGGATGATCGGTTTTATTCTGACGGGCCACGGCCAATTCTCTAACGGACTTGCAAGCGCTATCGATATGGTTGCCGGTGAGCAGCCCGCGTTCCAGATCGTCCCCTTTGAGGGCGATCGCGCTGCCGAGTACGGCGAGGATCTTCGCGCCGCCATCCAGAAGATGCATGACGAGTGCGACGGCGTCCTCGTGTTTGTTGACCTGCTGGGCGGAACCCCGTTCAACCAAGCCATGATGATTTCTCAGGACATCGATAAGGTCGAGGTCGTCACCGGCACCAACCTCCCGATGCTCCTTGAGCTCGTGCTTACCCGCGATGGCGTCGAGCTGGCAGACCTTGCTTCCCGCGCCGTCGAGATCGGCCAGGACGGCATCGTCCACAAGAACCTTGAGCCCGTCGGTGCTGCCGAGGACTTCGATGACGAGGAGGGCATCTAATGGGCGCAGACTTTGGCCAGAGCGTTCTGGCTTCCTCGCTTGCCCTGGGTGGCCTGCTGGTCATCATGGCCGTCGTCTACCTCATCTGGTCGCGCATGGGCCTCAAGCGCAAGCAGAAGTACTTTGAGGAGCTCCACGTGGAGCTTGCCCCCGGCCAAGAGATCATGTTCGCCGGTGGCATCTACGGAACGGTCAAGAGCATCGACGGCGACAGGGTCGAGGTCAAGGTTCGTTCCGGCGCCGTGATCGACGTTTCCCGCTACGCGATCCAGCAGATCAGCAAGTAGCTTTTATTCAGGTTCCCATTGGGCAAGCTTTTGCGAACCCAAGCAGATAGGACGAGCACCAAGAAAGGATGCGTATCGCTATGGCAGAGCCCAACATTCTCCTTACCCGCATCGATAACCGACTGATTCATGGTCAGGTCGCCACCCAGTGGAACTCCACCCTGGGTTCCAACCTCATCCTCGTCGCCAACGACGACGTGTCGACCAACACCATGCGTCAGAACCTCATGAAGATGGCTGCTCCCGCAGGCGTCGCCACGCGCTTCTTCTCTCTGCAGAAGACGATCGACGTGATCGGCAAGGCGAGCCCCAAGCAGCACATCTTTATCGTGGCCGAAAACCCGTCCGACGTGCTTACGCTCGTCAAGGGCGGGGTGCCTATACGCAAGGTCAACATCGGCAACATGCATATGTCGGAGGGCAAGCGACAGGTAGCCACCAGCGTTGCCGTCGACGACGCCGACGTCGCCGCTTTCAAAGAGCTTCAGGAATTGGGGGTGGAGCTTGAGATTAGGCGTGTACCGAGCACGCCGGCGGAGGATGTCAACAAGCTGTTCTCGTAAGAGGGAGCTCGGCATCCGCAAGACTGCTGGTACATCCGGCATGTGTTTGTTCAATACAATGCGTAGTTTTTCGAAAGGAGGAGCAAGATGGAATACTCCGTTATTCAGGTCGCACTGGTCTTCATCGTCACGTTCATCGCGGCTATCGACCAGTTCAACTTCTTGGAGTCTCTCTATCAGCCCATCGTCACCGGTGCCGTCATTGGTTTGATCCTCGGCGATCTTAACACTGGCCTTCTGGTTGGCGGTACCTACCAGCTCATGACGATCGGTAACATGCCGATCGGTGGCGCTCAGCCGCCTAACGCCGTTATCGGTGGCATCATGGCCGCAGTCCTGGCCATCGCTTCCGGCCTTGAGCCCAACGCCGCCGTCGGCCTCGCCGTGCCCTTCGCGCTGCTCGGCCAGCTTGGCGTTACCCTGGTGTTCACCCTCATGTCCCCGCTTATGTCCACGGCCGACAACATGGCTCACAACGCGGACGTCAAGGGCATCGAGCGCCTGAACTACTTCGCCATGGCTCTGCTCGGCCTGATCTTCGCCATCGTCGTCACGCTGTTCTTCATCGCTGGCGCCACGATCGGCCAGACCATCGCCTCTTCGATCCCTGGCTGGCTGCAGACTGGTCTGTCCGCTGCCGGTGGCATGATGCGCTTCGTCGGCTTCGCCGTCCTGCTGAAGGTCATGATGTCCCGCGATATGTGGGGCTTCTTCCTCATGGGCTTCGGTCTGGCGCTCATCACCGTCGCCAACGACTCCCTGGCGACCCCTGCCCTGCTCATCCTCGCTCTCATCGGCTTCGGCATTGCTTTCTGGGACTTCCAGCAGCAGACCGAGCTGAAGGGTGCGGTTGTTTCTGACGGAGGTGACTTCGAAGATGGCATCTAATTATGTGATCCCGGAGCACTATGAGGATCTGACTCCTGCTCCGCAGCTCGATCAGGCGACCCTGAACAAGATGGCCTGGCGCTCCTGCTTCCTGCAGGGCTCGTTCAACTACGAGCGTATGCAGGCCGCTGGCTGGCTCTACTCCATCCTCCCGGGTCTTCAGAAGATCCACACCAACAAGAACGACCTCGCGGCTTCCATGAGCCACAACCTGGAGTTCTTCAACACCCACCCGTTCCTGGTTACCTTTGTTATGGGTATCGTGCTCTCCCTTGAGCAGAACAAGGTGGACATCCCCACCATCCGCGCCGTCCGCGTGGCCGCCATGGGCCCGCTCGGCGGTATCGGCGACGCCCTGTTCTGGCTGACGCTCGTGCCTATCACGGCTGGCATCACCTCCAACATGGCCATCAACGGCAACGCCGCTGCGCCGATCATCTTCCTGCTGATCTTCAAC
>CAVEPV010000007.1:0-56722 GCA_963617695.1 Bacteroidaceae bacterium
ACCTACCCCGCCGAGGCTGTGAGCCTCAGGCAAATCTAGCAGCTCGGTCGCTGGGGCTTCCGGCTCCATTGGAGTCCCAATCTCGCTCGCTGCGACTAATTGAGTCAAAACGCAAGCCGCCGACCCCAGGATTTGAGGTCGGCGGCTTGCGTTTGTCCTTTGGGCACGCATGCGGCTGTAGTATGCAATCGCAGCTGACACAGGACTCTGTGCTCGGCGCTTGCCGCTAACGCTCCCTACCCCTGTATACGGCGGTAGATTTCGCAGATGCCGCGCAGAGTGAGGGTGCCATCCACCGCATCAAAGACATCGGTCGACTGGGCTACGACGCCGGCCAGACCTCCGGTGGCGATGACGCGCGCATCCGGCTCGCCTAGCTCATCCTTGATGCGCGCGACCAGGCCCTCTGCCATCGCAGCGGCTCCGATCACAGCGCCGCTCTGCACGCACTCCACCGTGTTGCGGCCGATGGCGTGCGGCGGCGCGGTGAGCACGACGCTTGCCAGCTTAGAGGCACGGGCGGTAAGCGCGTCCATGGAGATGCGGATGCCCGGCGCGATGGCACCGCCGATGTAGTAACCCTCGGCGTTCACCACGTCGATGTTCGTGGCGGTGCCAAAGTCCACCACAATGGCCGGCGCGCCATAGAAGGCCTCGGCCGCCACGGCGTTGGCGATGCGGTCGGCGCCCACTTCGGCGGGGTTGGCGGCGCAAATCTTGGTGACGTTCGCCGTCTGCGCTCCAACTACGATAGAGGTCGCGGCCAGGCGCTCCGCCACCGTGTGCCACTGGCGCGAGAGCTCGGGCACCACGCCGGCAAAGGCGATGGCCTCAACGTCGTCGAGCGCAAGTCCGCACATGTGGAAGTAGCCGTACAGGCGCATGTGGATCTCGTCGGCCGTGTAGGTGCGATCGGTGGGCATGCGCCACGAGCGCACCAGCTCGGCGCCGTCGAACAGTCCGAGCGCGGTTTGCGTGTTTCCCATATCGATTGCCAGCAGCATAACGGCCTCCCCGGTCGGTTTACGTCTGCGGCTCATTGTACTCGCGGACTGGCACCCTACGGGGCGAAGGCCAGCCCGATGATTGCCATATGTGGAGAAAATTTGCTGGGAAAAGTCTTTCTTGCATGGAGCTGGGGGCGTGCGTAATATATCTACTTGCGCACTTGATGTGCCCAGACATTGCGGGGTGGAGCAGTCTGGTAGCTCGCCGGGCTCATAACCCGGAGGTCGTTGGTTCAAATCCGGCCCCCGCGACCAAGAATTTGATTAGTAGGGATCCGAAAGGGTCCCTACTTTTTTGTGCGTAGAGTGGCTCGAGCGGCGAGTACGAGCCTCTTGCGGCGTTCACCCCTACGGGCGCGGACACTCAAACGCGGCACTACTCCGCACAGAACCACGACAGTTGAATCTGGGACAACGGGGTATATTGCGGGGGATTGAAAGGAGCTGCACGCTATGACCGAGAAAGAGAAGATGCTGGCCGGAGTGCTCTACGACGCGACAGACGAGGGTCTGGCGCAGGAGCGGAACCGGGCGAAGGATCTTTGCTGGGAGCTCAACCGTACGCGCCCGTCTGACGAGGCGCGCCGCCGAGAGCTTGCGAAGGAGTTGCTTGGCAAGACGGGTGATTACGTTTGCTTGATGCCAGATTTTTGGTGCGACTACGGCTATAACATCGAGGTGGGCGAGGGCTTCTTTGCCAACCACGACACCGTCATCCTCGATTGCGCCAAGGTTACTTTTGGCGACAACGTGTTTGTGGCTCCCAACTGCGGCTTTTACACTGCCGGCCACCCCATCGACACCGAGCGCCGGAATCAGTTTCTCGAGTACGCGCTGCCCATCACCGTGGGCGACAACGTGTGGATCGGCGGCGGCGTGAAGGTCATGCCCGGCGTGACCATCGGCAGTAACGTCGTGATCGGCGGCGGCAGCGTGGTTGTTAAGGACATCCCCGGCGACTCGGTGGCCGTCGGCAATCCCTGTCGCGTCATCCGCCCCATCACCGACGAGGACAAAAAGACAACCTGGGGCTAGGACTTTTGCGGGCTGGCTTGTCGGCACTATCAACGAGACGCGCCGTGGGGCTCGGTTCACGTACGACCCTACTATTTGCGAGATTTATCCCGGGGCACCTCTGCTCTCTCTCGCTCTGCCGGCAAAGCGCAGGCCTTTCGGCGAGGCAAAGACTCGCAACTGGTTTGAGGGGCTGTTGCCAGAAGGAAATCGACGGGATCGCGTTTGCAAACGGCTTGGTCTTGACCCGTATGACTGGGTGGGGTTGCTAGCGGAAATCGGCTGGGAGTGCGCGCGGCCTTACCAGCTGAACTCGTACTGGTAGGTTAGCTGGTCGGTAGTGGAGATGAGGCCAAGGCCCATGAGGCCGCGCAGGTAGTTTTCCTGCTCGAGAAGCCGGTCGTTGATATAGGCCGTGGCTTTGGAAATCGGACTGCCGGTGGCAATGTAGCTCCAAGCCAGACGGAAGGCCCAGTTATCGAGTTCGCTACTGCTCGTGTAGCCCAGGCTCTGCATGGGCCAGGCCGCCAGGAGCGCTTCACGCTCGGCCTCGGGAACTTCGAGCACGATGCTCGCTCCAAAGGTGAACGGGGCGTCAGCGCTGCCGCCCGCAAGCGCGATGTTCGCCGCGCGGCCCGCAGCCACCGCAACGGTCACGCCGTCGCAGCCGGCAAAGGCGCCGGACTCGATGGAAGTCTCCTTCTCGCCCAGATCCACACGCTCAAGGTTCGTGCAGGCCTCAAAGGCCCCGGCGGCGATAGTCAAGCTCGTGCAGTCCTCGGGTACCACGGCGTCAAGGTCTGCGGTTACGGCACCGGTCGGTGCGGCGGTAAGGGTGTACGCGCCGTTCTCGCCTGATGTAAATTCGTACTCGCCCTCGGGCTCGGGCGTGCTGTCTACGATGACGGTCGAAGCCTCGACTTCGGGCAGACCGAGCATGCGGCGCAGATGATTCTCGGGCGCAAGCAGCTCCTGGGCCATGCGTTCGCGCACCTGGGCCTCGGTGGGGCAGGTGCCCTGCTCTTGCGTGAGTGCAAGTTGAACCTTGGCGTAGCAATCGTCGTAATCGGTGTAGCCCGCGCAGGGGTAGATCCACGCGGCGAGGTAGCTTGCCTCGGAGCCGGCGGGAACGGAAATCCCCATGAGCTCGTCGTCTTCTGCGGAGTCGGTAAAGCGGAAGGGAGTGCCCGGCGAGGCGAGCGTGAGGCTCGCGGGCGTGGCGCTGTCGAGCTGCAGGGGCGCAAGCGAGCTGCAGCCGGCAAAGGCGCCGGATTCGATGGAGGTTACGCTGGAGCCCAGACTCACCTGGGCAAGGCTGGTGTTACCTGCAAAGGCATGGGATGCGATTGCGTTGACGGAAACCTTGTTGCCGTCCTCGTCGGTCACGGTGCCGTCAAAGCTCTCGGCAAGGCCTTGGTCGGAGAAGAGCGTGACCGCACCGTCTTCCGTGTAGTAATAGAGCACGTCCTCGGCGCTCATCTGCGCCACGATTACGTGCGCGTCCGGCGCACCCGCATGGGCGAGCTGCGCCTCGATGCCCGCGGCTTGCTCCTCGGTAAAGCAGAAGATGGTCGTGATGTTGCCGCCGGCGAGCGAGTCGGGCTCGAGCATGTAGTCCCCATCGCTAAAGAGCACCAGGTAGCTCACGTCTGTGGTGCCCTCGAAGGCACCGGTCTTGATGGTCGTCGAGGTCTGTACAAACACGGTGTTCGAGCCGTTGTTGTTCACACGCACCAGGTCGTCTTTTGAGTAGATCATGCCGTTCAGGCAGGTGTAATACGCCTCGGGATCGGAGGCGCGGCTCATCAAGAGGTCTCCGTCTCCACATGCCGTAAGGGCTGCGTAGTTGGCCTCGATAAAGGCGTCGAAAATGTCATCGTCCACCACGAGCGCGCAGTTGCGCAGGTTGTCGGTCTGGAGCGTGGGCGCCTCGCCGTCTGTGCCGTGTACGGTGATGAGATTCAGGCTGTTGACCTGCTGCACCTGCACACGGCGCACGCCGCTCGGCACGTCGAGCTCCTCGTCTGCTGCGGGGATGCCCGCATAGGTGGAGCCGTCCTTATTGGTGAGGATGCCGCTGCTCGTGGACGCATAGGAGGCGCTGTCCTCATCGACCGTGTAGCGTTCCTGCACGATAAAGGGGCCGTCGGTGTTGTAGTAGAGCGCGCTGGCAGGAAGCTCGACGGTACTGAGCGAGCAGGCCGCTGCGCGTGAAAGTTCGTCGCGCGCGTCGTCCACGGCCTGGACACCCTCTGGCACGGTGAGCTCCAGCTCCGCCTCGTCATCGCTTGCAAGCGCCGACTCGTCCACATCTACCAGCGTTTGGAGCGTGCTGGCGTAGACCGTCTCGTCATCGCCAAACTGCAGCCGGTAGTTCTGCAGGCGCACGGAGTAGCCCTCGTCCAGTTCGGCAAAGCCGGAGGGCTGGATCACATGGCGGCCGGGCGTGACGGTGTAGATGCTGCCCAGCTCCTCACCGGCTTCTTCCCAGCCCAAAAGCAGATGGGTAAGCGTGTCGTCGTCGCGCACGTAATCCAGGTCGCGCAGGGCGCGGCCCGTGATGGAGGTGCCCAGGTCTTCCGTGCCGGAATCGATGGAAAGCTGGTCGCTGTCCTGCGCGAGCAGGTTGAGGGTCTCCGCGTCACTCCAACCCAGAATGGTGGCGGTGCCGTCCTCGCGCGTCTCACCCAGAATGTAGACGCGCGAAGCCTCGGGTGTGCATGTGACGGTCTGCTCGTGCCACTCGCCGGTCTCGCTAAAGCGGTAGCGCACGGTGACGCTGAGGTCGGACTGCGGACAGATGGCCGGGTTCGCGTTACCCTCGGCATCGGTCCACGAGACGATCTGGAAGTACGGGTAGGCGTCAAACTCTTCTTGCGTGCACTCCCAGCGGTAACTCGTGGAGCTGTCGCTTCCCGCCGCGCGATAGGTGTAGGTGGTGTTCAGCGCGCAGAAGATGGTCCAGGCGTTGAGCTTCTGGCCAAAGTAGAGCTGTTGCTTGTCACTTGGGTTGATGTTGACCGTGACGGAGCCTTCTTCTGCCTGCTCGATCTCTTCGGCATCGGTGCCGGCCTTGTTGGGGAAGAGGTTCGAGTCGACGCTCTCGCTTTTGTTGGGCTCGGGGTCGTTGGGCAGGATGTTGTAGGAGTTGTCGGTGGCCGAGGGCTTGGTCGAAGGCGCCGAGTCGCCCTTGGATCCGGAGCCATCCTTGCCGCCTGAGCCTGAGCCGCTATCGCCCGAACCGGAGCTCGAGCCGCCCCTGTCTGTGCTGCCGCCCGAATCGGGGACGACAATCACGCCGGGCTCGCCGTCCTGACTGTTCGAGGAGCCGCCGTTGTTCACGGTGACGCCCGTGCCGTCCTCGGCACCCGTGACGTTGTAGGTGCTTGCGGCGCCGGATGCGTTGCCCGTGTCGGTAAAGGCGTCCTGCGTGGACTCGACCGTCTGCGCCAGGCTCTCGGGAGTCTGTTCGTCGGCGCTCTCGTCATCCTCGCCTTGGGCGTCGTGGCCGTTTGCCCCGTCGCCTGTCTCGGTGCTGTCGATGCGGTAGCTCGTGCCGGCGTCGGCCGTGCCGCTCCCGTAGCCGCCAACGAGCCCTCGCGGGTTAAAGCCGCCGCCTCCAGCCGCGATGTACGCGCCCGCGCCAAAGACGACAAGCAACGCCGCTGTGACGGCGGGAACCGCGAGGCGGTGTGCGCGCTTGGTTGTGGGCTTGTCGGTCATGGCTTTGTCCTAAAGGGCGCTGACAAATCTGCGACGCAGGGCGTCGACAGGGCCGTCAGGGGCGGGCAGGGCGCTGTGCAGACGCTCGTTAAAACGGCGCAGCGTGCGCAGCTCGTTAGCTCGAAGTTTACACCCTCCAAAGGTAAAGGACTGATAGAGCTCGATCACACGGCGGTACTCTTTTTCATCGATGCCGGCAAGGGAACCGTCAAAGGCCCCGGCGCAGTCGAGCGGACGATCCTCGTCAAAGCCGATGCCGCACTCGTGCATAAGCGCGGCCAGATAGGCATAGAGCGTGGGCACGCAGACGTCTTGATCTTTGGAGGCGACATGCTTGCGCCAGCGCGCGATGCGCGCCGTGCGTTGGATCTGCGCGATCAGGGCGAGTAGGAGCAGTGAGACGGGAATCGGTGTGACAAAGCTGATCAGGCGGGCGGCGAGGTTGTGTGCATCCTTGGTCGCGCCGTCGCCTTCCTTCGTGTCGCCCAGATCCGTCTCGGCGGTGTCTGCACTCGCCTCGCTGCTGTCGTCGACGTTCCAAGCCTCGCCCACATCGATGACCTCGTCGGCGTTTATGGACTGCATGTAAAACCCGGGGGTTACCTCGATGGGCGTCCAGCCAAGGCCGTCTAAGTAGACCTCGGCCCAGGCATGGGCATCGCGCGCGGTGAGCGTGAGGGACTCCTCGTTGGTGGCGGCCCTGGTGAGGGCGCCCGAGCTTGCAAGGTAGCCCTCCGTGTAGCGCGCGGGGATGCCCTGGCTCCTAAAGGCGAGGACGGCCGCGGTGGCAAAGTAAGCCGAGTTGCCCTCGTGCGCCTCGTCAAGCAGCCAGCGCACAAAAGAGCCGTCTTGGGTGGACGCCTCGTTTACGGCTGCGGGCTGCTCGGTGTAGCTGGCGAGCGACTGCAGCATCGTGCGCACGCGGGCGATGACGTCGTAATCGGTGTGGTCGGCATGGTTCCAGGTGGCGTCGTTAAAGATGAGGTCGCTCACGGCTTGGCGCTCGGTCTCGCTGACGTCCAGGTAGTTCTCGGTAACAAAGGCGGCGTAGACGCGCTCGGCTGCGGCGTAGCTGCTTGTGGACGAGGCGAGCCAATCGGTCGCGGCGAGGACGCTCGCGCGGTCTACGGTGTCGATGGTCTCTCGGTAGCGCGCGGCCGGGATCGTGCCGGCCGCAAGCGAACCTTCGAGCTGCGTGGCTAGGCTCGCGCCGGCCAGTTCGCGCAGGGTGTAGGGCACGTAGGCGTAGCGGCGGTTTGCGGCGGAGGCGTCTATCTCTACGGTCGCCGTGCCTGCTGCGTCGACTGCGTTTGCGGCGCTGGCGGCATCGTCGAACGCGCTGCGCTGCTGGCTGGCAACCAGCCCGCGTTCGGCAAGCCAAGTGGTCATGCCGCGCCATTCGCCCTCGTAGGCCGTGTGGTCAAGCGGCGCCCAAGACAGGCCGTCAAAGACCGCGCCCACGTATCCGCACAGGTAGAGGTCATTGGTAACGGTGCCCGTGTAAGTAATGGTGAGACCCCGCTCATCCTCGGTCTCGGTGTTCATGCTCGCGGCCTGCGTCAGGTCGCCCTCGGGGAGGGTGTCGTGGCCAAAGCGCAGCTCGTCGCGGGCGGCATCGACCGCCTCGTGCAGACCGTCGAGTGCGGCTACCGGCGTCCAGAACGTGCAGACGAGGACGGCTAGAAGGATGCATGCACCGGCCGACAGGACTGAGTTGAGCGCAAGCGAGTACAGGGAGTACGTGCTGCCGGGTAGCTGCGCCACACGCGCACGTGCAATCCACGCGCCGATGCCCAGCACGCAGCCCGCGGCGGCGGCCTGTGCCCCCAACCCTAAGCGTATTGAGACGGCGTTGGCGAGCGCGGCGGCAAAAAGAACCACGGCGGGGTTGGCCATGCCAGCGATGATCCAGGCCAGTGTGCTTGTGGACACACCCAGGCAGGCGCCAAAGAGCGGCGAGTGCGCGCAGGTCTGGGTTCCCGCCAGGTAGGGAACGTGGCCGTCATACGTCTCGTCGAGATGGTCGATCACTCCGTTTACCAGGGCAAAGAGCCCTGCGCGTGCACCTGGCAGCAACAGGATCGCGGCGAGCGAGACGGCTGCCACCACAAAGAGCGGTACGGCAAAGGAAGAGCCCCGCTTCTCGGCCTCCTCGTGCATCAGGCCTAGCAGTGCGGCCGAGACGACGCTGCACGCCAGAGCACACGCGAGAGTCGCGGTGTCCATACAGGCGGAGACGAGCAACAGCATCGAGACCGAGAAGAGCGCGGGCGGCAGCGTGCCTGCGCAGATGGCGGCTGCGCGTGCCGTGTGCACACGCGGCCCGCTCGAGATTCCGTCGAGAACGATCTTGGGCGCTTGGAATGTCTGCTTGCTCGCCATGTGCCTCAGAGCTCCAGGACGCTGACGCATTCGGGCAGGTCGTCTACCGAGACGTGCGTCAGCCTGAAGGCTGAGGCGGCATCCGCGCCGGTCGGCAGCTCGCGGCTTACGTGCAGGACGCTGATCTGACCGGGGTCGCCGAGCTTCTCGAGCATCTCGTCGTTTACCAGATCGGTGACGACGATGGTCTTCTCAATTTCGTGTTCGCGCTTGAAGGTCCTAAATACCTCGGTATCTTGCACCGCTTCATGCTGCAGCGGTGAGCAGAGGAGCTCCTCAAAGGCGGTCTGGAAGTCGGCTGCGTTTTCGACAGTAAGCCCGCGTAGGCCGTCTGGCGTCGAATGGACCAGAAGGTGGGACGTACCTGCATGGATCAGACCCATGCTCACCGAGGCGAGCAGGCTCATCTGCGCGGCAACCTCGTCGAGTCGCTCGGACTCGTCTGCCTTGATGGGGTGGATTCCGCACAGCAGCGCGACGGTGCGGCCGGCGGGCTTCGAGCCCACGCGAACCACCAGGTCGCGCGTGCGCGCAGAGAGCTTCCAGTGCACGTCTTTGGCCGCGTCCCCTGGCTCGAACGGGCGGATCTCAAAGACCTCGGTGCGGTCTGGCCCGGGGCTGTTGAGGTCAAAGGTCGCGTTCGTGTCGCTGCGCGCGCCCGCGGGGCTCACGTGCAGATCGATCTCGCTGATGCGTGGGTAGACGGTGCAGTCGGTTTTGAAGGCAACGTCCGGAATCCCCAGCTCAAAGAAGCCCAGGACGTCGTGCGCTCGCGCCGAAACCAAGCGGATGCGCAGCGTTCCGGGGCAACCGGTGTAGAGTGGCAGGGCGTAGCGCTCGATCGCGCCTGTGGTGGGGGAGAGCGTCACCGTCTGCTGGGCGCGCACGTTGAGCATGGGGTTCTCGATCTCGAACTGCAGCTCGATGCGGCTTTTGAGCATGCGCGGGCGCGCGATGGAAATTCGCAGCTTAAGCTCGTCGCCCGCCACGCAAGAGTCTTTGAGCGCAAAGGCCAGGCGCGTGCGTGTGAGCTGGAAGCGGCCCACGGCCGTGCTCATCGCGGGCGTAAAGATAAGGAGCAGCAACAGGCAGAGCGCGGGTGCCGAGTTGGTGGTGACCAGGGCCGCAGCCGCTATGATCGCCGCTACGGCGTAAACGATCCGGTTGCCTGTCATCGTCATGGGAGGGCCTCGAGAGTCGTGCGGCGTCTAGGCGCGACCGCGTACGGCGCTCATGGAGGGCGCGGGAACTTCTTGCATAATGCGCTCGAGCGCAGACTCGGCACTTATGCCTTCGATGCGCGCCTGCGGGCGCAGCACGATGCGGTGGGCGCAGGTGCACGTAAAGACCTCGCGCACGTCCTCGGGAACCACGTAGTTGCGCTCGCTGATGAGTGCGCAGGCGGCCGACATGCGCGAGAGTGCCAGGGTGCCGCGCGGGCTTACACCCAGCTCGATGAACTCCGAGGCGCGCGTGGCCTCGCACAGGCGCACCATGTAGTCGAGCACCGTGTCTGCAATGGTCACGTTGCCCAAGAAGTTACGGATGTCCATGAGGTCGTCGCGCGAGATTTTGGGCTTAAGGTCGTCGAGCGGGTTGGCGTAGCGCTTGGCCTTGAGGATGGCGATCTGCTCGTCGCGCGTGGGGTAGCCAATCGAGAGACGCACCATAAAGCGGTCGAGCTGCGACTCGGGTAGAGGCTGCGTGCCGGTGGCGCCCACGGGGTTCTGGGTGGCGATGCACACAAAGGGCGTGGGCACCGGGTGGGTCTTGCCGTCGACGGTCACGCTCAGCTCCTCCATCACCTCGAGCAGAGCCGCCTGCGTCTTGGCCGAGGTGCGGTTGATCTCGTCTGCCAGCAACAGGTTGCAGTTGGCCGCTCCCCACGTGTAGTGCGGCGTGCCCGTCTCGCGGTCGTACATGGTAAAGCCCGTGATGTCCGAGGGCGTGGTGTCGGGCGTGAACTGCACGCGCTTGCACTCCAGGTCGAGGCAGCGCGAGAGGGCGAGCGCCAGCGTGGTTTTGCCCGTGCCCGGGACATCCTCGAGCAGCACGTGGCCGCCTGCGTAGATGGCCATGAGCACGCGCTCGATGACCTCCGTTTTGCCCGTAAAGGCGCGGCCGACCTCGTTGATGATGGCGCGGGACTGTTCGAGGATCATTTAGTCTCTCCCTTTGTATGCGCGTTCCGCCGTCGCTGCGGCCAGCTCGGCCTTGAGCGCGGCAAAGTCGATGGGCTTGCCGGTGTGGCCGTCCATGCCGGCCTCGCGTGAGTGGCGCGCGTCTTCTACGTAGTTGTTGGCCGAGAGCGCGATGATGGGGATCGTCGCGGCGTCCGGACGGTCGAGCGCGCGGATGCGTCGCGCCGCCTCCCAGCCGTTATAGGTGGGCATCTGGATGTCCATGAGGATGGCGTCGTAGTAGTTGGGGGCGGACTTCTCGAACATCTCAACCACCACCGGGCCATCGTCGGCGCGGATGGCCTCGGCGCCCAGGTTGCCCAGGATTTCGACGACGATCATGGCGTTGAGCTCGTTGTCCTCGGCAAATAGGAAGCGTTTGCCCGCAAAGCTGTACTCGACTTCTGTGTCGAGCGCACCTGGCTGCGTGTTCGCGTCGACGGAGTCGCCGGCCGCGACCAGCTTGGCTGCCTGCTCGGGCGTGGCGATGCGGAAGGGGATGTAAGCCGTGAAGTCAGACCCGCGGCCCAGCTCGGTGTCGACGACGATCTTGCCGCCCATCAGTTCAACGAGCCCGCTGGTGATGGCCATGCCCAGCCCCGTGCCGCCAAAGCGGCGCGCGATGGTCTGGTCTTCCTGCTCAAAGGGCTTAAAGATGCGCGAGACAAAGCGCGGATCCATGCCTTTGCCCGTGTCGCGCACGCGAACCATGTAGCTCACCTGCGAATCGCTGGCGTACATTTCGCGCAGCGTGACCTCCACCAGGCCGCCGGCTTCGGTGAACTTGAGCGCGTTGGACACAAAGTTGACCACGATCTGATTCAGGCGCATGCGGTCGCCCACCAGGTAGGGGTGGATACAGTCGTCGGTGTTTACGGTAAAGGTCAGGCCCTTGTCTGCGGCCTGCACCTCGAACATGGTCTTGAGGTTTTGGGCGGTCAGGCGCACGTCGAACGGCAGCTGCTCGAGTTCCACGTGGCCAGAGTTGAGGCGGCTCATGTCGAGCACGTCGTTGATGAGCGAGAGCAGGTAGTTCGAGAGCTCGTTGGCGCGTGCCAAGTCGTCTTGCAGGCGGTCGGGGTCTGCGGCGTGGGAGCGGGCCAGACCGATCAGGCCCTTGATGCCCGAGAGCGGCGTGCGGATCTCGTGGCTCATCTGGCTCATAAAGTCCGTGTGCTCCCGGGCAGACGCGAGGGCTTGCCTGCGCTCTTCGGCTGCCGCCACGAGGCGGGCGTGCTCGCTGGTGATATCGACGACCTCTACCAGCAGATGGGAGTCCTCGAGTACCGGCGTTATGCGCACGCGAAAGTGCTTGGTGGCGGGGGTGTCGGCTGCGGCGTCAGCGCTGCTTGCGGACGCCGCAGCCGTGGGTTTGGCGCCCGTGCTGGATACGGACGCGGGTGTCGACCTGTCGGATGCAGAAGTCGCGGCGCTCGCCGTCGCGCCGGGCTTGGAGGCCGTCGGCATCTGGTAGTCGCACTCAAAGTTGAGGTGCGAGGTGCGATTCCAGTCGGTGAGCTGGCGCTTTATGGAAAGGCGATCCTCGTCGGGCACAAAGCGGTAGAGGGTCTCGATGTCGTCTTCCAAGCGTTCGGGCTCCACGCCAAAGACGCGCTGGAAGCCCGCAGAGATGTGGACGGGGTACAGGTCGCTTGCACGGACAAGGAACAGGGCGCTGCTCTCGGCCTCCTTGCAGCCTTGCCCGAACAGCTCGACGTTGCGAGCCCATTCGCGCTTTTTGTTGTTGAGCAGAGCCATGTCCTCCTCCTTTCGCAAACGAGCATTTGTAAGCGCATATTTTCCCACACCCGGTACCAATTAGGTAGTGTGAGGATGGCCTGTAACGCTTGCGTTTTACAAGGTGTTTGCAGGAATCGACGACGAGGGCCGATGCGGGATTGGCCGGCGTCCGCGGGAATTTTGGAGCACCGCATCGAGGAATCGGGCAGTATGCAGCTTTGCTCCTAAATTCGGCCTTTTTATGCATGTTTTTCGGGCAGTTCGGCCCTTGGGGGTGGAGCAGCGGAGGTTTTTTACCTTTTTGTACGTCGGGGACCGTCGTGAGCATTGTTCAGGTCACGTTGAGACGCGGATGGATGGCTGAAAGGGGCTCGAATAGGGTTCTCAGGGCTCATTTTGTGTCTTCGACCTTATGCATAATGTACAAAAAGGTAAAAAACCTCCGGTGGGTAACCTCGGGTCGCCCTGCATCGGAAGGAGCGGGTGTCGAGGTCTGTTTTTCGGCGCGAGTATGAGAAGCCGGGGGTTTGGGGTATGCGTAGGGTACTTGCGAATTGGTGCCGGCGCGCGCTGGCTGAGAGAAAGGACTCCCATGGAGCTCATTAAGAACATCGACAAAGAGACCGTCTTTAATCTGGCCGGGGCCGTGCCTGCCGAGGCCGGCAAGGTCAACAGCCTTACGCTTTCGCAGATGCCGGGCGCCAAGGTAACGCTGTTTGCCATCGACGCCGACGAGGGCATGAGCAGCCACGCAGCCGGTGGCGACGCTATGGTCAACGTGCTTGAGGGCACGGGCGAGATCACCATTAACGGCGTGGCGCATGAGGTTCACGCTGGCGAGTCCATCGTGATCCCGGCGGGCGCTCCGCACGCGGTTCGTGGCGTGACGGCGTTCAAGATGCTGCTTGTCGTTATCCTGCCGGCATAAGGTGGCCGTACGATGCCGTTTAGGAATCTTCCCACCGAGGCCGCGGCTCCGCTCGCGTCGCTGATCGACGCGCGGCCGGGCCAGGTTTCGAGCATGGCGCTTACGCGCCTGGGCGACCCCATCGGGGCGACGCTTTTGGCTTTTGCCGAGGGCGAGAGCGTCTCGGAGGAGCGCTATCCCGGGGATACCCTGTACTACTTGGTTGAAGGTGCAGCCCAGATTCGTTTTAGCGAGGACGGGCACGAGGTGGCCATGGCCGCTGGCGACGTGCTGCGCGTGCCGGCCGATGTAGAACACGCTGTGGAGCCCACCTGCGCCACCAAGCTGCTGCAGATCTGCTTTGTGTAGCAGGCTGTTTGCTTATTGAGATGCCGCGCTGTCGCTGTTCTGGCGGTGGCGCGGTTTTTATTAAAACGTATACATGTCTGCATGGACATATTGGCTTGATACCGTTTGAAAACCGCGCCGCCCGGGCAAGTTCTGTCTGGGCGGCGCGGCGTTTTGTGCCCGAGATATGCTTCGGTGCTGCGCCTGCTGCCCTGACCTGCATCGGTTTGCGCGGCGTGCTGCCGCTTAAGCGCAGACGATGCGGGGGAGGGGGAGGTCGTGCTCGCCTGTGGGAACGGCGGGGACCTGCTGCTCGATGAAGGCGGCGCCGAGGATGGCGCACGAGGTGCTGAGCGTAGGCAGATAGCGGTCGTAGCAGCCCCCGCCGTAGCCCAGGCGGTTGCCGGCATCGTCAAAGGCCGCGAGCGGCACGACAATCATGCCGATCTCCTCAGGGCCAACGAGGGGGAACCGCTCGCTCTGCTCGGCGGTCGCCGTAAAGGCGGGAACCGGGTTGGTTACAAAGGGGGCCGCGCCGGAGCCGTAGTCGGTCTCGTCTACGGCGCGCATCTCCATGCGCTGACCGTCGCACGGGTTTGGCAGCACGGCGGGGAAGGCCACGCGTATGCCGCTCTCGTAGGCAAAGCGGATAAAGAGGTCGAGGTCGACCTCGCTGCCCATGACGGAGTAGACGGCAACGGTGCAGGTATGTCGCAGCTCCGCGAGGTGGCAGAGCTCCTGACAGATGGTCTGCGACTTGACCGCGCGCGTCTCGGGCGGGATGGCGTTGCGGCGAGAGAGAACCTCGCGCCTGAGTGCTCGCTTCTCGCTCTGTTCCATGTTGAGCCCCGCCTTTCGTTTGGGTTCTATTCGCAGGCCATTTTGTTCTGACCATTTTGACGTTCTGCCCGCCGCTGCAAAAGGGTAGCCGCCGGCAACTATGGCGGAGATTTGAAGCTGCAAAGTTACCATGGCCTACCTTGGAACTCCCGAGTAGATTAAACATTGTTCAACAACAGCGCGCTCCCAGTAGGCGACAAAACGGCCGACGCGGGCGCTGGATGGAAGGATTCCATTATGGTCAGCATCTCCAAGACTCACTCCCTGCTCGTCGCCGCTGGTGCCGTTGCCGGCATCGTCGTGCCCAAGATCCTCGCCTCTGAGCCGGCTCACAAGCTTGCGGTCAACACCGTCGCCGCCGGTATGCGCGTCAAGTCTGGCTACGAGGACATCGTCGAGCAGGCCAAGGCTCAGGTCGACGACATTGTCTCTGAGGCCGAGTACCTGAACGCCAACGAGGACGTTTGCTGCTGCAGCGCCGAGGTCGTTGAGGGTGGTAAGGCCGAGTAGCCTGCGACCAAACGTAGACGAGCGGACAGCTGCGGTGGCCACAGCCGGCCCCGCAGCTGTTGTTATGTAGGGGCGCCGTCGGGCGCCGCAGTACCAAGGGGTAGATCGATGAAGTTCACCATTGCACATGAGGTTCCCGGGCGCGTTCGCGTGCAGCTTGCCGGGCGCGTGCCCGAGACCGACATGGACGCGCTCAATCGCGTGCTCCTTGCGGACGGCACCATTGCGAAGGCGACCATCTACCCGCGCATCGGTCAGCTGGCCGTGACCTTTGACCCGACACGCCGCGAGGAGGCTCTTGCCCGCCTTGCCTCCATTGATGTCGAGGCCGTGGACGCCGCGCGTCAGGAGTGCACCGCCATCATGGCTCCGCGTACGCACGGCCTGTTGCTCGATATCGCTACGCTTGTGGGCGGGCACTTTGCGCGCCGTTGGTTCCTCCCTGCGCCGCTGCGCACCGTCTACACCCTGTGGGCTTACCGCGGCTTTTTGGCGGCGGGCCTCAAGTCGCTGCTCAACGGCCGCCTGGACGTGCCGGTGCTCGACGCCTCGGCTATCGGCATCTCGTTCTTGAAGGGCGACTTTAAGACCGCCGGTGGCACCATG
Source organism: Bacteroidaceae bacterium (assembly GCA_963617695.1). Taxonomy (GTDB): domain Bacteria; phylum Actinomycetota; class Coriobacteriia; order Coriobacteriales; family Coriobacteriaceae; genus Collinsella. The sequence continues at coordinate 15,258 of CAVEPV010000007.1, forward strand.
CTGCTGCTCAATCTGGGCGAGCTGCTCGAAGACTACACGCGCGCCCAAAGCCAGAACCAGCTGATCTACTCACTGCTCGAGGTGCCCGACTACGCTCAGCTCATTCCCTGCGGCGACGCTCAGGCGCCTAGGGCCGAGGAGCGCCGCGTGGCCGCCATGAGCCTTGAGGCCGGCGACCTGATCGTGGTGCGCACGGGCATGCCCGTGCCCGTGGATGGCACTGTGGAGTGGGGCAGCGCGATGGTGAACCAGTCCTCGCTCACCGGTGAGCCGCTGGCGGTGGAGCGCACCGTGGGCGATGACGTCTTTGCCGGTACCGCCGTTGAGGAGGGCGAGGCCTACGTGCGCGTAAAGGCCGCCGCCACCGACACCAAGCTGCGCTCCATCGTGAACCTGGTGGAGCAGTCCGAGGCGCTCAAGGCCGAGACCCTGAGCCGTCGCGAGCACCTGGCCGACGCTATCGTGCCGTGGAACTTCCTGCTCGCCGCCGGCGTGTGGCTGCGCACCCGCTCGCTCATTCGCACGAGCGCGGCGCTCATGGTCGACTACTCCTGCGCGCTCAAGCTTACGGGTGCCATCTCGGTGCTCACGGCCATGAGCCAGAGCGCCCGCGAGGGCTTTACCGTTAAGGGCTCCAAGCACTTTGAGGCGTTTGCCCAGGCAGATACCATCGTTTTTGACAAGACGGGCACGCTTACCGCGGCCGCGCCCAAGGTGGCTGACGTGCTTTCGTACGACGGCTGGGATCGCACGCAGGTACTGCGCTTCTCCGCTTGCCTGGAGGAGCACTTCCCGCACCCTGTGGCTCGCGCCGTGGTGAACGCTGCTGCCGAGGCGGGGCTGGAGCACCGCGAGCGCCACGCCGAGGTGGAGTACCTGGTGGCGCATGGTATTGCCAGCTCGCTCGACGGTAAGCGCTGCGTGATCGGCTCTGAGCACTTTGTGGTGGAGGACGAGGGCGTGACCATCGCCGAGGCGGCCCGCGGGCAGATCGCCGAGCGCCTGGACGGTCTCTCCAAACTCTATCTGGCCGTGGACGGCGAGCTCAAGGGCGTTATTGGTATCGAAGACCCGCTCAAGCCGGGTGTGCGTGCCGCGCTGGCCGAGCTCCACTCCCTGGGCTTTGAGCACATCGTGATGCTCACGGGCGACAACGCCAACGCCGCGTGCCGCATCGCCGCCGAGGCGGGAATCGACGAGTTCCGCGCCGACCTGCTGCCCGAGGACAAGCACACCGTGGTGGAGCAGATGCGCGCGGCCGGCCGCCGCGTGGTCATGGTGGGCGACGGCGTGAACGACTCGCCGGCGCTTTCGGCCGCCAACGTGGGCGTGGCCATGGGCTCGGGCACCGCGATCGCCAAGGAGGTGGCCGACATCACCCTGACGGATGGCGACCTGACCTCGCTCGTCACGCTGCGTCGTCTTTCTATGGGGCTCGAGGAGCGCATGGACGCCTCGTTCCGCGAGGTCATCGGCCTGAACTCGCTGCTGCTCGCAGGCGGTGTGACCGGTGTGATTGCGCCGCAGGTAAGCTCGTTGATCCACAACGGCTCGACGGTTTTTTTGAGCGCTCGCAACGCCCGCGCCTACGACGTGCGCCCGCGTGCGTTGCCGTCGGCGTAAACGCGCGCTGTCGAGAGCTGGCCGCACAGAAGGTCGCCCGTGCGGGGCGATATGAGAAGAGGCGGGCACCGCGGTTTTGAACTGCGGTGCCCGCCTCGTTGCTTTTGGCGGGGTGGTTTGGGATGCCAGACTTGGGGTGCGGGAGCGAAAGGCCGGCGCGCCCTCTTCCCGCGCGGTCGTCTTTGACGGTGGCGACGCGGGGGTGCATGACGCTACGCTGCGTCCCCGGGGCGCACGTGGCTATCTTCTGCCCGGCGGCTATGCAAGCAGCCACCTCAAACGGGCGCGCGACGAGCACTGAGCTCCCGCGCGCCCGCTAGCCTCTACAGCTCGCAGAGCGTAAGCCCGCTTGTGCCGGCGGCCACGCTGGCCTCGATCAGCTCGCGACCGGCGAATACGCACAGAGGTGCCTCGTCTGCCACGCGGGTGACGTCGGCAGCGAAGGAGCGGATCTGCTCGGGCGTGGCCGAGAGCATGTCGGCGCGCAGGCGCTCGCGCCAGTCCACGGGGCGGCTCGCAAAGAACTCGCCATCCTGGCGACGGGCCAGGGCATAGGGCTTGACGGGCGCATCGTGGCTCGAGACGCTCGAGACGATGTAGCCCTCAAAGGCCGCGGGCTCGGGGTCGAACTCGGCGAGCCAGGCGCCGGCGCGGGCGATGCGCTCAAGCGAGGGATCGATCGCCGGGTCGCGGTAGGTGTAGAAGGCGAACTGGCGCTTGATGCCGGCACGGAAGCCGCAGCCGTAGGCGCCGCCCTTCACGCGGATCTCGTTCCACAGGTAGTCGAAGCTCAGGGCGTTGGCGGCCACGGCCCAAGCGCCGTTCGTCTCGATGCCGAGCTTGCGCGGGTCGGTCGCACGTGCGGCGAACGAGACGTCGCTGGGGATAACAAACGCCTCATGAAGGTCTTGCGGCTCGGGCACCTCGAGGGTGGGTGCGTCCGCGGCGCGGGGCGCCAGACCCAGGTCGCCGGCGGCTGCCCAGAAGCGCTCGTAATCTTCGTCACTGCCGGTAAAGCTCACCTGCGTGTTGGTGGAGCAGAAGATGCGTTTTTGCAGTTCGCGCAGGGTGCAGCACAGGTTCTCGGCGCGTTCGTCAAAGTGGTCGAGCAAATCGCGCAAGAAGCGGTAGAAGTCCACGCCGCCGAGCTTTTGGCTCACGAGCGCCCCGGGCGACACGTAGGAGTACGCGCGCGCGAGCGCCGAGGCATGGCCGTTCATTAAAAAGCCCTGCTCCATAGAGATGCGCACCTGGGTGAGCACATCGCGCATGCGGGTGGTGTCCTCAAAGATGGTCTCGTCCCATACCTCACGCGGGATGCTGGCGAGCGCCTCGATCTTCTCTGAAAGAGCGCCGGCCGAGACGGTGAACAGCGGCTTGACGGCACGCCAGTCGTCCTGGTTGCACAGGTCTGCACTAAAGCCCAAAAAGCCCAGATTGGAGCCGGCATAGCTGTCCAGTTCGTCCACGGTGTGCGAGCGCGTGGGCAGCTTTTGGAAGAGTTTGGCCATGATCGAGACATAGGGCAGCTCGTCAAAGGTCACGCAGCTCAGGTCAAAGTAGAACAGCGCGTAGGCCAGCTGGCGCGTGGGAATGTTGTGCTTGAGGCAGGGCAGGGGGCGCGTCTCATCCACGGTGAGGGCGGGTTCGGTGCGCGCGGGGCCGATGTCTGCCACGCGCAGGCGCGGCAGGGTCGCCTTGGCCTCGGGCGTGTCCTCGGCCTCCTGCGCGGCACGTAACGTGGTCACCTCGGCGTCGATGGCGGCAAGCTCGTCGGTGTTGCAGATCGCCAGCTTGGCGGCAAGCTCAGCCGTCTCGGGGTCGTCGGTGCTCGTGGCTGCGGCGCTCTCGGCTGCGGGCTCGTCCTCGAGTGCAGCCTCGAGTTCCTCGCCCGTGGGCACCAGCTCAACAAACGCGTAGTGGTCGCTCTCGAGCACCAGCTCGCGCAGCAGGTTCTCAAAGTAGTCGCCCTCAAGCTCGCGACGCAGCTCGGCATAGACCGGGCCGTACTTGAGCGAGAGCGTGGCGTCCGCATCATCGTAGAGCCAGGTCGAGAGCGCGTCGCAGGCGAGCACCACGCCGTCGGCCGTGCCGTAGTCGCGCTGGCGCAGGTCGTACTCGTTGCCCGAGATCACGGCTTCCAGGCGCTCGCGCGAGATGCCGTTCTCTACCAGCTCGCGGGCGCTCTGCTCGATCACTTCGCGCATGCGCTGAGCCACATCCGGTTGGGCGTTTTGCAGGATGATCAGCTCGTAGGGCTGCAGGCACGCACCCGAGGTGTAGCTCACTACGTCGCCGCCGATACCGGCTGCGAGCAGGGCCTTTTTCATGGGCGCCTCGTTGGAGCCCAGAATCGCTTCGAACATGACGTCTGCTGCGATAACGCGCTTGCGGTCGTGCGCGTCGCCCAGCACGTAGCCCACGCCCACCAGGGCGTTCTCGGGGGTCGTCTCCATCTCCAGTCGTGCGTAGTCGCAGGTAACGGGCACCTGGTGCTCAAGTGTGTTGGGGCCGGCCGGCTCATGGCCAAGTACGGCGAAGCGTGCGGCGGCGTCATGGGTGCGAGCGACGTCTCCCAGGTAGCGCTCGTCCAGCCAGGCCAGCGCGCGATCCAGATCAAGGTCGCCGTAGAGCGTGATGTAGCTGTTGGCCAGGTTGTAGTGGCGCGCGTGCGTGTCCAGGAACTCCTCGTAGGTGAGCTGCGGGATGGCACGCGGGTCGCCGCCCGAGATATAGGAGTAGGCCGTGTCGCAGAACAGCTCGCGGTTGATGGCGTTGTCCAGCACGTCGAGCGGGTCGGAGAGGGCGCCCTTCATCTCGTTAAAGACCACACCGTTGTAGCGCAGGCGCACCGGCTCGCCGGCCTTGTCGCGGTCGAGCTCGTAGTGCCAGCCCTCCTGCTCAAAGATGGTCTTTTTGCTGTAGATGGCCGGGTTGAGCACCGCGTCCATGTACACGTCCATGAGGTTGAAAAGATCCTGCTCGTTGGTCGAGGCCACCGGGTAGATGGTCTTGTCCGGGTAGGTCATGGCGTTCAGGAAGGTCTGCATCGAGCCCTTGATGAGGTCTACAAACGGCTCCTTGACCGGGAACTTGCTAGAGCCGCAGAGCACCGAGTGCTCCAGGATGTGAAAGACGCCCGTGTCGTTTGCGGGCGGGGTCTTAAAGGCGATGGCAAAGGCCTTGTTCTCGTCCTCGCAGGGCAGGGCGAGCAGGCGCGCGCCCGAGGCGTCGTGGCGCAGGACGTAGGCGCAGGCGTCGAGTTCTTCGATGGTCTCGGCGCTCTCTACGGCAAAGCCGTGAACATGCGCCTGGGGGCTGAGCAGCGCGGCGGCGCGCTCGCACGCGTCGGAGGCGGTGGGCTGGGGCATAGGGTCTCCTTGCGGGTCGGTACGGGTTGGGTGCGCCGGCGGCTCGCGACGGCAGATCGTGCCGAGGCGGAGCGCGGCGGGGCGCGCCGGCTAAACGTATACCCCGTACTGTACGCCCTACCGTGCGACCGCACGCATATGTTCGCGGAACCTTTATCGAGCGCGCGAGGCGGCCGGCTGCGCGTGGTAAGGTTGTGGGCGTTGAATTTTGTGAGCAAGGGGGAGTTTCGTGGCTGAGCCAGCGGGGCAGACACAGCAGGTAGACGGTGTGATCTTGGATGAGGAGACGGCCGAGCTAGCCGCTGCGACCGCGCCCGGCTCCCCGGCTTCGGGCACCGACGCGGCTTCGCGCGCGGCGCGCCGCAGCTGGCGTGCCCGCCTGAACGACGAGGCTGCTCGTAGAGTAGCCATTGGTGTTGCTGCCACGCTGCTCGGCGGCTTTTTCTGGGGCTTTTCCGGAACCTCGGCGAGCCTGCTGTTCAGCCGCTATCACGTGGACACGCTCTGGCTGCTCTCGGTACGCCAGATCTTTGCCGGTCTGCTGTTCATGATCGTGGTGCTTGTGCGCGACCGCCAGCGCCTGGTGCGCCTGTGGACTACGCCTGCCCACGCCCGCGAGCAGCTGCTCTTTACCGTGTTTGGCCTGCTGCTCAACCAGTTTGGCTATCTCATGGCCGTGCGCCTCACCAACGCCGGAACCGCAACGGTCCTGCAGTGCCTGCAGCTCGTCATCATCATGGTGGTGACGTGCGTGCGTCGGCATCGCTCGCCGCGCCGTCGCGAGGCCGCGGGCCTGGTGCTCGCGCTTGTGGGCACGTTCCTCATCGCCACCGGAGGCAATATCTCGCAGCTCTCCATCTCGCCGCTGGGCCTTGTGGTGGGCTTGCTCGCCGCTCTGGGTGCCGCGCTCACGGCGCTCATTCCCACACGCGTGCTGCCGGAGTACGGCTCGTCTATCGTTACCGGCTCGGCCATGTTGGTTGCGGGCATGGTGAGCTGTGCGTTTATTCGCCCGTGGGAGAACCCGCCGGCGCTCGACGCCTCGGGCATCGCAGCGCTCGCCGTGTTTATTGTAGTGGGTTCGTTTTTGGCGTACTTCCTCTACATGCAGGGCATTAAAGACCTGGGCGGCATGCGCGCGAGCATGATCGCCACCATCGAGCCCATCTCTGCCGCCGTTACGAGTGCCCTCATGCTCGGCACCGTCTTTGCCCCCACAGACATTGTGGGCTTTGCCGCGATCATCATCATGGTGTTCCTGACGGTGTAGGAGTTGGCTGCTGCTGCCGGGTCTGCGCTGCTGCTTGGGCTGCCTGCCCCCGGCGCTCCGCATTTGCGCAGCGCATTTCCGCTCCGGTCTGTTCGAACGGCGCGCCTATCGTTGCCGGGGGCTCCCCGGTCCGCCGCCGTGCCCGCCGTCTACCGCCGAGCCGGCGCCGCTCGTCCTCTATTTCTCGCAAAGATGGCAGGGGGTTGGCTTTGCCTGCGGATTTGCTCGCCTGCGCGGTAAAATCTACGCTCTGATGAATTTAGGGGGAGGCCCACTCGCGGGCCCTTTGTTGCAAGGAGCGTACTCGCTTGAAGCGCGTTATGGCAGTGCTCTGCGCCGTGTTCACGGCGCTCGTTGTCTGCGGCTGTGCCGCGGCTTCGTCCGGCCAGGGTTCGGACTCGGCTTCTTCGACCGCAAAGGCAACCCTCAAGATCGGCATCGACATCTACGAGCCCTACACCTATTACGACGATAACGGCCAGCTCACGGGCCTCGACTACGAGCTTGCCGTCGAGGCGTGCAAGCGACTGGGCGTTACACCCGAGTTCGTGAGCATCTCGTGGGAGAAGAAAGACGAGCTGCTCGCATCCGGTGCGATCGACTGCGTGTGGTCGTGCTACAGCATGACGGGCCGTGAGGATAAATACCTTTGGGCGGGCCCCTACATGAACAGTTACCAGGCGGCCGTCGTGCGCACCGACAGCGGCATCACCTCGCTTTCGCAGCTTGCCGGCCGTCGCGTCGCTGTTGAGTCGACCACCAAGAGCGAAGAGGCCTGGGTCGAGCACGCTGGCGAAGAGGTGCCCGCGCCCTCTGATGTCCTTACCTACACCACGATGGACGAGACGGTCTCGGCTCTTCAGCTGGGTTACGTTGATGCCACGAGTGGCCACGTGGGACCCATGACTACGCTGGTAGAGGATTCGGATGGCATGCTTGAGCTGCTGCCCGAGGGCTTCTACGCCACACAGACCGGCGTTGCCTTTGACAAAGAGCTTGGCGACGAGGCGTTTGTGAGCAAGCTCGACCAGACGCTCAAAGATATGGCCTCCGACGGCACCACCGCGAGCGCCATGCGACGCTACGGCTTTGATGCCGAGACGACCATGGTGGGGGTGAATAATGACTAAGGAACTCGCTCGGAGCGCTCAGGAAAGGCTGGCCGCCAAGCCCTGGTCACGCCCCGCTTTTATTGCATTCTGGCTTGTGCTCGGCGCGGTGCTCTTCTTTGCCGGCTACAACGCGCTCACCGATGCCGCCTTGCGCGAGGCCTCACAGGTCGCGTCTGAGACCATCGGCTTTGCACGCAAGAGTGTGAAGCGCCACGAGGAGAACATCTACAGCTCGCGCACCAAGAGCGTGACCTCGGTGTGGGAGAAGCTCGAGGAGCTGGAGGGTCGCTTTGATGCTGCGGACCCTTCTAAAGACGAGCAGGTAGAGGAGTACCTGAAGAGGACGAACCTGCATGCGGTCTTTCTGTTGGGTGCAGACCTGCAACTCGTGCGAAGCCTGGGCGACACGACGGCCGTCGATGCGGTGCTCGACACCGTGACCGCCTCTGGGGGACTTGACGATCTGGTTGCTCACCCGGCCAAGAGCTACCTTTCGCGCGTGACCGTGGGCGACACCACCTACGACTACGCTATCTGCTCCACCGACGCCGTGGCTGGCGGGCTTATCGTGGGCGTGAACCGCGTTGAGAAGACCGACGTCAACGGCGGCCAGCTTATGTTCAACGCCATGTTCGATAACTACGCCTTTGCCATGGACGGAACGGTCGTGGTGGCGAGCGGCGACACGGTGCTTGCCTCCAACGATCCTGACGTGCTCGGTATCGACCGCACGACCTTCGACGCGGAGTTGTCGCTCGATGGTGATTATAGGCCTGAGGCTCTCGCCGCAGGTACGTTCAGCGGCACGTCTATCTATGGCCTGAGGACAACTTCCAATGGCTACGACGTGTTTGTCTGGTTCCCGGCGCATGCGGTCTTGGGTTCGCGCAATATGACCCTTGCGGTGGGCGTGGTGATGTATCTGGGCGCCGTCCTTGCGATCTTTGCCATCTCGGTGAACGCGCAGAATGCGAGGCTGCGCCGCGAGCACGAGTACCTGGACGATCTTCGGCGCGCAAATGCCGCCAAGACCGACTTTTTGCGCCGTATGAGCCATGACGTGCGCACACCCATCAACGGCATTCGCGGCATGCTCGCTATTGGCGACCACTATGCCTCCGACATGGGCAAACAGGCCGAGTGCCGCGCCAAGATGTGGGAGGCTTCGAGCTTTCTGCTCGAGCTGGTGAACAGCGCGCTCGACATGAATAAGCTTGAGAGCGGCGAGATGCGCTTTGAGAACAAGCCGTTTGACCTGCACCGAACCGTCAAGTCCGTCTTTGACGTGCTCGAAGTGCAGGCCGATAGCGCCGATATCGAGTTCACCACCAAGATCGACATTACGCACGGCAACCTGATGGGCAGCTCGCTGCACGTGCGCCAGGTGCTGCAGAACATCGGCGGCAATGCCATCAAGTACAACCGTCCCGGCGGCAGCGTGCATATGGAGTGCCGCGAGATCGGCCGCGTAGGCTCGCTCGTTACGTACCAGTTTGTGTGCGCAGATACCGGTATCGGCATGAGCGAGGAGTTCCAGAAGCACGCGTACGACGCGTTTACGCAAGAGGACGGCGCGGCTCGCGGAACCTACCGCGGTACGGGTTTGGGTCTTGCCATCGCCAAGGAGATCGTCGAGCAGATGGGCGGCACCATCTCGTTTACGAGCGTGAAGGACGAGGGCACCGTCTTTACCATCGAGCTCTCGTTTGCGATCGACACGACTGCCGCCACGCACGGTGAGGACGCCGCCTCAGAGCGCGACATCTCGCTCAAGGGCCTGCGCGTGCTGCTTGCCGAGGACAACGACCTGAACGCAGAGATCGCCTCGTTCATCCTTGAGCAGGAGGGCATGGCGGTGGAGTTCGCGCACGATGGCCAGGAGGCGGTCGAGAAGTTCCGCACATCGCCCGACGGCTACTATGATCTGGTTCTCATGGACGTGATGATGCCGGTCATGGACGGCATGGAGGCCGCGCGTGCGATTCGCCTGCTGCGGACGCCCTATGCGCAGAACGTGCCCATCATTGCCGTGACGGCCAACGCTTTTTCTGACGATCGCGAGCGCAGCGCCGCGGCCGGCATGAACGGTCACGTCTCCAAGCCGCTCGACGCCGACAAGCTCATCCGCGTTATGCGCGAGTGCCTGCGATAACGGGCGCTGCGGAGCTCGGGGCTCTTTCTGGTTTGACGGGCGGCACGATCGGGCTGGTTGCGTGCACCGGTCGGGCGCCTTTAGCGCCAGCATCGTGGTGTTCAGTGGGGTTTGCCAGGCCGCTCGGCCTTTGCGCTCGCACGCCCTGCTCGCTGAAACATTACTGAAACATAGACATCCCGCCTTGACTCCGCTGAGATTTAGCGTATAAACATACCTACCCAGTAGGGAAGTACGATTATTAAACCGCGCGCAAGAAAGGAGGCTGCGATGACCACGATGCACGCCATGATGTGCTGCCCCCGTGGGCGAATGCTGCAGCTGCCCTGCGCCGCGCGATGTCGTTAAGGAATCCATTTCTGCATAACGAGTAATCCATGGGCGAAGGGCAGCACCTCCGCCCTTTTTATGCGGCCGTGACTCGGAACTAGGCCGCGCTTTTGCTTCGTACATACATCCAACCAAGGAGAACATCATGTCTGCATCCAGCAATTCCAACCTCAATCTCAACGCTCAGCTCTCGCGCCGCGGCTTCCTCGGCCTGTTTGGCGCTGCTGGCCTGACCCTGAGCCTCGCCGCCTGCGGCAACTCTTCCAGCTCTGCCTCGGGTAGCGCCGCCGGCGCTACCTCCGCTGCTTCTGGTGTGACCAAGATCACCATCGGCACCGAGGGCACCTACGCGCCCTACAGCTACCTTGACGACGACAACAACCTCACCGGCTTTGACGTCGAGGTCGCCCGCGCCATCGGCGAGAAGCTCGACGGCTACGAGTTCGAGTTCCAGACCATCGAGTGGTCGAGCATGTTCGCCTCGCTCGATGCCGACAAGATCCAGACCATCTCGAACCAGGTGGCTTTGAACGACGAGCGCAAGGCCAAGTACCTGTTTGAGGACACGCCGTACGCCTATGCCGTGAACGCCATCGCGTTCAAGTCTGGCCGCACCGACATCAAGACCATCGAGGACCTGCACGGTAAGACCGTTGACGGTGGCACTACCAGCGCAAACACTACCTGGCTTGAGAATTACAACGCTGAGAACGGCGACCCCATCACCATCAGCTACACCGACGGCGACATCAACAAGATGCTGCAGGACATCGTGAACGGCCGTGCCGACGCGACCATCAACAGCCCGGTCTCTATCAAGACCGCCGTGGACGAGCAGGGGCTCGATATCGAGTGGGTAATCTTCCCCGACACCGGCTTTACCCCCATTTACTTCCCGTTCCCCAACAGCGACGCCGGCCAGGAGCTGAGCGAGGCATTTGAGAGCGCGCTGCAGGAGCTGATCGCCGACGGCACGCTCTCCGAGCTTTCCGTCAAGTTCCTGGGTGCCGACTACACCACCGAGGACGCCGTGAACAAGCTGGCCGAGGAGCAGCAGGCGTAAGGCCTGTGGCGAACGGCAAACGGCGCGGCGACGGGCAAGGCGAGAGGGAGTAGACCGGCATGAACGGTAAAGTGTTCGACATCGATTTTATGATGCAGGCGGTGCCGCAGGTGCTGGCCTATCTCCCGGTTACGCTCGAGATCGCGGCCATTTCGTTTGTTCTGGGTTTGGTGCTGGCGTTTCTGATCGCACTCACGAGGTTCTTTGAGATCCGCGTGCTGTCGCAGGTCTCGCGCGTGTTTGTGTCCATCATGCGCGGCACGCCGGCCATGTGCCAGCTGCTGCTTGCCTACTACGGCCTGCCCGTGGCGCTGCAGGCGATCAATCAGCAGTGGGGGACGGCACTCTCGGTCAACGGGATTCCGCCCATCGCCTTTGCCGTGATCGCGCTGTCGATGAACGGCGCAGCGTTTATGTCCGAGACCATCCGCTCGGCCATGCTCTCGGTGAGCGAGGATCAGATCGAGGCATGCTACAGCGTGAACATGACGCGCTGGCAGGCCGTGCGCTACGTGGTGCTGCCGCAGGCCGCAGCTACGGCGCTCGCGCCTTTGGGCAACACGGCCATCAGCATGCTCAAGGACACGAGTCTGGTGTTCAACATCTCCGTGGTGGAGATGATGGCCGAGGCCAAGATCGTGGGCGCCCGCGCGTTCAGGTTCTTTGAGGTCTACATCGTGGTGTCGCTGATCTATTGGGTGTGCTGCTTTGTTCTGGAGCGCCTGATTGCGGTGCTGGAGCGCCGTTCGCGCCACTTTGAAAGGAGCGTGACTGCCCGATGAGCGATGCGATCAAGATTGCCGGGGTTGCCGGTTCGGATGGTACGGCGGGCGCCGTCTCGGGCGCCGATGAGCCGATTTTGCAAGTCATCGGACTGACCAAGGCCTTTGGCTCGGTGCAGGTGCTCAATGGCATCGATGTGTCGGTGCAGCATGGCGAGGTGGTCTCGCTGATCGGGCCTTCGGGCGCGGGCAAGACGACGTTTTTGCGCACGCTTAACTGGCTTGACGCGCCGGACGCCGGCACCATCACCATCGACGGTGCCACGATTCATGCCAACGGAGGCAAGATCAGCAAGAAGTGCCTGTCGCTTTTGCGCTCCAAGTCGGCCATGGTGTTTCAGCGCTACGCGCTGTTTCGCAACAAGACGGCGCTGGAGAACGTGACGCTGGCCCTGCGCACCGTGCACCATATGGATGCGGACGAGGCTCGTGAGCGCGGTCTTGCCCTGCTCGATCGTGTGGGCCTGGCCGATCGCGCGGATCGCTACCCCTCCCAGCTCTCGGGCGGACAGGAGCAGCGTGTGGGTATTGCTCGCGCTCTGGCGGTTGACCCTTCGGTGGTGTTGTTTGACGAGCCCACGAGTGCCCTTGACCCCGAGTGGGTAGGCGAGGTGCTCTCCGTCATGCGCGACATTGCGAGCACCGGCATGACCATGGTGGTCGTTTCGCACGAGATGCGCTTTGTTCAGAGCGTGGCCACGCGCGTGCTCTTTTTGGATGGCGGCAAGATCCTTGAGGACGGCACCCCCGACCAGGTCTTTGGAGCTCCGCAGAACCCGCGCACCGAGAAGTTCATCGCCCAGGCTCATCTTTCCATCGACACCTGGGGCGCCAACCTGTAGACACATGCCCCAAAGCCGGCGCGTATCGCGGGCTTCGGGGCATGTTGCAAGTTATAGCTGGTAGAGCAATTACAGCTGGTAGAGCGCGGTGAATTTATCGCGCAGGTAGTTGCAGTAGAAGCTTGCGTCGAGCGGGCCGCCGACAGCCTCCTGCAAAAGCTGCGGCGCGTCCTTTGCGCGGCCCCACTGCCAGATCTTGTCGCCTAGCCAGGCGCGCACGGGGGTAAGATCGCCCGCCGCGCAGGCAGCCGCGATGTCTACGCCTTCGGCCTCCATGGCCGCAGCGTACTGCGCATCGTAGGCGCTGCCCAGCGCATAGGTGGGGAAGTAGCCAAAGCTGCCGCTCGACCAGTGCACGTCTTGCAGGCAGCCGCGGGCATCGTCGGGCACCTCGATGCCCAGGTACTCGTCCATATAGCGGGCCCAGAGCGCGGGGATGTCCTTGGCCGTGGCCTCACCCGCGAACAGCAGGCGCTCGATCTCGTAACGCACCATGATGTGCAGCGGGTAGGTGAGCTCGTCGGCCTCGGTGCGGATCAGCGAGGGGCGGGCGATGTTTGCCGCGCGGAAGAGCTCGTCCTCGCTCACGCCGTCATATACCTCGGGCGCGTGCGTGCGCAGCACGTTCAGCAGTGGGCCCATAAAGGCGCGGTTGCGCGCGATGGTGTTCTCAAAGAAACGCGACTGGCTCTCGTGAATGCCCATCGACGTGCCGCCCTCGAGCGCCGTGTAGGCGTAGGCGGGGTTAACGCCCAGCTCGTAGATGGTATGGCCGGCCTCGTGCACGATTGAGAACACGTTGGAGAGGCAATCGTCCTCGTAGATGTGGGTGGCGATGCGCGCGTCGCCTGCGGCAAAGCCCTCGGAGAAGGGGTGCTCGGTAAAGGCGAGCGTGGTGTCGGCGAGGTTAAGACCCACAAGTTTCATGAGGTCGAGCGAGATAGCGCGCTGGGCGGCCTCGGGCACATGCGCGTGCAAGAAGGGCGCCTCGGGCTGCTGGCCGCGGGCGCCGATCTCGTGTACCAGGGGCACTACGGTCTCTTTGACCTGTGCGCAGAAGGCGTCGAAGGCCGCAGCGTCAAGGCCGCGCTCATGCTGGTCGAGCCAGACATCGTAGGGGTCGCGGGAGGGGTCGATAAGTACCGCCTGGTGCTTGAGTTCGTCCACCAGGCGGTCGATATAGGGCTCAAAGCTCGCCCAGTCGTTGGCGACCTTGGCCTTGTGCCATACGGCCTGGGATTCGCAGGTCAGGCGCGTCCAGTTTGCGGCTTCGTCGCCGGGGATGGCGCGGGCCTCGCGCTGGTCGCGCGCAAGCACGCGGGCTTCGGTGGCAAGCTGGGGGTCATCAATAAGGCCTTGGTCGACAGCCTGCGTAAGCGCGGCCACGCGCTCAAGCGAGGAGTCCTTGGTGAGCAGCTTGTGGTATTCGCCAGAAAGCGTGCCCATCGCCTCGGCACGTGCGGCGGCGCCGTTCTCGGGCGCGACGGTGGCGCCGTCGAACTCGGCGATCTTCATCAGATAGCTGCGGCACCACAGCTTGCGCTCAAGCTTGCGAACCTTGGCGGCCGTCTTCTGGGCGTCGGCACGGGCGCGTTCGGCCTTGGCTGCGGCCTTGGCCTCGGCGCGCTCCTGCTTGGCTGCGGCCTTGGCCTCGGCGCGTTCGGCCTTGGCCTGCTTATCCTTCTTGCTCTTTTTAGACATGAGCGTCCCTTCCTTTGGGCGTGCATCTTGTCCTCAGTGTAGTCCTGCCGTGAGGCCGCGCGCGGCGCAAGATGGCGAGCGGGTGCGGTAAAGGTGCGGCGCCCGCAGCGGAAGGGAAGGCTGCGGGCGCCGCAGTTGGGGGCGCTTAGAGGACCTGTCTCAAGAGCTTATGCGTGGAGGCGCTCGATGCGCTCCTTTGCGCTCGTGAGCAGGGACTCGATCAGCTCGCGCTTCTCGTCGTTAAGGCGATAGGAGGGCGTGGTCACGCTCAGGCCGTAGGCGATGGCTCCATCGATGCGGATGGGCACGGCGATGCAAGTGACGCCGTCGGTAATCTCTTCAAAGTCGCGTGCGAACCCCGTGCGGCGCACCTCAACAAGCTGCTCCCAGAACTCGTCGGAGTTTTTGAGCGTGTGCGCGGTGTAGGCCTGAAACGTGTCGGGCAGTAGCGCGTCGACCTCTTCGCGGGTGTAGCCGGAGAGAATCGCCTTGCCGATGGCCGTGCAGTAGACGGGGAAGACCTTGCCCACGTCAGAGATGAGGCGGATAGGGGAGGGCGAATCGACCTTTGCGACATAGGCGATGACCGAGCCGTCGAGGATGCCGAGCTGGCAGGTCTCGCGGCAGGCATCGACGATCTTGTGCATCTCCTCGGTGATGAACTGGAGCAGGGCATCGGTGCGGCCGTAGGTCTTGCCCGCCAGATACGTGTTGACGCCAATGTGGTAGCGGCCCGTGGTGGAGTTGTACGAGATGAAGCGCATGTGCTCCATGGTGTGCAGCATGGGCGAGAGCGTTCCCTTTGGAATGTCGACGCGCTGCTGAACCTCGGTGAAGGTGAGGCCGTCCTCGTGCTGGGAAAGAAGGCTCAAAAGGGTGAGAACACGGTAGGTCGTGCGGTGAAGTTTAGTGGTGTCGTCAGTCATGGTGACCTTCTTGCTTTACATGGTCGATCGTGGAAGTAAGTGCCTTTTCCCTGCTAGAGCAAGGTGAGGGGCAAAACAGATTGCAAGTCAACATATAGCAGATTCTTCTGCTGTTTGTATATACGAACTGAGTTTTCCGTTTACGGTACAAAAAACACCGCTCATCTGAAGCGGCATGTTCGTCAACACCGGATGCCCATAGAATCGAAACTACAGCGAACCGTGTTCGATATATCGAACTGACGTATCGAACAGAAGAAGAAAGGACAGATATGCTAGGTTCATCTGCCGGCCTCATCGTCGCGGCGCTTATTGGCATCGCCGTGATCGTGTGCCTCATCGTGTTTGCGAAGGTGCACGCCTTCTTGGCACTTATGCTCGGCTCTTTTGTTATGGCGATTCTCGCCGGTGTCCCCCTCGTGGACTCCTTCTCCTCCTTCACGACCGGCCTTGGTAGCACGGTCGGCAACGTGGGCGTCCTCATCGTCTTGGGTTCGATGATCGGTGTTCTGCTCACCAAGACCGGCGCTTCCGACCAGATCGTCGACACGGTCGTTGCCCACTCCTCCAAGAAGTCGCTTCCGTGGGCCATCGCCGCGGTCTCCTTCATCATGGGCATCTCCCTGTTCTTCGAGGTCGGCCTCGTCCTCATGATCCCCGTTGTCATGAGCCTGGCTAAGCGTCAGAACATGCCGGCCATCGCGCTGGGCATCCCGGCCATTGCCGCCCTCGGCTGCCTGCACGGCTTTGTTCCGCCGCACCCCGGCCCTCTGACCGCTATCTCCTACCTCAACGCCAACCTGGGCATCACCCTCGGCCTTGGTCTGATCATCGCTATCCCCACCACCATCATCGCTGGTCCGCTGGTGGCCAAGTGGATGGCTCGCGCCGTGCCTGTTGCCGCTAACGAGGCCTACGCTTCCAGCGACACCTCCATCGCCGTTGAGGATCGCCCCTCCTTCCTGGCTTCCCTCATGATCGTTCTGCTCCCCGTCATCCTGATGCTGCTGAACGCCGTGTTCGAGCTCACCGGCCTGGACGTTCCTTACGTCACCACTCTCGTGTCGTTCTTCGGCAGCTCCGTTGTCGCCCTGCTCACCGCTGTTATCTACGGTGCTTTTGTCCTCGGCCTTAAGGGCGGTCGTTCCTTCAAGGACGTCATGGACATGCTCGGTGGCTCCTTTGGCCCTATCGCCGGCATCCTGATGATCGTGGGCGCTGGTGGCGGCTTCAAGCAGACGCTCGTCGACTCCGGTATCGCTGACGTTCTGGGCAGCTACCTGACCGAGCTCGCTGTGCCCATCTTCGTCTCCGCTTGGCTCATCGCCGTCTTCATCCGTCTGGCTACCGGCTCCGCCACCGTCGCTACCATCACCGCTGCTGGTATCGTCGCCCCGCTTGCCACCTCTTGCTCCACCTACGAGCTCAGCCTGATTGTTCTGGCCATCGGCGCCGGCTCCATGTTCTTCTCGCACGTCAACGACGGCGGCTTCTGGATGGTCAAGGAGTACTTCGGCCTCAGCCTGGGACAGACGTTCAAGACGTGGTCGACAAGCTGCACGCTTATCGCAGTCATTGGTCTTATCGGCGTCTGCATCCTCAGCCTGTTTGCCTAAAAGCGGCATTTGGCTCGGATAGAAAGTAGTAGGAATGCGTAAACCAGAATTCATCGTTCCCGTCGTCACGGTCTTTGACGAGCAGGGTCAGGTTGACCTTGAGGCCAACACCCAGGTTTGGAACGGCCTTATCGAGCGCGGCGTGGATGGCATCTTGCTCCACGGCAGCAACGGCGAGTTCTTCACCCTGTCTCGCGATGAGCGCCTCCAGCTCATCGAGGCGGCCGTCGCGGCTACGCGCGGCAAGTGCACGCTGATCGTCGGTACGGGCACCAACGCGGTCGAGGAGACCGTGGAGCTGTCCAACCAGGCTCTCGCCCTTGGCGCAGACGCCGTGATGGTCATCACCCCGTTCTACTTTGGCCTTGGCCGCGAGGGAATCGTCGAGTACTTCTGCGCCGTTGCCGGCAAGGTTGACGGCAACGTCATGCTCTACAACTTCCCGGCGCGCACCGGCAACGACATCGATGCCGACATCGTGCGCCAGGTTGTTACCCGCTGCCCCAACGTCATGGGCATCAAGGACACGGTGACCGACATGGGTCACACCCGTGCCATCCTCGAGACTCTGGAAGACGTTGCCCCCGAGTTCATCGTGTACTCGGGCTTTGACGAGAACTTTGCTCACAACGGTCTTGCCGGCGGCAACGGCTGCATCGCGGCTCTCGCCAACATCTACCCCGAGCTCACTCACGCCTGGGCTGTCGCCATGGGCGAGGGCAACTGGGAGCGCGTGGAGAAGATCCAGCACGTGATCGACAAGCTTGCCGACATCTACACCGTGGCGCCGCTGTTCGTCCCCGCTGTGAAGTACGCGATGTCGGTTCGCGGCCTCCCCGTGAAGCCCATCTGCCGCTCCACGGTTCTTCCGCTTACTGATGAGCAGAAGGCTCAGATCGAGGCCATCCTCGACAACGCACGTAAGATTATCGAAGAGCAGGGTCTTCTGTAATCGCTAGCATCCGTTCGATTTTTAGAGGGAAACTCCGGGCTTTAGGGAAGCCCGAAAAAGAAGGGAGCAATATGTCCACACTCGACTCCATTTATTCCGATCAGCTTGAGGGCATCTACGATTCGCCTACGCACGCCGAGGGCGCCAAGGGCGAGCTGCCTCTGACCGAGGAGATCCTCCGCAACCGTCCTTCTGGCGACATGTTCGGCATGACGCTGAACGCCGGCATGGGCTGGGAGCCCAGCGAGCTTGCCAACGATGGCGTCATGATGATCTCCACGCTGGCCGGCATTCGTTCCTCCGATGGTACGCCTAAGGCGCTCGCCCTCCACACCGGTGGCTATGAGCTGGGCGTTCAGCTCGAGGCTGCTGCCGAGGTCCTGAGGGAGAACAACAAGCTGCCCTACGCCTCGTTTGTTTCTGACCCCTGCGACGGCCGTACCCAGGGCACCATCGGCATGTTCGACTCGCTGCCTTACCGCAACGACGCCGCCGTCGTGTTCCGTCGCCTTATCCGTTCGCTGCCTACCCGTAAGGGCGTTCTGGGCGTCGCCAGCTGCGACAAGGGCCTGCCCGCGACCATGATGGCGCTCGCCTCCCAGCACGATTACCCCGTCTGCCTGGTCCCCGGTGGCTCCACGCTGATGCCCGTCAACCACGGCAAGGAGGATCCGGGCGAGGACGCCGGCACCATCCAGACCATCGGTGCCCGTTTTGCCTATGACGAGATCACCCTCGACTACGCTCGTCGTCAGGGCTGCCGTGCCTGCGCTTCTGCCGGTGGCGGCTGCCAGTTCCTGGGTACCGCCGGTACCTCTCAGGTTGTCTCTGAGGGCCTTGGCCTTGCCATCACCCACTCCGCTTTGGCGCCTTCTGGCACCAAGATCTGGGAGGACATCGCTCGTGCTTCTGCCCGCGCGCTCTGCACCCAGATGGAGAAGGGCATCACCGCCAAGGACATCATCACCGAGGCTTCTGTCCGCAACGCGATGATCATTCACGCTGCCTTCGGTGGTTCCACCAACCTGCTGCTGCACATCCCGGCTATCGCCTTCGAGGCCGGCGTCAAGCGCCCGACCGTCGACGACTGGGCCGAGGTCAACAAGGCCGTGCCGCGTCTGGTTTCCGTCATGCCCATCGGTCCCGTGCACTACCCGACGTCGATGGCCTTCATGGCCGGCGGCGTGCCCGAGGTCATGCTCATTCTGCGCAAGTACTACCCCGGCCTGCTCGACGAGTCCGTCATGACCGCTACCGGCCAGACCCTCGGCGAGAACCTCGACTGGTGGGAGAACAGCGAGCGCCGTCAGCTCGTGCGTCAGCACCTCAAGGAGACCACGGGCGTCGATGCCGACGAGATCATCAAGACCCCCGAGGCTGCCAAGGCCGCTGGCATGACCTCCACGGTTACCTTCCCCAAGGGCAACATTGCCCCCGAGGGCTCCGTGGTCAAGTCCACCGCTATCGACCCGCGCGCCATCTCCGAGGACGGTTTCTATCGTCACACCGCTCCCTGCAAGGTGTTCCCCTCCGAGAAGGCCGCTATGAAGGCCATTAAGGAGCACGAGGTTGTTCCTGGCGACATCATGATCGTCCTGGGCGTTGGCCCCAAGGGCACCGGCATGGAGGAGACCTATCAGCTCACCTCCGCGCTCAAGAAGGTTCCCGAGGGTTACAAGATCGCTCTGATCACCGACGCCCGCTTCTCCGGCGTCTCCACCGGCGCTTGCTTCGGCCACGTTGGCCCCGAGGCTCTCGCTGGCGGCCCGATCGGCAAGCTGCGCGACGGCGACGTTGTCGAGATCATCGTTGACACCAACGCGCTCGAGGGCACGATCAACTTCATCGGCACCGATCCCGAGAACCCCATCTCCTATGAGGAGGGCGCTGCCATCCTCGCCGAGCGCGAGACCGATCCTCGCGTCAGGGAGGACGAGGACCTGCCCGCCGACACCCGTCTGTGGGCTGCACTCCAGGATGTCTCTGGTGGCACCTGGCAGGGCTGCGTCTACGACACCGACAAGATCGTCGAGGCCATCGAGGCCGGCAAGAAGGCGCTTGTCGAGTAGTAGTCGCTGACGGGATTCCCTAACAGCCTTCTCTCTTAGATTTGGCGGGTCATCGTTATGGTGGCCCGCCAATTCTTTTTTGTGCCGCTTCGCCCGGGGGCGCGCCGTGCTCCGGCTTGCTTCGGGGTGCTCGGCCTGCGTTGGGGCTTGCGTTCCGGGTCGCGTTCGGGCTTGCGCTCCAGGTCGCTTTGCGGCGCGTTCGGATCTGCTCCGGTGCGCTGCGGCGCGCTCTGGTCGCGTTCGGGTTTGTCACGGGCTGTTTTCCGGCGCGCCCCGGCGCGCGTTCGGGCTTGCACTCCGGCTTGCTTTCCGCAAGAAAAACGGTGCTTGCTGTGGCTGCACGCGTAGTTGGCGGCCTGTTTGTGGTACCCTTCTAGCCAATGCGTTGACGGAGAGGGTTTTGCCCGCCGCGTCTGGCTCAAGAGAGGGAAGGTCATGGGCTGCAAGCCTTCCTAGCTGGGCAAGGACATAGCGTTCACTCCTGAGCAGCGACCTTAACGGCTAGGGCGCCTGCCGCCCGTTCAGGCTCAGTAGGGAAGCCGCCGCCCCGGCGATATGGGGCCAAAGGGGGCATGCCGGGTACACAGCCGGCAGCCAAACAAGGTGGTACCGCGGAATTCAACCGTCCTTGGGCAAGATCGATGCCCGAGGACGGTTTTTTATTGCATCGAATCGGGCGGCGCGCACGCCTGCGAGCGCACGCGCCGACGTACAGGAAAGGAATTGCAGATGAGTTTGATCGACGACCTGTCGCAGCTTGAGCTTAAAGCGAAGGAGATGATCTCTGCCGCCGACTCTGCTGACAAGCTCGAGGAAGCACGCGTGGCCCTGCTTGGCCGAAAAGGCGAGCTCACGGGCATGATGCGCATGATGGGCAAGCTCTCGCAGGAGGAGCGCCCCGTGGTGGGCAAGCGCGCCAACGAGATTCGCGGCGCCGTGGAGACCGCGCTTTCCGAGCGCGTGGCTGAGATCAAGCACGAGGCCATGAAGCTCCAGCTCGCCAGCGAGGCCGTGGACGTGACCCTGCCCGGCGCTCGTCCGCAGATCGGTCACCAGCATCTCATCAAGCAGATTCTGGAGGAGGCCGAGGACATCTTCTGCGGCATTGGCTATACCGTGGAGTCCGGCCCGCAGGTCGACACCTCCTACTACAACTTCACCGCGCTGAACGCCCCCATGGATCACCCGAGCCGCTCCGCGCGCGACACGTTCTACGTGGTCGACAACGCGCCCGGCACGGTAGCGCACCCCGAGGCGCATGCCCACGGCGAGTCGGACATCCTGCTGCGTACCCAGACCTCCGGTGTGCAGGTGCACACCATGGAGACGCAGGAGCCGCCTATCTACATGATTTGCCCGGGCACCGTCTATCGCCCCGACACGGCCGACGCCTGCCACCTGCCGCAGTTCAACCAGATCGAGGGTCTGGTCATCGACGAAGGCATTACCTTTGGCGACCTCAAGGGCACGCTCGACTACTTTGTTAAGTGCATGTTCGGCGAGGATCGCAAGACGCGCTACCGTCCGCACTTCTTCCCGTTCACCGAGCCCTCCTGCGAGGTCGACGTGAGCTGCGGCGTGTGCGGCGGCAAGGGCTGCAACTTCTGCAAGCACTCCGGCTGGATCGAGATTCTGGGCTGCGGCATGGTCGACCCCAACGTGCTCGTGAACTGCGGAATCGACCCCGAGAAGTACTCCGGATTCGCCTTTGGCATCGGCGCCGAGCGCGTCGCGGCCCTGCGCTACGACCTGCCCGACCTGCGCACGCTGATGACGGGCGATATGCGCTTCCTGAACCAGTTCTAAGCTCGTGGCCTGCCCAAGCACGGCACCTCGACCCTCAAGCCGTCGCTTGCGTACCTTACGTACGCGGCGCTCCTCTTTCGGGCCGATCTGCCGCACTTGGACAACCCACGACGGGGGCGACAGGGCACGGGCTCGCGTTTTGCCTCCACCCTGTCTGGGCGGGCCGCTGACCGTGGTTCCGATTCTTTCCCCGTCTGTCCTACCAGCCGCAGCGTAGAGCCGTTGTTGAGTTTTCGCGCGATGCCGACTTCGCATCGCGACGCTATTTTGAAAGGAGAGCTAGATGCGCGTTTCGTATGACTGGCTCAAGACCATGATCGATGTGCCGGAGAGCCCCGAGGAGCTTTCGGCCGAATATATCCGTACCGGCACCGAGGTCGAGGCGATCGACGTGGTGGGCGAGGCCTACGACCACGTGGTCACCGCGCAGGTGCTCGAGAAGACTCCGCACCCCGACTCCGACCACATGTATGTGTGCAAGGTGGACGTGGGCGCGGCCAACGTGGACGCCGACGGTAACCCCGAGCCGCTGCAGATCGTCTGCGGTGCGCAGAACTTTGAGGCCGGCGATCACATCGTCACCGCTATGGTGGGCGCGGAGCTGCCCGGCGATATCAAGATCAAGAAGTCCAAGCTGCGCGGCGTGGCTTCGTTCGGCATGAACTGCTCTGCTCGTGAGCTGGGCATTGGCGGCGATCATTCCGGCATCATGATTCTGCCCAAGGACGCGCCCGTCGGCGTGCCGTTTGGCGAGTACTATGGCAGCTGCGACGTGGTGCTCGACTGCGAGATCACGCCCAATCGCCCCGACTGCCTCTCGATGATCGGCATGGCGCGCGAGACCGGCGCCATCTTCGACCGCGATTTCCACGTTGAGCTGCCGGCCATTAAGGCCGAGGTGGGCCGCCCCACCGCCGACGAGCTCTCCGTCGAGATTGCCGACGAGGGCCTGTGCGACCGTTACGTGGCGCGTATCGTGCGCAACGTGAAGGTCGGCCCCTCGCCCGACTGGATGATCAAGCGCCTGAACGCGCTGGGCATTCGCCCGCACAACAACATCGTCGACATCACCAACTACGTGATGATGCTCACCGGTCAGCCGCTTCATGCCTTTGACCTTTCGACCTTTGTTGAGCGCGACGGCCACCGCTCCGTGGTGGTGCGCGCGGCGCGCGAAGGCGAGGAGTTCCAGACCCTCGATGGTACGAACCGCGTGCTCGACGCTGGCATGGGCCTGATTACCGACGGCGAGCGTCCCGTGGCGCTGGCCGGTGTCATGGGCGGCATGGACTCCGAGATCACCGATGCCACCGTCGACGTGATGGTGGAGAGCGCCTGCTTTGACGCCGGTCGCACTTCGCACACGAGTCGCGACCTTTCGCTCATCTCCGACGCGTCCATTCGCTTTGAGCGCCAGGTGGACGAGCGCGGCTGCATCGAGGTCGCCGAGGTGACCTGCGCCCTGATCGAGGAGCTGGCCGGCGGCGAGGTGGCCCCGGGCTACATCGACGTGTACCCCGCGCCCAAGGAGATCGCGCCGCTCACCCTGCGCTACCAGCGCATTCTCGACATCTGCGGCGCCCCGATCGAGCATGCGTTTGTGGAGCGCTCGCTTGAACGCCTTGGCTGCACCGTCGAGGCCGCGGGCGAGGATTATCTGGTGACTCCGCCGAGCTTCCGCCCCGACCTCCCGCGCGAGATCGACCTGATCGAGGAAGTTCTGCGCCTGTGGGGTATGGGCCGCGTTGAGGCGACCATCCCGGCGGCCAAGAATCATATTGGCGGCCTGACGCGCGAGCAGAAGCTCACCCGCAAGGTGGGTGCCATTCTGCGCGCTTGCGGCCTGAACGAGACCACGACCTTTGGCTTTGCCGCGCCGGGCGACCTCGAGAAGATCGGCATGTCCACCGAGGGCCGCGGCCTGCCCGTGGTGCTCATGAACCCGCTGGTGGCCGAGCAGACCGAGATGCGTCGCTCACTGCTGCCCGGGCTTCTGCAGTCGGTGGCCTACAACGAGGCGCACGGCACTCCTAACGTGCAGCTGTACGAGATCGGCAGCCTCTTCCACGGCCGCGAGAACGCAAGCCTGCCCAAGGAGACCCACTCCGTGGCCGGCGTGCTCTCGGGTGCCATGGGCGAGGAGACCTGGAACCAGAAGTTCGAGCCGCTGCGCTTCTTTGACGGCAAGGGCGTGGTCGAGGAGCTGCTCGCGCAGCTGCGCCTGCCCAAGGTGCGCTTCCGCGTGGCCGAGGGCGAGGGCTATGCCTTTTTGCAGCCGGGCCGCGCGGCCGAGGTGCTTTCGGGCGGCACGGTGCTCGGCTGGGTGGGCGAGATTCATCCTGCCGCGCGCGAGGCCCACGACATCGATCTGCCCGTGGTGGCCTTTGAGCTCGACCTCGACAAACTGATCGCCGGTGCGCACAACCAGGAGAACTACCACGAGTTCTCGCAGTATCCGTCTGTGGGTCACGACCTCGCGATCGTTGTGCCCGAGGAGGTTACCTGCGAGGATCTGGAGCGCCGCATCGTGAGCGCGGGCGGCAAGCTGCTCTCTGATGTGCGCCTGTTCGACGTGTACCGCGACCCGATCCGTGTGGGTCTGGGCAAGAAGTCCATGGCCTTCGCGCTGACCTATCGCGCCGACGACCACACGCTTACGAGCGAAGAGGTCGAGCGCGCCCACCAGAAGGTTGTGACCAAGGTCTGCAAGGCCACCGGCGGCGAGGTCCGCTCGTAGGGCAGCATTGTTTGCGGGACGGACGCCGGCGGCACGTTCTTGCGGCTTTGCAGCTGCGGAATGCGCCTCGCGAATGCTCTTTCTGAGTGAGTCTTTTTCTCGCTCTGTGCGGATTATTGAGGTTGGGGATTGCAGCGTGCCCAGTTGGAACATACATATCGCTCATGCTGAGGACGTGCTCGCACGCGGGGGCGGGCTTGCTGCTGCCGTGCGCGATCGCAACGCGTTCCTGTTTGGCAACGTGCTCCCCGACATCCGCGTGGGGTATATGGTGCCGGGCATCGTCGAGCCTATTCCGTATCGTATTACGCACTTCGCCAAGCCCGAGCATATCCCCAAGCCGCGCGAGTGGGAGTTCTGGGACACCTACGTGGCGCCGGCCCTGACAGGGGAGGCCCCTTGCGGCGCGACCGGTTGCGAGCTGTTTACCCTGCAACAGGAACTCGATCGCATCAACCGAGTGCACTATCCGCAGCGTTACGCTAACGCCGCCGCCGTTGTCGACCCGTCCCGTGGTTCCGTCGCCGGCGCTGCTGTTGCCGCCGGTAGCCCGGTCGCTGTCGACAGCGCTGGTACTGCTGGCGCTTCGGCCCCTGCTTCCACTGGAGCCTCATCTAGCGCCGGCGCCAACAGCGCAGCCGGCGTGATGGAGGCCGATTCTTGTGCGCCCGCGCCTGCAAGATTGAGCTGCCGAGGTGCCGCTCTCAATCATCCTGGTGGCGCCAAGACGCCCGCTGCCAACGAAGCTCTCTCCGGTGCCGATGTTGCCCAATCTGTGCGCGACATGGTGCTGGGCACGTGGCTGCATCTGCTTGCCGACAACATCTGGAATGTGCGCGTTAACGAGTATCTCGACTCGATCGGCGGCAAGCCAAGCGAGGGTTTTCGCATCAAGAAGCAGGGCGATTTCAACTGGTTTGGCAAGACGCTCTCTATCTCGTCCATCGTTTGCGCGACCGACCGGCTGGCTGCGGCCGCTGGGCGTTTCCCCCAGTACCCGATTTCTCGCGACGAAGCGCTCTATACCGCTGCTGTCGTCCATGAGACCGTGCGCGAAAACCCCGGCAACCCCGAGCATCCGCCCTATCGCCTGCTCAACGACGACTTCTTTGCCAACACCTTTATCGAGGTGGCCGAACGCGCCGAGCGACTCTTCGTCGAACGAGCCCAGTTCTAGAGTGCAGCGTAGGCACTGCATCTGATTGCGACGAATTGTCGTGCGTGGCGTTGGGTATTGACGGGTGCGGTTTGCTTCCCGTGCCGCACGGGCTGGCCTTGGCCCAGCTCATAGACGGTTTCACGGTTTCGACGGCTGCCCGGGTCCGTTCGCGAACTCCTAGGGGGCAGACCCTCTAGTGTTTAGCCCCCAGACGTTACCCAATCGGTAAAAATCTTGCGGGCGTGGCCTTGGATGGGCACCGGACTCGTTTGCAAGCTTCCTGGAGGACGCGCTCTCTAGCCCCTGGCTTCCAGGTTCCGTCCAATTGGTAAGCCCACGAGCGCAGTCCCAGACAATCATCCGAGCTCGTTTGCGTGTTCCCTGAAGGGAGTGGCCCCTGGGGCTTAGCTCCCGAGCGTTGCCCAGTCGATGAAAATCTCGTGGCGCAAGTTCGTCTCGGCCGTGAGCTGCCGTTCTGTTTTGGGGCGCCGCTTGATGCCCGTCTTGCGCTCGATAATCTCTAACACGGCCTGGAATGCACGCGGGTTTCTGAGCTGATCGTAAGTGAGCAGGATCACCTCAAAGCCCATACAGGTCAGTGCTGTGGTGCGGTTCGAGTCCGAGATGCCCGCCGCCTCGCTTGCATGTACCGACCTGCCCTGGCACTCGATAATGACCCCTGCGTTGTCACCGTTTCCTTCAATGAGAATGTCGGCATAGCAGCTGTCTTGTGGGCAAATGCTCCTGGCTGCAGACGATAGCGATATACGCTGGTTGTTTTTAATGGGGAGCCCCTCGCCGCCTGCGGCGCGGGGGAGCCCCAGCAACATCGAAGCTTGCACTTCAAAGGGCGAGGCCGTCTCGCCCGTTATGTGTTCCTGCGCCCAGCGCAGCTTTTTGACTCCGTGGAAGCCGTCGATCTGCTTGCAGAACGCTTCGAGTTCCTCGCGGGCAAGGATCGGCGGCCGCTTCCAAAGGCTGGTTCCGTGTCCATCGACGTTCTCAACGCGACGCCATCCTTCGTGTGGATACAAAAAGCGCTGGGCGATTGCCTGCTCAAGCAGTTGCTCGGTGCGCGCCGGCGGATTGAATACGGCAAACGTCCCCATCATTTCATAGGTTGCCATAAGCAGATGTGCTTGCGAAACGTTTCCGGCCATCGTGAGCAGTGTCGCTGCCGGCGACGTCACCCGAAACCCATGCTCAGTATCGCAAACACTTCCAAACGGCAGCTCATTTAAGACGGCGTGGGTTCTGTAAGTCTTTGTCGTGCCGCTGAACCCTCGGCGACGCGCCGCTCTGTGAAGAGGCGTTTTTAGGAGGTCAAAAACGATTTCAGTTGACGCGAGCCTGCGGTGGCTCGGATCTTCCATGACTTCCGGCAGCGACGGATACAGCCCAAGCATTTGAGGTGGCGTCCGATAATAGTTGAACGCGGTCGTCCCGCATAGCGTCAAATCCATCAGTTACCTCACTTTGAAGGCGCCTTTTGGCTAGCGTAAAGAAAAAAATGCGAAAGTTAGAAGCCAAATCGGGGAGCGGTGAGTAGAGGGTGCTTTTCGTCGGTAAAACCGCAGGTCGCAACAGCTTGATATACCGCTCTACTCTACAGGTATAAATTTGGCTTCTAACTTTCGTGAAAAATTTCAATAGACATCCCGTTTAAGGGGTATTCGGGGCGCCTAAGGGGTGCTCAAGGAGATGCGGGGCGTTTAGGCGGCGTGGTTTTTGCCGGTGGCGTAGTCGATTTCGACGCCGGGCTGCACGTTGTAGCAGTAGACGTTGAGCGAAAGGCCCGCGCCGTCGTCTTCGAGCGACCGGGCTTCTATCTGCACGCCGCGCGCGACAAGTTCATTGCCTGAAAAGACAGGCGTTACGCGGTAGAGCACGTGGTTGTTTGTGTCTTCGATATAGCTGTCTACCTGCGATTCAAAGGGTAACATCCCCTCGGTGTTCATGGCGCGCGTGCCCGTGATGAGGTTCTTTTCGTTGGCGTTTTCGCCGCAGAGCGAATGCGCGATCAAGTGGCATCGGTTGTAGAGGACGCCGCCTGAAACAAAACTGTATTCGGCTTGGTGCCAGCCGGTGGGGTGCACGCTTTGGATGCTCTCGCGCGGCTCGTAGGAAAGCGTTTCTGGACCAAGGCACGCGTAGGCTGCTGTGCAGCGCCCCAGTTCATCGAGGTCGCCGAAGGAGGTAAAGGCACCCCTTTTGGCTTCTGCAATCTCGCTGGCGCTAAATGATGGGGTGCCTTGCGGGTGCGAGGAGTCGGCATCGATAAAGACTGTGAGCGAGTCGGTGTATTCCGGGATGCTGGCGAGTGTCTCTGCTGAGGACGAAGCGCTGACGGAGCCTCCGCTTGATTCCGCGGACAACGTGCTGGCGGCGCCGGAGGTCGATTCTGCGGAAGATGCCCTGTTTGAGGCGGAGCCCGATTCGGTGGAATATGCCTGCCGCGAGGCAGCATTTGTGCCGGAGCCGTTGCCGGGCCATATGCCACCAGAAAGTGCGGGCGAAACACCTGCGACGATCGCGATGATGGCAGCGATGACGCCGGCGACCAGCTTCTGGGTGCCTGCGGAGCCACGCGCGCCGCGTGGTCTGCGCGGACTGCTGCGATGCATGCTTCGATGCGCTTTACGCCTGGCCATGCGGTCTCCTTGGCTGGTTGTTCATGCTGGTTCGAGCGGCTGGCGCGCCAACAGAGCAAATGCCGTCTACGGTACGCCATGAACCCATCTTACCTATTACGCGTGAACCTGATTGAGATGACATGGAGGGGGCTGCCGCAGGGAGTGGGCCTTTCAGCGCGTGGAGGCGTTTGGCCTGCTCGTGCCGTGGGCGGCGCGCTCGGAACGCGCGCGGGGATTGGGCTGCGCTCGAGGCCGTACGCGACATCACGCGCTAGCGCGAAGTGAACGCCGGCAGGAAGAAGCGGGCGGCTCCTCGAACGGCATTGCGTTCTTAGCTCGCGGCTCAGCTTCGTGCACCCTGCGTGCGGTGCCGCCATTTCCCACAATGTGGCTTTCGTTATCTCGGTGGGCGCTTGGCGCGACGGCGACGGCGACCTCGGCGCGTGGCACAATGGTGGGCGTTCGGGCGCGGGCGCGCCGCAAGCGACGGCGCACGGGCGCCAGGGGGAGAAGCATGGTCAAGGCCGTAATCTTCGACATGGACGGAACGCTTATCGATACCGAGTCCATCAGCATCATCGCATGGGAGCGCGCCGCCGTGCAGCGCGGCCTGGAGGTCCCTGAGCAGCTGTTCTACGACTTCATTGGCATCACGCGCCCCGCCGCTCTGGACATGCTCTCGGAGCAAGTTGGCAGCATGGAGGTAGCTGAGGATCTCTTTGAGCTGCACAAGGACATCGAGGAGGAGCTCTATCCCGAGATGCTGGCTCTCAAGCCCGGCGCGGGGGAGCTTATCCGCAGCCTGAATGCGCGCGGCATCAAGCTGGCGCTCGCCACCTCGACGCGCACAAAGCAGATGCATGGCAAGTTCGACCGCTTTGACCTGCTGCAATTCTTTGACGCCGTGGTCTGCGGAGATGAACTCGAGCGCTCCAAGCCCAATCCGGACATCTTCCTGCTGGCCGCATCGCGCTTGGGGGTGGACCCGGCCGAGTGCGCCGTGGTGGAGGACTCCTTCAACGGCGTGCGCGCGGGCGCCGCGGCCGGCATGTACGTTGTTATGGTGCCGGATCTGGTGCAGCCCACCGAGGAGATCTCCTCGCTGGCACGCGAGACGGTCGAGTCCCTCGCGGACGTGGAACCCGCGCTGGAGCGCGCGGGGCAACTCGCTTAGCGCGAAATGCTGGCTACATAGCCTGAGCTACGCGATGGCGCAGGTGGAAGGCGAGATTCGCTTTGGCAAGGCTGGGCCTGGCCCGTGCTGCGATCTGGAGCGCCGGGAGGAGGCGGGCTGCTCGACGGCATGGCAACCGCGCAGTGCCTGGATCTTACAGGTAGAGGCCGAGGTCTAGCTGGGCGGGGTCGAGACTGAGGCTTGCGGCTGCGGCGATGCCGTGCCCGGCTGCGGTTCCGGCCGCCTCGCCGGCCTCGCCGCCGGGCGCCGTGTTCACAACGCCGGTGCTGGCGCGGGCCAGGATGAAGGGCTTCACCAGGTTCTGGTGGTGCTGAGATGCCTCGATGCGCGCTTGAGCGGGATCGCTCTGCTCAAGTTCGATCTGCTCGAGCAGGATCTTTACGCCGCGGCGGCCGATTTCGTAGCCCGTGGGCGCACAGGTCGTAAGCGCAACTCCGCAGCTCCAAGCCATGGGGTTGCCGTCGCATCCGGCGACCATGATGTCATCTGGCACGCGAAGCCCCGCCCGTGCAAAACCGGCAATCAGACCTGAGGCCAGCAGGTCAGAAAGGGCGAGCACAGCGTCGGGCCTCGTCTCAGCGGGCATCTGCGCAATCTCTTGGGCGATATCGGCGCCGTCGGCGGGCTTGGTGCAGGAGCCCTCTTCTATAAAGTCGAAATCAATGTGCGGGTTGAGCGTCTCGAGCGCGCGCACGCCCTCGGCGCGGGTGCGGAGCTTGGGTGTGAGTGGGCGTCCCACCACGGCGATGCGCTCGGCCCCGCGGTCGATAAGGTGCTCGGCGATTAGGCGTCCCTCGGCGGCGGCGTCGGCGGCGACAAAGTATCCGCGGCGGTCGTTTTTGGCATCGAGATAGACCGTCGGGATGGAAGGCGCGCTCGTGTAGGTTCCGAGCACGGGCTGCGAGGCCACAATCAGCATGCCGGACATCTGCGTGCCGGCAAAATAGCGACGGAAATCGGCCGTGCGCTCCTCGTCTCCGGCGCAACTGGCGATGAGCAGGTTGTAGCCGCTCTTGGCCGCCTGCGCCGTGGCTCCGGTGGCAATCTGCAGGTAGAAGCCGTGATTCAGGCGGGGAAGCACCAGACCAAAGGTGTTGTTGCTGCCTCCGGCGAGCACGCGCGCGCTCTGATTGGGCGCATATCCCAGCCGATCGATGGCCTCGTTGACCTGTTTGATGGTCTCGGGGCGCACCTTTTCGGGATGGTTGAGTACGTTCGAGACCGTGCCGAGTGCAACGCCTGCCTCGCGTGCCACGTCTCCGATTGTCACATGCGCCACTGAAAGCTCCTATTGATGCGTTTCAATTACCGTGACCGTATTGTAACACCGCAGCCGAGTTTGTGGAGAACCCGTTGTGCCTCCGTGTGGTCTTAAAGAAATGATACCAATTGGTAGCGGAATACTAAGACCAGTGCGTAGAATCGTGCGTCAACGTGGGCGAGAGTCCTGTACGGAGCGAGACGCGGCCGAGAGCGCCCAGCGCTAAGCGGCCTGAAGGGACGCGATATGTGCGGAATCGTTGGCTATACCGGCACGGAACAGGCGAGCGGAATTCTGGTTGAAGGGCTCAAGCGGCTCGAGTACCGCGGCTACGACTCCGCAGGCGTGGCGCTCGAGGTGACGAACTCGCAAGGCCGTTGTGACTTGCGCATCGTTCGCCGGGCGGGGAAGGTCGCGGGGCTCGAAGAAGGCCTTGCCTCAAATTATGGCGCGGGCACGGGCACCCTAGCGAACCCGGCGGAGCCGTCATGCCGCGCTACCGCCTCGGGTGTTATCACCAACGCGGGCGAGCCCACGACCACAGACGCAGCTTCGGCCGCAGTAAAGGTCGTCGCCCCTGCCGCCACAACCTCCTCTACCTGCGGAATCGGCCACACGCGCTGGGCTACGCACGGGCGCCCCACGCAAAACAACGCCCATCCGCACACGAGCTGCGACGGACGCATCGCCGTGGTGCACAACGGCATCGTTGAGAACTTCGCCGAGCTCCGCGCCGAACTCGAGCAGCGCGGCCACGTCTTTCGCAGCGAGACGGACACCGAGGTCATCGCCCATCTGGTCGAGGAGGCCTACACACGCACCCGCGACCTCATGGCTGCCGTGCGCGAGGCCTGCTCCCACATCCTCGGCGCCTACGGCTTGGCCGTGGTTTGCGCCGACGAGCCGGGTGCCATCGCCGTCGCGCGCAAGGATTCGCCCATCGTGGTGGGGCATGGCGCACACGGCTCGTACGTGGCCTCCGACGTGGTCGCGCTGGTGGAGGCAACGCGCGACGTGGTGGTGCTGGAAGATGGCCAGTTTGCAAAGCTCACGCCTGCGGGCATCGAGTTTACCGACGCTGCCGGCGCCACAATCGAGCCGGCATGCACGCATATCGACTGGGATCTCGACACCGCCGAGAAGGGCGGCTACCCCGACTTTATGCTCAAAGAGATCTGCGAGCAGCCGCGCGTGGTGCGCGACACGCTTGTGGGCCGCATGGGGGCGGGCGGCGAGCTCAAGATCGACGAGCTGGGCCTGACCTACGAAGAGCTCAATCTCATCGACCGGGTCTACATCATTGCGTGCGGCACGAGCTACCATGCCGGCCTCATCGCCAAGAACCTCATCGAGGGCTGGGCGCGCATTCCCTGCGAGGTAGAGGCCGCGAGCGAATTCCGCTACCGCGATCCCATCATCACGCCCACCACGCTCGTGGTCGCGGTCTCGCAGTCGGGCGAGACGGCCGATACCCTGGCCGCCATCCGCGACGCGCGCATCAAGGGCGCCAAGGTCTTTGGCATCACCAACGTGGTGGGCAGCCCCGTGGCCCGCGAGTCGGACGGCGTGATTTACACCAAGGCCAACAAGGAAATCGCCGTCGCTTCGACCAAGAGCTTTATTGGACAGGTGGTGAGCCTCTCACTGCTCGCGATGCTGCTAGGCCAGGTCAGCGGCAAGCTCACCTCGGGCCAGGTGCGCATGCTCTTCGCCGAGCTGGCCGAGACTTCGGCCCAGATCCAGCACATTCTGGACACCCAGGGCGAGGCGGTGCGCGAGGCGGCCCTTGCCTGCAAGGACGCCCCCTCGGCGCTCTTTGTGGGCCGCGGCATGGGTGCGGCCATCAGCTACGAGGGCGCGCTCAAGCTCAAAGAGGTGAGCTATCTGCACGCAGAGGCCTACGCCGCGGGCGAGATGAAGCACGGCCCCATCGCGCTCATTGACCCGGGTTTTCCCGTCATCGCGGTGACCACGCGTTCGGCCACTTACGACAAGGTGGTCTCGAACCTCAAGGAGTGCGAGGCCCGCGGCGCGCGCATCATCGTGATCGCCACCGAGGGTGACGAGGACATTCGCCGTATCGCCGAGCATGTGATCTACATCCCGCGTGTGCGCGACGCCTTTAGTCCCATCACGGCGAGCGTGCCCCTGCAGCTGCTCGCGCGCGAGGTCGCACTTATGCGCGGCTGCGACGTAGACCAGCCGCGCAATCTGGCCAAAAGCGTTACGGTGGAGTAAGGGCCGAACAGAGGCGGGGAGGCAGCCGAGTTCCGGCTGAACGGCGGCCTGCCAGCGGCCATGCGCCGGGGGAGGGCTGCGATTGCCGAGTGCCAACTGGGAGCTGGCTAGGTATCGGGCGAGCTCCGGCCGGTGGGCGGGTGAACGGCGAGGCGACGGTGATGAAGGGCAGACGCCAGCTCGAACGAGGGCCGGCTGGCGAACGCGCCCTCGTTCGAGCGGCGTTCGCGTGCTGCTCAGCCGGCTTCCGGACCGCGCCGGCCGAGCAGCCCTTGCGTGGCAGTTTGATTGCGCCTCGCCCGCCTCGCGCGCCTGTGGCCGCGCCCTCGGGCATAATGGGGCAAACAAAAACCGGGCGAGAACCGGAAGGGTACCAAAGGGGGCGCGAGCATGGCGCGAGGCTATATCGATCTGCACGCACATCTGGACGGCGCGATTACGGTGGGCGTGGCCAAGCGCCTGGCCGAGACGCAGGGCATCACCCTGCCCGCGGCCGACGACGCGGAGCTGCTCGGGTTGCTCTCGGTGCCCGACACCTGCACCAGCCTGAACGACTTTCTCACCTGCTTTGAGCATCCGCTTTCGCTCCTGCAGACGCCCGAGGGCCTGCGCGACGCCGTGCGCCTGGTGACAAGCGAGATGGCGAGCGAGGGCGTGGCCTACACCGAGCTGCGCTTTGCGCCTCAGGTCCACGGCCTGAACGGTATGACCCAGGAGGAAGCCATTCGTGCGGCCATCGCGGGCCTGGAAGACGCGGCCATTCCGGCGAACCTCATCCTTTGCTGCATGCGCGGCGAGGGCAACGAGACCGCCAACGAGGAGACCATCGAGCTGGCCTCAAAGTATCTGGTGGAGGACGGCGGAGTCGTGGCGCTCGACCTGGCCGGTGCCGAGGCGCTCTTCCCCACATATAACTATCTTGACCTGTTTGGCCGCGCGCGCGAGCTCGGCGTGCCCTACACGATCCACGCTGGCGAGGCGGCGGGCCCGGGCAGCGTGCGCGACGCACTCAAGATGGGCGCCGCCCGCATCGGTCACGGCGTGCGCGCCGCGGCGGACGAGTCGCTGGTAGACGAGCTGGCAGAGCGCGGCACGCCGTTGGAGATGTGCCCCACGAGCAATCGGCAGACCTACGCCGTGCCCAGCATGGACGACTACCCGCTCGCAGACTACTTGGATCGCGGCGTGTGCGTGACACTCAACACCGACGACAAGGCCATCGAGCGTACCACGCTTGCGCAGGAGTTCGCCTACGCGGAGCGCGAGCTGGGAGTCACGCCTGAGCAGCTCGACCTTATGACGGAGAACGCCGTCGAGGCTGCCTTCACGAGCGATGGCACCCGAGCCGAACTCCGTCGCAAGCTGGGCATCTAGGCGCCAAGGCTGCACCCGGCGCCCGGCGCCCGCAACAATACCTCGAACTGCAGAGACCCGTTTACGTGCGGGTTGCGCGCCCGCCCGCCCGAGGCCGGCTCGGGTACGAAATCCCGGCGCGTCCTCACCCGTGCCGCGCTTGGGAGCCGTTCGGGGCCAGGCTCCCAAGCGCACCGCCGGGCGAGCAGGGCGGCCGAGCCTTCGCACCCGGTGCCCGGCGCCCCCTACATCCGGTACGTGACCGTCAGCACGTTCGTGTTCTCGATGCGCGCGTACTCCATCGATTCGGACATCGTGCGCACCATGTGGATGCCCAGCCCGCCGATCTTGCGCTCCTCTGCCGAGAGCGTGGTGTCGGGCTCGGGCGCCTGCGTGGGGTCGAACGGGTCGCCGTTGTCCACAAACTCCACCACAAGCTTGCCATCATGGCGCACCATCGAGGCCGCCGCACGCGTGGCGTGCGAGTAGTTGCAGATGTTGGAGTAGATCTCGTCCACCGCCACCAGCACGCGGTTTGCCACACGCGGGCTCGCGCCCAGCTCGGGCATGTGATCCTCAAAGTACATGCGCACGGTGTCGATCGAGGGGATGTCGGCGTGCGTGACAATCTGGTTGCGGCCGCACAGCGCATCGAGCGAGACGCACAGCATGGTGATGTCGTCGGACTGCTCAGCGCCGTTGGCAAACGAGTGCACGCTTGTGGCGATCGTTTCGCACGTCTTGTGTGGCGGCAGACCCGGGTCGCCGTTCAGGACGGTGAGCAAGCGATCCTCGCCGTACATGTCCTCTTCGGGGTTGCAAGCCTCGGTCACGCCGTCGGTGTAGAGGAACAGGCGGTCGCCAGGGAACAGCGGCATGGTGTACTTGCGGTACTTGATGCCGTCCATGCCGGCGAGGAAGAAGTTCGGCTTGGCCACGCGCAGGTACTCGTAATCGCCGCCGGCGCGGCGCACGAGCGGCGGGTTGTGCCCGGCGTTGGCGTAGCTGAGCATGCCGGTGGTGAGGTCGAGCATGCCGAGCCACGCGGTCACGAACATGCCGCTCTCGTTAGCCTCGCACAGGCGTCGATTGGTCTCGGTGAACGTTGCGTCCACATCCAGGCCCGACTCCACAAGCGAGTGAATCTCGGTCTTGGCCTGCATCATGAACAGGGCCGCGGGCACGCCCTTGCCCGAGACGTCGGCGATCAGCACCACGAGACGGTGGCTGTCGAGCATAAAGAAGTCGTAAAAGTCGCCACCTACCTCGCGCGCGGGCTCCATGCTGGCAAAGATGTCAAAGTCGTGGCGCTCGGGGAACGGCGGGAACACGCTGGGCAGCGCGGAGTGCTGGATGTGGCGCGCCAGCTCCAGCTCGGCGTCGTGCCGATGCTCGGCCTCCTCGATATAGCCCTTAAGGGTGTTAACGGTGGTGTTCACGTTGTCCGAGAGCTTGGAGAACTCCTGGTGCGTGCGCACGTCAATCACGGTGTCAAGGTTGCCGGCTGCGATCTCGTTCAGGCCGTTGCCCACGTTGTGCAGGTTGCGAAGCACGCGTTTGTACAACAGGCGGTACAGGACGGCGACCAGGGCGACGTTGACGATGATCTGGGTGAACACCATCAGGTCGGTCGACACGGTGGTGTAGTAGTCGGCCTCGTCACAGGGCAAATAGACGATGATCGAGCGCTCGCCCAGGTCGCGCTTCATCACGTAGCACTGGACTTCGGTGATGTCGACCATGTTGAGGGTGTCCTCTTCAAGCGTCGATACCGGGACGGAGAGGATGCTGTCGACGCCCTTGTCCTTGATGTAGTACCCGCTCGAGGCCTGGCTGGTGAGCACCTCGCCCGTCTTGTCGTCGTAGACGATGATCGAGCCGTTGAGCTGGATGCGCCAGTAGACCTCCTGGTCGATGACATCGTCCCAGCCCCAGGTCTCGATGTCGTTTTGCAGGTCGTCGAGGTTGATGTAGAGCAGCGTCTCGGTCTGGCTGCGCGAGATGTTGAAGATGATGCTGGCGCTCGAGATGGTCACCGCAAAGAAGGCGCCGATGATGATGAGGACGAGCCGGTTGCCCAGGTCGCTGATGAGATAGGGTGGCTTGACGTGCCGGCGTGTGCCGCGCACAAAGCGGCAGACGGCGATGGCGAGGCCCGCCGCAAAGCCGTTCATGCCGATCATGACCACGTAGTAGCTGTCGACAAAGAGGAAGGCTGGCGTGACGCCCATGTTGCTGAGCAGCAGGATGAGCATCATGTGGAAGGCCTCAACGCCCATGGCGACGCCCACGGCGTAGCCGGTGGCCGGCGTGCGGTTGCCAAAGGCGCGGCGGCGCGCAAAGCCACCGATGATGCCGGCGAGCACGGTCGCGAGCGTGCAAGCGGTGCGGGTGGTGAGGCCGGCCATGAAGAAGGTCGGGTATAGCCAGCGCCAAGCGCCGCCAATGAGGCCCGCGATGACGCCGGCGGGGCCGCCAAAGCACAGGGCCGCCGCCACGGGTGCGGCGTCGCGCGCGTTGATCAGGCTGTCGGTGATTGCGGGCAGGCCCGTTTGCGTGTCGAACACCGCAACGAGGCCAAAGGCCACGCCGATCACGATGTGGCGAACCCACGGGTTGGCGTTGGCCCAGCGTTCCTGGTGCTCGCCGAGGTATGCAAAAATGCCCGCCAGGAGGGCGGGCAATAAGGTCTGAGGAATCAGGCTGATATCCATAGCCTACCTTATGTTGTTCGAGGTTTTGGCGGGTGCTACTCGATGGTGAGCAGGTCGCTAAAGCCGGTGATGTCGAAGATCTCGGTCACGGCGTCCTGAACGTTCTTGAGACGCATGGCGCCCTGCTCGTTCATGGTCTTCTGGGCGCGGAGCACCAGACGCAGGCCCGAGGACGAGATGAACTCGAGGTTCGTAAGGTCGAAGGTCAGATCCTTGGTAGCGGGCAGGATCTCGTCGAGCACGGCCTCGAGCTCGGGGGAGGTCACGGTGTCAAGGCGGCCGGTGAGCGCGATGGTGGCGTTGGAGCCGTTGATGGTCTTATCGATGCCGAGGGACATGGGGTTCCTTTCGCAGAGTCATATACATACGTATGGGACGTATTGTAGCCGTTTGCTGCCCGCGCCGTGCGCGTGTCTGTGTAAATGTTAATGCGTCTTAAGGTTGATTCCACATGTGGGGTGCAGCGCAGCGGGGGAGGGCGAGCGGCCGGCGGGGCGCGCGGCTGGCAGACGCGGGTGCTGGCGGGCGGGGGTGGCCGACGTTCCTTTCCAATGAGGGTGCCAGCTCAGTTTGCTCGTCGCTTTCTGCCTCCGCAGTTGCCAAGGGGGGGGAGATGCGGCCATCTCTAAGAGACGCGACCGCCGAAGGGAACCTTTGGTGCCGATTCCGATT
The DNA here is from genome assembly GCA_963617695.1 of Bacteroidaceae bacterium. Taxonomy (GTDB): domain Bacteria; phylum Actinomycetota; class Coriobacteriia; order Coriobacteriales; family Coriobacteriaceae; genus Collinsella. The sequence continues at coordinate 52,835 of CAVEPV010000007.1, forward strand.
CGCCGGTTCGTTCTTGGTCGATTGCTTTACCTCAGCAGCCGCCACAGGGTGGTGCGGCTGATGCCCAGCACCTCGGCGGCGCGCGTCTTGTTGCCGCCTAGGTGGTCGCACACCAGTTGGGCGATGTCGCGTTCGGTGTCGGCGAGCGGGCGCAGGATATACAGGTCGGTTTCGAGCGCGGGGCTCGAGAACACGCCGGAGCGGATTACGTCCTCTTGCGCGAGCACCTCGCGGGCAAGCTCGGCGGTGATGGCGCCGCCCTCGCTCACGATGAGCAGGCGTTCGGCAACCTCGCGTACCTGCGTGTAGTTGCGCGGCCAGCGGTAGGCGTTCAGGACTTCGCGCGCCTCGGCAGAGAGCGCAGGCGGATCCACTTCAAAAGCGGCCGAGACGTGGCTCAGGTAGCGCTCCACGCACGCGGCACGGTCTGCCCGCTCGCGGACGGGGGCCGCGATGCAGACGGCGCAGCGCAGCTGCTCGGCAAAGGCGGCCACCGCGTCGCATTCTCCTCCGCCGGGCACGTCGTTGCCCGAGAGGATCACGCGGCAGCGCTCGGTGAGCGCCGTGTCGCGCACGCAGGCGAGCAGCTCTCGGCAGCGTTTTTCGCCCAGGGCATGTAGGCCGCGTAGGTAGATGGTCATGTTTGTCTGATAGAGGGGCGAGTCGGCGCCGCGCAGCAGCCAGCGCCAGTTTTTGTCGGCAATCAGGTCGCAGCTCACGCGCACAAAGGGCTGGTCGCGCACGCTGCCGCGCAGATAGAGGAGGTGGGCCGTCTGGTCTTTGCCGGCGCCTGCCTCGCCCTCGAGCATCACGGGCACGCGGCGGTCGTAGGCCTGCAACACGAGCGGCGAGAGCGACTCCGCGCCCTCGATTACGCCAAAGGCGCTCTGTTCAAAGTCGGCCTGCACGTCCTCGGCGTTCAGCCATTCGATGCCCGCGCGCACGGCGTGCGTGCGGCGCGTGCGCACCGTGAAGGTGCTGAGCGCGTGACCCCCAATCGTGCGTGTGCGGGGCAGCAGCGTGTAGAGGCACCCGTCGCGGTTGAGGAGGAGGCGGCCTTGCTCGGCGGCCTGGGTGCGATGGTCGCGGGCGTACTCGATGAGCGAGGCGGCGCGTGGGTCGTCCGCATCGAGCGTGGTGTGCACGAGCGTGCCCGCCCCGTCAAAGACGATGACGTCTAACTCTGCGTCGGCGAGCGCCGCCGCGTAGATATGAGCCCGGGCGGCGTCTGTCAACGGATTGCTGGTCGGGGCGCCGCCCCTCTGGGGCGTTCTGCCTTTGTGCTCTTCGCCACTTTCGGAAGTCGCGGCGGATGCGGAAGCTGCGCTGCCGCCGGGAGCCGTGCTGGATGCAGGGGCCTTACTGGCTCCGGAGGCTGCGTCGGGGACGGGGGCACTCGCGCCCTCGGGCTGCGCGCCATCCTCCGGGCGCGCCCCGGCTTTCGAGCCCGCGCTTTTCTCCGTGTGCACTTCATTCTCTCGGGAAGCGTCTTTTCGTTTACTCTTTGTCATCACGGTCCGCCTCCGCAGGTGTTTCAAAATTGAACGGTTTTTCGCATCTGTCAGTATAGGTCTCAAAAGAACAAAGCGGGAATATGGTTGTGCGCTCAACAAGGGCGCGGCATCGGGTAGCGCCCCGATGCGCACCAGCCGGGCGGTGAGGGCTCTTGGCACGCCCGCCATCGCTATGCGGCAGTCGTCTTCTCCTGTGACGGCCGCGCATAGCGATGGTGAGCGATTCTATCAACACTGCGGACAAGCCCGCCGAGTGTCCTCACCGCCCAGTTGGCACCCTTTCCATGCACCCTGCGACGCCATCCACGCACGGTGCACCCACGGCCCTTGGGTTCCTAAGCCCGGGGGCCGTTTTTATGCGGTGAGGCGGGCGGTGTTGGGCGTTGCTGCGTCCCCGCCGTACAAATATTACGTTTTTGTATTGTATGCATGGCGTTTCGCATGCTGTGTGGGCCTCGAGTAGCCCTTTGGGGGCTTCATTTGGGCTGTTTTTGGTGCTATGACGGATCCTGAACGGTGCTCACGGTGCTGCCATTCGTACAAAAACGCAATATTTGTACGGTGCTCCTTGGGCAGAAGGACTAAGAAGCGAAAAACGTGCATAAAACCGGCTAATTTGAAGCTAAAAGTGCATACCGCCAGTTTATTCAGTGGCGGTTGGGCTAATCCCCCGGGACTGCGGACGAAAAATTGGACGTGGAGTCCGGACTGGAGGTCCGCATGCACGCCAGGGAGACGGTCGAGCTAATCCCCTCTTTTTCGAGCTAATCCCCTTCTTTTTTGGAAGGTGGCGGGGAAGAAAGGAGCGGCGGGGAGAAGGCCCGGCGTCTGCCACCGTCCGCGCCGGGTCGCCCTGCACCGCCTTCCGCACCGCCCGCCCTGCACCAGCTATCGCGCGGCACGTAAACCTGTCACAATGGTGCGCGGCTGTATTCCATGCGAACGCATACGACATACGAGCGGAGTTTCCATGTCTTCCACCACCCACGCCTGCAACATCATCGTCGATTCGTGCTGCGAGCTGCCACGCGACTTTTGCGAGGCGGAAGGCCTGCAGGTTTTAAACTTCACCTATACCGAGACGTCGTTGGGTGAGGGCGGCCTTACCGGTACTGATGACATGTACGAGACCCTCTCAGCTCACGACTTTTACGAGGCAATGCGTCACGGCGCCCAACCCATGACCTCCCAGCCCTCGCAGCTGGTGTTCGAGGAGGCCTTTGCGGCGGCGGCCGATTCGGGCGTGCCCACGGTGTACCTGGCGTTCTCGAGCGGCATCTCGGGATGCTACGAGGGCGCCTGCATGGCGCTGCGCCGCCTGTGCGACGAGCGCGGCAAGAGCGCCGAGGAGCTGGGGCTCTACATCGTTGACCTCAAGCTCGGCTCCACCCCGCAGGGCCTGATCATTGCCGAGGCGGTGCGCCAGCGCAATCGTGGCCTCAATGCCTCTGAGCTGGCCGAATGGGCATCCGAGGCGCGCTACTACGTGCAGACGCTCTTTATGGTCGACGACCTCGACGCCCTGCATCGCGGCGGCCGTATCCCCGCGAGCGTGGCTATGGTGGGCGGCAAGCTCGACGTCAAGCCGCTGCTCACCTTCGACACCGACGGCAAGCTTGCCGTAGTGGGCGTGGCGCGCGGCCGCAAGAAAGGCCTGCGCCGCATGGCGGAGTTCTACGAGAAGAACCACAGCACCGACCTGTACTCCAACATCGCGGCGGTGGGCAACGCCGACGCCGAGGGCGACGCCGGTCGTCTGTGCGACCTGATCTCTAAGCAGGATGACAGCACGATGTTCTTGCGCACGAACATCGGCCCCACCATCGGCTGCCACGTGGGCCCGGGTATGGTCTCGGTGAGCTTCTGGGGTGACGACCGCCGCAAGCAGTCCTCCATCTCCGATCGCATCGCCGGCATGGTGAAAGGCCACTAGGGGAGAACGCGCCAGGCGTTGTTCATTTCGAGTCCGTAGCGCATCGATACGTTGCTTCTGATTGGGGCAACGTATCGATGCGTTTTTTGGCTCCGGGCCTGTAGGCTGGGCGCCGAGAAGGGTCGTCGCGGGGCTCAGTGCGTTCCAACCTCGAAAAGGCCCGTAAATCCTGCAGAAAAACTGACATAACAGCAGTTCTGAGGCTCCGTTCGGGGTTAACATGGGAGGTTGACCATTAAGGGTTTCTTAACTGCTGCGCGAAGAGTCCAGACGGCTGCGCGCGGGAGCCTAGGGAACCTCGAGAGAAGCAGAACGTCTAAGCCCCGTGTCCACCGAGAGGGAGGCCGCCCATGCCCAGCGCCACCGTCCCCGCCAGCCCCCGCGCCCGCGCCCTGCGCGCGCTCGCCGTCGCGATAGCGGCGGCGGCGCTCGCCCTCGCCT